>CALMWC010000010.1:72500-175135 GCA_937801655.1 uncultured Gammaproteobacteria bacterium
TTCTAAGGCGCTTGAGAGAACTCTGGTGAAGGAACTAGGCAAATTGGTACCGTAACTTCGGGAGAAGGTACGCCTTGATTGGTGATGGAACTTGCTTCCTAAGCTGATTAAGGTCTCAGATACCAGGTGGCTGCGACTGTTTAATAAAAACACAGCACTCTGCTAACTCGTAAGAGGATGTATAGGGTGTGACGCCTGCCCGGTGCCGGAAGGTTAATTGATGGGGTTAGCCCTTGTGGCGAAGCTCTTGATCGAAGCCCCGGTGAACGGCGGCCGTAACTATAACGGTCCTAAGGTAGCGAAATTCCTTGTCGGGTAAGTTCCGACCTGCACGAATGGCGTAACGATGGCCACACTGTCTCCACCAGAGACTCAGTGAAATTGAAATAGCTGTGAAGATGCAGTTTAAACGCACCAAGACGGAAAGACCCCGTGCACCTTTACTATAGCTTTACATTGGACTTTGATCCTGTTTGTGCAGGATAGGTGGGAGGCTTTGAAGCATACACGCTAGTGTATGTGGAGCCACTCGTGAGATACCACCCTGATATGATTGAAGTTCTAACCTAGACCCGTTATCCGGGTTGGGGACATTGTATGGTGGGTAGTTTGACTGGGGCGGTCTCCTCCTAAAGAGTAACGGAGGAGTACAAAGGTTACCTCAACTCGGTCGGCCATCGAGTTATGAGTGCAAAGGCATAAGGTAGCTTGACTGCGAGACAGACATGTCGAGCAGGAACGAAAGTTGGTCTTAGTGATCCGGTGGTTCTGAATGGAAGGGCCATCGCTCAACGGATAAAAGGTACGCCGGGGATAACAGGCTGATTCCCCCCAAGAGTTCACATCGACGGGGGAGTTTGGCACCTCGATGTCGGCTCATCACATCCTGGGGCTGTAGCAGGTCCCAAGGGTACGGCTGTTCGCCGTTTAAAGTGGTACGCGAGCTGGGTTTAGAACGTCGTGAGACAGTTCGGTCCCTATCTGGTGCGTTCGTTGGAAAATTGAAGGGAGCTGCTCCTAGTACGAGAGGACCGGAGTGGACGTACCCCTGGTGTTCCGGTTGTCACGCCAGTGGCATTGCCGGGTAGCTACGTACGGAAGGGATAACCGCTGAAAGCATCTAAGCGGGAAGCCCACCCTAAGATAAGTTTTCCCAGGATCCCTTGAGATCCCTGAAGGGCCATCGTAGACTACGATGTTGATAGGTCGGGTGTGGAAGCTCAGTAATGAGTGAAGCTAACCGATACTAATTACCCGTGAGGCTTGGTCTTATAACAATCAAATAACTTTACACAGTGTAACTTTTAAGCTAAATTCTTTTTTCCTGGTGACAATAGCGTGTAGGAACCACCCGATCCCATTCCGAACTCGGAAGTGAAGATGCATAGCGCCGATGGTATTATGGGGTTTCCCCATGTGAGAGTAGGACATCGCCAGGTCTTTATTTAACGAAGATGATTTATAATTAAGTCATCTTCGTTTTTTTTATAGGGTTATAAAAAAATTTTACTTATTAATAAGCAATTATTATTACGGATCTAATATCTAAATAAATTATAATCAGACAATCTTCTTTATTTATTAATAAACATGAATAAACAAACTACTTCAGATTTAATGATGGTCAGACCCGCTAACTTTTCCAGTAATGCAGAGACAATTGCTACAAATCAATTTCAAGCCTATATTAAAAAAGATCATAATCTAAAATCTTTAAGTGATAGGGCTATAAAGGAGTTTGAGAATATGTTGAATATTCTCAGAGAGAATAAATTGAATGTTATAGATTTCAATGATGATATATCACTTCAGAATTCTGACGCTATATTTCCTAATAATTGGGTAACATTCCATGAAAATAATACCGCTATAATTTACCCAATGATGTCATCATCGAGAAGGAATGAAAAGAGAGAAGATATATTAGAAAAACTTATTACAACTTATTCATTTAATATTGAGAAAATAATTGATCTTAGTTATCTGGAACAAGAAGGTATGTTTTTAGAAGGAACTGGAAGTGTTGTCTTCGATAGATTAAATAAAATATTTTTTGCTTGCTTATCATCTAGAACAAGTTTTGAAGCACTAGAAATATTAGCAGATAAGTTAGATTACAGTTTTTTTAGCTTTGAAGCATTTTCTAAATCTCTTCCTATATACCATACAAATGTGATGTTGAGCCTAGGAGAAAAATTAGCATTTATTTGCCTTGATTCCATCAAAGATGATAAGTCCTCAAGAGATTTATTAAAGTTTATTGAGATTAATGATAGAGAAGTTATAGAGATTTCAATAGATCAAATGAATCAGTTTTGTGGAAATGTTTTAGAAGTATCAAATATTAATAATGAGTCACTAATCATTATGTCTAAAACAGCATTTCATGCATTTACAAAAGAGCAAAAAAGTAAAATTAACAACATAGCTAAAATCATAAAAATACCATTATCAACAATTGAGAAATATGGAGGCGGAAGTGCAAGGTGCATGATTGCTGAAATATTCTTAAACAAAAATAATTGATAAAAGTGATATCTAACTATTTTGTAAAAATATCGGGATCTCTCTTTGTTCTTACTGGAGCATTTTTGATTAGCTTTTCTTCTGTTTTTGTAGCTACAGTAGATTTAGAACCTACTGTAAGTGCTTTTTATAGGGTATTTATAGGCTTTCTAGCCTTGTTCATATTTTATTCTATTAAGGAAAAAGAATCTCCATTTAGGAGTGAAATATCAAGATATCTCTATATTGCAGCAATAATATTCGTATTAGATCTATGGTTTTGGCACAGAGCTATAATATATATTGGTCCTGGTTTATCAACACTCTTAGCCAGTCTACAAGTACTAATTATTCCTTTTCTTTCTTATTTTATTTTTAAGGAGATTATAAGGAAACAGCAATTAGTAGCAGTTGTAATTGGGGTTATTGGATTATTCTTATGCTTAAGTGATAACTGGCAACAAGCTGGTTCTCAATATAAGTTAGGAATACTTTTTGGCATTTTCACAGCTCTTGCATACAGTGGGTATACTGTAACTCTTAAGAAGGCCTCATTTCATAATAAGCAATTAACAAATCCAGTTCATAATTTATTAATTATATCGTTATTTTCATCAATTCTTTTAGCAGTTATAGTCCTTATTGAAAATAACTCTTTTGCTATTAAAAGTAGCTCAGATTTACTATGGATGCTTTGTTATGGGGTAATTTGTCATGTTTTTGGGTGGATATTTATATTAAAGGGTATGCAAACAATATCAGTTGTTTCTGTAGGTATTATTTTAATAGCTCAACCCATATTGTCTTTTATATGGGATGTACTATTTTTTAATAGAGCAATCTCATTAATTGAAATAAGTGGTATCTGCATAGTTATTGCAGCATTATTTATATGTGCAAAATCAGAAAGTACAACTAGTAATATTGAAATGGAGTAAATTAAAATCATGTATGTTTTAGCGATCATTATTCTTGCCAGCTATATACTAGGAAGCCTTAATGCCAGTTTAGTAATGAGTAAGATTAAAGATCTTGATATTAGAAAAAAAGGCAGTGGTAATGCAGGGGCCACTAATGCAATTAGAATATTTGGCTTACAGAATGGCTTGTTAGTCTTTTCTATTGATGCTCTTAAAGCTTTGTTGGCTGCATTCTTAACAATAAGAATTTTAGAGGGCACATCTTCTGACATAATATTTGGGCATGAAATCTATTTATACTTTTCAGCTGTAAGTTGTATTTTAGGGCATTGTTACCCTATATGGTTTAGTTTCAAAGGAGGTAAAGGGGCTGCAACAGGACTGGGTGCTATGATTTATATAGAGCCTATATTAATTATTCCATCATTAGTTGTTTTTTTTATAGTATTGGTTATTACTAGGTATGTAAGTTTTTCAACAATCGCCGCTTTCTTTTCTTTGTCAGTAGTATCAATTTTCTTTAATAGAGATTTTATTGATTATATTTTCTTATTGTTTACCTTCACTTTATTTCTAATTATTTTATACACTCATAAGGTAAATATATCTGCGATTCTTGATAAAACAGAACATCGGATATTATCTAAAAATGAGTAATGATGATAAATTATCTTCAATCATAAGAACCTTATCTCTGGCAGATAGCAATCTAGAAAATTTGATAGCGAATCAAGATGAGCTAACTGTAGCTTTAAATTTAGCAGCAGACTATGGATTGATGATAACTCATAATAATGGTTTATATACATTAGAGAATAAACTTAAAATACTCGATAAATCAATAATATATAATCACTTAGAACTACTGAATAGTGATATGATATTGAATTATCCATTAAAGATTTTGTTAATACTACCACCGAAGAATTTGATCCAAGAGAGATTAAGAGTAATGAACTTAAAATCAGTATTGCAGAATTTCAAAAGCAAGGAAGAGGCAGGCAGAATAGGAAATGGTTTTCACCATTTGGAGCAGGCATATCTAGTTCTATATTCAAGCATCTTTCAAAAAATATAAATCCGATAGGTTTGAGTTTATATCTTGGAATTAGAATTATAGATGCATTGGATGAGATTGGATTTCATGGCATAAAATTGAAATGGCCCAATGATTTATATTATAAAGATAAGAAATTAGGAGGAATCCTAGTTGATATTTATCAAAACTCAGATCTAGATTCTGTGATCAGTCTAGGTATTGGTATAAATTATTGTCTACCTAATAATAAAAATTTTAACTTTGATACTGAAAAAACTCCTATAGATCTTTGCAGTATTATAAAAGATGAGAATATAGATAGGAGTACAGTGGCTGGCCATCTTCTGAAAAGAGTTATAGAAAATCTTAATTCCTTCAATGAAAATTCCTTGAAGGATGAACAAGAGAGATGGAAAGACATTGACTACCTTTATGCTAAAACTATTACAATAGAGGTTGTAGATAAACAAATAACTGGAATTAATAGAGGCATCACTTCTGATGGAGAATTAATTTTAGAAGTCGATTCAAAAAGAATCAAAATAATCACGGGACATATAGTTGGATAATTACTTTTAATCCCATTCAAAATGATTATAATTCACAAAAAATTAATTATTGTATTTGATTTTTAATGCCGGAATAGCTCAATTGGTAGAGCAACCGCCTTGTAAGCGGTAGGTTGGGGGTTCAATTCCCTCTTCCGGCACCATAAAACTATTTAACAAATAAATGTTTTTTTTGTTGACTCTAATAACCCTTAGTCAGAGAATAGTGGGTTATGTCCGCGGAGGGGTACCCAAGCGGTCAACGGGGGCAGACTGTAAATCTGCTGGCTTAGCCTTCGTAGGTTCGAATCCTACCCCCTCCACCATTGATAACAAAGGGTTATAGAGGTGGAGAAAGGTTAAAAATAGGTAGTTAGGAATATATGATAATGATGAATGTAATAGTAAAATTTTCGGGTTTAGCCGCATCTTTCTTGCGCGGGCGTAGTTCAATGGTAGAACCTCAGCCTTCCAAGCTGATGATGTGGGTTCGATCCCCATCGCCCGCTCCAAGTTATGAGGCTCTTAATGATGCCCACATAGCTCAGCAGGTAGAGCACTTCCATGGTAAGGAAGAGGTCACCGGTTCAATTCCGGTTGTGGGCTCCGTTAATTTTCAATATTAATTTAAATTTTAGTTTAATTAGGAGTTATAAAAATGGCTAAAGAAAAATTTGAACGTAATAAACCGCATATTAATGTTGGTACTATTGGTCATGTTGATCATGGTAAAACAACATTAACAGCTGCACTTACAAAATGTATGGCTGCAAAGCATGGCGGAGACGCATCTGCATTTGCTGATATAGATAATGCTCCTGAAGAAAGAGAAAGAGGGATTACTATTGCTACAGCTCATGTTGAGTATGAAAGTGAAGGTAGACACTATGCTCATGTTGATTGTCCAGGGCATGCTGATTATGTAAAAAACATGATTACTGGAGCTGCTCAAATGGATGGAGCAATCCTAGTAGTATCAGCTGCAGACGGACCAATGCCACAAACTAAAGAGCATATTTTGCTTGCCAGAAATGTAGGCGTAAAAGATATTATTGTTTTTCTAAATAAGGCTGATGTAGTTGACGATGCTGAATTAGTTGAGCTAGTTGAAATGGAAGTCAGAGAACTCCTATCTATGTATGAGTATGATGGTGATAATATTCCAATTATTCCAGGAAGCGCATTAAAAGCACTTGAAGGAGATACTAGCGATATAGGATCTTTATCAGTTGAAAAACTTGTTGCCACTATGGATGAATATTTCCCAGAACCAGAAAGAGCGATTGATGGCGATTTCTTAATGCCTATTGAGGATGTATTTTCAATCTCTGGTAGAGGAACGGTTGTAACTGGAAGAGTTGAAAGAGGTGTTGTTAAAGTCAATGATGACATTGAAATTGTTGGTATAAAAGACACAGCAATGACAACATGTACTGGTGTGGAAATGTTTAGAAAACTTCTGGATCAAGGACAGGCAGGAGATAATGTTGGTGTTCTTCTTCGTGGAACTAAAAGAGAAGAGGTGGAACGCGGTCAAGTACTAGCAAAACCAAAGAGCATTAACCCTCACACTAAGTTTGAAGCAGATATATATGCACTAACTAAAGAAGAAGGTGGAAGGCATAAGCCATTTTTTAATGGCTACAGACCACAATTTTATTTTAGAACAACCGATGTCACTGGCGCAGTAACCTTACCAGAGGGAACCGAGATGATTATGCCAGGAGATGACACTCACATAACTGTGGAGTTGATAGCACCGATTGCTATGGAAGATGCATTACGTTTTTCTATTCGTGAAGGCGGAAGAACTGTGGGATCAGGCGTAGTAACTAAAATTATAGAGTAAAAAAAGGCCAGTAGCTCAACCGGTAGAGCGGCGGTCTCCAAAACCGCAGGTTGGGGGTTCGAGACCCTCCTGGCCTGCCAAGAGGAACATATATTGTGAGTGATAACGAGGGACAAATGCAATCAACAATAGTTGATGTGGGTAAATTGATTGCTTCAATTGCAATCCTTTTGTCTTCTATTGTCTTGTATTATTCATTCCCACAAATCTCTATAGTCATTAGAGCACTTGCTATTATTTTTTCTCTGGTTGTTTCATCTTTTATCTTTTTACAAACTATTAGAGGGAAAATACTTTGGGATTTTCTTCAAGGCTCACGAGTAGAAATTAAAAAAGTTATCTGGCCAACAAAACAGGAAACAATTCAAACTACACTTACAGTATTTGTATTTGTTCTGATACTCGGAATATTTTTCTGGTTACTAGATTTCCTATTACTTTTTATTACAACTTCAATCAGATCATAAAGGCATTATAAGATGGAACATCAATGGTATGTATTACAAGTCTATTCCAACTATGAAAAGAAGGTTCAGAGGACACTTGAAGAAAGAATAAAGATTAAAGGTCTTTCATCCAGTATTTCAGAGATTGTGGTTCCTATGGAAGAGGTTGTAGAGCTAAGAAAAGGTGAGAAAAAGACTACAGAAAGAAAATTTTTCCCTGGCTATGTATTGATAAAAATGGAAATGGGTAATGATGTTTGGCATTTCATTAAATCTGTTCCCAACGTAATGGGCTTTATTGGCGGTACTAATGAGAGTCCAGCTCCAATACCAGAACATGAGGCTCTAAGGATCTTAAATCAAGCTGAGGATTCTAAAGGAATGCCAAGACCAACTATTACTTATCAACCTGGAGAGGTTGTGAGAGTAATTGATGGACCATTTAATGACTTTAATGGCGTTGTTGAAAACGTTAATTATGAAAAAAGCAAACTTAGCGTTGCTGTGCAAATTTTAGGAAGGCCTACACCTGTTGACCTTAATTTTAATCAAGTAGAAAAATCATAATGGCAAAAAGAAAAACAAAAAAAGTTGAAAGTATAGTAAAGCTTCAAATACCTGCAGGGCAAGCAAATCCAAGTCCACCAGTAGGACCAGCTTTGGGTCAGGCAGGAGTAAATATTATGGAATTCTGTAATGCATTTAATGCAAAAACTTCTGATTCTGAACAAGGGGTATTAATACCTGTGGTAATTTCAGTTTATGGAGACAAAAGCTTTACATTTATTACTAAAACACCACCTGCATCAACCTTATTAAGGAAAGCTGCTGGTATTAGTAAAGGAAGTGGAACTCCTAATACTGAAAAAGTAGGAACAGTCACTAAGAAACAAATAGAAGAAATAGTAAATATTAAGTTTGAAGATCTAAATGCTATTGATATGCAAGCAGGTATTAAGATCATTGAAGGTACAGCAAGAAGTATGGGATTAGAGGTAAAATAATATGAGCACTGTTTCAAAAAGATATATAAAAAATAAAGAATTGATAGAAGAAAACCATAAATATATGGTTGATGAAGCGATTTCGTTACTAAAAAAGACTGGGAATACAAAGTTTAAAGAGAGCATTGATGTTGCTATAAACCTAGGGATTGATCCTAAGCAAACAGAACAAAATGTTAGGGGGTCAGTGGTACTTCCAAATGGCACAGGAAAAAATATGAGAGTCATTGTTTTTGCTGAGTCAGAAGATGCCGATGTTGCCAAAAGTGCAGGAGCAGATGAAGTGGGAGCTGAAGATCTTGCAGAAAAAATTAAAGCAGGTTTTAGTGATTTTGATATTGTAATCGCAACACCATCTGCTATGAAAATAGTGGGACAACTAGGACAAGTTCTAGGCCCAAAAGGCTTGATGCCTAATCCGAAAGATGGAACTGTTACTAAGAATATTAAAGAGGCAGTGACTAATGCGAAGAAAGGTCAAGCAATGTTTAGAAATGATAAAGGCGGTGTTCTTCATTGCTCAATAGGTAGCGTTGAATTTACAGAAGAGTCTATCAAAGAAAATCTTCTATCATTAATCACTCAAGTCAATAAAAGTAAACCATCGTCAGCAAAAGGGATTTTTATAAAAAAGATTACTCTTTCATCAACTATGGGTCCAGGTATTCATGTTGAAGAGTCATCACTCTAAGATATAACTAATCGAGAAAAGATATGCCATTGAATATAAATCAAAAAAAAGAAGTTGTAAAAGAGCTTAATGAAATAGCTAATAATTCTGTATCTGGAGCGATTGCAGAGTACTCTGGATTATCTGTTTTAGATATGTCAGATTTGCGCACTAAGGCAAGAGAATCTAACGTATATCTTAAAGTTGTAAAAAATACTCTAAGCAAGAAAGCATTCTCTGAAACTGATTTTCAATGTCTTTCTGATAGTCTTAATGGACCTATAGTGATAGCTCTTTCTAAAGAAGACTTAGCTTCGCCAGCAAGACTATTCAAAGATTTCAATAAAGAACATGAGAGCCTTAAGACAGTTGGTTTAGCTATAAATGGAGATGTGTTTCCTGCTACTGACATAGATAGAATTGCTAAACTACCAACCAAAGATGAAGCATATTCTACCTTATTGGGACTCATGAAAGCACCTATAGAAAAAACAGTCAGATTGCTTAATGAGATACCAACAAAAATCACGAGAATTACTAACGCGTTGAAAGAAAATCAAGAAGAGGTTTCTTAAAACGAATTTTTTATATATGATGCCCAATCTTTTGGGTTGAGATTAGGAGAAAAAAAATGGCTAAAGCTACACTGTCGTCAAGAGAGGAAGTATTAGAAGCTATTTCACAAATGTCAGTTATTGACTTAGTGGAATTGATTTCAGAAATGGAAGAAAAATTTGGTGTAACTGCTGCAGCACCTATGGCAGTCGCAGCAGCTCCAGTTGCAGGCGCAGGATCGGAAGAAGCAGCTGAAGAACAAACAGAGTTTGAAGTAATACTTACAGCTATGGGTGACAATAAGATTGCAGTTATCAAGGCAGTAAGGACAATTTCAGGTTTAGGACTTAAAGAAGCTAAAGATTTAGTTGAAGCAGCTCCTAAAACATTAAAAGAATCTGTATCAAAAGAAGAGGCGGAAGAAATGAAGAAGCAGTTAGAGGAATCTGGCGCTTCTGTTGAGCTGAAATAGTATTTTAGCTAACCATTTATTCTGCATGCACTCTAATTATAAATATAACTAGCGTTAAACGACTATTCTAATAGTCGATTAACGCTTATCAATGCTAGGCAAAGAAAATATATGACTTTTTCATTTACCGAAAAGAAACGTATTAGAAAAGATTTTGGCAAACAAGATTCTGCTTTAGACGTTCCTGATTTACTAACACTTCAAGTGGGCTCTTACGATCGTTTTCTTCAAAATGATATCGATCCTTTGCAAAGAAAAAATATAGGACTGCAAGCGGCATTTAATAACTTATTTCCTGTGGAAAGCTTTTCCAAAAATGCAAGATTAGAATTTGTAAGCTACAGATTAGAAGAACCAGAATTTAGCGTAAGGGAATGTCAACTTAGAGGCTTGTCATATGCTTCTGCATTGAGAGTGAAAACTAAGCTAATTACTTATAATAAAGATACTAATAAGGAATCAGTAAAAGAAGTTAAGAATATAAAGCAAACAGGCGATACGACAGATGTTTATTTTGGTGAAGTCCCATTGATGACAGAGCATGGTACTTTTGTCATTAATGGAACGGATAGAGTAATTGTATCTCAGCTTCATAGATCACCAGGAGTATTCTTTGATCATGATAAAGGAGCTGCAACTTCAGGGAAGCTTCTTTTTTCTGCAAGAGTTATTCCATATAGAGGCTCTTGGTTAGATTTTGAATTTGATGCAAAAGATGCAATTTATACAAGAATAGATAGAAGAAGAAAGATATCTGCAACTATTTTGCTTCATGCATTAGAATTTACCAATGAAGAAATTCTAGACCTATTTTTTAGTAAAGATAGATTCACTCTCTCTAAAAAAGGCATAAAGGTAGAAGTTAATATTGATCATTTAAAAGGTAATATTGCAGATTTTGATCTTGTAGTAGGGAAAACAAAGATAGTAAGTAAAGGCAAGAGAATAAATCTTGGACATATTAAACAGCTTGAGAAACTTCTTAAACAAAAAAAATATCTAGATCTATTACCAGAAGATCTAGAGGGTAAAATTGCAGCTCATGATGTTATTGACAAAGAGACAGGAGAACTAATACTTTCAGCCAATGATTATATAACACAAGAGATATTAGATATTTTAATCGATAAAGGAATTAAAGAGATTGAAACTATTTATGTAAATGAACTAGATCAGGGATCTTACATTTCAAATTCATTAAGGGTCGATGCATCCAATAATAAAGAAGAGGCTTTGGTCGAGATATACAGAATGATGAGGCCAGGAGAACCCCCAACAAAAGAAGCTTCAGAAAACTTATTTACAAATCTATTTTTTAATGCAGACAGATACGATCTCTCTGAGGTAGGACGTATGAAATTCAATAGAAGAATTGGAAGATCCTCAGATAAAGGTGATTCAATTCTCTCTAAAGAAGATATTATTTCTGTCTTAAAAACTCTTATAAATATCAGGAATGGTTCGGATACAGTTGATGATATCGATCATCTCGGGAATAGAAGAATAAGAACAGTCGGGGAAATGACTGAGAATGCATTTAGAGTTGGCCTAGTAAGAGTGGAAAGAGCTGTAAAGGATAGACTATCACTAGTTGAAACTGATGAGCTTATGCCAAGAGACTTAATTAATTCAAAGCCGGTCTCAGCTGCAATTAAAGAATTTTTTGGGTCTAGCCAACTATCACAATTTATGGACCAAAATAACCCTCTTTCTGAAATAGCACATAAGAGAAGGATATCTGCACTAGGCCCTGGTGGGCTAACACGTGAGAGAGCAGGATTTGAAGTAAGAGATGTTCATCCAACACATTATGGAAGAGTTTGCCCTATTGAAACACCCGAGGGGCCAAACATTGGTTTAATTAATTCAATGGCCATTTATGCCAGAGTTAATGGATTTGGTTTTCTTGAAACACCTTATAGAAAGGTTACTAATAATAAGGCAACAAACAAGATAGATTACTTATCAGCTATAGATGAAAGTACTTTTGTTATAGCCCAGGCAAACACTAAGCTTGATGAAAAAGGAAATCTTCCAACAAATGAGCTTATTTCTGCAAGATTCAATAATGAATTTACATTAATGCCAGCCGAGTCAATAGAATACATGGATGTTTCTCCTAAGCAAATTGTCTCTATAGCAGCTTCATTGATTCCATTTCTTGAGCATGATGATGCCAACAGAGCTTTGATGGGATCTAACATGCAAAGACAAGCAGTTCCAACCTTACTTGCAGATAAGCCACTAGTGGGGACAGGGATGGAAAGAATCGTTGCCACTGATTCGGGAGTTACAATAGTTGCAAAAAGAGGAGGCATAGTTGATTCAGTTGATGCATCGAGAATTGTAATAGCTATCAATGATAAGGAAGCAACAATAGGGGAATCTGGTGTTGATATTTATAATCTCACGAAGTATACAAGATCTAATCAGAATACTTGTATCAATCAGAGGCCTTTGGTTAATGTTGGAGATACAATATCTAAGGGCGATGTCATAGCAGATGGTGCTTCTACAAGTCTTGGTGAATTGGCTATTGGGCAGAATCTATTAGTAGCTTTTATGCCTTGGAATGGATTTAATTTTGAAGATTCAATACTTATTTCAGAAAGAGTAGTTCAGGAAGACAGATTTACAACTATCCATATTGAAGAATTACAATGTATTGCTAGGGATACAAAACTGGGTTCAGAAGAAATAACATCTGATATTCCAAATGTAGGGGATTCTGGATTAAGGAAATTAGATGAAGCTGGCATTGCTTATATTGGTGCTGAAGTGGTTGGGGGAGATATTCTTGTAGGTAAAATAACACCAAAGGGAGAGACTCAACTTACTCCAGAAGAAAAATTACTGAGAGCTATTTTTGGTGAAAAAGCTTCAGATGTTAAGGATACCTCTCTAAGAGTTCCTTCTGGTATGGATGGAACAGTCATTGATGTTAGAGTTTTTTCGAGAGAAGGAGTAGAAAAAGATGAAAGATCAAATGCAATAGAAGCTTCAGAGATTTTATCAGTTAAGAAAGATCTTCAAGATCAAATGAGAATCATGGAAGAAGATATCTATAATAGAGCTGAAAAATTACTTCTAAATAAAATTTCAAAGGTTGGTAGAAAACAGATAAAGGTAAGCAAAGAATATCTTGATTCTATGCCAAAAAGTAAGTGGTTTGAGATTAAGTTATCGAATAAAGATACAGTTAAGGAGCTAGAAGATTTTTATCTTAAGCTTAAGTCTAATAGAAAAACTTTTAATGAAAAGCTAACAGCGGCAAGTAAAAAAATTGAAGCTTTTGATGATCTACCTCCAGGCGTTTTAAAAATGGTTAAAGTATTTTTAGCTGTAAAAAGAAGAGTTCAGCCTGGTGATAAGGTTGCAGGAAGACATGGCAATAAGGGTGTTATATCAAGAATTGTTCCAGTAGAAGATATGCCATATATGGAAGATGGAACACCTATTGATATAGTCTTAAATCCATTAGGTGTTCCATCAAGAATGAATGTAGGTCAAATACTAGAAACTCATTTAGGATGGGCAGCAAAAGGCCTAGGTAATAAAATAAAGGTTTTAATCAAAGATGAAAGTAAAACAGGTATTAAAAAACTTAGAAAATTCTTAGATCAAGTCTACAACACAAACGATGCTTCTGTAAAAATTAAACTATCACAATTTAGTGATTCTGAAATAACAGAGCTAGCCTCCAATTTAAAGGAAGGGGTCCCAATGGCTACTCCTGTATTTGATGGAGCTGATGAGCACGAAATTAAAAGTTTATTAAAACTTGCAGATTTGCCAGAGAGTGGACAAACAAGATTAATTGATGGAAGAAGTGGTGAATTCTTTGATAGACCTACTACCGTTGGATATATGTATATCCTTAAGTTAAATCATCTTGTTGATGACAAGATGCATGCAAGGTCTACTGGACCATATAGCCTAGTAACTCAGCAACCCTTAGGAGGGAAAGCTCAGTTTGGTGGTCAAAGATTTGGAGAAATGGAGGTTTGGGCATTAGAAGCTTATGGTGCAGCTCATACATTAAAAGAACTTTTAACTCTAAAATCTGATGATGTTCAAGGAAGAACAAGAATGTATAAACAGATTGTTGATGGAACGAATGAAACAGAATCAGGAACGCCTGAATCATTTAATGTACTTATGAAAGAGATTAGAGCTCTTGGTTTAAATATGGATCTAGTTCAAGATCCGAATAAAATAAATAAATAGGTTTTTAAAAGTATGAGAAATTTACTAAATATTTTCAATCAAAAACCACTGTCTGAAGATTTTGACTATATCAAGATAGGGTTAGCTTCACCAGAGATGATTAGATCATGGTCTTATGGAGAGGTTAAAAAGCCTGAAACTATTAATTACAGGACATTTAGACCTGAAAGAGATGGTCTTTTTTGTGCGAAGATATTTGGACCTGTTAAAGATTATGAGTGCCTATGTGGAAAGTATAAAAGACTAAAACATAGAGGTGTTGTATGTGAGAAATGTGGAGTTGAGGTTACCCAAAGTAAAGTAAGAAGAGAAAGAATGGGGCATTTAGAGTTAGCTAGCCCTGTAGCACATATATGGTTCTTAAAATCGTTACCTTCGAGAATAGGTCTGCTTTTGGATATGACTCTAAGAGAAATTGAACGTGTTCTTTACTTTGAAGCATATCTCGTTACCGATTCAGGTATGACAGACCTTACTCAAGGAGACATAATGAGTGAGGAGCAGTATATTGATGCTCTAGAGGAATTTGGAGATGATTTCTCTGCTTCTATGGGTGCAGAAGCTATCTATGAAATTCTAAAGAATATTAACTTAGAATCTGAGATGTCAAAAATATTAGAAGACATGAAAGGAACAGCTTCACAAATAAAAATTAAAAGATTTCAGAAAAGACTAAAGTTAGTTGAATCATTAATGAATTCAGGTAATAGACCTGAATGGATGGTAATGCATGCTTTACCTATTCTCCCACCAGATCTTAGGCCACTTGTGCCATTAGACGGTGGAAGATTTGCTACCTCTGATCTTAATGATCTATACAGGAGAGTTATTAATAGAAATAATAGACTCCAAAGATTACTCGATCTTAATGCTCCTGAGATTATAGTAAGAAATGAAAAAAGAATGTTGCAAAAATCTGTTGATGCTCTCTTAGATAATGGAAGAATGGGAAGAGCTGTAACTGGTTCAAATAAAAGACCACTGAAATCATTGGCAGATATGATTAAAGGAAAGCAAGGAAGGTTTAGACAGAACTTACTAGGAAAAAGGGTAGATTATTCAGGAAGATCTGTAATCGTAGTAGGCCCAACATTGAAATTACATCAATGTGGAATACCAAAGAAAATGGCTCTAGAACTCTTTAAGCCCTTTGTTTTCAGTAAGCTAATATATCAAGGTGAGGCTACTACAATTAAAGCTGCTAAAAGGCTTGTTGAGCTTGAAGGACCAGAAATTTGGGATATTCTTGAAAATGTTATAAGGCAGCATCCTATACTATTGAATCGTGCGCCAACACTTCATAGGTTAGGCATTCAAGCCTTTGAGCCAGTTTTGATTGAAGGCAAGGCTATTCAATTACATCCTCTTGTTTGTAAAGCATTTAATGCTGATTTTGATGGAGATCAAATGGCTGTTCATGTTCCTCTATCTATTGAGGCACAGCTTGAGTCTAGAGCTTTAATGATGTCAACAAATAATATTTTATCTCCTGCTAATGGCGAGCCAATAATTGTGCCCTCTCAAGATGTAGTATTAGGTCTGTACTATATGACTCGTGAAAAGCTCAATGATTTAGGCGAAGGTTCTATTTTCACTGATGTTTCAGAGCTTAAACGATCATTTGAAAATAGATATGTAGGATTGCATGCAAAAGTAAAGGTAAGGGTGGATCGTGCTCTTTCTGATAATGATGAAGAAGGAATTTCAAAGCTAGTAGAAACAACTGTTGGAAGAGCTATATTTTCCTCAATAGTGGCTCAAGAGATACCGTTCTCAGAAATAAATAAAACAATGGACAGTAAAGAGATATCTAGACTCATTAATAAGACATATAGAGAAGTTGGTTTAAAAGCAGCAGTAATTTTTGCTGATAAGTTAATGTATCTAGGTTTTGAGTTTGCTACAAAATCTGGTGTCTCTATTGCTTTGGATGACATGATTGTTCCAGAAGAAAAAAGTAGTATTTTGTCTAATGCTGAAGACCAAGTGCAAAATATACAGAATCAATTTTCATCAGGACTCTTAACTCAGGGAGAAAGATATAATAAGGTAGTAGATATATGGTCTAGAACAAATGATCAAGTTGCCTCAGCAATGATGGATAAATTAGGCAATGAAATTGTTACAGATAGAGATGGAAAAAAACAGACTCAAGACTCATTCAATTCAATTTTTATGATGGCTGATTCTGGTGCTAGAGGATCTGCAGCACAGATAAGACAGTTAGCAGGAATGAGAGGTTTGATGGCCAAACCTGATGGTTCAATTATTGAAACACCTATTACGGCAAATTTTAGAGAAGGCTTAAATATTCTTCAATATTTTATCTCTACGCATGGAGCAAGAAAAGGTTTAGCAGATACTGCATTAAAAACTGCAAACTCAGGTTATTTGACAAGAAGATTAGTGGATGTATCGCAGGATTTAGTTATAACTGAAGAAGATTGTGGTACAAAAAATGGATTAACTGTTTCAGTAGTTATTGAAGGCGGAGAGATAGTTGAAAAATTGAGCCAAAGAATTCTTGGAAGAGTACTAGCAGAGCCTTTAGTAGATCAAACTAATAAAAAAACAATATTAAAAACAGGAACTTTAATTGATGAGAATAATGTTGATTTACTAGAAGAATATGGAGTAGATTCCATTATGGTTAGGTCAGCAGTTACCTGTGAAACAAATCATGGAATTTGTATCAACTGCTATGGAAGAGACTTAGCTAGAGGCAATATTGTCAATATTGGTGAGGCTGTGGGAATTATTGCTGCACAGTCAATTGGTGAACCAGGAACACAGCTGACTATGAGAACTTTTCATATTGGTGGTGCTGCTTCGAGCTCTGCTGCTGATAATTGCGTCGAAGTTAATAACGATGGTAAGGCTTCATTTAATAATATTAAAACTATAAAAAATATTAATAAAGACTTGGTTGCTGTTGGGAGATCAGGCGAAATCAAAATCAGTGATTCATTTGGTAAAGAAAAAGAAAGTTATAAAATTCCTTATGGTGCAGTAATAACTATAAAGGATGGTCAAAAAGTTAAAAGTGGTGAAATAATTTCAACATGGGATCCACATACACATCCTATTGTTGCTGAAGCCAAAGGAATAATACAATTTGAAGATTTCATTGAGGGAGTTACAACCTCTGAACAGGTGGATGATATGACTGGTTTGTCAAATATTATTATTACTGATACAAAAAAACAATCTAGTTCTACCACATCATTAAGGCCACAGGCATCTATAGAAGATTCTAAAGGAAAACCTGTATTTTTTAGTGGTACTGAAACACCAATAAAATATACATTTCCTTCAGGAGCAATAATAAGTCTTCAAGATAGATCAAAAATAAATGCTGGAGATGTTATTGCAAGAATTCCATTGGAGTCATCAAAAACAAGTGATATAACTGGTGGTCTTCCTCGAGTAGCAGATTTATTTGAGGCAAGAAAACCAAAAGATGCAGCCATACTTGCTAAATATTCGGGTATCACAAGCTTTGGTAAAGAAACAAAAGGTAAAGTAAGACTAGTTATTACTGATGAAGATGGTAATAGTTATGAAGAGCTTATATCTAAGGTAAGAACATTGAATATTTTCGAAGGAGAAAGTATAGAAAAAGGGGAAATTATTTCAGATGGTGAACTGAGCCTGCATGATATTCTTGAGGTACAAGGTGTTGAGCCTTTATCAAAGTATCTGGTTAAAGAGGTACAAGATGTCTATAGACTTCAAGGTGTCCCAATTAATGATAAACACATTGAGATAATTGCAAGACAAATGATGAGGACAGTAGAAATACAAGATCCAGGTGATACAAATTTATTGGTTAATGAGCAAATTAATAGGTCTGAATTAGAAGATATAAATAAGAAAATTAAAGATAGTGACCTAAAACCAGCAACATTTAAACCAATTCTAATGGGTATTACAAAAGCATCATTAGCAACAACTTCATTTATATCTGCTGCATCATTTCAAGAGACCACAAGGGTGCTAACAGAGGCAGCTGTCAAAGGAAGTGTAGATAAACTTAGAGGTTTAAAAGAGAATGTAGTTGTAGGAAGATTAGTTCCTGCTGGAACAGGCTACAAAACAGAAGATGATGTAGAAGCAATTGCTGCACAAGAATTTTCAGAAGCATTAAAAGATCTAGAATCTTCAAATGATTCTGAGAAAGAAATTGTGGCATAAATTGAATAAAAACTACTAAATTACTTGAACCAAATCTAATAGAAGAATAGAATCCCACAACAATTTAAATATAGATAGTATATATGGCAACTGTAAATCAATTAGTAAGAAAATCTCGGAAGAGAAAAGTAGTGAAAAATAACGTTCCTGCTCTTGAAGGAAAACCTCAGAAAAGAGGTGTTTGCACACGTGTTTACACCACTACACCAAAAAAACCAAATTCTGCACTTAGAAAAGTTGCAAGAGTTAGGCTAACAAATGGATTTGAGGTAACTAGTTACATAGGCGGTGAAGGTCATAATTTACAAGAACATTCAGTTGTATTGATTAGGGGAGGCAGAGTAAAGGACCTGCCTGGTGTTAGATATCATACAATTAGAGGGACCCTAGATTGTTCAGGGGTCAGTGGAAGAACACAGAGTAGATCAAAGTATGGAACAAAAAAACCTAAAGGCTAAATAATGTCTAGAAGAAATGTAGCAATAAAAAGAGAGATCCTACCAGATCCTAAATTTTCAAGTCGTTTACTGGCTAAATTTATAAATATGATTATGAAAGATGGAAAAAAATCTACAGCAGAAAAGATTGTTTATGATGCACTGGATACCTTGATAAGTAAACTCGGAGAAAGTCAGGAGAAAGCACCTGAAATATTTTCAGATCTTTTAAATAACCTAAAACCAGTTGTTGAAGTAAGATCAAGACGTGTGGGTGGTGCAACTTATCAAATACCAGTAGAGGTTAGACATGAAAGAAGAGAAGCGCTCGCAATGAGGTGGTTGATTGAAGCCGCAAGAGGAAGAAGCGAGAAAAATATGAAGTCTAAGCTAGCAAATGAACTTCTTGATGCCTCAAACAATAAAGGCAATGCAATGAAAAAGAAAGAAGACACCCATAGAATGGCAGAAGCAAATAAAGCTTTTTCACATTTCCGTTGGTAAAAATTATTTAATTGGATAAATAATGGCTAGGATAACCCCAATAAATCGATATAGAAATATAGGCATAATGGCCCATATTGACGCTGGCAAGACTACTACTACAGAAAGAGTTTTATTCTATACTGGTATTTCTCATAAAATTGGAGAAGTTCATGATGGTAATGCTGTTATGGATTGGATGGAGCAAGAACAAGAAAGAGGGATAACTATCACATCTGCTGCAACAACTTGTTTTTGGCAAGGCATGGATCAACAATTTGATCAACATAGAATCAACATTATTGATACACCAGGACATGTGGATTTCACAATCGAAGTTGAAAGATCTCTTAGGGTTTTAGATAGTGCTGTAGCAGTTTTCTGTGCAGTTGGTGGGGTTGAACCACAATCAGAAACTGTATGGAGACAAGCAAATAAATATTCTGTTCCGAGAATGGCTTTTGTTAATAAAATGGATAGGGCAGGAGCAGACTTCCTTAGAGTTGTTGCTCAAATTAAGGATAGATTAGGTGCAAACCCTATTCCAATTCAAATGGCAATAGGCGCCGAAGAAAATTTTAAAGGAATTGTTGATCTCATTCGAATGAAAGCTATAAATTGGAGTGACCAAGACCTTGGCGTAACGTATGAAGAAGAAGATATTCCTGATGATCTAATGGATATTTGCCAAGATTTGAGAGAAAAAATGATAGAAGCTGCAGCAGAAGCCAATGAAGATCTTTTAGAGAAATATCTTGAGGATGGAGAATTATCACAGGAAGAAATTATTGCTGGAATAAGAGCTAGAACTCTTAATGGTGATATTGTTCCAGTAGTATGTGGCTCTGCTTTCAAAAATAAAGGCGTTCAAGCTATGCTTGATGCTGTAGTGCATTTCTTACCTTCACCCTTAGATAAACCTGCTATCACAGGACTTGATGAAAGTGATGTTGAAGTTACTAGGAAGGCTGACGATGATGAAGATTTCTCAGCTTTAGCATTCAAAATTGCAAATGATCCATTTGTAGGAAATCTTACCTTCTTCAGGGTGTATTCTGGTGTTTTAAATTCTGGTGATACCATTTATAACCCTCTGAAGTCTCAAAAAGAGAGAATAGGAAGAATTCTTCAAATGCACTCAAATACTAGAGATGAGATAAAAGAGGTTAGAGCTGGAGATATAGCTGCAGCTGTTGGCTTAAAAAATGTAACCACGGGTGATACATTATCTGATTTAAAAAGTGTTATTACTCTAGAGAAGATGGAATTTCCAGCTCCAGTTATATCAGTTGCTGTAGAGCCAAAATCCACTGAAGATGAGTCAAAGATGGGCATAGGTCTTCAGAAATTAGCAAAAGAAGATCCATCATTTAGTGTAAAAACAGATGAGGAGTCTGGTCAAACAATTATTTCAGGTATGGGAGAACTTCATCTAGATATTATTGTTGATCGTTTATCTAGAGAATTTAAAGTTGATGCAAATGTCGGTAGACCACAAGTGGCATATAGAGAAACTATTAAAAAACCTGTGGAGCAAGAGGCTAAATTTATAAGACAGTCTGGTGGTAGAGGACAGTTTGGCCATGTTTATATAAGAATAGAGCCTCAAAAGCCTGGGGATGGTTATGAGTTTGTTAATGAAATTACAGGTGGTGTTATTCCGAAAGAGTTTATCCCAGCTGTAGATAAAGGAATTAAGCAACAAATGGCAAATGGTGTAATTACAGGCTTCCCAGTTGTGGATGTAAAGGTTAGCTTATATGATGGTTCATTTCATGATGTAGATTCTAGTGAAGTTGCCTTCAGAGTTGCAGGATCTATGGCTTTTAAGGATGGCGCATTAAAGGCAAACCCTGTTCTGTTAGAGCCTGTCATGAAAGTTGAAGTAGTAACTCCAGAAGACTACATGGGTGATGTTAATGGAGACCTCAATAGAAGAAGAGGGATTCTTCAAGGAATGGATGAGTCACCATCTGGAAAGATAATAAGAGCTGAAGTTCCACTAGCTGAAATGTTTGGGTATGCCACTGATTTAAGATCAATGTCTCAAGGAAGAGCAACCTATACAATGGAATTTGAAAAATATAGTGAAGCACCAAAGAAACAAGCTGAAGCTATGTCAACTAAAGAGGGATAATTAAATGGCTGATAATCAATCAATAAGAATTAGGTTAAAATCATTCGATCATAAATTGATTGATACATCTACACAGGAAATAGTTGATACTGCTAAAAGAACAGGATCGAGTGTTTCTGGTCCAATCCCACTTCCCACATCAAGAGAGCGTTTTACATTACTTATCTCTCCACATGTTAATAAAGATGCTAGAGATCAATATGAGCTTACAACCCATAAGCGAGTAATGGATATTATTAATCCAAATGATAAAACTATTGATGCTTTGATGAAGTTAGAATTGCCTGCTGGAGTTGATGTTCAAATAAAATTGAACTGAGTTTAAAAGTTGATATACTTCCCGAACGCTATATGACCTATAGGATGTTAGGGAGTAAATAGGTAAGTTTTCTAGGAAGTTAGTATAGAAAAAAGAGTGTATTTGATTAGTTGATGTCATGAGATATATATATGATTAAATGCTATATAGATCAATATCTTAGATATGTTAGTTAGTTAAGATAATTGAATGAAAAAAAATATAAGAAATAAAATAATTAAATTGTTGGAAATAATAGATGATAGGTATCATTGGAAAGAAGTGCGGCATGACAAGGATTTTCACGGAAGATGGAAAATCTATACCTGTGACTATTGTTCAGGCAAATCCTAATGTAATAAATCGAATCAAGACTAAGAAGTCAGATGGCTATGATGCAATACAAGTAACATCTGGAATACTTAAAAGCAAAAATTCAAAACCTAACAAGGGTCAATTCAATATAAACAATTCTGAATCAAGCACTAAACTCCATGAGTTTAGAATTAATAATTATGAATTGGATAAAGTAGAAGCTGGTAAAGAAATTAGTGTTGGATACTTTAGCAAAGGCGAAAAAGTTGATGTATCAGGAACAACAATTGGTAAAGGTTATGCAGGCGTAATCAAAAGACATAACTTTAGTATGCAAGATGCTACTCATGGGAATTCACTTGCACATAGAGCTCATGGTTCAATTGGACAAAATCAAACACCAGGTAGAGTCTTTAAAGGTAAAAAGATGTCTGGGCATATGGGGAATGTTAAAAGAACTATGCAAAATCTAGAACTTGTTGAAATTGATTCTGATAGAAATCTTTTGTTTATAAAAGGTTCAATTGTTGGCCATAATAATTCTGATATTGTGGTTACACCAGCAATAAAATCAGAATTTAAGGAAAGGGAAATATTCCCTATAGTTGAAGAAGAAATACTAGAATC
Source organism: uncultured Gammaproteobacteria bacterium (assembly GCA_937801655.1). Classification (GTDB taxonomy): domain Bacteria; phylum Pseudomonadota; class Gammaproteobacteria; order Steroidobacterales; family UBA11654; genus CACPJA01. The sequence goes on from CALMWC010000010.1 coordinate 95,227, forward strand.
AGCAGAAGAAACAACAGATACTAGAAGCCAGAAGCAGCAGCACCAGAAGCAGAAGAAACAACAGATACTCCAGAAGCAGCAGCACCAGAAGCAGAAGAAACAACAGATACTCCAGAAGCAGCAGCACCAGAAGCAGAAGAAACAACAGATACTCCAGAAGCAGCAGCACCAGAAGCAGAAGAAACAGACAGAACAGCAGAAGCAGCAGCACCAGAAGCAGAAGAAACAATGGAAACAGCACATTCATCAGAAGCTGAAAAGACAGACAAATAACCATGAAAACTCAACTTATCAATCAAGACAAATCTGAGAGTAAAAATCTTAGCCTTAATGAAGCTATTTTTGGATCATCTGTTAATGAAGCACTGGTTCATGAGGTTGTAACTTCTTATAGGTCTAACTCTAGATTAGCAACAAGAGGACATAAAAATAGATCTGCTGCGAGTGGAGGAGGAGCTAAACCATGGAGACAAAAAGGTACTGGTAGAGCAAGAGCAGGAACTAACAGAAGTCCTATATGGGTTGGAGGCGGTAAAACACATACTGCAAATAATAGGTCATATACAAAAAAAATAAATAAAAAAGTACTACAAAAAGCAATTAAGTCTATATTCTCTTCTCTTGCAAAAGATGAAAGAATTATTTTTTTAGATACTCTGGTTCTCAAAGAGCCAAAAACAAAAGAAATGATAGCTATTCTTAATAAACTAGAAGTAAAAAATGCATTAATCATACTGAAGGAATATGAGAGAAACATTGATTTAGCTTCAAGAAATATTCCTCATATAGAGGTAATAACAACAAGCCAAATAAACCCCGTTAGTTTATTAAATCATGATTGCGTAATAATTGACTCTGATGCCTTAAAAGAAATAGAGAGTACATATAAATGAGTCAAGTAATTAGACATGATCAAATCAGGACAATTATTATTGCTCCACATGTATCTGAAAAAACCACAGATCTAAGTCAGAAACATGGACAAATAGCTTTTAAAGTTAGGCCTGATTCAAATAAAAAACAAATAAAAAAAGCAGTTGAGGAGATGTTTAGCGTAAAGGTTGCTTCTGTAAAAACTGTCTCTGTTAAAGGAAAGAAAAAGAAAAGAGGTTTAAAGATAGGGACAACAAAAAATTGGAAGAAAGCTTATGTAACATTAGCTGAAGGCCAAAATATAGATTTTATGAACAATGAAGTTTAATTTAGATAAATTATGGCAATAATAAAAACAAAACCAACATCACCGGGAAGAAGATTTGTACAAACAATCAAATCAGATCATCTTCATAGTGGAAAGCCATATAAACCACTAGTTAAAGGGCTTAGGAAAACTGGTGGCAGAAATACACATGGAAGAATTACTACAAGACATATTGGTGGTGGTCATAAGAAGCTGTATAGAATGATTGATTTTAAGAGAAATAAAGATGATATAGAAGGACTAGTTGAGAGAATTGAATATGATCCAAATAGATCTGCTCATATTGCATTAATTCTATATAAAGACGGAGAGAGAAGGTATATCATTGCTCCTAAAAAATTAGCTCAAGGAGATACTATTATTTCTGGAGAAAATGCACCACTCAAAAATGGAAATACATTACCACTATCAAAAATTCCAGTTGGTACTGTTGTTCACTGTATAGAAATGAAACCTGGGAAGGGAGCACAATTAGCAAGATCTGCTGGAACTAGTGTTCAAGTACTAGCTCGAGAAGGTAACTATGCAACTCTTAGATTGAAGTCTGGAGAAGTAAGAAAAGTTCTTACTGCATGTAGGGCAACTATTGGTGAAGTGAGTCATTCAGAGCATAATTTAAGAAAATTAGGAAAAGCTGGTGCTAGTAGATGGAGAGGCATAAGACCATCTGTAAGAGGGGTGGCAATGAACCCAATAGATCATCCACATGGTGGAGGTGAAGGTAAAACATCTGGCGGTAGAGATCCAGTCTCACCCTGGGGAATGCCAACTAAGGGATATAAAACTAGAGCAAAAAATAACCCAACAGATAAGTTTATTGTAAGAAGAAGAAGTAAAAGATAAAGAGAGTAAAGATGCCAAGATCAATTAAAAAAGGACCATTTGTAGACCTGCATTTACAAAAAAAAGTAGATCAAGCAGTCTCTGCTGGTGGAAGAGCAAGAATTAAAACATGGTCAAGAAGATCTATGGTTACACCTGAAATGGTTGGTATGACAATATCTGTCCATAATGGTAGAGAGCATATTCCTGTACTCATTTCTGAGAATATGGTGGGACATAAATTAGGTGAATTTGCACCAACTAGATTATTTAGGGGTCACTCGGGTGATAGAAAAACAAAGTCATTATAAAGTATGAAAGTTTCATCAACATTAAAGTATGCAAGAATTTCTCCCCAGAAAGCTCGTATGATCGTAGATATTATTAGAGGGAATAAAGTTATGCATGCTACAAAAACTATACAGTTTATGCCTCAGAAAGCAGCAGGTATTATTAGGAAAATACTGGATTCAGCTATAGCAAATGCAGAAAATAATAATGGAGCTGATATCGATGATCTAAAGGTTTCTCAAGCATATGTAAATGAAGCACCTACTTTTAAAAGATTTAGAGCAAGAGCAAGAGGAAGAGGAACTAGAATTTTAAAAAGAAATAGTCATATAACAATAGAACTTTCAGACGAGTAATAATTATGGGACAAAAAGTACATCCAGTAGGAATAAGGTTAGGCATCAGTAAAGACTGGTCATCTAAATGGTATTCTAACTCAGCTCAATTTCCAAAAAATGTAAATTCAGACTTTATTATAAGAAAAGAGCTGAATGCTAAATTGAAAGATGCAGCAATTAGCAGGATTGAAATTGAAAGAAGTTCTGAAAATGTAACAATAAAAATATTTTCAGCCAGACCAGGAATCGTTATAGGAAAGAAAGGTGAAGGCATAGAAACTTTAAGAAAAGATTTAGCCAAACTACTAGGTACCACTATAAATAATGTTTTGCTAAATATTAATGAAATAAAAAAACCAGAACTTGATGCAAAACTAGTTGCTTCATCAATTACTCAACAATTAGAAAGAAGAGTGATGTATAGAAGAGCAATGAAAAGAGCTGTTACAAATACAATGAGACTGGGAGCTGAGGGGATTAAAGTAAAAATATCTGGAAGATTGAATGGAGCAGAAATTGCAAGAACAGAATGGTATCAAGAGGGAAGAGTTCCACTCCATACATTAAAGGCAGATATTGATTATGGGTTAGCTGAAGCACTTACAACATATGGGATTATTGGTGTTAAAGTTTGGATCTTCAGAGAAGAAGAGAATAAAAAAAGGTAGTTTAAAGTAAATGTTACAACCAAGAAGAACAAAATATAGAAAACAAATGAAAGGCAAGAATAGAGGTCTAGCCTCTAGAGGAAGTAGTGTCACATTTGGAGAATTTGGTTTAAAAGCAACCGGCAGAGGTAGGATTACAGCTAGACAAATAGAAGCTGCCAGGAGAGCAATGACTAGACACATCAAAAGGGGTGGAAAAATCTGGATTAGGATGTTCCCTGATAAACCTATAACAAAAAAACCTTTAGAAGTTAGACAAGGTAAAGGGAAAGGTAATGTTGAGTATTGGGTCGCTCAAATACAACCAGGCAAAATATTATATGAAATGAGTGGTGTAGAGGAAGATCTTGCTAAGGAAGCATTTGCATTAGCAGCAGCTAAACTTCCAATAAAGACGAAATTTGTTAGTAGGCAGATTATATGATTGATATCAAAGAAATAAGATTGAAGAAATTTGATGATATTCAAAATATATTAAATGATCTTCTAGATGAGCAGTTTAAGTTAAAACTTCAGGCTGCCTCAGGTCAACTAGCAAAATCAAGCGAGAAAAGAAGGGTTAAGAAAGATATAGCAAGAATTAAAACAGTTTTAAAAGAGATGAAAGAAAATGGTTGAACAAGATAATAAAGAAACAAAAAGAACAATTACTGGCAAAGTAGTTAGCAATTCAATGGACAAAACAATAACAGTTGCTATTGAAAGGAAATTAAAGCATCCACTTTATAATAAGTATATTTTTAAAACTTCAAAAATAATGGCTCATGATGAAAATGGTGATTCCAAATTAGGCGATATTGTTGCTATAGAAGAAACACGACCAATTTCAAAGAATAAGTCTTGGACGTTGAATAAAATAATAAAAGAATCACAACAAGAGAGTTAAATATGATTCAGACTGAAACAGTTTTAAGTATTGCTGATAATAGCGGGGCAAAAAAAGTTCTTTGTATTAAAGTACTTGGGGGCTCCAAAAAACGATATGCAAGAATTGGTGATGTAATTAAAGTTACAGTTAAAGACGCTATACCTAGGGGTAAGGTAAAAAAAGGTGAAGTTTATGATGCTTTGGTTGTAAGAACTAAACATGGTGTAAGAAGATCTGATGGCTCATTGATTAGATTTGATGGCAATGCTGCTGTTTTACTTGATAACAAAAAGGAGCCAATAGGTACTAGGGTGTTCGGTCCTGTAACAAGAGAGCTTAGAGCAAGAAATTATTTAAAAATAATTTCATTAGCACCAGAAGTTATTTAAGGAGTTTAGATTGAAAAAGATAAAAAAAGGCGATGATGTAATTATCTTGACTGGAAAAAATAAAGGTCAGACAGGACAAGTATTGAGTGTTTTATCAAATTCAAAGGTTCTTGTTGAGAATATAAATATTGTAAAGAAGCATCAAAAAGGAAACCCAAATACTGGTCAAGAGGGTGGAATTATAGAAAAAGAGATGCCAGTTCATATCTCTAATGTTATGTTGCTAAATCCCTTAACAAATAAGGGAGATAAAGTGGGTATAAAAAAGTTAGAAGATGGCAAGAAAGTTAGATTTTTTAAATCAAATAATGAAGTTGTAGATATATAAGATTATGTCAAGATTAAAAGAAAAATATTTAAAAGAAATACTACCAAATCTCCAAAAGGAATTGGGTCTTACTAATTCAATGCAAGTTCCTAGGATTAAAAAAATTACATTAAATATGGGAGTTGGTGAAATACTTCAGGATAAAAAAGCTATAGAGAAGGCACAATCAGATTTAGAAAAATTATCTGGGCAAAAGCCACTTATTACAAAAGCAAAAAAGTCAGTTGCATCTTTCAAAATTAGAGAAGGAATGCCAATTGGTGTAAAAGTTACACTCAGAAAAAATAGAATGTATGAATTTCTAGATAGGTTAATCAATATTGCTTTACCAAGAGTTAGGGATTTCAGAGGTCTAAGTATGAAGTCATTTGATGGTACTGGTAACTATTCATTGGGTATTAAGGAGCAAATTATATTCCCAGAGATTGACTATGATAATGTTGATAAAATAAGAGGACTTGATATTACAATAACTACTTCTGCTACAAATAATGAAGAAACTTTAGCATTACTAAATGCCTTCAATTTTCCAATTAAGCAAAGAGCAGTTAAAGAAGAAACAACAGATACTCCAGAAGCAGCAGCACCAGAAGCAGAAGAAACAACAGATACTCCAGAAGCAGCAGCACCAGAAGCAGAAGAAACAACAGATACTCCAGAAGCAGCAGCACCAGAAGCAGAAGAAACAACAGATACTCCAGAAGCAGCAGCACCAGAAGCAGAAGAAACAACAGATACTCCAGAAGCAGCAGCACAGAAGCAGAAGCCAGAACCAGCAGCACCAGAAGCAGAAGAAACAACAGATACTCCAGAAGCAGCAGCACCAGAAGCAGATAATAAGGAAGAGAAATAAGATGACAAGAAAAGCTTTAGTTGAACGAGAAATAAAAAGAGCAAAAACTGTAAAACGTTTTGCTTCTAAAAGAGAAGGATTAAAAAAAATACTTCAAGACCCAAATGCAAGTTATGAAGAAAAAAGTGAAGCAAGGATTAACTTTCAAAAACTCCCTAGGAATGCGAGTCCATCTAGATTAAGAAATCGTTGTTCAATTACAGGAAGACCTAAGGGGTTTTATAGGAAATTCGGATTAGGCAGAAATAAACTTAGAGAGCAGGCAATGGAAGGAAATATACCAGGTCTTCATAAAGCAAGCTGGTAATTACTGAGAGAAGAAAATGAGTATGACAGACCCAATAGCAGATATGCTTACAAGAATTAGGAATGCACATAAAATAAATGCATTATCGGTTTCTATACCAGCATCAAAAGTAAAAGAAAATATAGCAAGTGTTCTTTTAGAGGAAGGCTATATTAAATCTTTTAAAGTTGAAGATTTAGATAATAATAAAAAAGTTTTAATAGTAGAGCTAAAATATTTTGAGGGAAAACCAGTTATTGAGGTTATAGATAGAGTTAGCAGGCCTGGCTTAAGAATCTACAAGGATAATAGCCAAATACCAAGAGTTATGGGTGGTTTAGGTATAGCAGTTGTTTCTACGTCTAATGGAATTATGAGCGATAGAAAAGCTCGAAAAGAAGGACATGGTGGTGAAATCCTATGTGTAGTTGCTTAATAAATTTATTGTAGATATGTCAAGAATAGCTAAACAACCCGTCAATTATCCTGATTCAGTAGAAGTTTCAGTTAAGGATGATAATGTACTTTCTATTAAAGGTGCAAATGGTGATATGGAATTAACTCTTATTAGTGCAGTTAATGTAGATTTTGATAAGGAATCTTTAACGGTTAAGCCAACATCAAGTTCAAAGTTTGCAAGATCGGCTGCAGGTACCTTTAGAAGTTTAATTAATAATATGGTTATAGGCGTCACAGAAGGATTTGTTAAAGAGTTAGAATTAGTTGGCGTTGGATATAGAGCAAAAATGGAAGGCAGTAAGTTAAATTTAACATTAGGCTTCTCTCATCCTGTTTCTTATCAAATTCCAGAAGGGATTGAAGTAACTACTCCAACTCAAACAGAAATCAGTATAAAAGGTGTTGATAAGCAAAAAGTAGGTCAAGTTGCAGCTGAACTAAGATCAATAAGACCTCCAGAGCCTTATAAGGGAAAGGGAGTAAGATATAAAGATGAACAAATTACTCTTAAAGAAACTAAGAAGCAAGTATAACCATTAGGAAAGATTGTGATTTCAAAATTAAAAAGAAGAAAAAGAAGATTAAAGAAGACTAGATCTAAGATTAAGCAGTTGAAAGTAAACAGGTTGAGTGTTTATAGATCCTCTAACCATATTTATGCCCAAATTACTTCACCATTGGATAATACAGTTATTGTCTCTTCTTCAACTTTAGAGGCGGATGTAAAAACCTCACTTAAAGATAGTTCCACAGGCAATATAAATGCAGCAAAAGTTGTTGGCGAATCAATAGCAAAAAAAGCTAAGAAAGCAAAAGTTGAAGTTGTTGCTTTTGATAGGTCAGGGTATTTATATCATGGAAGAATTAAAGCTCTTGCTGAATCAGCTAGAGAAAATGGACTTCAATTCTAAAGGTAATTTATATGAATATGGATAGACAATCAGATGATTTAATAGAAAAATTAGTTGCGGTTAATAGAGTAGCTAAAGTAGTAAAAGGTGGAAGACAATTTGGGTTTGCTGCTATAACAGTAGTTGGTAATGGAAATGGAAAAATAGGTATGGGGTATGGTAAAGCAAAAGAGGTTCCTTTAGCGATTCAGAAAGCAATGCAAGCTGCCAGGAAGGATCTTCATTCTGTAGCTCTAAATAAAGAAACTATTTTTTATGCTGTAAATGGCAATCATGGGGCTTCTAAAGTTTATATGCAACCTGCAGCAGATGGAACAGGTATTATTGCTGGTGGTGCTATGAGGGCAGTATTTGAAGCTGTTGGAGTTAGTAATATTTTAGCAAAAAGTTATGGATCCAGAAATCCAATAAACTTAGTTAGAGCTACAATTAATGCACTTGATAGTATTAGGTCTCCAAGAAGAATTGCTAAAAGAAGAGGCATTGAAGTATCAAAAATATATAGTTAATTTAATGAATAAAAAAGTAAAAAAATTGAGAGTTAAGTTAGTCAGAAGTCGTTTTGGTAGGATTAAAAAACATAAAGCTTCCATAGCAGGCATTGGACTAAGAAAAATCAATCAAGTTGTTGAAATTGAAGCCACTCCTGAGAATCTAGGGATGGTCAATAAGATTAATTATTTAGTTGAAGTTGAGGAGATTTAGCAATGAGACTCAATACATTAAAACCCAATAAGGGTAGCAGACCTGTTAAACAGAGAAAGGGCAAAGGGCATGCTTCAGGTTTAGGAAAAACATCTGGAAGGGGTCATAAAGGACAAAAAGCAAGATCAGGTGGTTATCATAAAGTAGGATTTGAAGGTGGGCAAATGCCACTGCAAAGAAGAGTGCCAAAAAGAGGGTTTAGATCAAGAACAAAAAATTATACTCATGAGATAAACCTGAATCATCTTTCTTCTTTGGAAGCTGATATTATTGATATTGAAGTTCTTAAGAATGCGAATATTGTTCCACGATTTATTCAATATATAAAAGTTATTGCAACAGGGGATATTAAAAAACCAATAACGGTTCAAGGCTTTTCATATTCTGCAAATGCTAGAAAAGCTATTGAAGAGGCTGGTGGAGAAATAAGAGATTAGTTATGGCAACTAATTCAAATTCTATCTTAGGAGAAATGACTCGGTTCGTTGAGTTACGCCAAAGACTTTTATTTTTGATTGGTGCACTGATTGTATATAGGGTAGGAACTTATATACCAGTTCCAGGAATAGATCCAAATGCTCTGGAAAACTTTTTTCAGGAACAGTCAGGCACAATTCTAAGTATGTTTAATATGTTTTCTGGCGGCGCTCTTGAAAGACTTAGTATTTTTGCTTTAGGTATTTTTCCATATATTTCATGCTCTATTGTTATGCAAATGGCTAGTGTCACAGTGCCATCATTAAAGGAATTAAAAAAAGAAGGTGAGTCAGGTAGAAGAAAAATTACACAATATACTAGGTATGGAACAGTTTTCTTAGCTTCTTTCCAGTCTATAGGCGCTTCAATTGCTTTACAAAATCAAGGTGTAGTAGTTAATCCTGGTTTTAATTTTTTATTTACGGCATGCGTTACTTTAGTTACAGGAACAATGTTTTTGATGTGGCTGGGTGAACAAATTACTGAAAGAGGCATTGGTAATGGTATATCAATGATCATTTTAGCGAGTATCATTTCAGGACTTCCATCAGCTATAGGTGGGACTTTAGAGTTAGCAAATACTGGCGAAATCTCTTCTGCATTGGTTTTAGCACTATTAATTCTTATTCTAGCAGTTACAAGTTTTGTTGTTTATATAGAAAGAGGCCAAAGAAGGATACCTGTTAATTACGCAAAACGTCAGCAAGGAAGGAAGCTTTTGCAAAGTCAATCAACTCATTTACCTTTCAAGATCAATATGGCAGGTGTTATCCCTCCAATTTTTGCATCAAGTATTATTCTATTCCCAGCCACTATTGCGAGTTGGTTTGGTACCTCAGAGGGATTCGATTGGCTTCAAGATATTGCAGCTCAATTGTCTCCAGGACAGCCGGTTTATATACTTCTGTACGCATCATTAATAATGTTCTTTTGTTTTTTTTATACTGCCTTAGTATTTGATTCGAAAGACACGGCAGAAAATTTACAGAAATCAGGTGCATTTATGCCTGGTATTAGGCCAGGACATCAAACTGCTCAATATATAGATAAAGTGCTAACAAGGTTAACATTTTGGGGAGGATTGTATATAGTGCTTGTCTGCTTGATACCAGAACTTATGATATTACAGTTTAATGTACCGTTTTATTTTGGAGGAACATCATTATTAATTATTGTGGTAGTAACAATGGATTTTATGGCACAGATGCAGGCATTAATGATGTCAAAACAGTATGAAGGACTTCTTAAGAAAGCCAATCTAAAAGGATATGGCAAAAAGTAGTTAAACAAGATAGAGATTAGTAAAGTTTATGAAAGTAAGAGCGTCAGTAAAGAAAATATGTCGAAACTGCAAAGTTATTCGGAGAAAAGGTGTTGTTCGAGTTATTTGTAAAGACCCTAGACATAAACAGAGACAAGGATAAATTATGGCTAGAATAGCGGGAGTAAATATACCAGATAACAAGCATGTTAGAGTGTCGCTTACTTATATTTATGGTATTGGTAATACATTATCCAGTCATCTTTGTGACAGTGTAGGAATATCTGGAGATACAAATGTTAGCGAGCTCTCTGAGCAAGAGTTAGAGAGTTTAAGAACAGAGATTTCTAATTTAGTAGTTGAAGGCGACCTAAGAAGAGAAACATCTACTAATATTAAAAGACTTATGGATCTTGGGTGTTATAGAGGCATTAGACATAGAAAAGGGCTACCTGTTAGAGGTCAAAAAAGTAAAACGAACGCTAGAACAAGAAAAGGGCCTAAAAAACCCATGAGAGCATAATCACAGGATAAGTTATGGTTACAGCAAAAAAGAAAAAAGCAAAGAAATCTGTTGCAGAAGGAGTGGCTCATATACATGCTACTTTCAATAATACAATTATTACTATTACAGATAGAGCGGGCAATACAATATCTTGGGCTACAGCTGGTGGTTCAGGATTTAGAGGCTCCAGAAAAAGTACACCTTTTGCAGCTCAGGTAGCAGCTGAAAAAGCAGGAGCTAAAGCACAAGAATTTGGTTTGAAAAATATAGATGTGAAAGTAAAAGGACCAGGACCAGGTAGAGATTCAGCATTGAGAGCACTTAATGGATTAGGACTTAAAATAACGAGTATAGAGGATGTAACACCACTTCCGCATAATGGGTGTAGACCACCTAAACAAAGAAGAGTTTAAGGAAAATAAAATGGCAAGATATTTAGGACCTAAATGTAAACTATCAAGAAGAGAAGGAACAGATCTTTTTCTAAAGAGTGGTATTAAGCCACTTGAGAATAAATGTAAGCTGAATACTATTCCTGGTTCAAAAGTTGGCTCAAGAAGGGAAAGACTATCTAATTATGGTATTCAGTTAAGAGAGAAGCAGAAATTAAAAAGAATGTATGGTGTATTAGAAAAACAATTTAGAAATTACTTCAAAAAAGCATCAAAAATAAAAGGATCTACAGGAGAGAATTTATTGACACTTCTTGAGTGCCGTCTAGATAATATGGTTTATAGAATGGGTTTTGCAGTAACAAGAGCTGAAGCAAGACAGTTAGTGAGCCATAAATCAATTTCAGTCAATGGCTCAGTGTTGAATATTCCTTCTTATCAGGTTTCAGCAGACGATGAGATTTCAATTAGCGAGAAAGCAAAGGATCAACTTAGAGTCAAGAATGCAATGAATATAGCTACACAATTAGGAATCAGCGAATGGTTATCCGTTGATGAAAAGAAACTTTTAGGAATAGTAAAATCGATACCAGAAAGAGAAGATATTCTTCCAGATATAAATGAAAATCTTGTGGTTGAGTTTTACTCTAAATAATTAAGAGGGAGTACATAGAATGAATGAAGAAGTAACAGCGGTAGAAGAAGAAGTTATTGAGAAAGAGGAGATCGTTTTAGATTTGCTTAATCCTTTGGTTATAAAACTAGAATCTCAAAGAGAGCTTCAATCTAAAGTATCAATAGAACCATTTGAAAGAGGGTTTGGCTATACATTAGGTAATGCCATGCGAAGAGTTCTCTTATCAAGTTTGCCAGGTTATGCGATAACTGAGGTTCAAATAGATGGAGTTTTACATGAGTATACAACTATTGATGGTGTCCAAGAAGATGTAGTAGAGATACTTCTAAATTTAAAAAATATAGCTATTAATCTTAATGGAAGAGATTCTGCAGATTTTGTAATTAGTAAAAAAGGTCCAGGTGAAGTAACAGCTGCGGACATACAAGTGGATACAGATACAGAAATTGTTAATCCAGAACATCATATAGCAACTATAAGCTCTAAAAAAGAACTTAAGATGCAGCTAAAAATTGAAAAAGGTACTGGTTACAGACCTGTTGCAAGACAAACAAAAGAAAGTGATTTAACTATTGGGCTGCTTAAATTGGATGCATCCTTTAGTCCAATTAAAACTGTGACTTATTCTGTTGAATCAGCTCGTGTTGAAAACAGAACAGACTTAGATAAGCTAATAGTTGATTTAGAAACTGATGGAACAATTCAACCAGAGAGTGCAATTAAATATGCTGGAGCTATCCTTCAAAATCAATTGAGTATATTTGTTGACCTAACAAGGGTTCAAGAACAGCAAAAAGTAGAAGACGAGATAACGATTGATCCTATTATGTTAAGACCGGTAGATGAATTGGAGCTTACCGTACGTTCCGCAAACTGTTTAAAAGCTGAGAATGCAAACTATATTGGTGATCTAGTTCAGAAAACTGAATTGGAGCTCTTAAGAACTCCAAATTTAGGAAAAAAATCATTAAATGAGATTAAGGAAATATTATCTAGTCATGGTTTGTCTCTTGGTATGGATTTGGAGAACTGGCCTCCTAGAGAGATATCTCCTGATGATGCATCTTAATAATTTAAAAGTTTATAAAATTTAAAGATCTGTTATGAGACATAAGAAAATAGGTAGAAAGTTAGGAAGAAACAGTAGCCATAGAAAGGCTATGTATAGAAATATGGCTTCTTCTCTTATTGAACATGAATCCATAACGACCACTATTTCTAAAGCAAAAGAGTTACGTAGGACTATAGAGCCATTGATAACTTTAGCTAAGGAAGATGGCGTATCTCGAAGAAGAAGAGCATTTGATAAATTAAGAAGTAAGGTAGCTGTAGGTAAGCTGTTTGACCAAATAGGACCTCGTTTCAAGGATCGCCCTGGTGGTTACTTAAGAATACTTAAGAAAGGTATTAGGGCTGGTGATACAGCACCAATGGCAGTAGTTCAGTTATCAGATTATGATCTGGATGCTGAAGAAAATTCGATCGAATAAATCAAAAAAGAACTTTATATCAATTGTTGTTTATCTTCATTTTGCATGGATGAGATTAATCTAGCGACTCTTTTTGGTGACCCTGTATTTTTAGCTATTAAGAAATAAGCAATTGGCACTATAAATAAGGTTAAAAAGACTGAAATAGTAACACCAAAGAAAATAACTGCTCCTAGGGTTTCTCTAGATACTTCTCCAGCTCCAGTTGCCATTAATAGTGGTATAGCACCCCCAGCTGTACAGAGACTAGTCATTATAACTGGTCTTAATCTGATTTTTGATGCAGATATTATTGATTCTCTGAATTCAATGCCTTGATCTCTTAATTGATTTGCAAATTCAACAATTAAGACACCATTTTTAGCTGCAAGCCCTATCAATAGGATTGCACCGATTTGACTATAGATGTTTAAAGATGAGCCAACAATAACCAAACCCATAAGCCCTCCCATTAGAGCCAATGGAACTGTCAACATAATTACTATAGGGCTAAGCAGACTCTCAAATTGAGCAGCCAAAACAAGGAAGATAAGAATAAAAGCAAGACCCAGTGTCCAGAGGATAGAATTTTCAGATTCTATATACCTTCTAGTTTCTCCATCATAACTTAACCTAATATCCTCGGGTAAAACCTCACTAGCGATCCCTTGCATATACTCTATGGCTTCTCCCAGCGAATACCCTTCAGCAATTGAACCTGAAATAGTAATTGATCTCATTCTATCTAATCTTTTCAGGTCAGGTGGACCTGCTGTTTCTTCAAGCTTTACAATATTAGCAAGAGGAACCAGTGAGTCTGAAGTTTTAGATCTGACATAAATATTTTCTAGATCTGATGGAGAATTTCTATCTTCAGGTGAATTTTGAAGTATAACTTTATATTCTTCACCTCTTTCTATATACCTGGTAACGGTCTTGGAGCCTAGCATTATTTCTAATGTACTACCTACGTCTTCAATGGATATACCTAAATCAGCTGCTCTATCTTTATCAAGTGAGATATTAATGGTTGGTTTTCTTTCATAATAATTACCAGAAAGGCCAATAATATTTCTATTCTCTCTTGCCTTATTAATAAGAATATCTTGCCATTTAGCTATCTCTCTATAATCAGTACCACCCAGTACAATTTGAAGAGGCCTTGAGAATCCCCCGAAGCTATTAAGGCTTGGGGGTACAAAAACTCTTGTTTCTATTCCAGGAATAGAGGCTGTTTTAATTCTTAATCTATTTGCAATATCAATAGATGAGTCATTTCTTTCGCTCCAATTATTTAGGGGTAGGAATATAAATGCCTGATTAACTTGATCACCAACACCCCAGCCACCTGCTCTTGCTAGTATTCTTTTTGCATTTCCATTATCAAGTTCCAATTTAGCTATAGACTCAACATACCTAACCTGTTCATTCATATATTCAGAACTACTGCCTTCGGGTCCAGCTATTCTTACAACAACTATGCCTCTGTCTTCTGTAGGAGCATATTCTTGAGGTAAAGTATTAAATATAAGATATGAAATTAACAAAGCTAATGGAATGATACTGATTATTATTAATGGTTTCTTGATAGCTCTTCTAAGTGTTTTTTCATAAAAAACAGTAACTGTATTTTCAAAAAATAGGATAAACCTATAGGACCATTTTTTAAGAAAGAAATAGATATCAAAGTGCTCAGTTTCACATCGATCACCCAGCTCTATTTTATCTTTAATCATAATAGACATCATCATTGGTGCAAGGGTTAGAGCAATAAAGCTTGATAAAATAATTGTTGTTACAAGAGAAATACCAAATTCATTAAATATTTTTCCAACTTCCCCAGGGATAAAAGAAATGGGTAAAATAGTGACCACTAATACAATGGTTGTAGCAACAACTGCAAAACCTATTTCTTTGCTCCCATTTATGGCTGCAATTAAAGGTTTTTCTCCTAATTCCATTCTCCGAATAATATTTTCTAAAACCACTATTGAATCATCAACTACTAAGCCAATTGCTAGAACCAAGCCTAGAAGAGTTAATGTATTTAACGAAAAACCAAGTATTGACATAACAAAGAAAGAGGCAATGATCGCAATTGGAATAGTAAGTGCAGGTATGAGCGTTGCTCTTCCAGATCCAACAAAGAAAAAAATGACAAACAACACTATACAAACTGATATCATCAAAGCAGATGTTACCTCATCAATTGATTCACTAATAAATTCAGAGTAATCAATATTTACAGACATACTCATGTCATCTGGGAGTGAGGGGATAATCTCATTCATTCTATCTCTTGAAGCTTCTGCGACAGCCAAGATATTAGCTTGGCTCTGAGGAATGATTCCTAATGTAATACCAGGTATTAAATCAGTTCTTGCAAATAGTCTATCATCCTCAGCCATTAACCTTACATCAGCCACATCTTGAAGCCTTATTATATTGCCATAACTGCCGGACTGAATGACAATGGAGCCAAATTGTTCTGGAGTATTTAGATTCGTGCTTGTTCTGAGGCTGAACAGTCTGGTTTCTGACTCAAGGCTTCCAGCTGGTAATTCAACATTATCTCGTTTTAGAGCTTTCTCAATATCTTGAACTGTTAATCGTCTGGCTGCTAATTCTTCTCTATCAATCCAGATTCTCATTGCTGGGGTTCTTTTTCCACTGATATTAATAACACTAACACCATCAATTGTTGCAAAACGATCAACTAAATTTCTCTCAGCATAATCCGTTAACTCAATTAAATCACGTTCTTCGCTTGATACACTGATGTATAAAATAGTGTCAGCATTTGAGTTTGACTTGAGGACTCTAGGCGGCTCTGCTTCTTTAGGCAGCCGGGATGTTGTTTTTTGAACTTTATCTCTGACATCATTCGCTGCATCGTCAGGATTCCGATTGGAGCTGAATTCAATTCTGATAGAAGATCCTCCATCGCGACTTGTGGAATTAATTTTTTGGATGCCAGATATGCCTGCCAATTCATCTTCTAGGATTTTAGTAATTTTTCTTTCTACAATTTGGGCTGAGGCTCCTCTATAGGTTGTTGAAACTGAAATTTGTGAAGGATCAACATCTGGATATTCTCTAGTCGGGAGATTATTAATAGCTAGCAAGCCTAGAATTACTAATATGGAATTGATTACTCCTGCACTAACAGGTCTTTTTACTGAAAATTCAGAAATCCACATTATTTTTTACCTTTAATTCTTCGACAGTGGTAATCTTCACTGGCTGACCATTTCTTAGTTTCTGTATACCTTCCGTTACAATTACATCTCCTTCTTTTAAGCCATCTAGTATTTCAACTGAACCTGGTATTCTGCCTCCAAGCTTGACTTGTATTTCTTTGGCTTTATTAGCTTCTATTACGAATACATATTGAATTCCCAATCTGGGAGCTATTGATTCTTCAGGTATAAGTATTGAATTCTTTTTTTCTCTATCTAGACTAACTGTTAAAAACATACCTGGTTTTAGCAATTCTTCAGAATTATTTATCTCAGCAACAATGAAAATATTTCTTGTTGAAGCATCCACTCTTGAGTTGATGGTTTTTATGTTGCCATCAAATATTTTTGATTCGTATATAGAGCTTTTAATGGCAACAGTTTGCCCAACCTCAATGGTAGATAGCAAACTCTCAGGTACAGCAAAAATCGCTCTTATTATTGATGTATCATCGAGAGTTGTAATTTGAGTGGTAGATTGCACTAAACTTCCTATACTTATGGCCCTTAAGCCTAATCTGCCTTTAAAAGGTGCTTTAATATAGGTATCGTCAAGTTTTGCTTGTGTTACAGCTAATTGAGCTTCTGCAACTTTTACTTCAGATGCTCTTTCTTCAAGTTCTGATTCAGTAATTGCTTGATTTTTACTGAGACTCTCTAGTCTTTTATACTGACTTCTTAATTCACTTAATGATTCATTACGTATTTCCAGTTCAGCAGTTAATTCTCTATTATCTAGGGTTACTAAAAGAGTATCTTTCTCTACTAATTCTCCTTCTTCAAATAATATTTCTTTAATGATATTTGTAGATCTTGCTGCAATGTCTATGGATTCATTTGCTCTTGCAGTTCCTAAAGCCGTAAAGGTATCTTTATAATCAGATATTTCCACCGTTGCTGTTACAACATCTGTTGGAGCAGAGCTTCTTCCCCCATAACTTGGGCGTCCACCTTTAGAGGCTCCTTCTTCATCTCCTCCACAACCGTTAATTATAAGAGGAAGTAGTAAAATAAGTGGTGTTAATTTATTTAGATATATATTCATAGTTTTATTATTATACTTCTACGATTCGAAAAGAAGTCATATAAAGATTCAATCAGTATCTCAATAGTACTATTACTAATCTCAATTAACCTAATCATCGGTTACAAAAAGTTATATCTTTTAAATAAGAGTTTAATCTGCATTATAATGCTGTTTAAATTTCTTAAAAAAATCTTTATGTGTATTATAAAGTCTAATAACGGATAGTTTTAATGATTAAGAAGCGAGTTCTCACAGGCATAACCACAACAGGATCACCTCATCTGGGTAATTATGCAGGTGCAATAAAACAAGCAGTTGATTTGAGCCAATTAAAAAATCAAGACTCTTTCTATTTTTTAGCCGATTATCATGCTTTGGTTAAAAATAAAGATCCTAAGCAAATTGAAAACTCTTGTTTAGAGATTGCAGCGACTTGGCTTGCATTGGGACTGAACCCAGAAAGAACTTTCTTTTATAGACAGTCTGACATACCTGAGATACTGGAGCTGAATTGGATTTTAAACTCTGTGACAGCAAAAGGACTTATGAATAGAGCACATGCATACAAATCATCATTAGATGACAATCAGGTAAAAGAAAACACAGATCCCGATAAAGGAATTAATATGTCATTATTTTCTTATCCAATCTTAATGGCTGCAGATATACTTATGTTTAAGGCTACACATGTTCCTGTTGGTAATGATCAAAAGCAACACATGGAAATGGTCAGAGATATAGCTCAAAAATTTAATCACTATTACGGTGATATTTTCATTATTCCAGAGCCAGTTATTTCAGAGGAATCATCAATTTTACCGGGTTTAGATGGACGAAAAATGAGTAAGAGTTATAACAATACAATTCCACTTTTTTTACCCAGTAAAAAACTAAGAAAATTGATTATGAAAGTTAAAACAAATTCATTAGAACCAGGCGAACCAAAGTCCACAGAAGATTGTGCACTATTTGAAATCTATAAAGGAGTTGCAAGTAAACAAGAAGCATTAGCTTTTAAGAAAAAACTTGAAGAAGGCATGGCTTGGGGCGAAGCAAAAGAAGAATTATTTATCTATATCGATCAATTATTTACCAAGCCTAGAGAGGATTATCTGCGATTGACTCAAGAACCAATGCATCTTCAATCGTTATTAACAGAGGGTGCTAACAAGGCTAGGGAAATTTCTCTACCTTATATCAAGGAAATTAAAGAAGCTGTCGGTATTAAATCTTTGAGCTAGTTGGTCAGCATATTTTTTAGATACTGACCTGTATAGGAAGCCTTAACTGAAGAGATTTTCTCAGGAGTACCTGCTGCGATAATTTCTCCACCTTTATCACCTCCTTCTGGTCCTAAATCAATGACCCAGTCAGCTGTTTTTATAACATCAAGATTATGCTCAATCACGACTATAGAATTGCCGTCATCTCTCAACTTTAATAGAACTTTTAGAAGCTGGCTAATATCATGAAAATGAAGCCCCGTCGTTGGTTCATCCAATAGGTAGAGCGTGCCTTTATTTCCTCTTTTCGATAGTTCTTTTGATAGTTTTATTCTTTGAGCCTCACCACCTGAAAGAGTTACTGCATTTTGACCTAATTTAATATAGCCAAGTCCCACTTCCAGAAGTGTTGTTAGTTTATTATTTATGCTCGACACGTTCTTAAAATACACCGATGCTTCTTTTACCGTCATTTCAAGGACTTCATAGATGTTCTTTTCCTTATACTTGATATCCAGAGTCTCTCTATTGAATCGTTTTCCTTCACATGAATCACAAAGAACATAAATATCTGCTAAGAAATTCATTTCAACTTTTATAAAGCCACCTCCTTGGCAAGTTTCACATCTTCCTCCTTTAACATTAAAGCTAAATCTTCCTGGTTTGTAACCTCTAGATCTGGCTTCTTGTGTTCCAGCAAATAATTCTCTGATGGGAGTAAATAAACCTGTGTAAGTTGCAGGATTTGATCTCGGTGTTCTACCTATGGGACTTTGACTGATATCAATCAATCGTTTTATATTCTCATAACCTTCAATGGATACCTCGGCTAATTCTTCATTGAATTGCCTACTTAATTTTGACTTCAATGCAGGCTTTATTATCCCATTGATTAGTGATGATTTACCTGATCCTGAAACGCCAGTAATACAGGTTAAAAGATTAAGAGGGATCTCTGCACAAATGGATTTCAAATTGTTTTTATTAGCATTATTGATTTTCAATATATGATTTTTATCAGGTTGGATCCTTTTATTTGGTACATCAATTTTTTTCTGCCCTTTAAGGTAATTCCCAGTTAATGATTTTGTCTCATTTTTAATATCATCAATGCTTCCTTGACAAACAATTTCTCCGCCTGAGCTGCCTGCACCTGGACCAATGTCAACAATAAAATCAGCTGATTTTATAGCCTCCTCATCATGTTCAACAACTATGACTGTATTTCCCAAATCCCTTAGCTTGGTTAGGGTTTTAATCAATCGTTTATTGTCTTTTTGATGTAATCCTATGGTTGGTTCATCCAAGATATACATGACTCCAACAAGACCAGAACCAATTTGACTTGCTAACCTTATTCTCTGGGATTCTCCACCTGAAAGAGTCTCTGCACTTCTTTCTAGATTGAGGTAATTTAAACCTACATTAGATAAAAATTGCAAACGATCAATAATCTCCTTTACTACATTTTTGGCTATTTCTCCTCGGCTTCCTTTTAATTTTAGTGTATTAAAAAATACTAATGTTTCATCAATATTCATTCTTGTAAGATCAGCGATATTTCGTTTATCAATAAATACATTTCTGGCCGCCTCATTGAGTCTTTTTCCATCGCATTCCTGACAAGCAGAAGTACTCATGTATTTTGATAAGGCATCTTTTACTGCTTGAGAGTCGGTTTCTTTATAACGTCTTTTAAGGTTGGGAATTACGCCCTCAAAGGGATGTTTTCTTGATATTCTTTTCCCGCCTCTACCTGGATAGTAAAATTGTATTTTCTCACTTCCACTGCCATCTAATAGTATGTCTTTTATTTTTTTAGTATAAGTTTTAAATGGTTCTTCAATATCAAAGTTGTAATGCTTTGCAAGACTTTTGATTAAATGGAAGTAATAAAAGTTTCTTCTATCCCATCCTCTAATAGCCCCCTCAGCAATGCTTAAATTTTCATTTTTAATGACTAATTCAGGACTAAAAAAATGCTCTACGCCTAAACCATCACAATTACTGCAAGCCCCTGCTGGATTATTAAATGAAAAAGTTCTGGGTTCAAGTTCAGTAATAGAAAATCCACATGAGGGGCATGCAAACTTATTGGAAAATAGTAAACTTTTTTGAGTTCCATCAAGAAAAGCAACTTTTGCTATACCATTCGATAATTCAAGAGCTGTTTCAAATGATTCTGTTATCCTTAAACCAATCTCAGCTTTAACACTGAATCTATCAACTACAACTTCAATTGTATTCTTTTTCTTCGCATCTATTACTGGCAAGGCATCTATTTCATGAATAAATCCATTAATTCTAAGACGAATAAATCCTTTGGATTTTATGTCTTTTATTAACTCATTATGTTCTCCTTTACGATCATTGATAATAGGAGAAAGCAGAATTAATTTAGTGCCGACATTTATCTTTAGAATTTGATCCACCATTTCAGATACATTTTGTATGCCAAGATTTCTTTTATGGGTTGGGCATTTAGGTATTCCTGCTCTAGCAAATAATAACCTTAGGTAATCATAAATTTCTGTCACTGTTCCAACTGTTGATCTTGGGTTATGAGATGTTGTTTTTTGTTCTATTGAAATTGCCGGAGAAAGTCCTTCAATTAGATCAACATCGGGTTTTTCCATCAACGAAAGAAACTGTCTCGCATAAGCCGATAAAGATTCAACATACCTTCTTTGTCCTTCCGCATAAATAGTATCAAATGCTAAAGATGATTTACCCGACCCTGATAAACCCGTGAGTACAATTAATTTATTTCTAGGCAACTCAAGATCAATGTTCTTTAAGTTATGGGTTCTAGCCCCTCTTATATTGATGAACTTCATACTAAGCCTTTTTTAAAATGCCAAACCTTGTATTGTAAATGTTTTTGACTTTGACAAGCAAATACAAAGGTTTTTGATACAATAATCATTTAATCTAGAATGAGATATTTATAAGGAAATATTATGGCGGGAGTTAATAAAGTGATTGTGGTTGGGCGACTAGGTTCTGATCCAGATACAAGGTATATGCCAAGTGGTAGCGCGGTTACAAATGTTAGTGTAGCAACATCAGAATCTTGGAAAGACAAGGAAACAGGCGAAAAGCAAGAGAAAACAGAGTGGCATCGAGTAGTCTTTTTTAATCGGTTGGCTGAGATTGCAAGTGAATATTTAAAAAAAGGGTCCCAAATTTATGTAGAAGGTAGGCTTCAAACTAGAAAATGGGAGGATAAAGAAGGCAATGAAAAGTGGACTACTGAAATAGTGGCTAACCAAATGCAAATGTTAGGCGAGAGGATGTCATCAGGCTCATCTAACAATGATCGAGCTCCAGCGCAAAATACCAATAAGAATGATTTTGCGAATGATGATTTTGATGATGATATTCCGTTCTAATCCTGAATAAGACGAACAAATAAAAGACAGTGTCTAGAAAGATATTTATAAAATCTTTTGGTTGTCAGATGAATGAGTATGATGCTATGAAAATGGCAGATGTCATGTGTCATCACAAAGATATGGAGGTAACATCTGAAGAATCTAAAGCAGATGTATTTCTCTTAAATACTTGTTCAATTAGAGAAAAGCCTCAAGAGAAAGTTTTTCATCAATTAGGAAGATGGAAAGCCTATAAAGATAAAAATCCTCAAATTGTTATTGGTGTTGGAGGTTGCGTGGCAAGTCAGGAGGGGAGTGCAATCATCAAGAGGGCACCCTATGTCGATATGGTGTTTGGACCACAAACACTTCATCGACTGCCAAGTATGTATGATCAGGTTATTTCTACAAGAGACCCCATAGTTGACATCAGCTTTCCAAAAATAGAAAAATTTAATCATTTACCTAAGACAAAAAATATAAAAGCCTCAGCTTTTGTTTCTATTATGGAGGGATGCAGTAAATTTTGTACTTTTTGTGTGGTTCCTTATACCAGGGGTCTAGAGGTTAGTAGATTGCCAGAGCAAATACTTGATGAGATTAAAGACTTAGCTGGGAAAGGAGTAAGAGAGATTAATTTACTTGGTCAGAATGTTAATGCTTATCGAGTAAAGGATATCAGTGGAAAGAGACTCAAGCTTTCAGATTTAATTGAGAAGGTTACTGAAATAGAAGGAATAGATAGAATAAGATTTACCACGTCACATCCTTTGCAGTTTACTGATGACTTAGTAGCAGCATATAATCACCCAAAATTAGCCAATTATTTACACTTACCTATTCAAAGCGGGTCTAACCGGATACTTAAACTTATGCATAGAAAGCATAATGTTCAATTGTATATTGATAGAATATCTAAACTCAGAGCTCTCAGACCTAATATCAGTATTGCTTCTGATTTTATAGTCGGGTTTCCTGGAGAAACCGAAGATGATTTTCAGGAAACTTTGAATGTTATTGAAGAAGTAGGCTTTGATCAGTCCTTTAGTTTTATCTATAGTCCAAGACCACAAACACCTGCAGCACTTATGGATGATGATGTCAGTTATCAAGAGAAGCTAGAGAGATTGAATAGATTACAGAGTAGGATCAAAGCAAATACCCTGAAAATAAGTAAAGAGATGATCGGAACAGATCAAACTATTTTAGTTGAAAAACTATCAAAAAAAATGAATAAACAAATATCAGGTAGAACTGAGAATAACCGATGGGTAAACTTTGATGGACCCAGTAGCTTGATAGGCCAATTTATCAAATTACGAATCACAGAAGCATTGTCCAACTCACTTCGAGCACGAATCATAAATTAAAAAGGATCTTTTTGAATACTAAAGAATTTGAGATTGAATTGGCCGAGAATAATATTCTAGCTAATATGTTAGGTATATTTGATAAACATCTTAGAATTATTGAGCATGAACTAGAGGTAGAAATAAAGACAAGAGGCGGGTTCTTTTTGTTATCAGGCAAACAGGATAATCTTAATATGGTTGAAGAGGTTATCAGAGAGTTATATTTTTTAGCTGAGAACGATCACTTATCCCATGAAAAAGTTCATCTTGTATTGAGAAAATTTATGCTGGATGCAACTACAAAGAAAACGATGAACAAAAAAAATGGCATCTTTATAGACACACCTAATAAGGAAATTCATACCCAAAATAAGAATCAAATTGAATACATTCAGGCAATTAGAAAGAACGATTTATCCTTTGGGATAGGACCAGCAGGAACTGGAAAAACATATTTAGCTATTGCTACTGCAATAGAGGCTTTGCAAAAACAAACAGTAAAAAAAATTATTTTAGTTAGACCAGCTGTTGAGGCAGGAGAAAGACTGGGTTTTTTACCTGGTGACCTATCCCAAAAGGTCGACCCATATCTAAGACCAATGTACGATGCACTATATGAAATGTTGGGTTTTGATCAAGTGATGAATCTTATTGATAGAAAATCAATTGAGCTAGCTCCTCTTGCTTTTATGAGAGGTCGTTCATTGAATGAAAGCTTTATCATTCTTGACGAAGCTCAAAATACAACAATTGAACAAATGAAAATGTTTTTAACAAGAATGGGCTTTGGTTCTAAATCTGTAGTCAATGGAGATATAACACAAATTGATCTACCCTCTGAGAAAGAATCTGGTCTAAAGCATGTATTGGAGATTATTAAGCACCTTAAAAATGTTGGAGTAGTAAACTTTAATCATAAAGATGTAATTCGTCACCGAATTGTACAAGATATAGTAGAGGCCTATGAGAAACATAAAAAGTAAATGATTGAGGAGAAGAAACCATTCTATATTGAGACCCAAACTGGAGATGGGATTAAACTGCCAATAGACTCTGAAGTCATTGAACAATTAATCTTTCTGACGTATGAGGTTTCCAATCAAAGAATCGATTTACCATTGGGTATAACAATAAGACTCGTTGACAATGAAGAAGGGCGATTGTTGAATAAAAATTATTCGAAAAAAGATAAATCAACTAATGTGCTTTCATTTATTGGCAATGCCTCAGAAGAAAGAAAACTAGGGATAGACCCACCTTTTCTTGGTGATATTATTATTTGTCTACCAGTTATCGAGACTGAGGCTAAGGACCAAGGTAAAAATCTTATCGAGCATCTACAGCATATGATTATTCATGGTTTCTTGCATTTGATTGGCTATGATCATCAGAACGATCAAGAGGAGAGTATAATGGCAAGTATCGAAAACCAAGTTTTGGCATCAAGTTTGGTAAAGGAATTAAGATGAATAAAACAATAAAAAAAATAAAATCATTGTTCATAGAGGTTCAAAATACTCCAGAGAGCTTTTTTACTATGATTGAATCAAAGAGATGGAAAGATTTTATTGGGAAGGATGAGATCAGAATGATTCAAGGAGTCATTGAGGTCTCTGAACTCCAAGTAAGAGATATCATGATCCCAAGATCTAATATGATTGTTTTAGAAGAATCGAATGATGTGGGGGAATTACTTAAAAAAATAATTGACTCAGGTCATTCAAGGTTCCCAGTGATTGCAGACAATAAAGATGAGGTTGTGGGTATATTGTTAGCGAAAGATATTTTAAAGTTCACCAATAAGAAGGACAGTGAATTTATTATGAGTAACTATCTTAGGCCTCCAACGTTTATTCCAGAGAGTAAGAGATTAAAGATACTTTTGAAAGAATTTAGAAAAAGTAGAAACCATATGGCTATTGTAGTTGATGAGTATGGAAGAACAGCTGGTATGTTAACCATTGAAGATGTTCTAGAGCAAATTGTTGGCGATATTGAGGATGAATTTGATGCTGAAGATTTACCGATGATAAGGGAACTTCAAAAAGGAATATTTCAAGTGGATGCATTGATTCGTATGGAAGACTTTAATGATGCTTTTGAAAGCGAGTTTGATGATGAAGATTTTGATACTCTTGGCGGCATGCTCTCTAAGAATCTAGGAAAATTACCTAGAGTTGGAGAGAAAGCAACGATTGCTTCATTTGAATTCAAAATACTTCAGGCTAATCATCGGAAAATAATACTGATCGAAGTAAAGAAAATTGATTAAAAAAAAATCATTAACTTTTTTGATCGCCTTATTGTTTATTCTTGGTTTTGAGCCTTTTAATTTTTTCTTATTCCCTGTTATCGTCCTCTCTCTATTATTCTTTATTGCCCTAAAAGAGCAGCCCAGTAGAACGGCTTACCTTTTTTTCTCATTTGGTTTCTTTCTTTTTGGGGTTGGCCTCTATTGGCTTTATATCAGTATCAGTGTTATCAGTGGAGCCCCTTCTTGGCTATCATTTTTACTAATAGCTTTTTTGGCTGCGGCAATGTCAACTTATTATGCATTAGCAGGATACTTGATCAGTTATTCATATAAAAAATTTAACTCAAAAATGATTACTTTATTATTTTTTGCTCCCAGCCTATGGGTAACAATGGAGTGGATTCGAGGGTATTTATTTACAGGTTTTCCATGGTATACATTAGGGTACAGTCAAACCACTACATGGTTGACAGGATGGGCACCTATTGGTGGTGTTTATATGATGAGCTATATTGTTGCATTATCTTCATCCTTAATTTTATTAATTTATCTGAAAATTAAGCCTTATAGGTTTGTAGCAATACTAACGTCTGTTTGTTTGGTTTCATTCTCTTTACAATTTATTGAATGGACAGAGAGTAAAGGACGCCCACTCACTGTGACACTTGTTCAAGGAGGGGTATTGCAAGAAAATAAATGGCTTCGCTCTGAACTAAATAATACTTTAAATCTTTATAAGGGCAGTCTTATAGCTTCCGAGGGATTAGATCTAGTAATTTGGCCTGAGGTTGCTATTCCAGCATTAGCACAGAGAGTTAAACCCTATTTAAAAGAATTGGATCAAATAATAATTAATAAAAAAATTCAACTATTAATTATGGGTATAAATACTCTGGACAAAGAAAGGAATGTATATAATTCCATGCTGACAATGGGAGTTGATAATGTGGTTTATCATAAGAGGCATCTCGTCCCTTTTGGTGAGTATTTTCCAGTGCCACTATTTATAAAAAATTGGTTGCAAGAGATGCAATTACCTAATAATGATATTAAAAAAGGCAATCGCATTCAGGCGATGCCAAAATTAAATGATATTACTATCGCAACATCCATTTGTTTTGAAGATATTTTTGGCAGTGAGCAATTGACATTTCAACCCGAAGCAAATGTTTTAGTCAACATTACCAATAATGCATGGTTTGGAGAATCTATAGCCTCTGCACAACACTTTCAAATGTCAAGAATGAGGGCAATAGAGACCGGTCGTTTTCTGTTAAGAACTTCCAATACGGGAATTACAGCAATTGTTAAACCCGATGGCAGTATTCAGCAACAACTAGATCCTTATGAATATTCTTTATTGAAGGGAAGTTTTCAGCCTATGCAGGGTTTAACTCCTTATATTAAATTAGGAAATTATTTGATTGTAATTCTTATTATCTTCATGATGAGTTTAGGCTATTATCTTGGTGTAAATTTAAAGAAAAAAGAGAATGATGGATAAAAAATATAATCCAAAAGAAATTGAAAAGGAAGCACAAGAATTTTGGGCTGAAAACCATGTCTTTGAAGTAAATGAAGATGATAATTTAGAAAAATTTTATTGCCTGTGCATGTTTCCTTATCCCAGTGGAAGATTGCATATGGGGCATGTAAGGAATTATACCATTGGGGATGTAATTTCAAGATACCAGAGAATGCTTGGTAAGAATGTACTTCAGCCAATGGGCTGGGATGCTTTTGGTCTTCCAGCTGAAGGAGCTGCAATAAAAAATAATATGCCACCGGCTGATTGGACTCGTGAAAACATTCAATATATGAAGCATCAGTTGAACATATTAGGGTTTGGTTATGATTGGACGAGAGAGTTGGCTACTTGTGAACCCAGTTATTATCGATGGGAACAATGGATGTTTTCAAGGCTATTTAAAAAAGGCTTAGCGTATCGTGATAGTGCAACAGTTAATTGGGATCCAGAAGAAAATACAGTATTAGCAAATGAGCAAGTGATCGATGGAAAAGGTTGGCGCTCTGGTGCGGAAATAGAAAGAAGAGTAATGCCTCAATGGTTCTTGAAAATAACAGATTACTGCGAAGAACTACTTTCGGGGTTGGATGATTTGGATTGGCCAGAAAAAGTTAAAGTTATGCAAAAGAATTGGATTGGTCGGTCGGAAGGGGTGGAGATTGATTTTGAGGTAGCAAATACCGAATATACCATTTCTGCATATACCACAAGGCCAGATACTCTTTTTGGTGCCAGTTATATGGCTTTAGCACCTGAGCATCCATTGGTTCAAGAAATTGGTGAAAGTAGTGATGAAGTGAGATCGTATTTGAAGAAAGTTAGATCGCAAGGAGTCTCAGAGGAAGCATTAGAAAAAATGGAAAAGATTGGAGTGCCTTTGGGTATGGAGGCCATCAATCCTCTCAATGGTTCAAAGATTCCAATATGGTCTGCAAATTTTGTATTAATGACTTATGGAACAGGTGCCATTATGTCTGTTCCAGCTCACGATGATAGAGATTTTGAATTTGCAAAGAATTATGATTTACCAATAATTCCTGTCGTTGTACCTGAAAAAGAAAAAGATGACCATAATTTTAACCAACAAGCTTTTTGCCTAGAAGGCTTAATGATTAATTCAGGAAATTATGATGGCATGAATTCTGAGGCAGCAAAAGATTTGATTGCATCAGAGCTTGAAAAAAAACAAGTAGGAAAAAAAGTTATTAATTATCGTTTGAGAGATTGGTTGATCTCCAGGCAACGATATTGGGGTGCACCTATTCCTGTATTAACTGACAATAAAGGTGAGATTATTCTAGCGGATGATAATGTGCTACCGGTTAAACTACCTGAGGAAGTTAAATTTGATGGTGTTCATTCTCCCATTAAGACCATGAAAGAGTTCATTGAGGTCCTGAACCCTGAAACCAATGAGATTCTTCAAAGAGAAACGGATACTTTTGATACCTTTATGGAATCCTCTTGGTATTATGCGAGATTTTGTTCGTCAGATAATAATGAGGCAATGCTTGATGAGAGGGCAAATTATTGGCTACCAGTTGATTTATATATTGGAGGGATTGAGCATGCAATTCTTCATTTGTTGTATGCTCGGTTCTATCATAAGCTTTTAAGAGATGAGGGTCTTGTCGAAGGCGATGAGCCATTTAAGAGCTTATTGACTCAAGGCATGGTATTAAAGGATGGTGCTAAAATGTCCAAATCACTAGGAAATACAGTTGATCCAGAAGAGATGATCAAAAATTATGGTGCTGATACCGTTAGATTATTTATGATGTTCACGGCACCTCCCGAGCAATCACTCGAATGGTCAGATACAGCCATTAATGGTTCCTTTAGATTTTTAAAAAAATTATGGAGTACTGTTCAACTTAAGAATGATCAAATAAAAAGTATTGGGAGTATCGAAGGCAATGAATGCTTTAATCCAATGCAAACTGATTTAAGAAGAAAAACACATAAAACAATTGCTAAGGTTACGGATGACATAGGCAGAAGATATACTTTTAATACAGCTATAGCAGCTATTATGGAACTCTTTAATCATCTTAATGCCTTTGAAATTAATAGTGAATCAGATCAAAAGGTTGCAAGAGAGTGCATTGAGACAATATTGCTATTACTCTCGCCAATTGTCCCTCATATATGCAATCGTCTTTGGCATGAAATTGGCAATGAAAATGCAATTATCTATGAACGTTGGCCTTTAAGCCAAGAAGACTTAATTGTTGATGATGTTATTGAAGTGGTCATCCAAGTCAATGGTAAACTGAGATCCAGAGTTGTCGTCTCTGCTGATAAAAATAAGCAAGAGCTTGAAGAAATTGCATTAAGTGATAGTAAAATTATGAGCTTGATTGATGGAAAAGAAATTAAGAAAGTGATTGTTGTACCAAAAAAATTAATTAATATAGTTATTTAATGGTCATGATTAGGATAATTTTTATCTCATTGCTATCAAGTCTGGTTCTGTCTTGTGGATTTGAGTTGCAAAATACTTCAAGCATTAGTGAAAAGCTTGATGCTTTAATAATAAAAACCAACAATCCATATACTACTTTCTATAGAACTTTGAGAAATCAATTTAGAGAGAGCGGCACTAGGATTATTGATGATACTTCTCAATCTGATTATACACTGACTATACTAACGGATGAATCGAAGCAAAGAACTCTATCAGTATCAGCTACAAATACTCCTCAAGAATATGAGGTCTATTATCGAGTAACATGGTCTTTTAGTAAGGGAGATAAGATCATTCTTGAATCAGTCACTAATTTAAGCACTCAGGACTATACTTTTGATCAGAGGCAATTACTTGGTAAATCTAATGAATCTCAAATGATAAAACAAGCATTAGCCAAAGACATAGCCCGAGAAGTCATATTTAGGCTTAATGAGGAAGAATTTTAAATTATGTCAGCACTTCATTTCATTTATTCAACTATGAATGCAGGAAAGTCGACTGCATTGTTGCAAGCGAACCATGGTTATATAGAAAAAGGAATGAATACTTTGTTGTTTACCTCGGAAAAAGATACACGTTTTGGCGAGTCAGAAATTGTTGCAAGAATAGGATTGAAGGCAGATGCACAAACCTTTAATGAAGGCACTAATATTATGAATGAGGTTTCGAAACAACATGCAGACTTGAATATAGATTGCGTACTGATTGATGAGGCTCAATTTTTAACCAAGGATCAGGTTTCTCAGTTGGGTCAAATCGTTGATCAATTGAATATCAGGGTTATGGCTTATGGCATTCGTACAGATTTTCAAGGCGAGCTATTTCCTGGCAGTATGTATTTATTGGCATGGTCGGATCGTCTAAAAGAGCTTAGAGCGGTTTGTCATTGTGGCAAGAAAGCTACCATGATCGTTCGTGTTAGTGAAGATGGAAGCGTTATTCGAGAGGGTGATCAGATAGATATTGGGGGTAATGAAAAATACCTTTCACTCTGTCGCAAGCATTTTAGTCAAGGGTTGACTAAAAAAGTTAAGAAATAATACCTACCACTAAGCCTGTAAAACATGAGGCTAAAGTAGCACCAACTAATGCTTTTCCACTGACTGAGATCAAATCGTCTTTTCTTTCAGGGACCATAGCACTAATACCACTCAGTAGAATTCCCACGCTCGACAAATTAGCGAAACCACAAAGTGCATATAACATGATCAATCTGCTCTTTTCAGATAGATCACTAGCATCAATGCCAGCTAAATTCACATAAGCAACAAATTCATTCAGAATAGTTTTTACACCCAACAATGAACCACCCAGTTGGGCTTCTGACCAAGGAATTCCCATACACCAAGCAATTGGTGAGAAAATCCAACCTGCCATTCTTTCCAAAGAGATAACCTCACCACCAATCAATGGTAAACCAGTTAAGGCAAAATTAACCAGCGTAACAAGTGAAATTAAAACCAATAACAAGGCAGCAATACTCAAAGTAATGTTTAATCCATCTTGTGTTCCTCGCGTGAGAGCATCTAGAGTACTTTTGTAGAGACTTGATTCTTTGATTTCATTTTGATCTTCTGTTTTTTGGTTACTGGGCATCATAATATTGGCATACATGATGGCTGCAGGAACAGAAATAATGGAGGCTGTTAGAAAATGTCCTATTAATGAGATTCCATATAGATCAGCAAGCATAGTGGTATAGACCACCATCACTCCTCCTGAAATAGTCGACATTCCAACTATCATTAGAGTTAATAACTCATGTCGAGTCATTTTTTTTAAGTAAGGTTTTATCAATAAAGGGGCTTCGACTTGACCAAAAATTATATTTGCCGTAGCACTTAATCCTACTGGCCCTCCAATATTCAATGGTTTTTTAAAGAGTGTAGAAATAGCTTTGATAACGATTGGAAGAACCCTCCAATGCCAAAGAATAGCCGCCAGTGCAGAAACAACTATGATCAACATCAATCCTGAGAAGATAAATATATTAGCACTTGCAGGGTTCACTACTTCAAAGGGTTTTGGAGCTCCATCAGCCAGATATCCAAATACAAAACCTGTCCCCTGATCCGTAGCCGCTTTTAAGGCCAGCACTCCCTGTGACAATGATTCAAAGAAAGATGTAATCAGTGGTACTTTAATCAGAAGAATTGCTAATAAGAACTGAAGAGCAATAGCATTAAATAAATACTTGAGATTAATTTTCTTTATATTGTCACTGAACATTACACCCAATGATATGAGAGCAAGAGCGCCTATAATAATCTGAAGGTAGTAAGTCATTTAAAATCTATAATAAATTAATTTCATGCAATCGTTGTTGGAGAAAGTCATCTGCAATAATACTTTTAGGGTATAGGTCTGGATGATCATTATCAATACAAGATGGCAATGTCTCTATCAACCAGTCAGGATTTGGGTGAAGAAAGAAAGGTATTGAGTATCTTGAGCTATCCATTATTTGGTCTGAGTGACTTGTAACTCTATGGATTACAGAAGGTAGTAAATGATTGGTATATCTCTCCAGCATGTCTCCAATATTACAAACCACTGTGTTTTGCACAGTATTAATTGGAACCCATTTATTCTCAAAAAGTATTTCCAGACCAGGTTTATGACCTCCAATCAAAAGAGTTATTAGATTAATATCACCATGTGCACCAGCTCTTTCACCGGACTCTTCAGAAGCTATTGGAGGGTAAT
Source organism: uncultured Gammaproteobacteria bacterium (assembly GCA_937801655.1). Taxonomy (GTDB): domain Bacteria; phylum Pseudomonadota; class Gammaproteobacteria; order Steroidobacterales; family UBA11654; genus CACPJA01. The sequence goes on from CALMWC010000010.1 coordinate 127,260, forward strand.
GTATGGCCCTAAGAACACTGTTTCCATAATTTATAGAGTTTTTAAAATGATCAATATCCAATTGCAAATACAGCGCTATCGCTTGCATGAGTTGGTCACCAAACTGATCAAAAGAAGAAAATAGTTCTTTTATTTTAGTTTCAAATTCAGGTATTTCTGAAGCAAAAAAATTATCAAACATATATTTTTTATACCTATGATCCAATGGTAAATCTCTGCCCATTTGCCAGAATTCTTTTAAATCCGCATGATTCCCATCCTTGGGTGTTTCTGTTTTATAGGGAGTATAACCTCTTGCTCCTCCGAGATTTTTATCAAAATATTGCATTTTAATTTGATTATTTTGATGGAAAAAATCTGCAAACATATTGATACAATCATCCACTAATTCTTTCGCAATAGGATGATCTTTAATTCCACAAAAGCCTGTCAATTTTTGATTTTCTCCAAGTTGATTTGCAAACAACTCAGGATCCTTTTGCCAAAGATCAAAACTAATTGTTTTAACAATATCAGCCATGAGGAAATCTATAGTTTTGTCGGATTATCTACATCTGGGTAGACTTCTTCAGGATCAAAAACTTTTTCTAATTCTGTGAACTCAAGCGATACTTCTTGATTATTATTTTTGATTTCACGATAAAAGCAGGAGCGATAACCCACATGGCAACTTGCTCCACCTGAAACATTTACTCTTGCCCATATTGCATCTTGATCATCATCTATTAGTAGAGTTTGGATTTTCTGTATGAAACCACTGGTTGCACCTTTATGCCAAATCTGTTTTCTACTTCTGCTGAAATAATACATTTCATTGGTTTCAATACTGAGTTTTAAGGATTGATCACTCATGTAGCCATGCATGAGAAGCTCTCCTGATTCAAAATCAGTTGTCACAACTGGAATCAGACCATCGCCATTAAATTTTGGAGCCAGATCATTGCCTTCTTCAACCTGCTCAATACTTAACCTTTTAGAAAATAAAACTTTTGTATTCAACTCATGAACCTCAGAATCTTCTTTCAACATTAGGTATTATAGCTTTCATATGGGCAATAAAACTAATTTAATGAATATTAAACTCTACAATACTAAAACAGGCAAAAAAGAAGAACTTAAACCTGTTACACAAGGCAAAGTTACGATGTATGTTTGTGGACCTACTGTTTATAGCTATCCTCATATTGGTAATGCAAGAGGTCCAGTTTTATTTGATGTTCTAGCCAATCTAATCAGAATAAATCATGAGTTAACTTATGTTAGAAACATCACTGATCTTGATGACAAAATCTACCAAGCAGCGGATGAAGAGGGATGTGATATTTCAGAAATTACTGAGAAATACACAGAAGTTTATCATCAGGATATAAAAGCATTGGGAGTCAGCAATCCAGATATTGAACCTAAGGCAACTGAACACATTGATGGAATGATTGAAATGATTCAGACTCTAATAGAAAAAGGACACGCTTATGAAAATGATAAGCATGTGTTATTTGCTGTTAATTCGTACTCCGGTTATGGTCAACTATCCAACAGAGATCAAGAAGATCAGATAGCAGGATCTAGAATAGAAGTTGCTTCTTATAAAAAAAATCCTAATGATTTTATTTTATGGAAACCTTCTTCAAAAGACATCCCAGGGTGGAGTAGTCCATGGGGTCGAGGCAGGCCAGGATGGCATTTGGAATGCTCAACTATGGCAAAAAAATACTTAGGTGAGATAATTGATATTCATGGCGGGGGTTCAGACTTGATTTTTCCTCATCATGAAAATGAATCAGCTCAAAGTATTTGTTCACATTCGAGCAAGAGTTTTAGTAATCACTGGGTGCATCATGCCATGGTTGATTTTAAAAATACTAAAATGTCAAAATCTGAAGGAAACCTATTGCTGATTAGGGATTTACTCAGTATAACCTCTGGCGAAGTTATTAGAATGGCATTACTCAGTTCCCATTACAGAAAGCCTATTAACTGGACTGATGATTTATTAATTGATTCAAGAAAGAAGCTTGATCGTCTTTATGGTGCTTTAAGATCTATTCATTCATTCTCAGAAGTCGAACCATCATCAGCAGTGCTCGATGCTTTGAGAGACGATCTCAATACACCAAGAGCTTTGTCTGAGTTGTTTAGTATTACAAAATCAATCAATAGTACAGAGGATGAAGCAGATAGAAAGAAGATGGCCTCTATTCTTAAAGCATCGGCATCTTTGTTAGGATTATTGAGCAACAACGCTGAAGAGTGGTTTAAAACCTCACAAACAAAAACAATATCATCTGAGCAAATTGATCAATTGATCTCCGATAGGGAATTGGCTAGAAGTCAAAAAGATTATAAAAAAGCAGATGAAATTAGAGAAACTCTTTTAGAATCAGGAATAATTATTGAAGATGGGCCCAAAGGCGTTTTTTGGCGGTCTATTGATGTTTAAAATATTACAATGAAACATACAAAATCCATAAAAATCATAGAACAGGAAATATCCCAAGAATTCGAAATTTTTGATACTTGGATGGAAAAGTATGAGTATTTAATTGATTTGGGCAAGCAGCTAGAAAAATTTCCTGATGAATGGAGAACAGAGGATAATAAGATTCATGGTTGTCAATCCAGTGTTTGGTTTAAGACAGGTTTGGAAAATAATTTATTTACCTGTTCTGCTGTAAGTGATTCAGCGATTGTTTCAGGCTTAATCGCTCTTTTAATGAGAATTTACAACAATAAAAATCCAAGAGATATTGTAGAGACTGAACCTAGTTTTATATCATTGATCGGGTTAAGCGAACATCTGAGCACGACTCGTAACAATGGACTCAATTTAATGATAAAAAAAATTAAGCAAGATGCTGGCTTGATAGTAAAAAATATATGAAGCATGTAATACAATTTTATCAAAAGTATATTTCTCCTTTTTTTGGACCCACATGCAGATTTCAACCAACTTGTTCACAATATGCTTTGGAATCATTGGAACGTTTTGGAGTTTTCAGAGGATCAATTCTTTTTTTGACTCGATTTATAAAATGCAACCCATTTTTTGAGGCTGGCTATGATCCAGTCCCAGAAAGTTTTAACTTATTTAAATCACATAAGCATTAATCTCAATGGATCCAAAAATATTAAAACTATTAAAATGTCCTCATTCTGGAGAAAATTTATTTCTTATGAGCGAGGATTCACTACAAAAGATTAATGATCAAATAAAAACTGGAAAGGTCAAAAGTTTGAATGAAGTTATAGTGGAGCAAGAGTTACGACAAGTTTTATGCAATAAGAGTGAAACCTATTTTTATCCGATAATAGATGGCATTCCTTTGCTTGATAAAACAAAAGCCATAACTATAAGCAAATAAACATGATCATAAAATCCAGTGCATTGACCCAGCATCTAAAGAAAGGCTTGCAACCAATTTATTTGATTTATGGAGTAGAGGATTTACTGATTCTTGAAAGTTTAGACCTTATTAGGAAAACTGCCCTAGACAATGGCTTTAGCGATAAAAATAAATATATTGTCAGTGGTAGGTTTAATTGGAATGAGATTAACAGCAGCTTTAAGAATCAATCATTGTTTGGCGGTAAACAATACCTCGAAATACATATACCCAATTCAAGGCCTGGAAAACAGGGTTCAGAATCAATTATTAATCTTATTGATGAAGTTCATGATCAAGCCATGTTGGTTATTGTTGCTGGAAAAATTGAATCCGATATTAAGCGTGCTAAATGGTTTAAGACTCTTGAAAAGAAAGCGATTAGTGTTGCCTGTGATAAAGTCTATTCATCTCATTATCCCAGATGGATACAATCAAGATTATCCAGCAAAGGTCTTGAGATTGATCGAGATGCACTAGATATGTTCGTTTTATTTACTGAAGGGAATTTGATGGTTGCAAAGCAGTCAATTGACCGCCTTATTATGATGGAGGTTCGTGAAAAAGTGACCGTAAAAGACGTTTCTGATTGCGTGGCAGATGGTGCTCATTTTGATGTATTTGAATTAATGGATGCAGCCATGATGACTAAGAAAGGTAGAGTGTTCAGAATCTTCAGACGCCTAAAAAGCGAGGGTATGCAACCATTTGAGTTGATGAGGGCAGTTAATTATGTGTTGAATCAACTGAGTAATATAATAATTGATGTGGACGATGGACAGTCAGTTAAGCAGGCAATGCAAAAAGCTCGAATATGGTCAAATAAACAGAGAATGACCGGAGACTTTTTATCATCTCGAAGTAAAAAGAATATTGACGATTTAATTCATCAGGCATGTGAAGTAGATAAAACTATAAAAGGAGTCAAAAAAGGCAATCCATGGGATGAAGTAGGGAATTTACTTTTAATGTTGTCTTCAAAGCAGCATAATGCCAAGCGATGAAAATGGAAATCTTAGATTTAACACTCAACATACTTGATGACATGAAAGCTCTTGATATTAAGAGTATTGATGTTTCTGGGCACTCATCACTAACCGATTATATGGTTTTTACCACAGGAACGTCCTCTAGGCATGCTCGTTCTGTCATAGATAAAGTGAGTGAAAAAGCCAAGAAAGAGGGCCATGTAATATTAGGAATAGAAGGTTATGAGTCCGGTCAGTGGATTTTAATTGATCTTGGAGTCATTATTCTTCATGTCATGCTTGATGAAGTAAGATTATTTTATAAATTGGATGATCTTTGGAGCGTTGGGAATTAATTCAAATAAAAAATGCAAATAAAAATACTTTCCATCACTTCAAAGAAGAATACACTTTTTGATGATCTGTTTTTTCAGTATAAGAAAAGATTACCAGGACATATAAATTTGGATCATATTAAGATACCTATGGTAAAGAGATCCAAAACAAAACCAATTAAAACAGCTGTATTAGAGGAAGGTGAAGCTTTACTAAAGCATGTTAATATAAATGACTTATTGATAGTTCTGGACGAAAAAGGCAAACAATTAAGCAGTATTCGATTTTCCACATGGATGGAGGATTGGTTGCTGAATGGTCAGAATCCAGTTTTTGCCATAGGCGGCCCTGATGGTTTCTCTCAAGCAATTAAGGATAGGGCATCAACTATTTTATCATTATCAATAATGACCCTTCCTCATGCCATGGTTCCCGTTTTAATGGCAGAACAAATTTATCGTTCTTGGACCATATTAGAGGGTCAGCCATACCATAGAAATTAATGTTCATATTGTTTTCATAATTAACTCATATAATTTGTATCTCTTAATGATTATTTAGATACAATTTTGTAATGAAAAAAATATTTTTTATTTTATTTATACTTCTTAGTTTTTATGCAGTTTATCAAGTCCCTTTTTACTTGAATCAGCAAATTATTGATGAAGAAGAAGAAGTTATCTTAAGGCTCAATAAAGCTTTAAGCGTTGATTCAAGTTATGAGGAATTAACTTTCAAATGGTTCTCTCTGAATGAATTTATTATTGATCCAGAACTCCATTTTAAAAATATTTCATTACGATTAAATGAGGAGGATATGAACCCTCTTCTCGTTGAAAGGTTTTCCCTTAAAATTAATTTATTAAGTTCAGTCATCAATAGAAGCCTTGTTTTAAAATCAATATTGATCGATGGTAGTGAACTTTTATTTACTCATAATGAGAATAAGGGTTTTTTAATGAATCAGATTCCTTTAAAACAATTTTTTATTCTAAAGAAGAAAAAAATAAATCGACCTTCATTGGAACTAAAGAATATTAAAGCGAATGCTAATGATCTTAAAAGTATACAGAAAGGCTTTGGTGTGCAGAGTATTCTTCAGAGCAAGGAGTCTGAATTTTATATTAATTTATATTGGTCAACTCTTCCAAGAAGACATGAGATTCTTAATGCAACAGGGACGGCTGAAGTTAAGATAAAAAATGGAGAAATTGATACCAAAAAGAGGATTCCTGGAAAAGCCTTAGGTTTATTGAGTATCTCTGAGTTACCAAAGAGATTGCTTCTTGATTTTAGTGATCTATTCAGCAATGAATTTTCATTTGATAGAATGAATGGCAACTTCAGTTTTAAGGATGGACTGGCTTACACTTGTAATTTAACCATCAAATCAGCTCCCGCTGATGTGGTCATTATAGGTGCAACTGACACCAAAAAGAGGCAATACAATCAAATGGCAATTGTGCAACCAGCTGTGTCTGACATGTTGCCAATGGGTGGAGCTATGCTTGGAGGACCAGCAGCTGCAGCCAGTGTTTTTCTTTTTACAAAGTTATTTAGGCGACCATTAAAAGATGTGGGGTTGGCTTACTATTCAATTGATGGGGATTGGAATCAACCAGTAATCAGTGATATTTCAAAAGACATTAATCTCTCAATGATAGAAAATTGCAATAACTTCATTCCTGATGTAATTGTATCGGAAGAGTTGCATAATAATCCTTAAATAATAAATTAATACAGTGATAATGAAGATTGGATCCATTCAAATGAATTCTTCAGATACCGTTCAAGAAAATCTCTTGTTGACGGAGTCGTTATTGATTGAAGCCTCCAGCCAAAAGGTTGATATGGTTCTACTACCAGAGAATTTTGCTTTTATGGGATACCCTAAGCAATTGGTCAATGAAATCATGGAAGACTATAAAGACGGTCCCATACAGAACTTTCTTTCCAAACAGTCAAAACAACTAGGGCTTTCAATTATTGCTGGTTCTATTCCAATTAAGAATGCAGACGAGAGCAAAAGCTTTGCAAGATCAATTGCCTATGATAATCAAGGTAATGAGATAGCTTGTTACGATAAGATTCATCTTTTTGATGTTGAAGTGAATGGTAAGGCCTACAATGAGTCCTCTTCAATAGAGTCTGGAAGAGATGTCATTAATTTTATGACTGGCAATGAATTGAATGTAAAAGTAGGGTTGTCTATTTGTTATGATATTCGTTTCCCAGAACTTTATCGTCAACTTGGAGAGATAGATATAATTACTGTACCGGCAGCATTTACCTATGAAACAGGTCAAGCGCATTGGCATACACTCCTAGCCAGTCGAGCTATTGAAAACCTATGTTATGTGGTGGGTTCGGCTCAATGGGGTGAGCATTATGGAAATAGAAGAACTTATGGCCATTCCATGATTGTGGATCCTTGGGGAGAAATTAAAGATGAACTGCCTATTGGCAATGGATTGGTGGTTTCAGAAATAGACTTAGACCACTTGGCAGAAGTTAGATCAAAGTTCCCAGCGCTGTCTCATAGGAGAATTAATAATGACTGATCACCTTAGCGAAGCGAGGTCAATTCTACTCGATCCATATAATATAAATGACAATGATCTCAATGCCTTATTGGGTGATCTTTTCTCTTATGGCGCAGACATGGGAGACATCTATTTTCAGGCTATTAATCATGAATCTTGGTCTATAGAAGATGGCGAAGTTAAAAAATCATCCTTCTCAAATAAACAAGGCGTTGGTTTTAGAGCGATTACAGGTGAAAAATCGGGACTTGCTTATTCTGAATCTTTTTCAAAATCATCCCTTCAAGATGCAGCAAAGGCTGCAGGGACCATCGCCAATAGTAATAAAACTCTGACCCATAATATCAACCCTCAAATTCAGCATCTTGACTTGTATCCTCCGATTAATCCAATAGATACAATAACCGACCAAGAGAAGATTGAGTATTTACAACTAGTGGATCAAAAAGCAAGGGCAAAAGACCATCGAGTGAAAGAAGTTATAGCCACTTTGGCAGGCAACAATCAAGCCATACTGGTTATTGATCAAAATGGAAGATTGGCTGCAGATATCAGACCCATGGTTAGAATGAGTGTGAATGTCATTGTTGAGGAAGACAACAGGAGAGAAAGAGGCTCAAGTGGAGGAGGAGGTCGCGTTGGCTATAATTTTTTTGATCAATCAACTATTGAGAAATATGCTGGTGAGGCTGTCGATCAGGCTCTATTAAATCTCGAAGCCATAGAGGCACCTGCAGGGGAAATGACAGTAGTTCTTGGCTCGGGATGGCCTGGAGTTCTAATCCATGAAGCGATTGGTCATGGTCTAGAAGGTGATTTTAATAGAAAGAAAACTTCAGCATTCTCAGGACTTATGGGGGAACAAGTTGCTTCTAAGATTTGTACAGTAATTGATGATGGAACCATGAAAGGAGAAAGAGGATCACTCAATATTGATGATGAGGGAGAGCCCACGCAGCGAACCGTCTTAATTGAAAATGGTAAATTAACCAACTACATGCAAGACAGATTGAATGCAAAATTAATGAATGCAAAATCAACAGGCAATGGAAGAAGAGAGTCTTATGCATCCCAAACCATACCAAGAATGACGAATACCTTCATGATGTCAGGCACTCATGAACAGGAAGAAATTATCCAATCGGTAGATTCTGGTATTTATGCAAAAAACTTTGGTGGAGGTCAGGTTGATATTACATCAGGAAAGTTTGTATTTTCTGCCAGCGAAGCTTATCTGATTAAAAATGGAAAATTAGGTGCTCCAGTCAAAGGAGCTATGCTGATTGGTGATGGCCCTTCTGCCTTGAATCAAGTGTCCATGATAGGAAATGATTTAGCTCTGGATCCTGGTATTGGTAATTGCGGTAAAGATGGTCAAACTGTTCCTGTTAATGTAGGTCAGCCAACTATGAGAATTGAAAAACTAACAGTGGGCGGAACAACTTAACTAGCTTTACTAAAGAACTTGAGAGACTAATCTAATTTAGCTTCAATAACTTTTTGAGCTTGAGCAGCTCTGTATTCAATAAGTTTATTTTTTATACTCGAATCAGTAACGGCCATGATTGCTGCTGCATATAATGCACCATTAATAGCACCAGGTTTGCCTATAGCGACAGTACCAACTGGTATACCTGGAGGCATCTGAACAATCGACATTAATGCATCCATCCCATCCAGTGATCCTGCTATTAGTGGAACACCCACAACTGGTATGATTGTTTTTGCTGCAATAACACCAGGAAGCGCTGCTGAGAGTCCAGCTCCAGCTATAATTACTTGCACGCCACCTTCTTCACATTGAGTTATGTATTCATCGAGTAAATCCGGTGTCCGATGCGCCGAGATAACCCTAGATTCATGGCTAATGTCTAAGTTTTTAAGAGTTTTGGAGGTATTGCTCATGACTTCCCAATCCGATTGAGATCCCATGATGATTGCTATTTTTATGCTCATAGTGTGTTTTTATAATTTCTTATTTGTTGTCTCTAAGTAGGTTAGAATATAGAACCTAATTTTAAACTATTTTTTAGTAAAATTTAAATATGAATAAAGAAAAGTTTCATAATAAAACACAGTTTGCATTGGATCATGCAAAAAAAATAGGGGCAGACCAAACCAGCCTAAGCTTTGGATCCGCCTCAGGGTTTTCGGTCACAGCACAAAATGGATCGATCGATACGGTTGAAAATTATCAAGATCAAAGATTTTCTATCAGTGTGCATCTGAATCAATCCATAGGTTCAGCGAGCTCAAATGATCTTTCTGAATCAACTATGATAAAGACAATAGATAAAGCATACAGTTTAGCTAGCTTGACTGCTGCAGATGAATACAATGGATTGGCCAACAAAGAGTTAATGGCAATAAAGCCAATGGATTTAGATTTATTCCACCCTTGGGATATTGATATTCATGGTGCTCAAAAGTTAGCATTGGAATGCGAGCAAGCTGCACTGGATTATCATCCTAAAGTTATTAATTCAGAAGGTGCTAATGTTGGTAGTTATAAGAGCGAATCCTATTATGCTAACTCGCATGGATTTTTCGGTGCTACAAACTCTACCGGGCATAGTATTAGTTGTACTGCAATTGCTGAAGAGAATGGTTTGATGGAAATGGATTATGATTATTCCAGTGAAAGACATCCTGAAGATCTCATGAATCATATTGAAATTGGTAATAATGCTGGATCGAAAGCGTTGGCTAATCTGGGTTCAAAAAAAATAAAAACACAACAAGCACAAATATTATATACACCGAGAGTTGCAAAAAGCATCATCAGTCATCTTATGGATGCCATTAGTGGTGGTAGCTTATATAGAAAATCCTCTTTCTTATTGGATAGCAAGGACAAGAAAGTCTGTTCAGAAATAATGACAATTAAGGAAGACCCTCATTTAAAACGAGGCTCTTCAAGTACTTATTTTGATGGTGAAGGTGTTGAGACAAGCCCTCGCTTAATAGTAGAACAGGGAAAACTCTTAGGCTATTTACTATCAAGTTATTCTGCAAGAAGACTGGGCATGGAAACAACTGGTAATGCAGGCGGCCATCATAATCTTTTGATTGAACCCAGTGGATCTGATGATTTTAATAGTCTAGTCAAAGGCATGAAGAAAGGGTTGATAGTTACTGGTTTGATTGGGTATGGTGTCAATATTGTTAATGGTGATTATTCTAGAGGTGCCAATGGATTTTGGGTTGAAAATGGAGAAATACTCTATCCAGTGAGTGAGATAACCATTGCTGGGAACTTAAAAAATATGTTAAACGATATTGAAGCTATTGGTAATGATACGGATAACAATGGATCAACAAAAATCGGCAGTCTTTTAATTAATAATTTAATGATCGCAGGGCAGTAAGGAAATAATAATGAATAAAATATTGATTTTTAGTTTGGCACTTTTTATTCAACCAGTATTTGGGCATGGCGGTGTGGAGCGAACCTCACTCTTGAAAGAAGCCGAGATTAGACTGTTCGTTGCTGACAATATGAATTCAGATCTTGTGACGATTGATTTTCCCTCCGGACAGGTTATCAATCGAGTCTCAACACCACCATCAATTATGACACTTCAAGTTGGAGGAAATAATAACCATATTTTTGCGATGCGAGGCAGAGATACCGATGAAGGCGTTATGAGTATTATTTCCACTGGCTATGATAAAGAAGAAAAACAATTTAGACCGCCTTATGTTATTCGCACACTATCAGTGGACACTCCAGGGGGAGGAAGAAATAATGGCAGTGGCCATGTTATGGCTACCGTTGATGGACATAATGCAGTTTTGACAGAAGGGGATGGGAAAATCATTGTTTTAATGAACGATGAGATTGATGGATTCTCTAAACTTAGAACGAAGACCTATGATCTTGCTGCACCGGATCACTACCATTACCTTGAAGGGGAAAAATATTTATACATTGGCCATTTATTCAAAGGTTTCGTTCAAATATTGAACAAAAATACAGGCAAAGAAGTCAAGAAGATTGGTAACTGTCCATTGCTCCATGGGATGGGACGAGATAGTGAATCGGGAAGGCTTTTTTTCTCTTGTCGCACTGAAGTGGTAGTGGTTGGAACCAAAGGTGAAGAAAGGGCTCAGGAGATAACAAGAATAGCTTACCCAGATAAGGGTCGTTCTTGTGCCGCTTTCTTGAATGGTAAGCAAAGAGTGCGATGGTGTTATACCGAGGGCATTATTCCACAACTATATAGACTGGACGCTGCAGCTGATGATTATCAGTTTGATCGACTAGCTGTAGAGTCATCGATTAGACAGGATGTCACTATAGATGGGAAATACCTTTTGATCTTATCAAAGGACGGCAATCTAACTCTTCGAGATGGTTTTGATGGAAGCTTTATAAGGAAAGTGAAGGTATCGGAGCCTTTTGATGGCGAATGGAATGAAGACGTCAGTAAAGCCATTTTACCTGATATTGTTTCTCATAATGGAATTGCCTATATTTCATTGACACATGAGGGAAGAGTTGTGGAAGTCAATCTAGAGGAAGGGAAGGTGAACAGATATATAGATATAGGTGGTTTTCCAACCAGAATGGTGCTTCTGGCAAAAAAAGATTTACAATAATTAATTAGGAATAAAAATGAAAATTAATACGTTTATTAAAATAATAGTTGTTTGCTTGCTCTCGATTCAATTTCAATCTGAGCTTAATGCGCATAGCGATCATGCTAAGAATATCAATGTTAAGGCGATGTCAGAAATCTTGCTTAAAATGAATCATTTTCCTTCAGATACAAATAGAAAAGAACTTGAAAAAATGCTTGAAGACACTGGTACAACTGAGAATGAAAAAATCATAGCAAATGCCATTCTTAAAATTAATCATGCAAAAGATGCAAACGATGAAGAGTCTTTAAAAGCATTGATTGAGGCATCTGATTCATCCAAGGCAATCAAAAGTCTCGCAACCAGTATTCTTTCTTTTAATCATAGTGTGAATTCTTCAGATAAAAGAAGTTTAGAGATGATTATATTTAAAGGCTAGCTAGCTTCAGCAATTATTGCTTGATAAGCATTCCTATATTTAGCAGTCGTATTCTCAATAACGTCTTGAGGCAATTCTGGTCCAGGAGCGGATTTGTTCCAATCGAGAGTTTCTAGATAGTCTCTTAGGTATTGCTTATCAAAACTAGGAGGGCTGACTCCAATATTGTAGTCATCTATTGACCAAAATCGAGAGGAGTCTGGTGTTAAAACTTCATCAATCAAGAATAAGTTGCCATCGCCATCAAGTCCAAACTCAAATTTAGTATCAGCTATAATAATGCCACGCTCACTGGCATGACTCACTCCAAAATTATAAATATCAATTGAGATATCTCTCACTCTGCTGGCTAGATCCTCTCCCAATAACTTTACTGTTTCTTCATAAGAAATATTTTCATCATGCTCACCAACTTCAGCTTTCGTAGCAGGGGTGTAAATGGGTTCTGAAAGTTGAGATGCCATTTGAAGATTTTTATCCAATTCAATGCCACATACTGCTCCAGTTGCCTGATAATCTTTCCAGCCTGAACCTATTAAATAACCTCTTACAACTGCTTCAATAGGCAAGGGGTTTAATCTTTTTACAATCATGCTTCTATTCTTGAAATAAGCCAATTGATCTTGATCCGATATAATTTCCTCTAAGCTGAGGTCATTGGTCATGTGATTGGGTACAATATCTTGGGTTTGATCAAACCAGAATTTCGATAATTGTGTTAATACCTCTCCTTTTCCAGGGATAGGATTAGGCAATACAACATCAAATGCAGACATTCTATCTGTGGTAACGATGAGTAAATAGGCCTCATTGATTGCGTATATATCTCTTACTTTGCCCTGAGCAATAAGCTCAAGATTTTGAAGTTTTTGATTATTCATTTCTTTATTTTATTAATTGAGTTAATGATTTACAAGCTTTAGAATTTTTCTATACAAAATTAAAACTAGTGCATAATGATATTTTAATAGAGGTTTTTAGATAATGAAAGATTTTAAAATAGCTCCATCCATACTTTCAGCTAACTTTGCATATTTAGGTAAGGAAGTTGAGGATGTTATAGAGGCAGGCGCTGATTTCATTCACTTTGATGTCATGGATAATCACTATGTGCCTAATTTGACATTTGGGCCTGTTATTTGCCAGTCATTAAGAGATTTTGGAATTAAAGCTCCTATTGATGTGCATCTAATGGTTGAGCCTGTGGACGAATTAGTTGATAGCTTTGCACAAGCAGGAGCCACATTCATTAGTTTTCACCCTGAGGCATCCACTGATATATCAAAGACCATAGATCTAATTAAAAAAGCAGGATGCAGACCAGGACTTGCTATCAATCCAACTACTTCATTGGATTATCTGAAAGACTCTATTGAGGAGATTGATATTATTATTATGATGTCTGTAAACCCTGGATTTGCAGGACAGAGTTTTATACCAGAGGTACTTGATAAATTAACTTTAGCACGATCCATCATTGCAAAATCTGGAAGAGAAATATTCTTGGAAATCGATGGAGGAGTGAAGGCTAATAATATTGCAAGTATTGCAAAATATGGAGCCGATGCATTTGTTTCAGGATCGGGTATCTTTGGAACCAGTAATTACAAGGAAACAATCGATTATATGCGAGAAGAATTAGCTCAATTATAAGATAGATTATTTAGTAAGATTTCATTGATAATTTGCACTTACATGAGTAGACTACCCATCTTTCAAATAGATTAGAATACTGATAAATGAAAACATTTTCTGCAAAAAATGAAGAAGTTGTTAGAGGTTGGTTCCTAGTGGATGCCAATAATAAAACTTTGGGCAGATTGTCTACGGAAATTGCTTCTAGATTAAGAGGTAAGCACAAGCCTATTTTTACACCACATGTGGATACCGGTGATTATATTGTGGTTATAAATGCCTCTAAAATTAGGGTTACTGGCAATAAGATGAAAGATAAGATGTATTATAAACATACTGGCTATATTGGAAATCTAAAATCAGCAAACCTTTCAACTATGTTGGAAAAAAGTCCAGAGAAAGTTTTAATGAAATCCGTTCGTGGTATGTTGCCAAAAAATAAACTTGGTAATGTTATGATAAAAAAATTAAGAATATTTTCAGGATCAGAGCATACTCATGATGCTCAACAACCAGAACTACTAGAGATTTAAATACTTATGGCATCAGAAATACATTACGGAACCGGAAGGAGAAAAACTTCAACAGCTCGTGTCTTTATTCAAAAAGGAAAAGGCAATATAGTTGTTAATAAAAAACCTATTGATGAATTCTTTGACAGAGAGACTGCTAGAATGATTGTTCGTCAACCACTAGAGCATACTGATTTATTAGATAAAATTGATGTTATTGCAACTGTTAAAGGTGGTGGTGGAAGCGGTCAAGCTGGAGCCATCAGACATGGACTCAGTCGTGCACTTTTGAGTTATGACGAAAATTTACGACTTTCTTTAAGAGAGCGTGGATTTCTAACTCGAGACGCTAGAAAAGTGGAACGAAAAAAAGTTGGTTTAAAAAAGGCAAGAAAGGCTACACAGTTCTCAAAACGTTAGATTCATTATATGTCCAACATTTTCTTTTGAAGGCTTATGCCTGGAATGGGCGTATAACCACCTTCTGCATTATCAATCATATTCTTAGGCTTAGATGTAGCAGGAATAATATTTGTTACTGCCGGATTGGCTAATATAAATTTTAAAAAATATTGGGCCCAACTATTAATATTATATTCTTTAGTCCAATTGGGCAGTTTCTTATTTTTTACTTCTTTGAATAGTTTTCCTCTCATAAAAGGTCGATTGATTATGGTTGCTATACCTTTGTCTTGGCATAAAGGTAATAATGTCTTTTCAGATTCTCTCTCTCCTAACGAGTAATTAAATTGAGCAAAATCAATGGGTTCTTTTCTTATGATGTCTTCCATAGCCTCAAATGCACTCGCTTTATAATGGGTTATACCGATATAGTTAATTCTTCCTTTTTCTTTCAAAGCCCTTAAAGTTTTAATGTGGGTCTTCCAATCTCTTAGATTATGGATCTGTATTAGATCTATTATGGGGACATTCATTTTTTCAAAGGATGAGTTAATTTGTGTTACTCCTTCATTATTGCCATCTATCCATACTTTAGTTGCAAGAAATAATGGATCCTTCAGGTTGAGATCTTTAGAGATAATTCCTGTTATTTCTTCAGCCATTCCATACATTGGAGAAGTATCTACCATAGTCCCACCATGCGATAATAGTATTTCCAATATTTGTTTTCTAATTTCCAGTAATGCCTTGTTCGGCTTAAAATCGAATACTCTGGAGGTTCCTAATCCGACAACTGGTAACAATTTTCCAGAAGATGGAATCATTCTTCTTTCCATTAATTCTGTTGAATGAAGCAAGCTAACTTTAGTGGAAGCTGCAATAGGGGATAAGCCAATAATTCGTAGAAGTCCTCTTTTGGAAATTTTCATTCTTTGTTATATTTTTTTATCTCTTGATCCTTACCTAATATTAATAAATCTGCAGACCTTAATGAAAAGATTCCATTGGTTACCACACCGGCTATATTATTTATTTTCTTTTCTAAATCAGGTGGATTTAAGATCTTGAGATTATGAACATCAAGGATAATATTCCCATTATCTGTAATAAAATCATGCCTGAGTTCAGCTTGACCCCCTAGAATTGCTAACTCTCTAGCAACTAAAGATTTGGCCATCGGTATAACTTCAATTGGCAAAGGAAATTTACCTAGAATATCAACTAGTTTAGAACTATGTGCAATACATATTATCTTTTGGGAAGCGTTAGCAATAATTTTTTCCCTAGTTAAAGCACCACCACCACCTTTGATCATATGTAAATGATGAGTAATCTCATCAGCACCATCAATATAAAGGTCTGGTTTGCCCACTGATGAAAGTTCTTCCACTATAAATCCAGCACTTTTCAGTCTTTTTGTTGAGTCTACAGAGCTTGAAACGACTGATTTTATTTTATGCTTAACACGTTCAAGATTTTCAATGAGATAGTTGACTGTAGATCCAGTTCCTACCCCTAATATGCAGTCATCTTTCACATAATCTAAGGATGCTATGGCTGCATTTTCTTTTTCATGATCATTGCTCATAGCTTATTCTGACACATCACTGTCTATATCTGAATGGTAGATTCTAGATTCAGTGAAAATTATGTCCAAGGGTATATCCCAAGGATCGGGTTGTATGTGATTTTGCTTTTGAAAATCGTAAGCAACACCTACTAGAATTGGCTTTTTTTTATTATTGTTCAATTTCTTATTATCAAGTGTTCGATCGTAGAATCCTCCTCCCATACCAATACGATTCCCTATTGGATCAAAAGCAACTAATGGCATAAAAATTAGATCAAGCTCAAAGGCAGAAATTTGAGATTCTATATCTACAATGGGTTCTGGAATTTGGAATCTATTATTTTTTAGATTAGAGGTATTTTTATACTCGCCAAATAATAATTTCTTTTTTTCTACAATTGGCAAATAAACTCTTTTATTCTCTTGCCAAAATATTTCGCATAATGGGTGGACATCTACTTCATTATTGACAGCATAATAAATACCGATTTTTGTTAATTCTTTAGAGAATTTAAAAGATCTGATTCTTTCTACTATGGCTTTAGAGGCCAAACTGAGTTCTTTTTCACTCAACTGAGATCTTTGTTCTTTAATAATGTTTCTAATTTCTTTCATTAGATTTTTAAGTGTTGAAAACCGTCCACAATGACGTAATTTATTGTTGCTCTCAGGCCAGAACAATTAAAGTGGGTTCAGGCGCATTGGAGCAGGCTTCCCAAAAGAGGTAATGCTCAAAGCCAATGCAGACATTGATCCCTATATATAAACTTAAGGGCCGAGAGTTCTTTAATAAAACTCGTTCATTGCAGGCGGTCATCAGATTGTTATTGTAGCTTTAATTCTGTTTCAGAGTTAAGAGAATTCTTCACTTGTTTATTGATTCCTTCCAATCTCTTCTTAATTTCAATCATATCGAGTTCTGCATCATGTTCTGTTCTTATATTAGCAGCCATGTCCGAACTTCCATTGATTGCATCTCTTGCAATATTGAGAGCAGCCATAACTGCAATTCTGTTGATGCTGAAAGCAGTTCCTTGAGATTTAATTTTTGTCATAGTTTCATCAACTAAGGTCGCAGCCTTGATCAGATATGTTTTTTCTTCAGGGGAACACTTGATGGTGAATTCTTCACCCATAATTGCAACAGTTACTTTTTCACTCATGCGCTATTTTCAATTTCATTTAAGCGATCTAAAATCATCTCGGCTTTGTTTTTAGCGAGACTATTCTTCTGTTTCATTTCTTTATAATCTTTAATTAAAACAGAATTCTTATCTTTAAGTGATTGATTTTCAAGATACATTTGGTCTTTTTCTTTAATGAGGTTTTCGATACGGTTTTCTAGGGAATCAATGGCAGATAAAACTTCATTTTCAGATATACTTTTCATATCTATAACTATAATTTGATCCAATCCATCGGTCAAATAAGCTTGAATATTTAATAAAAAATTACTTTAAACTATAATAAATAATGGATTATAAAGACTTAGAAGCGCTCAGAAAAAGAGCCTCGGATTCAATGGATATTGCTGAATATCATGGCATTATCTGCTTGTATCTATCTTGCAACATTGATTCCTTTGACGACTTGCTACCCTCAGAAAAGAGTAACGATGAAAGCAATGACTCCATTCATATAATAGAGTTTAGAAATGCATTATTAAGTTTAATTGACAATACTTCCAATCAACTTAATTCCACTGAATTACCATTTTTATTATTGCTGCCCAATGACGATGAATCATTAGAAAAAAGAGCTACAGCATTGTCTTTATGGTGCCAAGGTTTTATTGATGGTTTGGGCCTAGTAATCTCTGAAAATACTGCTTCTTTAAGTGAATCCTCTGTGAGTTTATTAAATGAAATATTTGACGATTTTTCGCAAATCTCTACACTAACTCCCCATTCAGCTAAGAATGAAGAAGAGGAAGAGGAAGAGTTAGCTTTTATTGAACTGCTTGAGTATGTTCGAGTAAGTACAGAGTTAATTTTTGAAGAAACTAAAATAAAAATATGAACAATTTAGAATTTAAATCAAGAAGAAATAAACTTGCTAAGGCTATTGGTAAAAATGGCGTTGCAATTGTTGCTACTGCTGATTTAAGCACGAGAACCAATGACACTCATTATCCATTTCGTTCTAATAGTGATTTTTATTATTTTACTGGTTTTTTAGAACCCAATGCCTTAATGCTTTTAGCTCCTGGACGCCCAGAAGGGGAATTCATTTTATGTGTACGACCTAAAAATCCATTAATGGAGACTTGGGAAGGGCATATGGAAGGGTTGAGTGGAGTGATTAAAAATTATAATGCTGATCAGTCTTTTGATATAGCAAATATTGATAATGTTTTAAAAGATCTTTTGCATGGCCGGGAAAGAGTGTTTTACTCCATTGGCAAACATAAAAATTATGATGATAAGGTGACAGAAGCATTCAAAACCCTGAGAGAGAGCCAACGACAAGGTGGAGTGGTTCCCAATGAAATTGTTTCTGTAGATACAATTATTCATGACATGAGGCAGATTAAATCAAGAAAAGAGATACAGCTTATGAAGCAGGCAGCTCGCATTGGAGTTGAGGCACATCTAAGGGTAATGAATGAATGCAAACCGAGTGTTTATGAATATCAGATAGAAGCATCCATTAATCATCAATTTGGTCAATATGGAACAGTGCCTTCATACAATAGCATTGTGGCATCTGGCGATAATGCTTGCACACTCCATTATGTTGAGAATCAATCAATAATGAAGGAAGGGGATTTACTATTAACAGATGCTGGTTGTGAATATCAAATGTATGCATCCGATATCACCAGAACAATTCCAGTCTCTGGCCAATTTACTAAAGAACAGAAAGCTATTTATTCAATCGTTCTAGAGGCTCAGAAAAGCGTTATTTCTTCTGTAAAACCAGGGCAAACTTTTGAAAAGATGCAAAAGAATTGCATTGAGATCATCACAAGAGGTTTAAAAAAATTGGGCATACTCAAAGGAAGTGTATCGAAGTTAATTAAAGAAGAATCTTATAAAGATTTTTATATGCATGGAATAGGGCATTGGTTGGGAATTGATGTACATGATGTTGGTTCTTATGTAGATAAGAAAGGCAAGTCCAAACCATTTGCTCCTGGAATGGTGATTACTGTTGAACCTGGGATTTATATCTCCAAGAAGACAAAAGCCATCGATAAGAAATGGAAAGGAATTGGCATTAGAATTGAGGATGATGTTTTGGTAACACCATCGGGCTGTGAGGTTTTATCTAGAGACCTGCCAAAAGACATTGATGCCATCGAAGCCATAATGGCTAGTAAGTAATAAAAAAGGAATTAATCATGTCAATAATAGTTTGTGGTTCAGTGGCTTACGATAACTTAATGGAATTTGAAGGTAATTTTGGGGATTACATACTGCCGGATCAGATTCATATTCTTAGTGTTGCATTTACCGTGCCTAACTTAAGAAAAGAGTTTGGAGGTTGTGCTGGGAATATTGCATATAACCTTAACCTTTTAGGGATGAATCCTATTATTAATGCCACAGTCGGTCAGGATTTTGATACTTACAAACAATGGCTTGTGGAGAATAATATTTCTATTGAGTCCATTAAGGTTCTTGAGGACAAATACACTCCACAGTGTTTCATTACCACCGATGCTAATAATAATCAGCTGACTTCTTTTCACCCAGGTGCTATGGACGAAGCTCACTTAAATCCAATACCGCACCGAGATGATATTGAGCTTGCAATCATAGCACCCGATGGAAAATTAGGAACCATTCAGCATGCTGAAGAATTGAGTGAAAGAAATATCCCATTAATTTTTGATCCAGGCCAAGGGATAGGTTTGTTTAATAAAGAGGAAATTAGTAAATTGGTTTCCCTATCTGATTATGTGGTTTTGAATGAATATGAGTCCACTTTATTGGCTGAGATTATGGGGCAAGGCATTGTTGATATAGCTTCAACATTGAAAGCCGCAATAGTCACCAAAGGTGCTAAAGGATCGGATATATTTGTTGATGGTGATTGCATTCATATTGAGCCGATCTCAGTAGAAAATGAAGCGGACCCAACAGGCTGTGGAGATGCTTATAGAGCTGGATTAATTTATGGAATTGTTAATGGATTGCCTTGGGAAGAAACTGGAAAACTCAGTTCAATGATAGGAGCGATTAAAGTGAGTCATAATGGCACTCAAAATCATACTTTTACTGCTCAGGAACTCTTGGAAAAGGTTTAAATCGAAGAGAATTTATTCTTTTCAGACCAAGAATAAATAATAGGCACCACGATCAAACTTAAAAAAGTTGAACTGATCATTCCACCAACGACAGCAATGGCGAGCGGTTGACTTAATTCAGTACCAGCACCGATTCCGAGTGCTGGCATTAACATGGCTAATATTAGTGTGAGTGTCGTCATCAAAATGGGTCTCAATCTCCTTGGGCAGGCCTCCATTAGTGCTTCATCAATACTGTATCCACTTTCTCTTTCTTGATTGGTTCTATCAATCAGTAGGATGGAATTCTTTGCCACCAAACCTGTAAGTAAGACTAGGCCAGTCATGGAGAATACATTGAGAGAGGAGCCCACCAACCATAAACCAAAAGTGCCTCCAATGACCGCTAAGGGTTGTGAGACCATAATAATTAATGGCTGACTGAATGAATTAAATTGAGATGCAAGAACCATATAAACCAAGAGTAGACCGGTAAGAAAGGCGAAAAGCATTTGAGTACTGGTTCTTTTATATTCTTTTGCTCTTGCAAAAAACCCAACTTCATAACCTAGTGGTAGAGCCTCTATGGCAGCTGTTTCTATGATATCAATGGCTTCGCTGATTGGGACTGTTGGGTCACTATAAAAGTAGACACTATAACCCCTATTTAAACGTGTAATCTCTGCAGGCCCCACATCTTCTTCAAAAGCTGCAACTGTATCCAATCTCACTAAATTATTATCTGGTGTTCTTAGGTATATTTTATTAAGGTCACTGATCGCCATATCACGCTCTGCTTTCAGTCGAACCTTGTATCGCTCTCCATCGCCCACAGAATCATTATATCGAGCCACATCTATGCCCCCTGCAAATATATTAGCAGCCTCAGCCACAGTTCTGGTAGATAGGCCTAATTCTGATATTAATTCTCTATTAATATTGAGATTTACTTGAGGCAGATTCATTTCCAGACTCGAATCAACATTACCCAATTGTGGTGATTCTTCTGCCTTAATTAAGAATTTTTGAACTGCAGACTCTAAAACGTTTAAATCAGGTCCAGAAATTGTAAATTGCATTGCCTCACCTCTTGTACCAGAAGCGAAAGCAAAACTCGAAGGGAATGCTTTTACTCCTGGTATTTCTTTTAAGTCACTTCGAATCATTGGAATCATATCGTACTGTTTTAGTTGTCTAATATTCCTTGGTTTTAACTTTACATAAATCACACCAACATTGACCGCTGCGCTTTCTATACCTGCTCCCATGACTGTAAAGAGTGATTCAATATCATCATATTCTTTGACTACTGATTCAACTTTTAAAAGACGATCATTAATGTACTCGAGACCGGTTCCAACTGGAGTTTTAACTGTGATAATGAATTGACCTTCATCCTCTTCAGGAAAAAAACCGCCACCGAGTTGACCAAATAATAAAAGGGTTACTATAAGAATAGGCAGCCCAGATAATAGAACATTTTTTTTATGCTCTAAGGACCAACGAATTAGTATTTGATATTGAAGTTCAACTTTTTTAAAGCTTTTATCAAATCTATTAAAAAGATTATTAGTGTTTTGTGTCGGCTTTAAAAATTTAGAACAGAGCATGGGTGTTAGTGTTAATGCTACAAAGGTTGAAACTATGACTCCAGTGGACACAACTATGCCAAAAGATTTAAAAAATCGTGCAGCGATACCTTCCATGAAAAAAACAACAGTAAATAAAGCAACCAATACAAGTGTGGATGCAACAATCGGAAGGAATACTTCATTGGCTCCTTTTATACTCGCTCCATATCGGTCAGGATTAGATTTATTCATATTCAGGTGGCGTTGAGAATTTTCTAGAACAACAATCGCATCATCCACAACAATACCTATCAATAGAAGGAGCCCTAACATCGTCATTGTATTGAGTGTTAATCCAAAGAGATACATGATAAAAATAGAACCAAACAAAGACACTGGTATTGTTGCACTGACAATGGCCATCCCTGAGAAACTTCTTAAAAAAAGTAAAACAATCAATGCTGCAAATACTGCACCGATTATTAAATTTTGACCTAAACCACTAATTAATGAATAAATATACTCACTGTCATCTTTTGCAATATCAATGTCTATGCCTTCAGGAAGGGAAGGTTTGATAATGGTTTCAATTCTTTCTTTGACTCTCTCAACGATTTGTACAGTATTTTCGCCTCTAATTTTTGTTACACCAATTCCAATAGCGGGTTTTCCATTGAATCGTGCCATTTTTCTGAAATCCGATACATCATCAGTAATTTCAGCAATATCATTCAATCGAATAGACCTACTTTGATCATATCCAATAATAATATTACCAACCTCTTTAGGACTATGAGATTCTAAATCAAGCTTGAGAAGGTCTTCTTTTTTATTATCTATAAGAAACCCACCTGATAGCTTGATATGTTCATTCTTAAAAGCAAAAACAATATCTTGTACTGTAATTCCGAAAGCACTCATTCGATCAAAATTTAAATTAACTCTGATATTTCTTTCTTGCTCGCCACCAATTCTTATACTCGCAACTCCATCTATGGTTTCCAATCTCTTTTTAATAGTATTTTTTGCATAAACACTTAGTTCTTGCAGAGTTCTATCACCTGTTAGCGAGAACCATATGATTGGAATTTCACCAGTTTCAATTTTAGTAATGATCGGTGTTTTAGCATCTTCTGGAAGTTGATAGAGAATTTGATTGACCTTAGATTGAACATCATTGAATGCTACTTCCAGATCTTTTTCTAAAAAAAACTGAGCAAAAACATTAGATACTCCTGGTGCTGATCTAGATCGCACATCTTCAATACCTGGGATACTATTGACTGCTCCCTCAATAATATTAGTCACGCTTGAGTCAACAACATCAGGATTAGCACCTGGAAGTATAGTCGTTACCGAGATAAGTGAAAAATCAATATCAGGTGATCTATCTATAGATATTCTATTTACTGAGATAATACCAAATAGAATAATCAATAGGTTGAGCATTGCAGCAAATACATAACGTTTAACGGATATTTCTGCAATACTCATTTAATCATTATTGATACTTATTTCACTGCCATTAGTTAAAAAACCTGCTCCATCTAGGGCAACAATATCTCCCTTCTTTAAACCTGATATGATTTGGACGAGACCATTTTTCTGAAGGCCTGTACTCACCGATCGTTGAACTACTCTATTTTCATTAACGAGGAAGACAACATTTCCAATGGAGCGTCTCACTACAGACAGCTGAGGTAATACTAATGCATTTTTTATAGTGGATAAGGTAATGGTTGCCTGTGTGCTTGCTCCAGGAACCCAGGACCCAGGATTTTCAAAATCTACGATAGCAGTTATTGAGCGACTATTCGAATTCACATCTGGCTTGATATCTTTGATTGTAGTTTCAATTAATTGATCTATCGATGTTGGAGTCGTGAGGTACACATCTAATCCTTTTTTTAACTTCAGATTTAGATATTCAGGGAAAGATAATGCGACTCTAAGATTATCAGTATCAACCAATTCGAAAACAATTATCCCAGTTTGAACAAAATCACCCACATCAATATTTTTAGCAGAAACTTTAGATTTAATGGGGGCCTTAATTTCAGTCTCTTCTATTAATCTATTGCTATTATTCAGTTGTGCTTCTGCCGCATTAATTTGTTCTTTCAATGCACTGTATTCAGCTCGAGAGCGATCAATCATTTCTGCAGATACAAGACTATCTTTGAATAATTCTTCAGCTCTTTTTAAATCGAGTTCTTGATTAATTAATAAAGCTGATAATCTAGCCATTTCTGCCTTAGATTGAGCAAGTTGAAGTCTATATTTTTCAGGATCAATTTTCGCTAAAACTTGTCCTTTATTGACTTCATCACCTATATCAGCAAGAACTTCAATTACTCTTCCAGATACTTCTGTCGCTAGACTTGGTGATGCACGACTATAGATCATACCCATCACACTTTCTTCTTCTGTTAAATTCATTGAAGTCACAGTGGTTGTACTGATTGTTATTTGAGCAAGAAGAACTTGTGAGCTAGAAAGAACTAGAACTGTAAATAAAATTAACTTAATTTTTTTTACCATATTGATCAGTTATTTATCAAGCCTTGGATGAGATTCTCAGTCATTTGATCTGAAAGATGCATATTTTTTTGAGGACCTAACTCACCTAGCATTACATTAAAGGTATTTTGAAAAACAAGGTAAGTAAAAGTAGGAGACAGTAATTGTATAGCTAGTATTTTACTGTCACAAGAACTCGTGATTTCATTATTCTTCTTTGCTTCATCAATAAGATTAACAATACGACTAAAATTTTTAAGAAAAAAAGTTCTTTCATTTCCCTTCATGCTATTTCTATCAATAAGATCAGAGAACTCTTTTAGAAGGAGTTTGGTTTTTTGAGGATCAGACATTAATGTTTTTAGATGTCCTTTTATAAAGTATCTAATCTTATCTAGGTATGTTCCTTCTATACTTTCTGTTTCTTTTAATAGATCAGCAGTTCGTTGATGGCACTTAAAAAGTAGTTGATTGTAAAGGTCTTCTTTTGACTCAAAGTGATGATAAAGATTCCCTTTGCTCATTCCTGATTTTTGAGCAATTTGATCCATAGAAACAGAACTGAAGCTCTTTTCTGAAAAGAGTTTTTCAGCTGTTTTAAATATAGTATCTATACCGTTCAAAAATAATAACCCCTAACTAATTAGTTACTTTAGAAAATTAATCAATAATTTTTCGTTGTGAAGTGTAACCATCCTTAGCTGTTACAGAACCTCTAATATTTTTAAAAGTTATGCATTTACCTGCTTTTGCATTAACTGTAAAAGCAATAGCTTTATCATGTTTATCAGCATAATTCTTACATGCATCTACACTTCTTAACTTCTTGATAGCATAGATTTGCCCATTGATTGAGACTTCATTTTCAACTGGGGACCAATTTGCACTAAAGCTTATTGCAGGCAACATTAATATAGACGTTAAAACACATTTAATTATATTTTTCATGATCGATTATATCCTCCTTAATTTTATATAAATACATACCGACTGGTTGGTCAGTATACACATGAAAAAAAAGGTTTCAATATCATTTTATTAACTCTTTTAATTCAGCAGTAAAATTAGTTTTTCCACTCTCCATTTGAATTAATTTTATAGGTATATATTTCAACTCTTTTGCTAACCAAAGTATGCTTTCTTTATCTGAATCCACTTTACTATGTCTGACTTTTATACAGACAAATTCACCAAATGGGACTGTGATTGTTTCAAGTTCTAAAGTACTTTCTACTTCTACTTTTTCAATCTTATCTTTATCTAAAACTTTTAGAGTGGTTAACGTATGATTTTCTTTTACTGAGTTGATAATATCTAACTTAAGTAGAACTCTATCAATTATTTCTTCTTCAAATACTAAATCTATTATTCTTTCTTTGTAATAACCATTGATTTTATTATTCTTAAAATCAAAGTTAATCTCAGACTTAAAACCTTTGATGGAATTATCGAGATTATATTTGATTGGTATCAGTTGATTATTTTCTTTTTTAAAAATACTCTTCTCAGATATCATCCCATTAGCAAACATTTTCCATATTCCTGTAGCATAGGTAGTCATTTCATAACTATAAGTACCATCTTCATTAGTGATTAACTCTGCAGTGAGTTCGCCTTTCGCTTGTTTTATTTTTGCATCATAAACAGCATTAAAATCTGATGGGAAACTCCAGCTAGCTTCTATTGGAAGTAGTAATAAGAGTGATATTAAGATTATATTTATCAAGGGATTACAATAGTTTTGAAATTGTCTCAGTACGCCATTTTTCAGTGATTTCAATTTGGTTGAAGCAGAATATATGGTATCCAGCAAGATTAGTATCATCAATATCTTTATACTCAGAAATACTTGTTACCAATTTATCTGGATTATAGATACTAGATTTCATTAACTCTGCAGCAACTTGAGATTTTTTTCGTCAAGAAACGCAGAGAGTCCCCAACACCTATTCTAAGAGAAGTTCTAAGAAGACGTCCTCGCTCAATGACACCAGGCAATCCAACCCAAACAGGAAGATGGACGCCTTGCTGATTAATCCGAACCAACCAATCACCTAATATATTTGCATCAAAACACATTTGAGTAACAATGTAATCTGCTAGATCTTTTTTCTTTTCAAGTGCTTCCATTAAGAGTTTCTCGTTAACATCTGGGTGCCCCTCAGGATGTGCAGCAATTCCAATCTTTTTTATATTATGACCAGATTTCTGCAAAGCTTTAAGAAGATCATAGGCATTATTAAACTCACCTATTGGTTCAGGTCGGTCACCGCCAGGTACAAAAATACTCTCAATACTCAATGCATCGAGTCTTTTGATGATAGTTTCAAGATGTTTTTCCCCACTTACACATTTCGCTGCAATATGCGGAATAACCTGAAAACCTTGTGCGATAAGTTTTTCACTTAGCTCTATGGTTTCATCTACACCTTTTGTCGGCGAGCATGTGACAGCCACATGCATGTTTGGCTGAAGAGCCCCGAGCCTCTCTTCAATACCTGGAACTGGAATAATTTCCATATAGGCTTTTTCCAGGTCCTCTCGCATGCGCTTACCGATAGCTTCTGAAGGTTTAGCTCATGTTAATAATTTTCTCCTATCAAGCTCATTTTCTATACCTAAGAAAAGTATCTTATTTATTCTCTCTGTTTAATTTATTCGGAAGTTTCAACGCCATGGTTTCAACTTTTTTGAACTAACGCTTGCAAAGTTATGTCACATAAAAAAATAGTAATCTTTTTAATTGCTATTTTTTAAATGAATAAATTTTTTAAGCAGAGCTTTGTCGACGCTCTGTCACCATAGCCACTGCAACCGCAGCTGCCTCAGCTGAATCTCTACAATATCGATCTGCACCAACGTATTCTCCAAATTCTTCATTCAATGGAGCGCCGCCTACAAGAACAATATAATCATCTCGTATTCCTTTGTTTACCATTTCATCTATCACTACTTTCATATAGGGCATGGTTGTTGTAAGAAGAGCTGACATTCCCAATACATCGGGTTTATGCTTTTCCATTGCAGCAAAAAAATCTTCCACCGAACTATTAATGCCAATATCAAACACCTCAAAACCTGCTCCTTCAAGCATCATGCCAACAAGATTTTTTCCAATATCATGAATATCACCTTTAACCGTCCCTATAACCATTGTACCAACGGGTTTAGCACCTGTCTCAGCCAGTAAAGGTTTAAGGATAGCCATGCCGCCTTTCATAGCATTTGCTGCCATTAAAACCTCTGGCACAAAAAGAATTCCGTCTCGAAAATCAATGCCAACAATAGTCATTCCAGCCACAAGCGCCTCATTTAAGACCTTCTCTGCAGACCAACCACGTGACAATAATATATTGGTGCCTTCTTCTATTTCTTCCTTAAGGCCATCATATAAGTCATCAAACATTTGCTCCACAAGCTCTTCATCGGATAAATCAGCTAAGATAATATCCTCTTCATATTCCTCATTCGAGTCGCTCATAAAATAATCTCACTCTATTGTTATTGGCAGTCTAAAATACTTCTTTAATGATTTAAATCAATAATCCCTATCTTCAAATTCAGATTTTCTCTTAGCTATAAACTCAAGTAAAGCTTCATCAATTGCAGGATCCAATTTTGGAGCTTCGTATTCTTTTAACATTTCTTTCCATTTTAAATTGGCGCGCATTGCACAGTCAAAACTTCCTTCTTCTTCCCATTGCTCAAAACTATTGTTATCAGCGAGTTCAGACCGATAAAAAGCAGATTCAAAATTAGCTTGTGTATGCGCCGCACCTAAAAAGTGACCGCCTGGACCAATCTCTCTGAAGGCATCCATTGCTTGAGCATTTTCAGATAAATCAACACCTTGAAGCATCACAGCAAGCATTCCCGCTTGATCTGCATCCATTATAAATTTCTCATACCCCATAGAAAGACCGCCTTCAAGCCAGCCGGCTGTATGCAGCATAAAATTGACTCCCGCTAAGGCAGAAGCTTGCAATGTATTAGCTGATTCATAAGCAGCTTGAGCATCCGGAACTTTTGATGCGCATAATCCACCACCACTTCGAAAGGGCACGCCTAATCGTCTAGCAAGTGCACCCACTATCGTCATTACATGACCAGGCTCTGGAGTGCCAAATGTGGGGGCTCCTGATTGCATAGAAACTGCGCTTGCAAATGTCCCAAATATTACTGGAGCCCCTGGTTTAACAAGTTGAATATAAGCCATGCCTGCAAGTGCTTCAGCAAGAATCTGTGTAACGGTACCTGCTATGGTAACTGGCGACATTGCTCCAGCTAGAATAAAGGGTGAAATCATTGTTGCTTGATTATGCTCAGCATAGACAGTGGCAGCACCAAGCATTGTGTCATCAAATGTTAAAGGTGAGTTAGCATTAATCAAGCTGGTTAAGACAGTATTTTCTTCGAGAAAGGTTTCGCCAAAAACTAGCTTCGCCATTGACACAGTATCTTCAGCCCTTTCCGGATGTGTTACCGATCCCATAAATGGTTTATCACTGTATTTGATATGACTGTATATCATGTCAAAGTGACGTTTATTCACAGGTACATCAACTGGCTCACATATAGTTCCACCCGAGTGGTGAAGATTTGGGCTCATGTATGCTAATTTTACGAAATTTCTAAAATCTTCAATTGTTGCGTATCTCCGACCTTTATCTAAATCCCTAACAAATGGTGACCCATAAGCTGGAACAAGAACTGTTCTTCGCCCCCCAATAATAACATTATTAGCTGGATTCCTTGCGTGCTGTGTATATTCGCTTGGGGCATTAGATTGAATGATTTGACGACAAAATCCTGGCGGAAAATGAACGCGCTCACCATCAATATCAGCACCAGCGTTCTTAAATAAATCTAGCGCTTTCGGGAAATCTCGGAACTCAACTCCAATTTCCTCAAGGAGGATATCGGCATTCTTTTCTATTAAAGCCAGTCCTTCCTCATTTAAAATTTCAAAATACGGAATATTGCGCTCAATATATGGTCGATATTTTCTTGTGCCTTGCTCTCTGGCTGCTATTTTCTTTCTTCTTCCACCAGCTCGGCTTCTGCGTTTTCTTTCTGACATAATTTTATCTTACTCCAGTTAAGAACGAACCCTTTCATTATTAGGATCATAAAGAGATCCCTTGCCAACTATCTGAACGGTTATGGGATAAATGCCATCACCGTTTTCGTTAAAGTACTCTAATGACAGTGACTTGCCTGGTATAGCAATGTTTTTAGGCAAATAACCCATGACTACATGTTTTTTGATTGATGGGCAATACGACATGCTGGTGCTATAGGATCTTCGGCCTTTACTATCAATAGGCACTTCGCCTGTATCAGGATCGATGATTGGTGAAATACCAACCGGATAGCGCGAACCTGTACCTGAAACATCTAGGTTATCCAGTGTCATGGTGCATAGAATTGCACTAGGCTCTTCTTCTCGATGAGCAAGGTGCGCTGCTTTGCCATGGAAGTCCGCTTCTTTGACCTTAGGTCTTTGAACAGCTGATTCACAAGCATTGTATTCTGTCTCTAGATCTGCACCTTGAAGTCGAAAGCTCTTTTCTAGGCGTCGACTGTTGGCGTAAGTTTCGATACCAACTGGCACAACTCCAACCTCAAGTAGAGAGTCATAAAGTGCTAGGCCTTCTTCACTGTCATTGTTCAAATAGATTTCCCAGCCGCTCTCTCCGACATAGGAAATGCGTGCTGCCCAGACATCAATCTTTTTTCCGCCAGATAAATTGAGAGTCAGGTATTTTGCTCCAACAAAGGGAAAATTCTCGATGCTGATTTCACTGGGATCAATAAAATGGCCCAGGGCATCTTTTGCTCGAGGTCCCCATAGTCCTAAAGTTGCCATATCGTGGGTTCTAATATTAATGTCTGCTTCCAGTCCCTGATCGTCTCGATAATTGCGTAAGCTCACCCAGTCTCGGTTGCCATCAGCACCACCAGTTACCACCCGATAACGATCTGTGCCCAAGCGGGAGATGGTCAGGTCTGCATGGACACCACCATCCTCGTCCAGGAAATTAGTATAGATGATTCGACCTTCAGGAGTATTGTCGCCAATCTTCGCCACGGAAAGATACTCCAACATTCGTTCTGCATCCGAACCCTCAATGTCCATGATCGCGAAGTGGGATAGATTAATCATTCCAGCCGATTCACTCATGGCTAAATGTTCTGCATTAGCGATTTCATAGGGTACATGGCGTCGATCCCATTCGTTTTCTCGAACCGGAACTTCCTGCAAATAATTATCAAGTTTTTGTTGATTGCTCTCATAGGCAAGCGCACGTTCCCAGCCGGCGACTTCATTATCAAAGTAGCCCCCAAGCTCTTTTTCCCTTTTATAAAAGGGACTGACGAATAGTTCTCTTTGGCTAATATAGGGCTCTCTGGGGTGAACAGCAGGGGTATAAATGGTTTGAGCATTTTCAAAAGCTCGTGTTTTAACAAACGCTTTTTCTTTTTGTGCAGGATAAAATCTTGCAATGTCAAAAGAGTGCATGTCCACCTGTGTTTTACCATTGATCATTTGTTCAGCACACAGTCTTGCACAGCCAGGGCCATCTTTAACCCACACTGCTTCACACAACCAAAAGCCTCTAACTTCAGGGCTTTCACCGATTAAAGAGCCACCGTCAGAAGTTACTGATAGTAGGCCATTGAATGAACTTCTTTCATCCCAGCCTAACTCATTGAGTATAGGCGTTGTTTCTAACGCTTTTTCTAGAGGTTCAGCGATTTCTTCAAGGTCCAGGTATCTCATTGAGTCAGAGCCCATCGTCTTCTCTGGATTACCAATGTCTTCCGGGTCAACCAGTCGAGGCTCTTTATCCTCGTAAAATCCCCATTCAAGCATCCCCCCATGAAGTCTTCCTGTATCCCTGACGTAAGCTGAATTACCTTGGTCGCGAAGCAGTGGATAGACGAGAAAATCCTCTGCGCCTTGTGCTTCCGGGAGTGGACCAAAAAATAATAAAGGGTGTTCCAATGGCATTAGTGGGACTGGAACGCCAGCCATATCCCCCATTAAAGGACCCCAGATTCCTGAAGCAAGTACAACTTTATCAGTTCTGATTGTTCCTTTATCCGTTTTAACTCCAGTAACACGTCCATTCTCAATCTCAAAACCCAAAGCTGGTGTGTCAGCGTATGTAGTCAGGGCACCTTTCTCTTTAGCACTTTCTACAGCAAACCTCGCTACATCCTGTGAGCGGGGTGTTACTAGACCGGCATCTGGATCCCACATTGCACCGCGTATTGATTCTTCTTCTAGTAAAGGAAATTTTTCTTTGGCTTCAGACGCTGAAATTAGCCTGACATTAGTTCCAAAGGCTTTGCCTGATGCGACCTTTCGTTTGAGTTCCTCCCAGAGAGCGTCGTCGTCTTTACGACAGATTTCTAGACCTCCTTTTTTCAGGAAAAAGCCATTGTCTTCATAAAATTTTCTACTAAAGGCAGTTGTCCAGTTGCCTAGTTTGTCGTGAGTTGTGTTGTAAACAAAGTCCGAAGCATGTGCTGTGGATGCTATATCTGAAGGAATTACCGTAGATTTTTCCAACCCTACGATATTTTTTTGGCCGAGTTCTGTGAGCCAGTATGCGAGCATCGATCCGACTATGCCACCTACGCCAACTATAACTACTTCCGCATCTGTAGGGAATTTAGAGGGTTTCTTAGTCATATTAACTACTATTCGTTTTTTTATTATTTTTGGATTGTAGAAATGAAATATCCATCATGACACCACTAAATATTATTGGAATCAATCTTTAATTTCACATATAAGTTTCTTGCAGCAACAAATGCAATCATCGCAAAAGGAAGGCCAGTTACAATAACAGATGTCTGAAGTGCATTTAATCCTCCACCCATCAAGAGAATAATAGCTATTATCCCTAGTGTTATCGCCCAAACAACCCTAGTCATTATTGCAGGATCACGGTGCAGGGAATCTTCTTGATTTGAAGAAGTCATCATAGCGGTTACCAGAGCACCCGAATCAGAGGAAGTCACAAAAAATGTAAGAATATTGATTAAAGAAAGACCCATTAAAAGAGTTGAACCAGGATACTGTTCTAAAAAAATGAAAAGAGATACTGAAATATCTTCATTGATGGCATTCGCTAGTGATCCAGCTGTCGTAAATTCTTGATATATTGCTGCATTTCCAAACACACTCAACCATATGAAAACAATCAATGAGGGTAAAAAAACAACCCCAAGGATGAATTCCTTGATGGTTCTTCCATAAGAAATTCTTGCTATAAAAAGACCTACAAAAGGTGACCATGCAAACCACCAACAGTAATAGAATAATGTCCATCCATTTTGCCAGTCAGAGTTACTATAGGCATTTAGATTGGTTGACAGACTAATAAAATTTTGAATGTAAGACCCAACATTTTCTACAAATCCATCCAGAATATATCCAGTAGGTCCAAATAAAAATATAGTTATCAAAAAACAACCACACAAAATCATATTTAATTGCGAGAGTCTTTTTATGCCGGCATTCAAACCCAAAACTACACTTATAAGCCCTAATATAGTAATAAAGATAATAATTATAAACTTTCCAGCGAAGCTTCAGGACTTAATGTTTCTATTGGCATCCAATAACTACTTGCAATATTAAGGTGTTCAAGCCCTGCGCTTATCTGACTTGCTCCCAAGCCCAATGATGTGGCTATACCAAAGACTGTTGCGAGAATAGCAAACACATCAACTATCACTCGGCTCCAGGCACTTTCCAGTCCAGTATCTAGAAAGAATGAGCTGACTCTGAAAGGTCTGCCTAAATTAAATGCAAAATATGCAAAGCATAATCCTACGACACCGTATATAGCCCAAGCATGAAACCCCCAATGTAAAAATGTTAGATTCATTGATAAAGTAGCCCGTTCATTGAAAGAAACGCCTTCTTCAAAGAGTGCCAATGAGCTGAGATGCGAAACAGGTTCTGCGACCGAGAAAAATATTACTCCAATACCTAGTCCAGCACTAAATAGCATAGCGATCCAGTTTATATAATTAAACTCTGGTTTCGCATCAGCTCCACCCAATCTAATTTCTCCAAACTGACTAATAGCCATCCATATACAAAAAATTAGAAAACCATTTGCACTTAAGACAATTAACCATCCGAAGTTGTTAGCTATAAATGATTGTGTGCTATTAAAAAGATTGTTGGCAGTATCAAGGTTAACTAGGGTAATCCCTATAAAAGTTGAGATAAGAAACAAAGAAATGAAGAATCTCTTATAATCTATACTTTTAAACATAATTAGTTAAAAGAATTCTTTTGTAAGACATTTTTAGAGAGAAGTAGCGTTTTAAAAAATTTATATTATCTTTAATGACTGTCAAGTATCTAAGTATTACTAATACGAAAATAATTTATTTTTTTTAGCTCTAAAATCCTTAATTTTAATGAGCTCTATAAATTTAAGATAAAATATACTACAACTCTATGCAATAACTATTGGATATTTAATTATCTAACCGAGGGAATAAAGGATGACAAGAAAACAAACTAAGGCCTTAAGAAGATCAAAGGCTATCAAAAAGAAACAAAATATAATAAAACGAGCGAAATCTGCTGCTGCTGTCGCAGTTGCAAGTGCCGTTTTTGCTACTCCTAATATAAGTGCTCAAGATCACAGAGTGCTCAAGCAACGCAGTGAAGAAATCGTTGTAACATCAAGAAAGAAATGAGAGCCTGCAAGATGTTCCTTTGTCAGTGTCTACATAACAGAGGAAACGTCTAGAAGAAGTAGGAATCAATACCTTCGAGGACTATCTCTTGCAATTACCAGGAGTTACCGCAGGAGGATCAGGTCCTGGTCAAAATACAATATACATTCGAGGCCTTGCATCGACTACTCCAAACCTCACAACTGCAGGTGTTGCTGGCCTAGCACCTAACGTATCTTTCTACCTTGATGAGCAACCATTGGCTCAACCAGGAAGAAACTTAGATGTTTATGCAGCAGACATTGCTCGAATTGAGGTACTTGCAGGACCACAAGGAACACTTTTTGGAGCTAGTTCACAAGCAGGTGTTGTAAGAATGATTACTAACAAACCTAAACAAGGAGTTACTGAAAGTAATTTTGAGCTTGAAACTAGATTCATGCCAGAAGGTGATACAGGAACAAAAGTTGAACTAATGACAAATGTTCCTCTTGGGGATAATACCGCATGGAGATTTGTAGCTTATAGAGATGAAAGAGGCGGTTATATTGATCAAGTTGCTGGTCAACTTGATGCTAGTCAATCAGCACGTTTTAGAGAAGGTACGTTTATTAGAGCAAATGGTCTTGCTGTTGGTTCAGCAAGAGCTGGTTTTCAAGCCGGAGCTGATTTATCTGGAGCAACTCTTCTTCCAGCAAATGCAATTGTAGAAGAGAATGCAAATGGAGTAGAGTACACAGGTTTTAGATCTACTCTAGCACATGAAATTGGTGATAATTTGAATGCTACATTGGTTTATGCACAGCAAACAATTGAGTCTGACGGTGTTTTCTTTGCAGATCCGAATTTAGGTGATCTAGAAATTCAAAGATATACCCAAGATGAAATAAAAGATTCATTTGATAACATGAGCTTAACTCTTGAAGGTTCAATTGGTGAGCTAGAAGTTGTTTATGCTGGTGCGTATACCGATAGAGATACTAATCAAATGGTTGATTACACTGACTATCTTTTCGTCGGTCAATATCTTCCATATTACATTTGTGATTATTACGTAACTTATACAACGTATGCACCTGGTAATGTTCCTACTGGGACTTGCGGTGCTCCAAACTTGCTTGTTGACTCATATACAAATACTGAAGTTGAAAGTCATGAGATTCGTATAAATGCAGATATCAATGACAATATGTCACTTACAGCTGGTTACTTCATGAGTGATACTACACTTACAGAATTAAACCAGTTTAATTATCCAGGCTCAGTCGGTAATGATATAACTTATGCTGCGAATTATGCACTTACAGATACTTCTGTGTCTGGTTCGATTAATAATGCATCGCCAGGGTGGTATTCAGCTGGACCTTTCGCAGAACCAGTCATCTTCTTTAACGATATTAAGAGAACTGACGAACAGAAAGGTTTTTTTGGTGAACTAAATATTGCATTGAGTGACACATCAGAACTTACTCTAGGTCTTCGTTGGTATGATATTCAAGTTGATTTTGAAGGCAGTGCTAACTCCTCATTTTATAATGGGTTTGGTGCTCCAGATACTCAACAATTTGGATCCAACTTATCGGCTCAATACGCACCTGGTAATGCAAATGGCTATCCAGATAAAGCTAAAACAGATGGTGTTATTGGAAAGGTAACCTATTCATGGAATCCAAGTGATGATGTTATGTACTATGTGACATGGTCTGAAGGCTTTAGACCTGGGCTTCTAAATAGACCAGTTGGAGCATCTAATGCAGCTGGAACCTACTCGGTTAAACCTGAAGTAAAATCTGATGAAGTTACAAACACTGAGTTTGGTTGGAAAACAATTCTTAAAGATGGCCAACTTAGATTTAATGGAAGTGTTTTCATGATAGATGTTGAAGGACTTCAATCAACTATCTTTGATCCAAGCATTGTTAACTTATTCTTTTCTGATAATGCCGCAGATGGCGACATTAAAGGTGTAGAGGGTGACTTTACTTACTTCGCTAATAAAGAAGGATTGACAGTTGCTGGTGCGTTCTCACTATTAGATACTGAACTTACTAAGAAATTAGTGCCTACCGATGATGTAGTTGTTGGAAGTGATATGGCATTTGCTCCTGGTATGCAGTTTAATCTAAGAGCAAGACAGGAGTGGGGAATGTCTAATGGAAATATTGGACATGCTCAAGTGCAATTAACTCATTCTGATGATAGTTTTTCAGATATTATGGAACCAAATAAAGCCGTACAAAGTAGTTACAGCACTATTGATCTTCGTTTCGGTATTAGCAATGATGATATGACTGCTGAGCTATACATTGACAACGTAACAGACGAAAGAGGTGAAATTAGTAATACCTTTGTATTTGATAGACAGCGTGTGTCTTATATAAGACCAACCACTGTGGGTATAAGGTATAAGAAAAACTTTTAGTTTATATAAGCTATAATTTAGGAAGGGAGCTTAGGCTCCCTTTTTAATTGCATAAGATAAATTACTATTTTTTTCATTAATATAATAAATGACACAAGATAAATTAGACATATCGAGAGCTACTGAAGCAATAAAAGATATTAAATTTGTCGAAGCACTTGGCTTATTAGAATCAAATCTTGCAAAAGACCCAAACCACATTGATAGCCTATATTTAGCTGCAGTTTGCTCAAGGTATTTAAAAAATTACGATGATTCAAAAAAGTATATTGAGAGATTATTAAGTAAAGCTCCTGACATGGGGAGAGCCTATCAAGAGTTAGGTCATCTGAATAGAGATATGGGTAATGGAGACAATGCCATTGCACATTACAGACAGGCCTGTGAATTAAATCCTGCTTTATTGTCCTCTTGGAAAGCCTTGTATGATTATTTTAAAAGAAATAATAATAAACCGGCTGCTGATCATGCATTTATGCAAATGAACACTCTTCAATCTATTCCAAGTATTTTACTTTACATAAGCCAGATTCTTAACGAAGGAAAATTAGGTATTGCTGAAGAAAAATGTAGAGAATTTCTTAAAAAGAATCCAACCAATACATTCGCAATGTCATTGTTATCACAAATTGCTGATCGATTGGGATATTTTGATGATGCTGAATTTTTACTTGAAAATGCAGTTAAATTTAACCCCAATGATGGGGAGCTTAGGATGAAATATGCAATGATTCTTCGAAAAAAACAAAAATTTGCAAAGACTATGGAACAAGTAAATATATTGTGTGAGAAATTCCCTGAAAATCTCTCATATCAAGCTCAAAAAGCAAGTGAAATTATGCAAAATGGTGATCATAATGGAGCAATTAATTTATTTGATGATATCCTCCAAAAGAATCCATACAATTTTAGTGTTTTTACCTCTAAAGGCCATGCACAAAAAACCTTAGGTAAGACAGAGCAAGCAATCAAAAGCTATCAATCTGCATATAAAGTTAAGCAAGATCATGGTGAAGCTTTTTTTTCATTATCTAACTTAAAAACATACACCTTCACTAAAAATGAATTAGATATTATGAGGCAGCAGCTCAAAAGAGTTGATCTAACATTAAAAGATAAGGCCTATTTTCACTTTGCATTAGCTCAGGGGTGTGAAGTAGTAGGGGAATATGATGAAGCTTTTTTTCATCTTGATTGTGGAAATAAGATTAAAAACAAGCAAAGTAAATATTCTATTGAGAAAATGGATAGAGAGTTACAAGCTCAAATCGATGTATGCAATGAACCATTCTTTGAAAAACAGGGTAATGGTGGCCATGAAACAAAAGATCCAATATTTATTCTGGGCCTACCAAGGTCGGGCTCAACGTTAATTGAACAAATATTGGCTTCTCATTCAATGATTGATGGAACGCTTGAGCTTCCAAATATTCTTTCTATGGCACAAAGCCTTAGAGGCGATGATATTTATGGTAAGGAGGGTAATTACCCTAAAAGCATGAAAGCTTTATCGCTTGAAAAAAGGATAGAAATGGGAAAAATGTTTATAGAAGATACAAGAATGCATAGAAAAGATGCACCAAGATTTACTGATAAAATGCCTAATAATTTTCGTCATATTGGACTAATTCACTTAATCATGCCAAATGCAAAAATTATTGATGCAAGAAGATATCCTTTGGATTGTTGCTTTAGTATGTTTAAACAGTTATTTGCCCAAGGACAAGAATTTACATATGGGTTAGCTGAAGCTGGGAGCTACTATAACAGTTATGTTAAGTTGATGAATCATTGGGATGAGGTGCTACCAAATAAAATATTAAGAGTTAATAACGAGGACATAATTGATGATCTGGAAGGTCAAGTTACAAAAATGCTAGAATTTCTGGAGTTACCTTTTGAGGATTCTTGTATTACTTTTTATGAAACTGATAGATCTGTTAGAACAGCAAGCTCAGAACAAGTAAGAAAACCAATAAATAAGTCTGGAATGGGTAGATGGAAACCATATGCAAAAAATCTAAAACCTTTATTGGATGGACTTGGATCAGATCTTATAAAACCTACTGATCTTGAGTTTTTTGAATCAATTTGATGTTTTTAAGATATTAAACTTTATCATTAAATCCTATGATAGACCCCAATTTTAATGAAATAGTTGATACGTCATTGATATGTATTTCATTTTTGTTAACTCAAGTAAATGGGAAAAATAGTTAAGACAGCCTATGTCATTTTTAACATTCAGGCTTATAATGATGCGGATATATTATATTAGAGCAAATGCTTACAAAGCATTTGTGAAAAATTATGGCAATTAGTGTTTTCGATCTTTTTAAAATTGGTATTGGGCCATCCAGCTCCCATACTGTTGGTCCTATGATTGCTGCACGAAAATTTATACTGAGTATAGAAAAATCCAATCAATTAAAAAAAGTGAGTCGTATAAAATCTGAAATGTATGGTTCCCTTGGCGCTATGGGAAAAGCTCATGGTACACCTAAAGCCATTGTCTTAGGCATAGAAGGGGAGCAACCTGAGACAGTTGATGTAACTTTAATCACTAAACGAATTGAAAAGATTTATTCTGAAGGACGAATAAATTTACTTGGAAAAAAAACTATTAATTACAATCATGAGATAGACCTTAAGCTTTATCGAAAAAAATCACTCCCTTTTCATCCTAATGGCATGATATTTTCTGCCTTTGATGAGAGCGGAGAGGAATTAGTTCAAAAAACCTACTATTCTGTGGGAGGTGGTTTTGTTGTAGATGATTCTAATGAAAATGGAAATTATATCGCTGAAGATGAAACTGCAATCACATACCCATACGATACAGCTACTGAGCTTTTGGAATACTGCAAAAGAGAGTCCCTCAAAATATCGGATGTGATGATAAAAAATGAAAGTGCATGGCGATCAGAAAATAAAACTCATGAAGGATTATTAAGCTTATGGTCTGTGATGGTAGAAACTATTAATAATGGTATTGCTAATAAAGGAGTATTGCCAGGAGGTTTGAATGTCCCACGTCGAGCCCATAAGCTCCATCAACAATTAACGAAACAATCAAATCAAAAATCTGATGACCCGTTGACAATACTTGACTGGGTAACCCTTTATGCGTTAGCAACCAATGAAGAGAATGCTGCAGGAGGGAGAGTGGTTACTGCACCTACCAATGGAGCAGCCGGTATTATTCCTGCTGTTCTGCATTATTACATACGTTTTGTACCCAAAGCGGATGATGATGGAATAGTTAGATTTTTATTAACTGCTGCTGCAATAGGTATCCTATATAA
This sequence comes from uncultured Gammaproteobacteria bacterium, assembly GCA_937801655.1. Taxonomy (GTDB): domain Bacteria; phylum Pseudomonadota; class Gammaproteobacteria; order Steroidobacterales; family UBA11654; genus CACPJA01. The sequence continues at coordinate 167,395 of CALMWC010000010.1, forward strand.
AAAGAATGCATCCATAAGCGGTGCTGAAGTTGGTTGCCAAGGTGAGGTTGGATCTGCTTGCTCGATGGCAGCTGGAGCATTAACAGAAGTTCTTGGTGGTTCGCCAACACAAGTTGAAAATGCAGCTGAAATTGCGATGGAACATAATTTAGGACTTACTTGTGACCCGATAGGTGGTCTAGTACAAATACCTTGTATTGAGCGTAATGCCACGGCATCAGTCAAGGCAATCCATGCTGCCCGTATGGCGCTTCAGGGAGATGGAACTCATTTTGTTTCATTGGATAAAGTGATCCAAACAATGCGAAAGACTGGTGAAGACATGCATCTTCGATACAAAGAAACATCTCGTGGGGGGCTAGCAACTCATGTGCTAGAAGTTCCTGTAAATATTATTGAATGTTAGAGGATTCCTAATCACATATGAGTTTTTTAAAGAATCTAATTTCATCAATAATGCGTGGATCGCTAAAAGGCGGCTATTTTCGTTCAAAAGATTTTGGGGTTCTGCATAAAGACATCAATAAGGCTTTAGAGTCTGTTATGTCAAAAAGTGGAGAAGTTTCTTCATTAGTATATGCAGAACATCTTTCAAATTTAATAGAAAATCTTGATGATAAGCAATTGATTGATTTCTTTAATACTCTTATAGAAAAATATGACATAGACTCAAATTCTTTATTAAAAGCATCTAAAGAATATTCTAAAAACAAAACTCAGAAAAACTTAGAGATAATTTCTCGATCTTCCGAGCCCCAATGGGTTGAGCTCTTTAGAAGATTAAATACAGTATCTGAAGGCACCCATAGATTGGTCCGGCTTAGGGAGAGAATTAGATCTCTTGAAAAAGATAATCCAGACCTGGCATTCTTTGATATAAGCCTTTTAAATTTATTTAAGCATTGGTTTAATCCATCATTTTTAGTTTTAAAAAGAATAGATTGGTCAACTCCTGCCAATATTTTAGAAAAGATAATTGCTTATGAGGCTGTACATGAAATTAATTCCTGGGAGGATCTTAGGGCAAGATTAGCACCAGAAGACAGAAGATGCTTTGCTTTTTTTCATCCACTTATACCCAATGAGCCACTTATTTTTGTTGAAGTCGCATTAAGCGACAATATGCCAGAAACTATTAATGAAGTTATCAAGATTGATAGAAGCATTACTCTGGATCAAGATATTAATACAGCAGTTTTTTATTCTATTTCAAATTGTCAGGATGGCCTCTCAGGAATTTCATTTGGCAATTTTTTAATTAAAAAGGTAGCTCATAAATTAAAACAAGAAAACGAAGGACTGGATAGATTTGTGACACTTTCGCCAGCTCCTGGTTTTACAAAATGGCTTAAAGAAAAATCTATAGATGAGGATCTGCATGAAGATAATCTTCTCAAGCAAGCATTAATTTATCTTTTAGATTCAGATAGAGAAGATGGATATCCGAATGATCCTGTAGCTAAATTTCATTTAGGTAATGGAGCTATTTTAGAAAAGGTAAATTTAAATTCTGATTTATCTTCAAAAGGAATTAATCAATCAAAAGGCGTCATGATTAACTATCTATATAATCTCGATTTATTAGAGAAGAATCATGAATTATTTTTTAAAACAAAAACAGTTCAACAATCAGACGGAATCAAAAGTCTTAGAAAAAAACTCCAAATTGACAAACAAGCCAAATCAAAATAAAAATACTTTTAAAAATAAAGATATAAACATCAAAGAGATAGCTTTATCACTAAGAAGATAATATTTTTTTATTCAGTCTTATTTAAATCTGTTTGATAGGTCTCAGTTAAAGCCATTACTGATAGTAAACTAAGCAATGCTGCAAATGCTATGTAAACAGAAACCCAGAAAATATCTAATTCTGTCCATAATTTAACAGCTATAGTTGGAGCAAAAGCTCCACCAATAATTGCTCCAAATTGATAACCTAAAGTTGCTCCTGAATATCTTACTTCAGTGCTAAATAGTTCTGTAAAGAAGGCTGCTTGAGGTCCATACATCATTGCTAGAAAGACTAAACCTCCTGTTATCGCTAAGACTATTAACCAAAAACTTCCTGTATCAACTAATGGAAAAATAGCAAAAGCCCATAGACCTGATAAAACTGCTCCCAACATAAAAATACCTCTTCTTCCATGTCTGTCAGAATATGAAGAGAATACAAACTGCACTGGTACCATTATTGCTGAAGCAATTAAAACTGCGGCAAGCATATCATCTCTTGCCATGTTTACACTTTGGACTCCATAGGCTAATAAGAAGGCTATCAAAATATAAAAAGTGACTTGAACGGAAATAAAAGCTCCAGCAGCCAGAATTATTCTTTTAGGATATTTCCTTATTGCTTCAATAATTGGTGATCTTTGGATTACACTTTCAGCATCATCCTGTTGTTCATTTCTATGTAATACTAATTCTTTAAACGCTTTAGTATCCTCAAGATTTAATTGAATATACATACTAATAACAATTAAAACACTGCTAGCAAGAAAAGGAATTCTCCAGCCCCAAGTATTAAAAAATTCTTCTGAAACTAATGCGCTAGTAATAATAAGAGCTAGGTTGGCTAATATTACTCCAATTGGAGCACCAGCTTGAGCAAAAGCCCCATAATATCCTCTCTGATTTGATGGAGCGCTTTCAGTAACTAAAAGCATTGCTCCTCCCCACTGACCGCCTATAGCCAATCCTTGAGCAAACCTTAGTAAGGTAAGAAGAATAGGTGCTGTAACACCAATCATTGCATAAGTTGGTAATAGGCCTATTAATGTAGAAGAGATGCCCATTAATATTAATGCACTAATAAGTGTTTTCTTTCTGCCTATTTTGTCCCCAAAGTGTCCAAAGATAATTCCACCAATTGGCCTAGCTATAAAACCAGCTGCAAATGTTAATAAAGATAAAATTAGGGCTGTTGAAGGAGTTTCTTCTCCAAAAAAAACTGTTGGAAAAATAAGAGCAGCTGCTGCTCCATAAAGAAAGAAATCATACCATTCAATACTGGTACCCGCTAAAGCTGTAAGAGCAACTTTTCGCATATTTGAATTGTTATGGGTATGTTCTAAATTTTCTTGATTCATACTTGATAGTATACATAAATGGTGGGCCCGGGAGGACTCGAACCTCCGACCAATGGATTATGAGTCCACTGCTCTAACCAACTGAGCTACAGGCCCTGGAATAGCTTAGGATTAGCTATCACCCATAAAACTTTTAAGTTTCTCACTTCTTGAAGGATGTCTTAGTTTTCTTAATGCTTTAGCTTCAATTTGACGAATTCTTTCACGAGTCACATCAAACTGCTTACCAACTTCTTCGAGTGTATGATCAGTATTCATATGAATACCAAATCTCATTCTCAAAACTTTTGCTTCTCTTGGCGTTAGACTTTCAAGAATACTGATAGTGCTCTCTTTGAGACCAGTCTTAGTTGCAGCACCATCGGGTTGATCGATTGTAGTGTCTTCAATAAAATCACCCAAATATGAATCATCATCATCGCCTATAGGCGTTTCCATAGAAATTGGTTCTCTTGATATTTTGAGAACTTTTCTGATTCTGGATATAGGCATTTCCATTGCTTCTGATAGCTCTTCAACACTGGGTTCTCTGCCTTTTTCTTGGATCATTTGTCTAGAGATTCTATTAAGCTTATTGATTGTTTCAATCATATGCACTGGAATTCTAATGGTTCTAGCTTGATCAGCTATGGATCTTGTTATTGCTTGCCTGATCCACCAAGTTGCATAAGTTGAGAATTTATAGCCTCTTCTGTATTCAAATTTATCCACTGCTTTCATTAATCCAATATTTCCCTCTTGAATTAGATCTAGGAACTGTAAGCCTCTATTGGTATATTTTTTTGCTATAGATATTACTAACCTTAAGTTAGCTTCAACCATTTCTTTTTTAGCACGATCAGCTTGTATTCTTCCCATATTAAGCTGTCTATTAATGCCTTTAATCCCTTGAATACTTAAATAAGAGGATCTTTCTAATCGTGCTAATCTCTTTTGATTAGCAACTATTTTGGATTTATTTTTATTTAAAATAGAGGAGTATTTTCTTTTTGCGCGAATGTATTTATCGATCCAATTTAGTTTTGATTCACTACCTATAAAAGTCTTTCTAAACTCTGCCATTGGAACTCCAGCAGTTTCAACTACCATTTGCCTAATTTCTTTTTCATATCTTTTTATTTCAGCCATATAGGCAAGTATAATTTTTTGCAAGATATCAAATAACTTAGGAGCTATCTTAGTACCCATTAGAGTATCTTCAATAGCTTTATTGAGCTTTATGATTTCTGCTTCATTTGCATTTTCATCCAAAAGAGTTTTCATTTTATTTGTTTGTCGAATTAATTTATTGATGCATCTCTTGATTGCCTTAACATCGACTTCTTTAGGCGGTTCATCACTATCAGTATTGATTTGAATTATTTCGTCATTTTCAAATGCAAAGTCTGAGAAAATTTCCAAATACTTTGAATCATCTTTATCAACCACTTCCTTAATTTCTTGTGTGAGAGTGATATATCTTTCTTCAATAAACATTAGTACAGGTAAAAATTGAGAAAGCGTACTTTGTATTTTCTTGTTTCCTTCTTCAATTTTCTTTGCGATAACTATCTCGCCTTCTCTATCCAATAGTTCAATGGTTCCCATCTCTCTCATATACATCCTGACAGGATCTGTCGTTTTACCTATTTCATTCTCTATAGGATTTGTATTTTCTTGTGTATCAACTGATTGCTCTAGTTGTTGGGTGGTAGGCGCCCCTTCTTGGACAATGATTCCAAGTTCAGTAATCATTTCTACTATTTCTTCTAAACGATCTGCCTCTATGATTCCTTCAGGTAAATTTTCATTCAATTCAGCATAAGTTAGAAACCCCTCATGCTTACCTTTTTCTAGAAGTAGTTGAAATGGTGTTTTCTCCTTATTAGACGATTCTATTTCTTCGCCTTTATCCCCACCAAATACTGATTCAATCTCTTCATCATCAATTAATTCTTCAACTTCATCTGATTGACTTTTCTGGACAGGAACTACTTTTTTAGCCTTTTTAGCAGCAACTAGCTTTTTTAGGGCAACTCTTTTTTAGCGAGCAACTACTTTTTTAGCTTTTTTAGGAGCAACTACTTTTTTAGCTTTTTTAGGAGCAACTACTTTTTTAGCTTTTTTAGGAGCAACTACTTTTTTTGATTCTTTTTTTGCCATAGCTTTATTTTTTTTGTATAACACTAAATATCTTATAAAAATGGTGGATCATTATATATCTATTTGTTTCCTAATAGTTTATTTAATTTTAATATTTGCAGATAACTCAATAAACCGATTTTTCTCTAATTCTGTTAGATTGTTTTGACTAGCCTTCTTCATAAGGCTTTTCATTTCAGTTTTATTACTTAGGATATATAACCTACTAAGAATGTCTTTAAATTCATTTTTTATTTCAGATTCTCGTATTATCAATGTCTCTAGACTGAGATTTTGTAAGTGTTGTTGAATCTTTTTATCCTGGAAATGTTCAAGTATTGTTGCAAGCTTGGTCGAATCTTTATCTTGAGTTAAGTTTATTATTTTCTTTAAAATATCGATTCCTTTTTCATCAATATGGTTCAGACGATCCTCTACTACTATATCTTTTAATATGTTTGGATAATGAAGGAGAATACTAATTGCTTGCTTTATAAGGCTTGGCCTTGACTCCAGTTTCTTATTTTCTGATTTACCCCTAAAAGATCTTGTTGCATTTTGTCTGTTCTGATTGGCATCTTCATAAAATCTTTTGACTTGATTTTCACTTAATTTGTATTCACTGCTAAAATTCTCAATTAATAGATCTTTGTATATGCCTTCTTTAACCTTGTTTAAAAGTGACATGCCGTCTTCTATGGCATTAGCTTTTCCCTTGACTGTCTCTGTGTTGTATTTATCCCTCATAACTTCGATTAAGAATTGATCCAGGCTATAGGCATTATTTAAAGCATTATCAAAAGCATCAGATCCATCAGTTTTTATCATATCATCAGGGTCTTGGCCTTTCTTTAGGATAAGAAAATTTACTTCTTTATTTGTTTTTACTAATGGTAAGCTCAATTCCATCGCTTTCAATGCAGCTTTATAACCTGCTTTATCTCCATCAAAGCAGAAAGTAATTTCATCAATAGTTCTAAACATTTTCCTGATGTGGTATTCAGTTGTAGCTGTACCTAATGTGGCTAGTGCAGTATTAAAGCCATATTTCTGAAGTGCGATTACATCCGTATAACCTTCCACAATAATGGCTGATTTTGTTTTGCCAATTCCCTCTTTTGACTCAAAAAGACCATAGAGTAATTCACCTTTTTTAAATAAAACTGTTTCTGGTGAGTTGAGATACTTTGGTTCATCATTACCAATGATTCTGCCTCCAAAGCCTAGAACGTCTCCTCGATTGTCTTTTATTGGAAACATAATCCTATTTCTGAATCGATCATAAAATCCACCATCATCTTTTTTTATAATCAATCCTGAATCTAAGAGTCTTTGTTTATTTTTCTCTGAGGAACCAAATTTATCTAGAATATCACTCCAAGAATTATTAGAAAATCCCAATGAAAAGTGTTTAGCATTTTTACCATCAATGCCCCTATCTTTAAGGTAATTAATGGCTTCTTTTGATTGACTAAGATTAGAGGTGTAGTGAATTGAAACTTCTGAGAGCAATTCTTTCAAGCTATTATTTCTCTTATTCTTTATTTTGTCTTCTTTTGTTTTAGGTACATCAACACCAACTGTTTTCGCTAACTCTTCTATAGCTTCAATAAAAGTTAGGCGTTCATATTCCATTAAAAAACCAAGCGCTGTTCCATGAGCACCACAACCAAAACAATGATAAAAGCCTTTCTCTGGACTGACAGTAAAAGACGGTGTTTTTTCCCCATGAAAAGGACAATTAGCTTTGTATTCTTTCCCTGCCTTCTTGATATCAATTCGATTGCCAATAATTTCACCAATATCAACTCTTTGGACGAGGTCATCAATAAAATCTTGTGGAATACGATCTGACATAGGGTTAGTTATTTAACTTAGTATTACTCATAAAGGCTAATGAATTAGTCTATTGAGAAAAGTATAAAAAGTAAAAAATTAGTTAAATTGATTCTATGAATAGTTTATGAAAGCTTTTCTCTAACAGTGTTGCTAGCTATTTTCATATCAATTTTGCCGGCTGCTTTTTCTTTTAATTGAGACATAACTTGACCCATATCTTTAACTGAAGTGGCTCCTATTGAATTAATTATCTCTTCAATAATCTGAATAGTTTCTTCCTGATTTAATTTTTCAGGTAGATATTTTTTAAGTATTTCAGCTTCCTCAGACTCCTTTTCAAAAAGATCTTGTCGATTGGCTTCTTTGAATTGGGTTGCTGCTTCATCTCTTTGTTGTACTTGTTTTTGTATGATGAGTATTACCTCATCTTCTGAGACATCTTTTCTGGTATCAATTTCTTTTTGTTGCACAGCTGCAACTAACATTCTGAGTGTGCTTACTTTTAAGCGATCACCTGCACGAAGTGATGCTTTAATATCTTCTTTAATTTGATCGATTAAAGGCAAGGTCTATTTAGTAAAGTCTTTTTGAGCGATTTTGCTCTCTAGAGATTCTTTTTTTCTCGCGTTTAGCTGCAGCAGCTTTTTTTCTTTTTCTTTCTTGCGTGGGCTTTTCATAGAATTCTCTTT
>CALMWC010000011.1 GCA_937801655.1 uncultured Gammaproteobacteria bacterium
AATTTTCTGTTATCAAAACCCCAGGACTAATAAAACCAATAACAATATTTGTATTTTTATTCTCTGCAATTAAATACTTGGTCATAATATTAATGCTTGCTTTAGTAGAGCTATAAACTCCCATACCTGGCGTAATTCTTTTGCCATCAAAGCTTCCACCAAGCATATTATAGAGTGTACCGCTTCCTTGCTTTCTGAAACCAGTTATTGCCACTTGGGAGCCAAATAGTGTTCCTAATGAATTGGTATCAATCATACTGTGTATTAAGCTTTCAGGAACTTCATGAATTTTACTTTGACCTGAGGCATAACCAGCATTATTGATCCAGTAATCGACTGTACCAAATTCACTTTTTGCTAAATCCCATAATGCTTCCACTTGATTCTTGTCAGAAATATCACACACCTGACCAATAATTCTACCTTCATATTTATTATTCATTTCTTCAGTAACACCAGCAATATCTGCTTGTCTTCGACTTGTGATAACTACATCATGACCCAGTTTTGCAAATTCATTGGCAAGTCCTCTGCCAACTCCTTTTGTACTTCCTGTAATAACTACGCTAGACATAACTGATCTGTTTTGATTCTTATTAGAGTCTTTGTGCACCATCTAAATCAATGCATCTTCCAGAATAATAGTCATTCTCAAAAATGAATTCAGCTGCCTTAGCCACTTCATCGGGTTCACCAATCCTACCGAGTGGAATCATCTTAGCCAATCCCTCTAGAACATTTTCTGGCATTGAGGCAACCATTTCAGTATTGATAAATCCCGGAGCAATTGAGTTCACACGGATACCATATTTAGACAATTCTTTTGCCCAAACAACTGCCATTGATTGAACTCCAGCTTTGGTAGCGGAGTAATTTGTTTGCCCAAAATTACCATGCCTTGCTACACTTGAAATATTGATGATTACTCCTTTAGACTCAGATTCTATCATCAGTTGTGCTGCCTCTCTTCCACAAAGAAATACTCCAGTAAGATTAAGATCAATCACAGATTGCCATTCTTCAAGCGACATACGCTTAACAAATTCTCCATCTTTAAATTTAACCAACAAGCCATCTCGAGTCATTCCAGCATTATTAATCGAACCATGCAGAGGACCAAGTTGAGAGACTATTGCGGTATAAGCTTCACCCACTTCTTCTTCCTTAGTGACATTGGCACTATAGGTCATAACTTCTGCGCCTTGAGATTCACAAGCTTCAACAGTAGAAGCTATTGATTCTTTATCAAGATCAATCAATCCAAGTTTACATTTATGCGCTGCAAGCCTTTTAGCCATAGCTGCTCCCAGTCCTCTTGCGGCACCGGTAATAATTATTGTTTTATTTGCAATATCCATATTATCCCTCTGTTTAGAATTCATAAAATATGAATTGTAACCGATATAAATCTATTTTTTTATATCTATAATTAATTTTTAACTTAAAAACAAATTATAACTTTGGTAATATATCATCCAGAATATTACCAAATGAGAGGGTGCAATATGACGGACGCATATATTTTTGATCATGTAAGGACGCCAAGAGGCAAAGGAAAAAGTGATGGCTCATTGCATGAAGTCACTCCTATAGAACTTGTCACACAAGTTTTAAAATCTTTAAAAAATAGAAATAATTTAGACACCAGTCGGATTGATGATGTCATTATGGGTGTGGTGGGCAGCCAAGGTGAGCAAGCTTCAAATCCTGCTAGAGTGGGAGCCATAAATGCCGGTTATGATGAAAAGGCAGCTGGTAAACAACTTAATAGATTCTGTGCTTCAGGTCTGGAAGCAGTGAACTCAGCTGCAGCTCAAATTATGTCTGGAATGTCAGATCTTTGCATTGGCGGGGGACTGGAATCTATGTCCAGAGTCCCTATGAATTCTGTTGGCGGTGCGCTTGGAGTCGACCCACAAGTCGCTTATGGAAACTATATAGTTCCTCAAGGGATTAGTGCTGATCTTATTGCTACAAAGTATGGTTTTAATCGTGATGATGTTGATTCTTATGCTGTTGAGAGTCAAAAAAGAGCATCCAATGCTCGAGATAAGGGATATTTCAATAACTCAATCGTTCCAGTGGTAGATCTGCATGGCGAAGTACTATTAGATCATGATGAAGCAATTCGAAGTGGCACAACCATGGAGGATTTAGCAAAACTAAAACCCTCTTTTTCAGACTTAGGGACCACCTATGGTTTTGATTCTGTGGCCATACAAAGATACCCAGAGGTCGAGAGAATGGAGCATATTCATCACGCAGGAAATTCAAGTGTAATAGTTGATGGATCTTCAGTTGTTCTTATAGGAACAAAAGAAGTGGGTAAAGAGCTGGGATTAAAGCCAAGAGCAAGAATTGTTGGATTTTCTTCCACTGGAACTGAGCCCACGATCATGTTGACAGGACCTGGACCTTCTGCAAAGAAAGTTCTGAAAAGATGCGGTATGACAAAGAATGATATTGATCTTTTTGAACTCAATGAAGCTTTTGCAGTTGTGGTACTTCGTTATATGCAAGAGATGGATATTTCACACGATCAAATTAATGTGAATGGAGGAGCTATAGCTATGGGTCATCCCTTGGGTGCTACTGGTGCCATGGTCTTGGGAACAATGCTTGATGAAATGGAGAGACAAGACCTGAATACTGGATTGGTTAATTTATGCATCGGTGGTGGAATGGGAACCTCAACCATCATTGAACGTTGTAATTGAGTTGCGGCAGGTAAACAAGGAAAACTAATGAGTGAAAATATAAAAATAAATATTGATTCAGATGGCATCGCTATTCTAGAAATGGATGTTCAAGACAGACCCATGAATGTGATTACATCTGATTTTGCTAAAGAATTGGGTGAGCGTGTTGAGCAAGTCATCAATGATGAAAGTATTATTGGTGCCATCATCACTTCATCAAAAAATGATTTTATGGCTGGAGCTGATCTTAAATCCATGTTGCCATCCCTAATGAAGCTTACTAACGCTTCAGAGATGGTAGATGCAGTTGTGAAAAGCAATGGTGTTTCAAGAAATATTGAAACTAGCGGTAAACCTTTTGTTGCTGCCATCAATGGCACTGCCCTAGGCGGTGGTCTGGAGATTTGTTTGGCTTGTCATCATCGTATTGCCATAGATAGACCCGATGCTGTTTTGGGGTTACCCGAAGTTTTAGTAGGTTTATTGCCTGGAGGCGGAGGCACTCAAAGACTTCCAAGAATGATAGGAGTTCAAAATGCATTGGAACTTATGACTCAAGGAAAACACATTAAGCCAGCAGTCGCTAAATCGATGGGCATTGTTGATGAGCTCTCCTCAAAAGAAGATCTCATTAGTAAAGCCAAGCAATGGATTATTGATGTCGGAGATCCGGTTAAGCCATGGGATAAAAAAGGATTTAAAATACCAGGAGGATTTGATCCAAATACAACATCAACCATTCAGGTATTCTCCATTGTTAATGCAATGGTGGCTAAAAATACCAATCATAATTATCCCGCACCCATATCAATCGTATCCTCTGTTTATGAAGGCTGTCAGGTTCCAATTGATACAGGCTTAAGAATAGAATCTAAATATTTTGTGAAACTACTTCGTGATCCAGTTGCGGGAAATATGATAAGAAGTTTATTTATTAATAAGCAGTCTGCAGATAAATTAAGAGCAAGACCAAAAGGTATTGAGAAATCCAAAGTGACTAATTTAGGAATGCTTGGAGCAGGCATGATGGGTTCGGGTATAGCATTAGTCAGTGCTCAGGCTGGAATCAATGTGGTTCTTTTGGACTCAACCATAGAGAGTGCAACTAAAGGTAAGGCATATACTGAAAAGTATTTAGAAAAAAGTATTTCGTTGAAGAAAATGACATCAGAAAAAGCAAAAGCAATCATTGACCGGATTCATGTAACCACTGATTACAATGATCTAAAAGATTGCGATCTTATTATTGAGGCAGTATTTGAGAATAGAGAAATTAAGGCTGATGTCACTGAGAAGACTGAAAAAGTAATAGCGGATTCAGTTATTTTCGCCTCGAATACCTCAACTTTGCCAATCACGGGGCTTGCTGAAGCATCAAGCAGACCTAAGAGTTTTATCGGTATGCATTTTTTCTCCCCAGTAGAGAGGATGCCTCTAGTAGAAATTATTATGGGAGAGGAGTCTTCAGATGAAGCTTTGGCTAAATCACTCGATTACATACAACAAATCAGAAAGACACCAATGGTTATTAACGACAGTCGAGGATTCTTTACATCAAGAGTTTTTAGTCAGGCCTGCAACGAAGCTAATGAAATGTTAAGAGAAGGTGTACTGCCTGCATTGATTGAAAATGCTGCTAGGCAAGCAGGCTATCCAGTTGGTCCTTTAGCCGTACAGGATGAGACCAGCATAGAGTTAGGCCATAAGATTCATGTTCAAACTATTGAAGACATTGGAGATGAGTACAAACCTCAATCAGCGGTAGATGTTGCAGAAAAAATGTATGAACTTGGAAGGCTGGGCAAGAAATATCGAAAAGGTTTTTATGAGTATCCGGAAGACGGACCAAAAAAAATATGGTCAGGGTTAGCAGAAGCATTTCCAGTATCTGAAACACAGCCTGATCTTCAGTTAATTAAAGATAGGCTGATGACAATCCAATCATTGGATGCGTATCGATGTCTCGAAGAAAATGTATTGACCTCTCCAGATGATGGAGACATCGGTTCTATATTTGGTTGGGGCTTTCCACCATGGTCAGGAGGTGTTTTTTCTTATATTGATACTATAGGCATTAAAGTATTTGTAGAAAGATGTGATGATTTTCATAAACGATTTGGTGAACGATTTAAGGTTCCAGATAGCCTCAGAGAACGTGCCAATAAGAATGAGTCTTTTTATTCCTAGAAAGAATTTGTTAGTAGAAAAAATCTTTTTTAGATTCTTGTTTTTTTCAGTAAAACATATAATCTATATTTCTTAATACTACTTATTAACTCAAAGGGGAAAAAGATGTCTAGTAATATGGGCGGATCTTCTAAAGATAAGGTCACAAATACAGGTAAACCTCTCGGCTCGATCAAACATGCTCAATCCAAAGCAGTAAAAAGCTGGATCAAAAATGAGCTGAAACAACAAACAACACGATTCAAAAAGATTTTAGAGCATATGGATGAAATTGCTCCAAAAAGAGATAAATGGATTGCTAATTTTCTTGAAACAATAACAACTCGTGGAACAAATATTGATGGCGATCTTCGAAATGTTGTTGCCAAAGAGGACTTACCTAAAAAACCAAAAAGAAAGTTCAGAGTAACTTATGAATCAAAAGATCTTAAAGGATTCAAACACTAAAAAAAGGAAGAATGAATTATGCCTAGACCACACATAGAACCATATGACGAAAGGCCAGCACCTTTCAAAAGAATGACTTTGCCAGGGTTTGGTAAAGGAATGCATTATAAAGTTTTAAGCATGGATACTGAAACAGGTGCATGCTCATTAAAAGTTAAATTTGAAAGTGGGTATAAATTACCCCCAGGCATGAGTTATGCAGAGCTAGAAATGTTTGTTGTTTCGGGTTCTATCACTTATGGCGATACTACTTATGGAGATGGTTACTATTTCTTGATTCCACCTGGAGTCAGTATGCCAGAAATGAGAGTGAAGAAAGGCGCTGTGGTGATAATGTTTTATAATTATGGTGAACCAAGCTTTATTCCTTCAGACGAAGACCATCCATTGGCTGAAAGGTATAGATTGTCAATCGTTGACTCAATGAAGGATATTAATTGGATGCCAGGGAACAGGATTGTGCCTTCAGTAGCATCTGGATGCATGTTGAAACCACTGAAGTATGATCCTGATACTGAAGCGCATACATTTCTTTACTGCATGACACCAGGATTCAGTCAAGATAATATTTCTTATCACGATTGTTGTGAGGAGTCTTATCATATTTGGGGAACTTCTTGGATGATGCAATTTGGTGATCTTCCAACAGGAGGCTATTTTTGGAGACCTCCATATATTAATCATGGCGCATTCGCCAGCAAAAATGGGATTATTGCGATAGGCAGAACGGATGCTCATCTGCACAACTATTTTCATCATAATCCTTGGACAACGCCTAAGGAAAATGCTGATAGAGCGTCTGCAAGATTGAGAAGATTGAGACCCTCTTTATATGAATGGACTAGATCACCAGATGGACATAATCATTTCACTGACTTTGAGTATCCTCACTATCATGATCATGATCATGACTAAATGAAAAACTGCTAAAGGTTTTATCCTATAAGCAAATGAAAAAATGTCTGGACCATTAGAAGGAGTTAAAATACTCGAATTAACCAGTGTCGTACTGGGGCCTTGGGCTGCTCAAATTATGGGTGATATGGGTGCAGAAATCATTAAAGTTGAGGCACCTTTTGGTGATAGCAACCGTCAATTAGGTGCTTATAGAAATAAAGGCATGGCAGCACTTTATTTATCTAATAATAGAAATAAAAGAAGTTTGGTTTTAGATTTAAAGCAAGAATCAGCGAGGAATGCTTTACTAGAAATCATCAAAGATTGTGATATTTTCTTACACAATAATAGACCCCAAGTGATGACTAAACTTAGATTGGAGTATGATGACTTAAAAGCAGTTAATCCAAGTATTGTTTATTGCGGTACTTATGGGTATAGCAAGCATGGACCTTATGGTAAGAAAGGTGCTTTGGATGATTCAATACAAGGAGCCAGTGGCATTGCAAGTCTGAATGAACTGGTACTGGGCGAACCTAAATACTTGCCAACAGTTATTGCAGATAAAACAACCGCTATTACTGTTGTCTATTCTATTTTAGCAGCACTTTTCTACAAAGAAAGAACAGGTGAAGGGCAAGAAATTGAAGTTCCTATGTTTGAAACTATGGTTAACTTTACTATGGCGGAGCATCTTTGGGGCGAGGTTTTTGAACCACCTCTAGCTAAGGCAGGCTATACAAGGTTAATGTCTCATCATAGAAAGCCATACAAAACTAAAGATGGATATATTTCTGTTTTACCTTACATGAATAATCATTGGAAAATATTTTGTGAAAAGGCAGACAGGCATGATTTGATTGATGATGAGCGTTTTAAGGATCTTTCATCCAGAGTAACTAATATTGATGATACATATTCTGAGACAGGGAAGATTCTAGCAACTAAAACCACTAAGGAATGGCTTGATATCCTAGAAGAAACAAAAGTACCAGCAATTGAAGTTAATTCACTCGATGATCTTTTCACTGATCCTCATTTAGATGCAGTAGATTTCTGGAAAGAAGTAGAGCATCCAAGCGAAGGAAAACTCAAAATGCCAGGTTTTCCTGCTCGATTTTCGAAAACACCCGCTAGCATAAGGAAACATGCTCCTAAACTAGGAGAACACAGTCTAGATATTCTTGAAGAAGCCGGTATAGATAAAAAAACAATCAGTGAGATGATTGATTCAAAGGCTACATTAGTATCAGATTAGCTTTGTAGGCTTTTTAATTCATCAATGACTTCTTGAGTATGTGAGTCAGGATTTACATTTTTATAATGCTTAACCACTGTTCCCTCAGGATCAATGATAAAAGATTCTCTTTTAGCTATAGTCATCATCATGAAAGTTCCCATAACTCCATATTCTTCAGCACATTCTTTTGTTACATCTGCAAGAATGGGATAAGGCAGACTATATTTCTCACTAAATTCTTTATGAGAGCTAACATCATCAAGGCTTACACCTAATATTTGGGTATCCAATCCCTTGAATTCAAAAATGTTGTCCCTAAAACTGCACGCCTCTGTGGTACAACCAGGTGTATCATCTTTTGGGTAGAAGAATAAAACAACCCACTGACCTCTATAATCTTTGAGTGTATGCCATTTTCCATTTTGGTCTTGTAAATTAAAATTTGGAGCCACTTGACCTATATTTATCTCTTCATTGGCCTGAGACTGGTTTGTGAATGAGAAGGCCAATAAAAATATTGGAATAATAAGAAAGAATTTTATTTTTTGAATCATTGGTTTCACCTTAAAAAAAACATAAACTAATTTATTAATAAAGATTTAACAGTTTACAACTTTAGTTATTAATTATGGATAATATATTCGAAAATAAATTGGGATTGGTTTTGCCTGGAGGAGGAGCAAGAGGTGCTTATCAGGTAGGAGTATTAAAAGCCATTAGTGAAATTTTACCTGATTCCAGTAAAAACCCTTTTCCAATAATGAGCGGAACCTCAGTTGGGGCTATTAATGCTGCATTATTAGCAGCTGAATCAGACTCTTTTAATAATGGGGTGATAAAGCTAAATGATATTTGGGGTAGTTTTAGCTCCGACAGGATCTATAAAACAAATCCTATGAGTTTATTTTTAAATAGTCTTCATTGGCTATTAACTTTAATTACTGCAGGTATTTTAGTTAAAAATCCTAAATCACTTCTCAATAATGATCCATTAGAGAAAATGCTTAAGGAAACCCTCGATTTTGAAGGGATTCAATTGAATATAGATAAAAAAAATATTGAAGCCATTGCAGTGACTTGTGCAAGCTATAGCAGAAGGAGCACTTCAACATTTGTTCAATCTAATAATTCAAATCTGATATGGAAGAAATTTCATCGTGAAGGAAAGAATGCAGTTATTAATATTTCACATCTTATGGCAAGTGTGGCATTACCTCTTATTTTTCCAGCAAAAATAATAGAGCATCAATATTTTGGTGATGGTGCAATGAGGCAAGCAACTCCATTGTCACCAGCAATTAGATTGGGTGCAAATAAGCTTTTAATTATCACAACAAATGAAAGTCATCGAGATATAAAACCTAAACATAAGCAACCCATACATCCTTCGATTGCCGAAATTGGTGGTTATATGCTTGACGCATTATTTTCTGATGGTCTTTATTCTGATTTAGAGCGATTAGATAGGATCAATCAAATTGTAGACAATAATGATTCAAGTGTAAAAACTAATAATAAGAAAATGAAAAAGATTGATTATTTAGTAATTTCACCATCAAAGAGCATCAATGAAATAGCACAAAATCACTATCATCAGATGCCTTTATCTATTAGGTTAATCTTGAGAGGGCTCGGTGTTAAGAATAATAGAAATTCTGATTTAGTTAGTTTTTTATTATTTGAGTCTTTATTTACTAAATCATTAATAGAGTTGGGTTATGAAGATGGAATGACTCTTAAAAATGAGATACTAGATTTGACACAGGTGAATGAGTCTTAAATTATATAGGGTAAAAATAGAGTTGCTAACCCTAGGAAAGTAATAAAACCAAGTACATCGGTTAATGTTGTCATCATGACACCACCTGCAAGAGCTGGATCAATACCAATCTTTTTTAGGAAGAAGGGAATTGAGACACCTCTCATTGTTTCAGTCAATAAAAATAATCCATCTTTTTTAACAGAAATATAACTTTACAATATGAAGTTTTCACCCAAATAAACTTTTTTCACTTCTGAGTTGGATAAGATTTGTTCAGGACTGCCTGATGCAATTAAAGATCCATCATTCACAATATATCCTCTATTACATATTTTTAGTGTCTCTCTGACATTATGATCAGTTATTAAAATCCCAATACCATCATTGGATAGATTTTTTATAATTCTTTGTATATCAATTACTGATATTGGGTCAACACCAGCAAAAGGTTCATCAAGGAGTATAAATTTAGGCTCCATAGCTAGAGTTCTTGCAATTTCAACTCTTCTTCTTTCTCCACCAGATAAACTGATTCCATCTGTGCCTCTAATATCATTTAGATTAAGTTGATCTAACAGCTGATTAAGTAAATTCTCCATTCCCGATGTATTTAACTCTTTTCTGGTTTGCAGCACAGCAAGAATATTATCTTCCACAGACAGTTTTCTAAATACTGATGCTTCTTGAGGGAGGTACCCTAAGCCTTTTCTTGCTCTCTCATGAATTGGTAAGTTGGTGAGATTATATTCATCTAATATTATTTTCCCTAATTCTGGCTTAACTAAGCCTACTACCATATAAAATGCTGTAGTTTTTCCTGCACCATTTGGTCCAAGTAATCCAATAATCTCTCCACTTTTTATATTAAAGCTGAGATTTTTTACAACTTTTCTGGAGCTGTAGGATTTTTCTAATTCTTCTGCAATTAAAATACTCAAAATTTACTACTCAGTGTTTTAATTTTGGATATTAACATTAATATTTGAGCTAAATTTTAACTTATTATCTTTCAGCTGAGCACTCAAACCTTTAGCTTCTATTATATTATTATTGATTTCTATAATAACCTTTCTATTAGTAGCAACTGTAAATGTATTAGGGTTAATCTCAAGATAATCAGTTGAAATCTTTGAATTATTATTTTCAGTATTATTTCTTATTAAAACATTTCCAGAGAGTGATAATATATTCATATCAGAAATAATTTGACCTCTATCTGATGTGACAATCCAATTAACATCTTCATCAGTATATGTAAGTTTAACTTGCTCAAGAAAGATTTGATTATTTAAATCATTCGCTTTAGCTTTTTTTGAGAATATTTTATATGAAAAATTTCCATTTTCACTGCTACCCAAAAGTTCTGCATTTTTTACTATAAATTCGACTTCTTTTGTTACTTGATTCTCTTCTTCAGTATTTTCATTGGGAGAAAACAAATAGAGCAAAGTCGAAACAGCCGCTAATACAGATAAGATAATGAAATTTATGAAGAAAGTTTTCAATTTTATATAATCATTACATTAATCCAGCTCTGAATAGGTCATGTATATTCAGGGCTCCAACTATTTTATTGTTTTTTGCAACAATTAATGAGGTTACTTTCTTATCTTGTAAAATCTCTACAGCATTAGTAGCCAATTGATTAGGAGAAATTACCAAAGGTTTTTTATTCATAACTTGATGCATTAGTGTATTTTCTATGTCTACTTTCTTTTCTAAAGTTCTTCTTAGGTCACCATCAGTAAAAATTCCAGTTAATTCATTTTTATCATTAACGACAGCTGTCATACCTAGTGCTTTTTGAGACATTTCTATCAACCCAATAGATAGTTTATCACTCTCATAAACATAAGGAATTTCATCTCCTATATGCATAATATCTTTTACTGAAAGTAGTAGTTTTTTACCTAAAGTTCCTCCAGGATGAGATTTAGCAAAATCTTCTTCTGAGAAACCTTTTCTTTCTAATAAGGCTACCGCAATTGCATCACCCATTGCTAGAGCTGCTGTTGTGCTTGCTGTAGGAGCTAAATTCATAGGGCATGCTTCTTCTTTAACTGAAACATTTATATGGCTAGCAGAGGCTTTTGCTAACTTAGATTCTTTATTTCCAGTAAGAGAAATAATTGGGATCTTCATTTTTTTTAGGACTGGTAGAAGTTCTATGATTTCTTGAGATTCTCCAGAATTAGATAGAGCTATGATAATGTCGTTTTCATCTATCATTCCAAGGTCACCATGAAGCGCTTCACTGGGGCTGACAAAAAATGAAGGAGTGCCTGTACTAGCAAAGGTTGCAGCAATTTTATCTGCAATATGACCAGATTTACCTACACCCATAACAATTATTTTGCCTTTGCACTGAATGCATGCATTGCAGGCAGACTCAAAGTCTTTATCAAGATAGTTTTTAAGCTCACTTATTGCTTCGGATTCAATATCAAGAACTCTTTTTCCTATTTCTATAAAACTAAAATTTTCTTTTTTTTCTTGCAAAGTTTTAATATTTTGAATTGTTATCTCTATATAATTACTGTTTTAAATATATAGACAGTTTATCTTAAAATAAAATTAAGGATATAAAATGAATATTGAAGAAATTAAGAATTTAATACAAAAATCTATCATAGGCGCTGAAGTTATTGTAAATAGCGATGATAATGTTCACTTTGAGGCTATTATAATTTCTGACTTATTTATAGCTAAGACTCTTATACAACGACATCAAATGATTTATCAGAGTTTAGGAAGCAAAATGGACTCTGAAATACATGCTTTATCAATTAAAGCTTTGACCAAAGAAGAAAGTAATTAAAATTATTTTTCTAAAAATAATGTAGGTAGATTTTTTTGCAAAAATTAAAAATAAAAGGTGGAAGATCCTTATCTGGTGAGATTAATATTTCTGGATCCAAGAATGCAGCATTACCAATAATAGCATCCAGTATCTTATCCTCTAGCTGTCTAAAAATTAGTAATATACCAAAATTACATGATGTTTCTACAATGATTGAGTTGCTGAAAACAATGGGTGCCTCTTTTACAAATCAAGGAGATTGTTGTTTAAGAATAGAGGCAAATAATTTGAATAATTGCATTGCTCCCTATCATTTAGTTAAAACAATGAGAGCATCAATATTAGTGCTAGGCCCCTTACTTGCTAAGTATGGAAAAGCCCGTGTCTCTCTTCCAGGTGGTTGTGCTATTGGCGCTCGACCAGTAAATTTACACATAGATGGCTTGAGAAAGATGGGCGCTGAAATAAAAATTAATGAAGGCTATATAGATGCAAAAGTAAATAAACTTAAAGGAGCTAAAATCTCTTTGGATCCCATTACTGTCACAGGAACTGCTAATCTAATGATGGCCGCAACGTTAGCTGAAGGGAAAACAACTATAGAAAATGCAGCTATTGAACCTGAGATTATAAATTTAGGAGAGTGCCTGCAATCTATGGGTGCATATATTGATGGTTTGGGAACAAGAGTTATTTCTATTGAAGGAGTTGATCATCTTGGAGAGGTTGATCATGAGGTTATCCCAGATAGGATTGAGGCTGCTACTTTTTTAATCGCGGCATGTGTTACTAAAGGATCTTTGAGAGTAAATAGAGTGCAAATAGATCATTTGGATTCAGTGATTGATTTACTGAAAAGAGCTGGCGCAAAGATTTCACTTAGTGAAAATCAAATTGATATAAGTTTAAAAGGAAATATTAAGCCTATTAATTTTATAACTAATCCATACCCAGGAGTCCCAACTGATGTTCAGGCGCAATTAATGGTTCTAAGTGTACTCGCAGAGGGAGATTCGAAAATAACAGAAACTATTTTTGAGAATAGGTTAATGCATGTTTTAGAACTGCAAAGAATGGGAGCCAATATTAATCTAGATAAAAATATAGCTTATATAAAAGGCGTAAGAAATCTTAGTGCAGCGCCTGTAATGGCGACTGATTTAAGAGCATCTGCCGCACTTGTATTGGCTGGTTTAGCTGCAAAAGGGGAAACAATTATTGATCGAATTTATCATATCGATAGGGGCTATGAAGAAATAGATCAAAAGTTATTTCAATTAGGAGCGAAAGTTCTTAGATTAGACTCCTGATTAATTATATATTCATGTATAATCGCGACGACAATTTATTGGGGTGAAGATGCACTTATTGAATATTAAGAGGGATTAATGAGTAAAGTAGGTAGAAGAAAATTTTTATCAATAGCTACTAGTGTTACTGGTGCTGTTGGTGGAATATTTGCTCTTACACCATTTGTATTATCCTTCCAGCCAAGCAAAAGAGCAAAAGCGCTAGGGGCTGCAATAAAAATTAATATAGAGAAAATTGAACCTGGATCCATTGTTAAAGTGATATGGAAAGGTATGCCAGTATGGATATTACATCGTTCTGAAAAAATGCTCGATAAGATTGACTCCTCTATTGATGAATTGAGAGATCCTAATTCAGAATTATCAGTGCAACCTAACTTTGCAAAAAATACTTTTAGGTCTATTAAGCCAGAATATTTAGTCGTTGAAGGCGTATGCACACATCTTGGATGTGCGCCTATTGAAAAATTTGCAATTGCACCAGCCGACATGGGACCTGATTGGGAGGGTGGTTTTTTCTGCCCCTGTCATGGATCAAAATTCGATCTCTCAGGAAGAGTCTTTTCTGGTGTTCCAGCTCCATCAAATCTAAGAATACCTCCTCATCACTATGAGAATGAGACAACTCTTATAATTGGTGAGAATCAAGAGGAAGAAAATGTCTAGTGATAATAAACAAGAAGTATATTTTTCTAACCCTATTCTTAAATGGGTTGATGAAAGGTTCCCTCTTTCAAAAGTTTTAAGAGAGCATGCTACAGAGTATTATGCGTCAAAGAACTTTAATATTTGGTACATTTTTGGAGTGTTATCTACTGTAGTTCTAGTTTTGATGTTGATAACTGGGCTGTTTCTAACTATGAATTATAAGCCATCTGCAGCTGAGGCTTTTAATTCTGTTGAGTATATTATGCGTTCAGTTGAATATGGATGGCTTATGAGATATATGCATTCAACTGGAGCTTCTTTTTTCTTTATAGTTTTATATCTACATATGTTCAGAGGGATGCTTTATGGCTCTTATAAAAATCCTAGAGAGTTGATTTGGTTGCTAGGTATGATGCTCTATTTTTGCTTAATGGCTGAAGCTTTTCTGGGATATATTTTACCATGGGGAAATATGTCCTACTGGGCAGCTCAAGTTATTGTTAATTTATTTGGAACCATTCCTTTCATAGGCGATACTTTAGTTGAATGGATTAGAGGCGATTATTATATTTCAGATATTACTCTAAATCGTTTCTTTGCCTTGCATGTTATTGCAATGCCTTTAGCAATTCTTGGTTTAGTTTTTGCACATATTGTTGCATTGCATCACATCGGATCAAACAACCCTGATGGCATTGAAATTAAAGACAATAAAGACGCACAAGGTAAACCTATCGATGGAGTTGCTTTTCATCCATTTCATACAAGTAAAGATTTGGTTTGGATTATAATTTTCTTAATCCTTTACTTTGGGGCAGTATTCTTTGCACCAGAAATGGGTGGTTTATTCTTAGAGGTTGATAATTTTGAACCCGCAAATCCATTAAAAACTCCTGAGCATATTGTTCCTTCTTGGTACTTTACTCCCTATTATGCGATCTTAAGATCCATCCCTGATCCATTACTTGGGTTTATAGCTCTAGTTTCAGCAGTTGTTTGTTTTGTTTTTTTACCGTGGTTGGATAAGTGTAAGGTTAAATCTATAAGGTATAGAGGTTGGCAGTACAAAGTAGCACTAGCTATTTTTGTTATTTCATTTGTATCACTCGGATATTTAGGCATGCAACCTTCCTCAGGTATTTATTTGATCTTAGCCAGAGTATTTACAGTGCTTTATTTTTCTTTTTTTCTATTGATGCCTTTTTACACACGTTTAGAAAAAACAAAGCCTGTGCCAGATCGAGTTGTCTATAAAAAATGAAGATTTTTAATAAAGTAATACTGTTGTCTTTTTTTCTATCACTATTTAGTGTTGTTTATTCTGCTTCTTCTGTTGAGAAAAAATCTGATGATTATTTGCCAGCCTTAAATGATATTACTGATTCAAAATCTTTACAAAGAGGAGCTAGAAACTTCTTTAATTATTGTGCTGCATGCCATTCACTAAAATATGTCAGATATAATCAAATGGCTAAAGATATTGGCATCTCAGAAGAGCAACTAAATAGCTATTTAATATTTACAGGGGCAGCCCCTCAAGATGTTATTTCTATGAATATGCTTGCGGAAGATGGCGATCGATGGTTTGGAAAGGCTCCTCCTGATTTATCCATGATCACAAGAGTGAATTCGAATACTTATGTCTTTAACTTTCTTAGGTCTTTTTATCCTGACAAGAACTCTCCTACGGGTGCAAATAATAAAGTTAAAGATGCAACAAGTATGCCTAATGTATTATGGGTACTTCAAGATGAAATGGATAAGAAAGAATTTGATTCATTCGTTCTTGATATTGTAAATTTCCTGGATTATGCAGGCGAACCAATCAAAGCAAAAAGGAAATCTTTAGGCATATGGGTGATATCTTTTTTATTCATTTTTCTAATTCTTAGTTTTGCGTTGTATAAAGATATCTGGAAAGAAGTTAAATAGTTTATTATTGAAATGGTTTTAAGAGGTTAATTATGACAAATGTCTCAAATAGAAGATCTATGATGGGTTTGTATTCAGGTAATACCTGTATTCGTTCGCATCAAGTAAGATTTGTTTTATCAGAAAAAGGAATATTAACTGAAATCAATAATATTGATGGATCAAAAGTTCCTGAAGATTTAATAGCATTGAATCCCTTCGCTACATTACCAACATTAATCGATAGAGAATTAGTGTTATATGATTCAACAGTAATTATCGAATATCTAGATGAAAGATATCCTCATCCTCCTTTAATGCCTGTTAGTCCTGTAGAAAGAGCAAAAATTAGATTGGCCCTAGCTTCACTTGAAAAAGAAATTGTTGGGCCTGCTATTCAGTTAGATCTTGCTATCGGTACAAGGAATGAAAATGCAGAAAGAAAAAAATTGAAGTCAATACTAAATTCATCAGCAGATATGTTTGATGCTAATAAATTTTTTCTTAATGATGATTTTACAATAGTGGATTGTGTTTTAGCTCCCATACTATGGAGGTTAGATTATTTTGGAATATCATTATCTAATGACCATAAAAGTATAATGGAATATTCTGAAAGAGTATTTTTAAGAGATACTTTTAAAGAAAGCTTGAGTGAAGATGAAGAGGAAATGCAACTATAATTATTTTTTATTTCGTTGAGATATCTTAATGGTAGGGGAATTATTTATAGTCTCAACTCCTATTGGTAATCTGAACGATATTACATTAAGAGCAATTCAAACCATTAAAGATGTAGACTTTATTCTTGCTGAAGACACAAGAGTTGCTAGAAAATTATTAAATCATCTTGGAATCAAAGCTAATCTTCAGTCACTCAATGAACACAATGAGTTAAAAAAAATTCCTATTGTCTTAAGCCATTTATTAAAAGGTAAGAATATTGCACTTATCTCTGATGCAGGAACACCCTTGATAAGTGATCCAGGATTTCAGTTAGTTAAAAGAGCTAAAAAAGAATCATTAAGAGTAATACCTATACCCGGTTGTTCAGCTGCGATCGCAGCCTTGACAGCTTCAGGTGTTCCAACCGATAGATTTTATTTCTATGGATTTTTACCGAAGACTAAAAATAAACGTCTCGATGCTCTCAAAACATTAGTTACTAAAGAAGAGTCAATTATTTTATATGAATCAGTTCATCGATTAAGTTCCTCAATTGAAGATATGATCAAAGTTTTTGGTAAAAGCCATATTGCAGTTTTATGTAAAGAAATAACAAAACTACATGAGGAGTTTATCGGGAATAACCTCGAGGAGATTAGATTATTTTTAATGGATAATCCATCTAAAATAAAGGGTGAGTTTACCCTAATTTTGAATGGTAAGGAATCTTCCGAGGAACCCAATACTGAAAAAATTGATAGCATCCTTAAGGAATTATTGCCTATAGTTTCAGTTAAAGTTGCAGTGAAGATATGTTCTATATCCACAGGCTATAATAAAAATAAAATCTATAAACGAGCTATAGAGTTAAAATCTTGAAACTTGTATTTTGTTTATCAGTGTTGAATAATCGCAGATGGAGTTGACTAGGCAATCGCCCAATTCTTATTGGGAGGAAAGTCCGGGCTCTAACGGGTACGATGCCAGGTAATACCTGGAAGGCGTGAGCCTATGGAAAGTGCATCAGAAAATAAACCGCTTTAATTTAGTAAGGGTGAAAAGGTGCGGTAAGAGCGCACCGCATAAATGGTAACATTTATGGCATTGCAAACCCCATCGAGAGCAAGACCAAATATAGGAGTAATGATTTCCCGTGATCACTCCAGGGTAGGTTGCTAGAGGTACTTGGTGACAAGTATCCTAGATGAATGATTGTCCAAGACAGAACCCGGCTTATCGGTTAACTCCACATTCCTCAATCAATGTCTTTTTTTACTATCTTTTAATTGACATCATAAACTAATGACATATAGTGTTATTTAGTGGTAAAAAGTGGGATATATATCTTGATCCTATTAATAAATATGATATTTCGTGGCTTAAATAAAATAAATCTTGATTCCAAGGGTAGAATTTCTATCCCTTCGAACTATAAGGCGATCTTAACAAAGAGAGTAATAAAAAAATTAATTTGTACTATTGATCTAGATAATTGTCTATTACTTTACCCTTATAAGAACTGGGAAAAAATTGAAAAGAATATTATGGAATTGCCTTCTTTAGATAGGAACTCTAGAAATCTGCAAAGACTTCTCGTAGGGCATGCAGCAGAAATAGAAATTGACTCTAGTTCAAGAGTTTTGATCCCTAGAGAATTAAGAGAATTTGCTGCTTTAGAGAAAGAAGCTATGTTTGTAGGGCAAGGCAATAAGTTTGAGTTATGGAATTATAAAAAATGGTGTTCATTGAGAGATGAATGGCTAACTACAAAAGAAATTAAATTGCCTGAAGCATTTAATGACTTATCAATTTAGAATTTAACGGAGAGTATAAATGAGTGGATTTGCCTTTGAATTAGTGGATACAGAAAGCCAAAAGGCAAATATAAAAGTCATAGGGGTTGGGGGAAGTGGAGGAAATGCAGTATCTCATATGGTTAATCATGGAATCCAAGGAGTAGATTTTCTCTGTGCAAATACAGATGCTCAAGATTTAACTAAATCCAATGTCCAAACAAAAATTCAAATTGGAATAGAGACAACAAAAGGATTGGGAGCTGGAATGGACCCCAATGTTGGAAGAATATCAGCTGAGGAAAGTAAAAAAGATATAGAAAATGCTATTCAGGGTGCTGATATGCTTTTCATTACTGCAGGTTTTGGTGGGGGCACCGGAACAGGGGCAAGTCCCGTTATTGCTAAAATTGCTAAAGAAATGAATATTTTGACCGTAGCAGTTGTAACGAAGCCTTTTTATTTTGAAGGAGTCTTAAGATCTGAGTATGCAGAAAGTGGTATAGAAGAGTTGGAGAAAAATGTAGATTCGTTAATTATTGTTCCAAATGATAAATTACAAGAATTAGGAAAAACGATAAGCATGATTAATGCTTTTGAAGCAGCGGATGATATTTTATTGAATTCAGTCCAAGGGATAGTTGAGCTGATTACTATTCCAGGTAAAATTAATTTGGACTTTGCTGATGTCAGAGCTGTAATGCTTAATAAAGGTAGAGGGATAATGGGATCAGCTATTGCAAAAGGTCCTGATAGAGCTAAAAAAGCCATAGAGGAAGCCGTTAATAGCCCTTTACTTGAAGATGCTAATTTAGAGGGAGCTGAAGGCATACTATTAAATGTTACTTTTGGAGATGCATCGTTTGAGATTTCAGAATTTAATGAAATTGGTAATTTTGTGAGAAGTTATGCTTCCGATGAAGCAAAAGTTATAGTTGGAACTTCTGTTGACGAATCCATGTCAGATTCTATTAGGGTTACTATTGTTGCTACAGGTTTAGGTGAAAGGTTAGAGAATCAAGAAACAAATTTTAGAAATTATGATAATCCTATAACTCAAAGAAGACCATTAATCGAGACACAAGATTTATTTCAGGATCAAGAAGTGAGTCCAATACATGATGTAGAATCAGAAATATTGGATGTGCCAAACTATCTAAAAAGACAGGATGATTAATTTATTTTATAAAATTTAATTCTTGATAATTATCAATGCCTGATTTAATTCATCAGCCAGTTTTATTAAAGGAATCTCTGACGAATCTTGTAAGAAATCATTCAGGTAATTATCTTGATGCAACTGCTGGTTTTGGAGGTCATTCTTCTGGAATATTGGACATTATCAATCAAGAAGGAATCTTAGTTTCAAATGATAGAGACCAAGATTCTATCAACTATATAACTAAAAAATTCTCTGGAAATCCTAATATTCAGATACTTAAATCTAACTTTAGTCAAATCAGTCAGGCTTTAAAGAAGAAGAATATGGAATTACAATTTGATGGAATAATGGCGGATCTTGGAATGTCATCCTATCAGTTAGATAATGCAGAACGTGGGTTTAGCTTTATGAGAAAAGGCAACTTAGATATGCGTATGGACCAAAAACAAGGTATTTCAGCTAAGGATTGGATTAATACAGCTTCAGAAAATGATATTGCTAATGTTATTTGGAGATATGGCGAGGAAAGTTCTTCTAGAAAAATTGCTAGTGAGATAGTAAAAAAAAGAAAGATAAAATTAATTCGAACAACAGAAAATCTTTGTGAGATTATTATGGAGGTCAAAAAAAATACTTTTTATAAAAATAAAAAACATCCAGCTACAAAAACATTTCAAGGTATAAGGATTTTTATAAATAATGAATTAGGAGAGCTTGAATTATTTTTAGAAAACAGTCTGGAACTATTAAAACCAAAAGGAAGGCTTTGTATTATAAGTTTTCATTCCTTAGAGGACAGAATAGTAAAACGTTTTTTTAGAGATCAATCAAGAATTGATCCTAATTTATCAAGATTACCTAATGTTCAAGATACTAGCAGTCTTAAAGTGATTGCTAAAAAAATAAAACCAACGGCATCTGAAATAAGACTTAACCCTAGATCAAGAAGTGCAGTACTTCGAGTAGCAGAGAGGATTTAGTTAGCATGAGAAGTGAATGGTACAAAAGATCTTTCTTAGTATTTCTTATGGTATTTATTTCGGGATTATTTGAGATAGATATTCATTTTAAGAAACGAGAGTATTTCAAGAAATATCAATCCTTGGTTCAAGATAAGCTTCAGTTAGAGATTGATTGGAGAAAAATACAGATTACTCTTTCAGAAACTTCTTCGGGTTTATCTTTAGAAAAAGATGCTCAGGTAAAAGCAAAGATGATTATTTTGGATCCATCCTTAGCAAAAATTATGATATTGAATGACCAAGAAACAAAAAAATAAAAATAAATTTATTAGGAATCGATTCCTTTTTCTTTCTTTAATCCTGATTGCTTCATTGGTTTTGTTACTATCAAGGTCTTTTTATCTTCAGTATATTGAAAAAGATTATTTGAATACTGAAGGAGAAAAAAGACATATTAGACTTGAAAGAATTGCTTCGAATAGAGGTAATATTTTTGATCGTAGATCTACTCTATTAGCAGTCAGTACACCCATTTACAATGTTGTAGTGGATCCAAAGAAATTCATTGAATCTAAGACATACAATCAGCAAATTCAGTTACTAAGCAATATTCTTTCGATGAATGTAAAAGCTATTGATAGCGCTATTAAAAAGAGATCTAACCGAAGACATTTGATCATTAAAAAAGAAATAACTGATAATCAAATTGAGCAAATTCGTTCAAATAAATGGAGAAATTATCTTTATCTTGAGAAAAGTTATAAGCGCTTTAATCCATCTGGTGAAGTAACAGGTCAGTTTTTAGGCTTCACGGATCTTAATGATAAAGGACAGGAAGGGCTGGAGTTAATGTTGAATGATTACTTGGTAGGTAAAGATGGTATCAAGAAAGTACTCAAGGATAGAAAACAAAATATAGTTCGAGATTTAGAATTCCTTCAAGCTGCTAGGGATGGAAATGATATTTATACTAGTATTGATCTGCGTATCCAATTTATTGCTCATAGGGCACTTAGCAATGGATTAAAGAAATATAAAGCTAAAGCTGCTTCAGCAATTGTTATGGATATTAGAACAGGAGAGATTCTAGCTATGGTTAATCAACCTTCAGCTGATCCTAATAATCGAAGTTTAAGGCAAGCAAAATACTTTAAAAATAGAGTGGTTACCGATCAATTTGAGCCAGGCTCAACATTCAAACCTTTGATAGTAGCTACCGGTATTGAGAATAAAGTATTCAGTTCTAAAGACACAATAGACACGACTCCATTTTATATTGGAAAAAAATTGATCGGTGAAGATAATCGTTGTTCAAGCCAAAAAGTGACACCTGAAAAGATATTGGTCAATTCTTGTAATGCTGGTACAGCTAGAATGTCTTTACAAACTGAAAGTAAATTATTTTCTCAAATGCTCAATAATCTAGGTATAGGGAGAGTTACAGCTTCAGGTTTTCCTGGTGAGGCCTCAGGCACCCTTGACGATAACTATGATCGTTGGAGAGACATTAGACGTGCATCTCTTTCATATGGATATGGAGTGGATGTAACTTTATTGCAATTAGCGAGTATTTATTCTGTCATAGCTAACAAGGGAATCAAGAACCATGTAAGCATTGAAAGGATAGAGGGAGAACCTGTTTCAGAAAGAGTTTTTTCTGAAGAAACAGCTAAAGAGTTATTACTTATGCTAGAACAAGTAGTCGAAAATGGAGTCAGAAGAGCTAAGGTTAATGGCTATAGAATTGGAGGCAAAACTGGAACGGTTCAAATTTATTCTTCAGGTTATTCAAGAGAGTCTCATAATGGAATATTTGTTGGAATTGCACCCATTAGTGAACCTAGAATTGTAACAGCAGTTATAGTCAATGAACCCGGTGGCGATCAGTATTACGGAGGACAAGTTGCTGCTCCTATATTTTCATCTATTGCATCTGCCTCACTAAGGATATTAGGTATTGCACCTGATAAGGTCAATAATTAAGAACTAAACATTAATCATTCATATAGAATAATAAAGTATAGAATTACCACAAAGGATAAGAATTGTTTTTATTTTTTTCAGAACAGTTAACTGATTTTTTTTCAGCTTTTAATGCTTTCACTTATATCACTACTAGGGGGATCTTAAGTGCTTTGTCAGCCTTAATAATTTCATTTGTCTTTGGGCCAATATTAATTAGATCACTTAGTAATAATAAGATTGGTGAGAATATAAGATCAGATGGACCAGAAACACATTCATTAAAATCAGGAACACCGACTATGGGTGGTTTAATCATATTATTATCTATAACAGTGAGTACATTGATATGGAGTGATTTAAGCAATCCATATATTCTCAATATATTAATATCCACTTTACTTTTTGGACTGATAGGTTTCATAGATGATTTCTCTAAACTTAAAGGTAATCCTAATGGCATGAAAGCTTCTGTTAAGATTTCTCTTCAGATTTTAATTGCATCTTTATCGGTATATTTTTTAAATTTTTATAGTGGGACTGAAATCAATACAGAATTGCTTATCCCTTTTACTAATAATTTTAATATAGATCTAGGTATATTATTTTTCCCCTTTATTGTTTTTGTGATTGTGGGTGCAAGCAATGCAGTTAATTTGACCGATGGTCTTGATGGTTTAGCAATCATGCCAGTTGCAATGATAGCAATTGCACTAGGAGTCTTTGCTTACGTTACTGGCAATATTAATTTTGCTAATTATCTAGATTTACCTTTTTTGAATGATTCGGGTGAAGTATTTGTTATTTGCTGTGCTATTGCGGGTTCTGGATTAGGCTTTCTTTGGTTTAATACTTATCCAGCTGAAGTTTTTATGGGCGATGTCGGAGCTCTCTCGTTAGGAGCTGCTTTAGGGCTGATTGCAGTGATTGTGAAGCAAGAGTTAGTCCTAGCAATTATGGGTGGTGTTTTTATTATTGAGACTTTTTCAGTTATTCTTCAAGTGGGATCATTTAAGCTAAGGGGTAAGAGGATATTCAATATGGCTCCAATTCATCATCATTTTGAGCTGAAGGGTTGGGCTGAGCCTAAAGTCATTGTCCGCTTTTGGATCATTACAGTCTTTTTAGTTTTAATAGCATTATCAAGCTTGAAAATTAGATAGAAGTAATCAAACATTTATTTGGAAAAACTTGAAGCCTAATAGAAAACAACATGAACTTTGGGAAGGTGTTGATAAGCTTTTCTTAATTGCAATTGTCTTTTTATTATTTGCAGGGATCATGATGCTTGCATCAGCTTCAATGCCAATCGCTGATAGAGATCTAGGTGATCCATATGGCTATGTATTTAAGCAATCATTTGCAATAGTAATGGGTTTAATATCTGGACTGATTATTTTTTATATTCCTAGTCAAATTTTAGAGAAATTTGGAATCATACTACCCATTATTGCAATACTATTACTATCAATGGTTTATATTCCAGAAATAGGTATAAATAGAAATGGAGCTACTAGATGGATTAATTTAGGTGTTGGACCTAATATTCAGGTGGTTGATCCAGCTAGATTATTATTTTTAATTTATATTTCTGGTTATTGTTATCGTCAACAAAAAGAACTTAGGGAAGGCTTTGTAAGTCTTTTAAAACCCATGATTTTTATAGTACCAGCTTGTTTTTTACTTCTTTTACAACCAGATTTTGGATCGACAGTGGTGCTATTGACTGTAACTGCAGCTCTCTTTTTTCTTGCAGGATTTAAGCTAAGATATTTCTTTTTATTGATAATAATTTTAGCTTTATTATTCTCAGCATTAGTTTATTTTTCTCCTTATAAATTAGCAAGAGTAGCTTCTTTTATGGATCCATGGTCAATGGCTGATAAGGGTGGCTATCAACTAGTTAATTCACTCATTGCGATTGGATCGGGTGGTTTTTTTGGGGTTGGATTAGGAGAAGGAGTTCAGAAACTTTTCTATCTACCCGAAGCCCATACTGATTTTATTTTTGCAATTATTGCTGAAGAATTAGGTTTAATGGGAACAATACTGTTTTTATTTTTCTATTCTTTATTAATTTCTAGAGTTTTCTTGATAGCCTTTAAAGCAATATCCATTGAAAGATTATTTCAAGGTTATCTTTGTTTTTCGATAGGAATATGGATTTCAATTCAGGTGATTATTAATTTAGGTGTAAACATGGGCTTATTACCAACTAAAGGCCTAATATTGCCCCTGATTAGTTATGGTAGCAGTAGTATGATAATGACATTGATAACCTTAGCAATTGTATTGAGAATTGGATGTGAAATCCCTAGAGAGAAAATAAATAAAAAAATTAATGCCTGAAAAGAAAAAGTATAAAATAATCATTGCCGCTGGAGGAACAGGGGGGCATGTTTTCCCAGCAATAGCCCTTGCGAAAAAGTTTAAATCTGATGGACATAAAACAGTAATTGTCGCTACTGGTAATGACCTCGAAAAGAAAATATTTGAGGACCATGATATTGAGAACATTTTTTTTGAAAGCAAACTTAAGGATCAATCAACTTTCTCGAAATTTCTATCTGCCATGGGATTCTCTCTCTTATCTCTTGATGATGATAAGGGGATTGCCAAATTTGTTAAAGAATTCACACCACAATTAATTTTAGGAATGGGCGGTTATGCCTCTTTCGATGTTCTTCAATCGGGAAAGTTATGTGCGACAATAGATGATAATGGTGATGGTATATTTATGCCTGAAGATATTAATGAGCCTTATATAGCTATTCACGAGCAGAATGCGAAGGCTGGCAGAGCAAACAGAGTGATTGCAGTGAGTACAGCAAGAGGTATCATTGAAGGTTTAGAAGGAGCGTTTGACTGGAAGACTACTTTTTTTCTACTTTCGACCGATGACCATGTCTTTCTTGGTAATCCAGTAAGGAATGAGATCCTCAATATCAATCGAAAGGTCAGATCATTTAAAGAATATTCAAAAAGTCCTAGAATCTTGGTTTTAGGAGGGAGTCAAGGTGCTCGCTCAGTTAATTATGCAATCCCAGAAGTAATAAAACAGCTCTCCAAAGAGATGAATATTGAAGTCATGCATCAAACAGGTGAACTTGATTATGAGGAAATATGTCAAATGTATAAAGAGAATGAATTATGTATAAAAGTATTCCCTTTCATTAAGGATATGGCTGAAGCCTATGAATGGGCTGATTTGGTCATAGGAAGGTCAGGGGCTATGACAGTTGCAGAACTTTCAGCAACAGGTATGCCTTCAATTTTAATCCCATATCCTCATGCAACAGATAACCATCAATGGTTTAATGCACAATTTATTGCAAAAAAAGGAGGAGCTGAAGTTATTTTAGATAAAGATTTAAAGTTAGATATTCTAGTAAAAGCAATAAAGAAGATTTTTTTACAGGAAGGTATTCTTAGTGAAATGTCAGAAGCAACGTTTGATGAGACTTTTGTTAATGCCACCAAGAATATAGCTCAATTTTGCTATAAAAAGATAGAACAACTCCCTTTAAAGAATATCAAGGGTTATATGTGAGTGAAATTACTAAAAAAATCAAAGACCGGTCTCTTTTTAATGAACCATTATCTAAACACACATCATGGAAAGTAGGAGGACCGGCTGATACCTTTTTCATACCTAATAATCGTGATGAGTTATCACAATTCTTGAAATCAAACCATGATAAGCCTATTACATGGTTAGGTAATGGAACTAATGTTTTATTTAGAGATGGAGGTATTAGAGGTTCTGTTATTTCCACTAAGAAATCTCTAAATAATATAAAGATGGAAGCTGAAAATTCTTGCAGAGTGGAAGCAGGAGCTTCATGTATGGATTTAGCATTATTTGCTGAGAAGAATAAATTAGGTCCAGCAGCATTCTTCTCTGGAATTCCAGGATCAATCGGAGGGGCTCTAGTAATGAATGCAGGCTCTTTTGGTCATGAAACTTGGGATTTTGTGGAATCTCTAGAGGTTATTGACCAAACTGGAACTATACATAACTTAAATCCAAAGGATTTCAAATTTTCCTATAGAGATGTTAAATTTCCCTTTCCTCTCTGGTTTTTATCTTGCCTAATGCAATTTTCTGAATCTGAGAATAACCACTAAATCTGAATTGAAGGATTATCGAGATCAGAGGCTTAAAACACAGCCTCTTAGTGAGGATACTTGTGGCTCAGTTTTTAAGAATCCTAAAAAAGGACATGCTGGAGACTCTAATAGAAAGAGCTGGCCTTAAGGGACATAAAATTGGTGGCTGTTCAATATCAACAAAGCATGCAAATTTCATCGTGAATGAAGGGGGTGCCACATCAAAAAATATAGAAGATTTAATTAAGTATGTTCAAAAGGCTGTTAGAAAGAAACATAATATAGACTTAGAAACCGAAGTTCGAATCCTAGGAGAGCATTAGATAATGAGCTTAAAAGAAGAAAATGAAGATAAATTTGGCAAAGTAGCCGTTCTTTATGGAGGTCATTCTTCAGAAAGAGATATTTCTCTAATTACTGGTAAAGCAGTTCATGAAGCATTACTTAATTGCACTGTTGATTCACATCTAATTGATACTAGGGATGGGTTTATTGATCAATTGGTTCAAGATGATTTTAAATCTGCTTGGATTGCTCTCCATGGGTCTGATGGAGAAGATGGAAAAATACAAAGCATACTTAATTTATTGGGTATCAAATATACGGGGGCTAATACTTTAAGCTGCTCAATGACTATGAATAAGCTATTTTCAAAAAATATTCTTATTTCGAATGGCTTCCAAACTCCTGATTTTGTTCTTATAGATGATGAAAAAGACTATGAGTTTATTGAAAGTAGATTAGAGACACCTTTTGTTATGAAGCCATGTTCTCAAGGTTCTAGCATCGGAGTTTTTATTATTAAAGAAAAGAAAGATTTTAAAGAAAAATTGAAAGAGCTTTTGCAATTTAATGATTGGATTATTGCAGAGAAATATTATAAAGGTTCTGAATACACAGCAGGATTATTAAATGGTGAGGTATTACCATTGGTAAAAATTAATGCTAGTAATGAAGAATTTTATAATTATGAAGCTAAATATTTTAGCGAAGATACTACATATATATGCCCAAGCGAATTAGATCAAAGTATAGAAAGTAAAGTTAAAGAAACTTGTTCAGATGTTTTCAATTTATTTAATATCAATAGTTGGGGTCGATTGGATTTTTTTATTAATGATGATAATCAACCTGTTTTTCTTGAACTCAATACTGTTCCAGGCATGACTTCACATAGCTTAGTTCCAATGGCGGCAAAAGAAATAGGCATTAATTTTAATAATTTATGCTTAGAGATTTTAAGAACTAGCACTGATTAAAGTGAATTTATTAAGAAATAATAAGAGGAAAAATAAAAGAGTTAGAAAGTATTATTTTTCAAAGAAAAAAAATACCTCTAAAAAAATAAAACCAATTAAAATTCTATTAAGTATTACTGCTATATCATTATTAGTGGCCACTTATTTTGTTCTTAATAGACCAATAGAGACCATTGATTTGAATGGTGATTTTAAACGTGTATCAAAGAAAGTGATTCAGAATAATATCTCTAATATCACTGGACAAGGTTATTTAAATTTTAATATCAATGAATTAAAGCTAACAATAGAATCAGTTAGCTGGGTTCAATCAGCAACAGTTGTAAAGAAGTGGCCAGATAAAATTGAGGTTACCATTATTGAAGATGATGTTATTGGACTATGGAATAATCAGTCAGTATTAAACTCATCAGGCGAAGTCTTTAATGTAGATAAACGAACTATTCCTTCAAATTTAATAAAATTCTATGGCCCTGAAGGCACAAATAAAACTGTTTATGAGAATTATATTATTTTTAATAATGAGCTTATTGGAAGAGGGTTAATATTGGAGTCAATGGAGTTTAGTGTCCTTGGATCATGGTCTTTCACTATAAGACCTAAAATTAAGATAAAATTAGGGAAAAGTGAGCTAAGTCAAAGATTTGATCGATTTTTATTAGTTTGGGATGAATCTCTTTTAGATAATTATGATCAAATATCATATATTGATTTTAGGTACACTGAAGGCTTTGCATTGAAGAGAAAATAATAAGATTAAATAATAAGAATGTCTAAATATAAAACAAATGAGATTATTGCAGCAGTTGATATTGGAACATCAAAAATAGTTGTTCTGATAGCAGAAATTAATGAAGAAGATCAACTAAAGATTATCGGGGTGGGTATAGAAAAATCAGTAGGATTAAAAAAAGGAGTTGTAATTAATCTTGAAGCGACTGTTGATTCAATACACAGCGCTATAAGGCAAGCAGAGGAATTAGCTGGTTGCGAGATTAATACTGTTTTTGCTGGCATAGCTGGGAACCATGTTAGAAGCTATGATGGACATGGTTTTGTCAGAATCAATAAAGGAGAGGTATCTCAGAGTGATATTGATGGGGCAATAGATGCATCTAAAGCCATGAAGATTCCAGATGAAGAACACATACTTCACGTTCTGCCTAAGGACTTTATCATTGATGGCCAAGATGGGATTAGTGACCCAATAGGTATGTCTGGTGTTAGATTAGAAGCGGATGTTCATATTGTAACTGTCTCAAAGAGTGCTGAGGAAAATATTATTAAATCCTTAGAACGTTGTAACCTAGAAGTACAGGAAATTGTTTTAGAGCCTCTGGCTTCCAGTCTTTCAGTTTTATCGCATGATGAAAAAGATCTAGGGGTTTGCTTGGTTGATATTGGAGGTGGAACATCTGATATTGCTGTTTTTAAGGATGGGCAAATAATTACTACGAGAGTTATCCCTATTGGTGGTGATCATGTGACCAAAGACATTGCACATGAGCTAAGAACGCCACAAGATGAGGCTGAAGAATTAAAATTAAAATATGCATGCACACCTGAGATGTTAGATGAACTAAAAATGATAGAAATACCTAGTCTGGGCGATAGACCTCCAAGAAGAACTGATTTAATGGTTTTGGCTAAGGTAGTTGAGCAAAGATATAATGAGTTATTCGAAGTCATCCTAGCTGAAATAGGAAAAATAAATTTTGGGAGTTTAAGAGCAGGAGTTGTTTTAACAGGCGGTACTTCTCAGTTAGACGGATGCACAAAGATAGCTGAGCAAATATTTCAATCAGATGTGAGAATTGGCTCTCCGAGACCAATGAGTGGGGCCTTTGAAACTATAGATAGTCCAATACATTCAACAGGAGCGGGTTTATTACTCTATGCATTGAATAAATATAAAATTAACCCCCTTAGTCTCGAACAACAAAAAATATCTCAATCTTTTTTTGAGAAAGTAAAATCATGGTTTGATTCAAATTTATAAAATTAACAGTATAAATATGTTTGTAGCAGCTTCTTTATGGTATCTTGAATTGCTTTATTTATATGATTTAAAAGGATTTATTTAAATGCTTCAGCAACGAACTATAGGGAAAAGTATTTCTGCATCTGGTGTAGGGTTACACTCAGGTAAGAAGGTTAATATGACTCTTCGTCCTGCAAATGAAAACATAGGTATTGTTTTTAGGCGAGTTGACTTAGAACCAATTCAAGAAATTGAAGCCAAAGCAGAGTTTGTTTCTGATACGGTGCTTGGTACGACCATTACTAAAAATAGTGCTTCTGTGATGACAGTTGAACATCTTTTAGCTGCTTTTTCCGGATTAGGTATAGACAATGTCTATGTGGATCTAAAGGGACCTGAGATACCTATAATGGATGGAAGTTGTATTTCATTTATATTATTAATTGAATCAGCTGGCATCAAAGAGCAAGATTCTCCTAAAAAGTTTCTTCGTATCAAGAAAAATGTACGTGTTGAGGATGGGGAGAAATTTGCTGAGTTTAAACCATATGATGGGTATCGAATTTCATTTGAGATCGAATTTGACCACCCAATGATAAAAAATAATATTACTCGATTGAGTCTAGATTTTTCTACTTTGACTTTCTTAAGAGAGATTAGTCGTGCTAGAACTTTTGGGTTTTTAAAAGAAATAGAAACATTGCGATCTAAAAACTTAGCTTTGGGTGGCAGTCTAGATAATGCCATAGTGCTTGATGAGTATAGGATATTAAATCAGGATGGACTGAGATTTGATGATGAATTAGTAAGGCATAAGATTTTAGATGTTGTTGGTGACCTTTATTTGATGGGGCATATCTTGGTAGGAGAATTTAATGGATTTAAATCGGGACATGATCTTAATAACCAATTAATAATGAAATTATATTCAGATAAATCAGCTTGGGAAGAAATAGATGAATCAGAAATTAAAGACATTCCAATTTCATATTGGACAGCGGCTTTAGGTAAAATCTAATTTTTAGTGTATGTCCTGAATTTTATTTTTTTAGGATTGATATCTAGATTGCTACATATTTTCTTTATATTGCTATCTTCATATCTAAGTCTTGCTGATATTTCATTGCTTTGAGTTTCTATAATTAAAGTATTTCTCTCATTCAAATAAGCAGCAACTATATACTGACCATAGGTGTTAATATTTTTCTGTAAATACTTAGTAAGGAGTGTCTTATCTTTAAGAACATCAGAAAAATTATCAATTTTTTTAAATCCTTTTCCGATTATTTCTGAGATATGTTTCATTACTATTACGAATTCTAATAACTAAGGTAATTAAATTTTGTTCTATCTAGGTATAATAGCGTTCTTAATAAATCTATAAAAGAATTGAATGATAAAGGCATCTAAAATATTAATCTAATTTTATGAGTATTAGCTTCAGTAACATTTTTAAAAAGGTATTTGGCAGTAGCAATGAGAGACTGCTAAGTCAGTATTCTAAGACGATAGATAACATTAATGCTCTAGAAGAATCTCTAAAAAATCTTAGCGATGAAGATTTAAGAAATAAATCTGATCAACTTAAAATAAAATATAATAAAAATAAGAATTTAGATGAAATTCTTCCGGAAGCTTTTGCTGTAGTCAGAGAGGCATCTCAGAGGACAATTGGACTTAGACATTATGATGTTCAGCTAATTGGTGGTTTAGTTCTGCATAATGGAAAGATCTCTGAAATGAAAACAGGAGAGGGAAAAACCTTAGTCTCAACCTTGCCTGCATATCTTAATGCACTCACAGGTACGGGAGTTCATATTGTTACTGTTAATGAATATTTAGCAGAAAGAGATTCTGATTGGATGAGACCTATTTATGAATTCTTAGGCTTATCAGTGGGATTTATTCATTCTGAACAAACACAATCAGATAAAAGAGCAGCTTACAATTGTGATATTACCTATGGAACCAATAATGAATTTGGATTTGATTATTTGAGGGATAATTTATCTTATGATGAGCAATCCCAAGCTCAAGGCCAGCTTGGCTTTGCTATTGTGGATGAAGTGGATTCTATTTTGATTGATGAAGCTAGAACACCATTGATTATTTCTGGTCAAGCAGATCAAGGTACAGACTTGTATCTTAGAATGAATCAAATTGTTGATAAACTAAAACCCGCGCTCAGTGAAGATGAAACAATGGATTACACGATAGATGAGAAATCTAAACAAGTTTATTTAACTGAAGAAGGACATACTAATATCGAGAATATACTCATTGAACTAAAAATTCTCAGTTTAGGTGAAAGTCTGTATGACCCTAAAAATATTAAGCTAATGCATCACATCAATGCTGCAATTAGAGCACATAAATTATTTAAAAAAGATGTTGATTACATTGTTAAAGATGGGGAAGTGATTATAGTCGATGAATTCACCGGCAGAACCATGACAGGAAGAAGGTGGTCAGATGGACTGCATCAAGCTGTTGAAGCGAAAGAAGGACTGAGTATCAAGGAAGAAAATCAAACGGTAGCATCCATTACCTTTCAAAATTATTTTAGGCTGTATGAAAAACTATCAGGAATGACAGGTACCGCTGATACAGAGGCATTTGAATTTCAACAGATTTATGGATTGGAAGTTGTGGTTATACCTACCCATGAAAAAATGGTAAGAGACGATTCATCAGATCTTGTTTATCTCAACAGAAAGGGAAAATTTGAAAATATAATTAAAGATATAAAAGAAAGAAAATCAAGTGGCCAGCCTATCTTAGTTGGAACAGCTTCAATTGAAAACAGTGAGTATATTTCAAGCCTTCTTGTAAAAGAGAATATAAAACATGAAGTGTTAAATGCTAAACAGCATAAAAAAGAATCAATTATTATTGCACAAGCCGGCCAACCTGGAGCTGTAACAATAGCTACCAATATGGCTGGAAGAGGAACGGATATAGTTTTGGGGGGTAATTTTGAGGCAGAGATAAAATTATCGGGTAAGAAAGTGGATGCAGAAAAAACAGAAGAGTTAAGGCAACAATGGGTAAAAAGAAATAGACGAGTAATTGATTCTGGAGGATTGCATATCATTGGAACAGAAAGACATGAATCCAGAAGAATTGATAATCAGCTCAGGGGACGATCAGGAAGACAAGGCGATCCAGGTTCAACTAGATTTTATTTATCAATGGAGGATGACCTACTAAGAATATTTGGTGATCCAGAAAGAACCAAAACCATGCTATCAAGAGTGGGCATGGAAGAAGGAGAAGCAATTGAGAGTAAACTTTTAACAAAACAAATAGAGAGAGCTCAAAGAAAGGTTGAGTCACATAATTTTGATATCAGAAAAAATCTTCTCGAGTATGATGATGTTGCCAATGATCAAAGATCAGTTATATATCAGTTAAGAAATGATATTTTATCATCTGATACTATTGAAGATATTATCTCTGGTATCAGTAAGGAGTCTATCCAAGAATTAACAATACAATATGTGAGTACAGACTCTCAAGAAGAAGAATGGGACCTTGAAGGATTGTCTCAATCAATTTTTAATGATTTTTTGATTACACTAGATTTGGAAACCATAATTAATCAAGATGATTCTATTGGATCTGATCAGATTTGGAAAATAATTCATGATGAGTTTAAGAAAAACTATAGTGCAAAAGAACATGAAGTTGGGGAAAGACCAATGAGAGAAATTGAGAAAGCAGTTATGCTCCAACAGTTGGATTTTTATTGGAGGGAGCATTTGGCTGCTATGGATCATTTAAGGCAAGGAATACATTTAAGGGGTTACGCACAGAAGAATCCCAAGCAAGAGTATAAGAGAGAATCTTTTGAAATGTTTGCATACATGATGGATCAATTAAAGTTTAATGTGATTAGTATTTTATCTAGAGCAAAGTTTAAGGGCGAGGAAGATGCTGCTGCTGTCAATGAACAATTACCAAAATTTGATGATGTTGAATTAAAACATCAAGAATCATCAGTCTTTAAAGCAACATCAAACCAGTCAGATTCAGGACGAAAAGAACCCATGAAGTCGACTTTTATTAGAGAGGATAAAAAAGTTGGTAGAAATGAACCATGCCCATGTGGATCAGGTAAAAAATATAAGAAATGTCATGGTATCCCTCAGTAAAATTTTCTAAGTATTTATTATATAAAAGAACATGTTGCAGGTATCGATTGGAATAATAAAGAACTCTAGTGATCAAATTCTTGTAAGCAATAGAGAAAAGAAAAACATCTACAATGATCATTGGGAATTTCCAGGAGGCAAACTCCAAGATAGAGAGTTACCTGAAGAGGCCTTGGTTAGAGAACTAAATGAGGAGTTGGGGGTAGTTCCAATGCAATTTTTTCATATTGATAATATTAAATACCATTACACTGACTTCACGGTTGAACTTATACCATTTATCATAGAGAAATATTCAGGCGTGATAACAAGTAAAGAGGGACAGGGATTAAAATGGTTTTCATTAGAACAACTCAACCAGATAAAAATTATACCTGCTAGCAAACCTATTATTAAATATCTGTTAGCTAATAATTAGCAAAGAGAAATCTTAAAATTAACATTGGACTTATGCTGTTTTGAATCATCAGAATTAGTATCATATTCAAAGAATCGAACGGCAATTAAATGTTTTCCACCGCTTATTTCTGGATAAATGGATTTATCTTTCAAGAAAATTCTAACAAGTGAAATTTGAGTTTTTCTTTCAATTTGATGATTATAAAGGCCGTCAACTGCAACTGTTCCTATAGGTTCAGCGCTTTCTCTAATCAGCCATAAAAGTTTTTCAATTCCTTTACAGATTGGAGCTATGACACTAATCCATGAATTAAGAAGGCGCTTTACTTTGACATCACTGGAATCAAGCCAATGTTTATATTTAGGCATATCAAATTCAGCTTTTCCACCTGGAAGCGTATGGCGATGAAGTAAACTTGAGATGAATTCATTATTTCTTAATGGCTCTAGATAGCCTGTTCCTATAGTGTCTACATTATTTTTAATATTTTCAAGATCTGAAAGTATATTTGCTGCAATATCTGAATCAGCATCAGGTACACTTTGGAATCTCTCCATTTGTACAATAAATCTTTCAAGATCAGCCAGCACCTCTCTTCTTACATCCGTTCTTGATAAAATTGAGTAGATTTCTAATAAACTATGAATGGATGATCTAATGGCCCAGGGTCCTGAGGATTCTTGAGAGAAATATTTAAGTCTCTCATACAAAAATTCAATTCTCATGAAAGTTCTTAACCTTTCATTTAGAGGTAGTTCATAAATTCCTTTTGTCATATAAATTCTTACTTTTTAAAGGGTGGTTTAGTATTTACTTTTTATAAGTTCTAATCAAATCTAAATAAAAATTATGGATTTTCTTAACTTGATCTTCTAATTTTAACAATGAGTTATTTTTTTCATTTATCACTATTTCATTAGCAAATTTTAATCTTGTTTCTCTATCGATTTGATTACTCAGTATATTTTTAGCATATTCTTCAGTAACCCCATCTCGTTTCATTAATCTCTCCATCTGAGTTTCAGTTGAACAATCCACTACTAATATTCTATTGGTAAACTCTTGAAATCCTGATTCAATCAAAAGAGGAACCTCAATAATTTTATATTCACCTCTTCTGCTCTTTATTTCAGCTTGTATAGTGCTCAGAACTTTTGGATGAATGATTGATTCAAGTTTTTCTTTTTTACTTTTACTATTAAAAACAATAGTGCCTAATTTTTTTCTATCAATATCACCATTTTCACCAGTTATATTTTCCCCAAAATACTCAATAACTTCTGAGTATGCTGAGCCATTTATTTTTGTTAAATCATGTGAAATTTGATCAGCATCAATAATCGGTATAGATAAATTTGAAAAAAACTTACACACAGTACTTTTGCCAGAAGCAATTCCGCCAGTCAAGCCTATGATTAGAGAATCTTTCATAAAAAATAACTAAAAAATATGTTTAATTACATTATAGTTTAGATCAAAATAGCCTAGTTGTAATAAGTTCTATTTTAAATAACTATTTTTCTTAGCTTTATGAATCTACATGAGTATCAATCAAAGCAAATATTTTTAGAATCGGGTATACCCGTCTTGGATGGTGGAATTGCAGTAAGTCCAGATGAAGCCTTTGAAATTGCTAAA
Organism: uncultured Gammaproteobacteria bacterium; assembly: GCA_937801655.1. Classification (GTDB taxonomy): domain Bacteria; phylum Pseudomonadota; class Gammaproteobacteria; order Steroidobacterales; family UBA11654; genus CACPJA01. The sequence goes on from CALMWC010000011.1 coordinate 35,989, forward strand.
AATCTTTCCACAAATACTTGGGTTGTAAAGGCACAAGTTCATGCTGGAGGGAGAGGAAAAGTGGGCGGTGTTAAGATCACCAAGAACATCGATGAAGTTAAGGATCTTGCTGAAAACATGTTGGGTACGAGACTTATTACTAAACAAACAGATATCAATGGCCTTCCAATTAATCATGTTTATATTGAAGCAGGCACTGAGATTATTGCAGAATATTATTTTAGTTTGGTTATTGATCGAGCTAAAGAAACATGGACATTCATTGTTTCATCAGAGGGCGGAATGGATATAGAAGCAGTTGCAGATGATACTCCAGAAAAAATAATTAGATACTCAATAGATCCAAGTAAAGGTCTGTGTAATGATTCATTGCGCTCATTAGCAGAAAAGCTGAATTTCATGAACCACTTATCGGACGAATTTATTGATTTTGCAAAAAAAGTATTTGAATTAGCTAAAAAAACAGATGCAAACCTAATTGAGGTTAATCCATTAATTATTGATGGAGATAACCATTTGGTGGCTTTGGATTCAAAAATAGCGATTGAGGATAATGCTCTTTTTAGACAGCCTGAATTATATGAGTTAAGAGATCCAGAACAAGAGAATAAGCTAGAGGAAAAAGCATCTAACAATGATCTTAGCTATGTTTCTTTGGACGGCAATATTGCCTGCATGGTTAATGGTGCTGGTTTAGCGATGGCGACTATGGATCTCATTAAGATTCATGGAGGCAGTCCAGCAAATTTCCTTGATGTCGGTGGTGGAGCCACTACCGAGAGAGTGACAGCTGCATTTGAGATTATTTTAGAAAATCCAAATGTTAAAGCTATTTTAGTGAATATTTTTGGTGGGATTGTGAGGTGTGATGTTATAGCTGATGGCATTATTAATGCAGTCAAGTCATCCAATATAACCATACCTATTATTGTAAGATTGGAAGGCACTAATGTAGAAAATGGTAAACTGAAATTAGAAGAATCTGGTTTGAAAATAATATCAGCTAATGACCTTACGGATGCAGCAGTTAAAGTAGTTGCATCTGCTGGAGTGTAAATTATGAGTGTATTAATTAATTCTTCTTCAAAAATATTATGCCAAGGCATTACTGGTAGCCAAGGGACATTTCATACACAGCAGTGTATAGAATATGGAAGCTCGGTGGTTGCAGGAGTGACTCCTGGGAGAGGCGGTCAAAATCACTTGGACGTTCCTGTTTTTAATTCTGTTAAAGAAGCTAAAGAGAATTTAGAGATAGATGTCAGCATGATTTTTGTTCCTGCAAAATTTGCATCCGAGGCGATTATGGCTGCAATAGATGCTGAAATTGGATTGATTGTTTGTATAACAGAAGGGATACCTGTGCAAGATATGATTGCGGTGAAAGCTAAAATTAAGGATTCCAATTCAAAGTTAATTGGGCCTAATTGTCCTGGAATTATTACTCCTGACGAATCTAAAATCGGAATTATGCCAGGATTTATTCATAAGAAAGGTACTGTTGGTATTATTTCAAGATCAGGGACTTTGACTTATGAAGCAGTTCATCAAACAACTCACTATGGTATGGGACAGAGCACATGCATTGGTATTGGTGGCGACCCTATTAAAGGGCTAAATTTTATTGATTGTCTAGAGTTATTTGAGGCTGATCCTGATACTAAAGGCATTGTCATGGTAGGAGAAATTGGTGGATCAGATGAGGAAAAAGCTGCAATTTTTATCAAAGATAATATTTCAAAACCTGTTGTGGCTTATATTGCTGGTGTATCAGCGCCACCAGGGAAAAGAATGGGCCATGCTGGAGCGATTGTTACTGGCAAGGAAGGAACAGCGTCTGCCAAATATGAAGCTCTAAATGAAGCAGGAGTTCATACTGTTGAATCTCTAGCGTTGATTGGTGAGAAAATGTATTCAGTTCTGAAATAGGTTTTTTACCAGATTTTATACCAAGGCTCTTTAACCTCATTATCAATTGTCTGAACCAATGAATCAGGAGCATTAGCTAGATAAATGCTTTCGGCGTTTCCTGCTAAATCAGACATCCCTAAATTTCTATAACCATCCGCAATAATTTTTAAAGACTTAATTGTGGCAGGCGCTCCATTGTATTGCTCAATAGAAAATTTTGCTCTATTGATTGCTGCAACATAGGCTCCTCTTTCCATATAATGTTGAGCCACATGATTTTCATACTTTGCCAGTCTATTTCTAAGAAAAATCATTCTTTGTCTAGAATCATCAACATAAACACTATTTGGATATCTGCGAATGAGTTGAGAAAATACTGAGAAAGATTCCTCTGCTTTGATTGGAGACCGTTTCGTTAAATCCACATCAAAGACATCATGATACCAAGAATGTTGCCCTTCAAAGAGAGCTAGTCCTCTCATATATAGCGCGTAATCCACTCGAGGATGAGTTGGGTTTTCTTTTTCAAATTGTTTTGCTTCATCAATTGCTTCTTCAAATGCTGCACTCCTATAGTGAGCAAATATAAGATCTAATTGAGCTTGTTTTGCCTGATTGCTGAATGGAAATGAAGTTGTTAATACCTCTAGGTAATTAGTTGCATTTCTGTAGTTACCATTTTCCATGGAGTTTGTTGCTTTCTCATAAATAATATCCGCAGATGATCTTAAGTCTGTTACTTCATCTTTACTGCATCCCGCAATTAAAAAACAGGACATGAGAAATATAGAGAATGTTTTTATTTGTGTTTTCAAAATTCTAAAACTAGTTATTTGTTTAAGTTAAAAAAATAATATGGAATTATAGCTTAAAATTAGATTAAAAGAATTCTACTAATAAAGATATGGATCAAAAGAAAATAATAATTACCGTTGATGAGAAGTTAGCAGAAGTAAGAATTGATAAAGCAATCAGTAGTATTTTGAAAGAATTTTCTAGGATGAACATTAAACACTGGATTAATTCTGGGAATATTTTAGTCAATGAAGAGAAGGTTGAGCCCAAGACAAAATTAGTCATAGGTCAAACTGTTAGTGTTGAACCTATCTTTGAAGACAGAAAAGAAACTGTTTCTGAGTCTATGGATCTTGATATTGTTTTTGAAGACGATCATATGATCATCATCAATAAGCCCTATGGACTAGTTGTACATCCAGGCACAGGTAACATGGAAGGGACATTACAGAATGGACTTTTGCACCATCATTCAGCTTTGAGTAAGTTACCTAGAGCAGGCTTAATTCATAGGCTTGATAAAAATACAAGTGGCCTTTTAATCATTGCTAAAACCAATGAATCGTTTAATGCTTTAGTTTCTGACCTTCAAGAGAGAGTCATTACTAGAGAATATCGTGCCATTTGTGTTGGGGTTATGACCAGTGGTGGAACAGTTGATGCTAACTTATCAAGAGATCCTAATAATAGAATACGCTTTAAAATCATGAATCAAGGAAAAAGGGCGATAACGCATTACCGGGTGCTGAAAAAATTCAAAAATCATACTTTTTTAGGACTAAGGCTAGAGACAGGAAGAACCCATCAAATTAGAGCCCATCTTTCACACATAAAATATCCTTTGATAGGTGACCCACTCTATGGCGGAAGATTCTTTATTCCCAAAGGTGCAAAAGAAGACCTGATTTTAAAATTAAAGAATTTTAAAAGACAGGCTTTGCATGCTTGCCTACTTTCTTTTGATCATCCTATTGAGAAGAAAAAAATGAAATTCGAGTCCATGTTACCTTCCGATATGGAATCAATTTTATTAGAGATGTCTGAAGGGTCTTTAACAAAGGAGTCAGCAAATAAATTAGTCTATCCTGAAGTTAAAGTTTAGATATTTTTGTAGCACTGGAGTAAGATACTGAAATTTTAGATATAAAATTTTAATCAATAGTAAGAATTATAATTTATGCCCATATATGAATATCAGTGTCGGAAATGCGAGCATCTTTTTGATGCGTTGCAAAAAATTAATGAAGAGCCTCTTGTTGATTGCCCTAGCTGCGGTGAAAGTACTCTAAAGCGGTTGATTTCAGCTCCTAATTTTAGATTGAAAGGAAAAGGATGGTATGAAACTGATTTTAAAAAAGAAAATCAAAAAAATTTAGCAGATGCTAAAGAAGATAAGTCTTCAAAGATAGAAGATAAAGATACAAAGAAAAAATCAGATGTACCTGAAAAAAAGAAAGCAATCAAAGATAAAGCACCAAAAGATAAAGAGTAATATACTAGGTCAATGCTTTTGAAGATTATTTTTAATTAAGCAGAAATATTGAAGAATTAAGATGAAGAGAATAAGACGCATAATTGTAGCAGGCCTATTGGTCTGGTTGCCATTGGGAGTCACGATATTTATTATAAGATTGCTGTTGGATCTTCTAGGCCAAACTTACAACATTATTCCAGAATTTTTGAGACCAGAGAACCTACTTGGATTCTCCATTCCAGGGTTTGAAATCCTATTATCAGTTATCATCATTTTTGGTACAGGATTGATAGCTGCAAATTTTATTGGTAAAAGCCTTGTTGACTGGTGGGAATCTTTTCTTGATAAAATTCCTCTAGTTAGAAATATTTATTCGCCGCTTAAGAAGTTTGCTGAGCTAGTACTGACAGATCAAACACAAGCGTTCACAAAAGTTCTATTAATTGAATACCCTAGAAAGGGTTTGTATAGTCTGTGTTTTCAAACATCAAATAATCTTGGAGAAATAGAAACAAAGAGTGGTAAAGATGTGGTTTGTGTTTTTGTTCCAACAACCCCAAACCCAACTTCTGGGTTAATCTTAATGGTTCCTCAAGAAGATGTTATTGAATTAGATATGAGCGTCGAAGATGGATTAAAAATGATAATTTCATTAGGTGTGGTTGTTCCTGGCGAGCATTTAAATAAAATTCAAAGAAAAGACTTACCATGATAGAAAATAGAAAAGTTAGAACAGGTTATTGCGAAGAAGTAGGGACAAAAACTATTGGAGAATCAGTTACAGTTGCTGGATGGGTTCATCGAAGAAGAGATCATGGAGGTGTTATTTTTGTTGATCTTCGTGATACTAGTGGTTTATTGCAATTAGTTTTTAATCCTGAGGATAAGGAACTCTTTCAGCAAGCTGAGAAGATAAGAAATGAGTTTGTTATTTCAGTTAGTGGTTTAGTCAGAGATAGGCCAGAAGGAACAATTAATTCTGAAATGCCAACTGGAGCGATAGAAATTCTTGTCAATGATATGAGTGTTTTAAACGCATCATTAACACCACCATTTCATCATGATGAAAATGCGAATGAAGACACTCGATTAAAATATCGCTATTTGGATCTTCGAAGAAGTGAAATGGCTGATAAACTCAAGATACGTCATAATATTGTTCGTTCATTAAGAAATTTTTTAGATCAAAAAAAGTTTATAGAGATTGAAACACCAATACTTACTAAAGCCACACCTGAAGGAGCAAGAGATTATCTTGTGCCTAGTAGAACTCATAAAGGTGAATTCTTTGCACTCCCACAGTCCCCACAACTCTTCAAGCAGCTGATCATGATGTCTGGATTTGATAAATACTACCAAGTGGCCCGTTGCTTTAGAGATGAAGATTTGAGAGCAGATCGACAACCTGAATTTACACAATTGGATATTGAGATGTCTTTTGTGAATCAAGAAGAAGTTAGAGAGATCATGGAAGCTATGGTTAAAAATCTTTTTGAAGAAGTGCTTGATCATCAGTTTGATCATGATTTTGAAAAAATTTCATATCAAGATGCAATGCATCGATATGGTTCTGACCGTCCTCATATGGGAATTGATTTAGAGTTACAAGATGTCAGTGATTTAATGAAAAGTGTTGAATTTAAAGTATTCTCAGGACCTGCTAATGAAAGTAATTCAAGAGTAGCTTGTTTGAAACTTGAAAGTGCAACTGGAATTACAAGAAAGCAGATCGATGGCTATACAGCTTTTGTAGGCGAATTTGGAGCAAAAGGATTAGCTTATATAAAAGTACAGAATATCAGTCAAGGTCTTGAGGGTTTGCAATCTCCCATTCTTAAGTTTTTAGATGAATCAACTATTAATGCACTTCTTCAAAGGCTCAACCCTCAAGATGGAGATATTATTTTCTTTGGAGCAGACAAGTCAAATATTGTAAATGCGTCATTAGGTGCTTTGAGAGTCAAATTAGCTGAAGACTTTAACTTAATCAAAGAAGGTTGGTTTCCAGTTTGGGTTGTTGATTTCCCTATGTTTCATTGGGATTCTAGAGATAAAAGATGGATGTCTGAACATCATCCCTTCACTTCGCCAATAAACTCATCACATGATGCATTGATAGAAAATCCAGGTGATGCCTTATCCAGAGGCTATGACTTGGTACTGAATGGCAGTGAAATTGGCGGAGGATCAATAAGAATTCACTCTCAAGCCATGCAACAAGCTGTTTTTAAAGTCTTGGGAATTGATCCTGAAGAGGCTAATGAGAAATTTGGATTTTTTCTTGAAGCTCTCAAGTATGGTTGTCCACCTCATGGAGGTATTGCCTTTGGGGTGGATCGAATAGTGATGCTAATGACTGGATCTACTAGCATTCGTGAGGTTATAGCTTTTCCAAAAACACAAACGGCTAGCTGTCTTTTAACTGATGCACCGAGTCAAGCAGGTAAAGGACAGTTAAAAGAACTGGGAATATCAATTAAGGCAATAAAATAAATACAAAGAATTGAATATTTTCATTCTAATTTGTTTGTAGATCATTGATAATAGCCTTCAATTTTTAATGAAAGATCACTTGAATGTCTCAAAATAAATCCATTACCAGATACTTAGGTCTAATATATCAAGCAGGAAAAGTTAGACTAGGCTTTCTAATCATGGCGTGTGCTCTCGCTGGTATAGCTGTTTCACCCTCATCAGACTTAAATGGTTTAGAAATATTTGCTCTGGCTGTCTATGTGCTTATTGCATCATCAACGTCTGGAGCTTTTAATCAATGGTATGAGAGAGATATAGATGCCATCATGGAAAGAACCAAAGATAGACCGTTTGTCACAAAAGAATTACCCCCAACCAATGCTTGGACTGTATGGTTGATGCTTATTAGTTTATTAGCTCTATATGCCACCTATAAGGTGAGCAATCTAGAGGCAGCGATTTATTTATTTGCGGGTATTTTTACTTACGGTATTGTCTATACCATCTGGCTCAAAAGAAGAACATGGATGAATATTGTAATTGGTGGTTTGTCTGGTAGTTTCGCTGTATTGGTTGGCTCAGCAGCAACTGGCAACACTTTTGCTATGGGACCATTGATTCTTTCCATTGTTTTGTTTTTATGGACACCACCTCATTTTTGGGCTTTAGCCATTGGCTATAAGGAAGACTATGCAAAGGCCAAAATACCAATGTTACCCGTTGTTGTTGGCGATAGAGTTACCAGTCAGGCTATTTTCTGGCATACATTGATTTTAGTCATTCTCTCATTATCATTAGTTTTTTATGGCATGGGTTGGATCTATTTTATTTTTGCTTTGAGTGGCGGTGGCTACTTTCTCTATTGTTCTTTTTTACTTTTAAGAGAGCAGTCAAAGTCTTTAGCTAGAAAGACATTCTTTTCTTCAATATTTCATCTTGGACTTCTTTTATTAGGTACTATGTTTGATGCTATGATATTCGACTAATTAATATTTTAGGTTGATGTCTTTATGAGTAAAACAATTCAAGTATTTTTTTGTATAGCTATTCTTGGTTCCACATCTTGTTCTTTTCAACAGCCGGTTCAGTTTGAAGATATCAGTTTTAATGCGGGCGTTGCTGATGTCGCCGTTAATAGCTCAGGGCCCTCTTTCATAGATTACGATAATGATGGCGATATCGATATATATGTTAATACTGAGTATCACGGAGAAAATCAAGGCAATCGACTTTTTGAAAATGATGGAAGTGGTAATTTTATTGATGTTGCAGTTGAAAGAGGTGTCGATAATAAATATGCACTAGGACGGGGCACTTCTTGGGGTGATTATGATAATGATGGTGATATGGATTTGATTGTTTCAAATTTACCTTCATCAGGAGGACCTAAGATTCCACCTACAACACTCTTTAAAAATCTATTGATAGAAACTGGTTCTGCTAATTTTAAAAATGCCACCATAGAATCAAAATTATTTAGAGCCAATGTAAAAGAAGATCGAGAGATTGGTGGTATCGGAGATACAGGTGCCGGTGTTGCTTGGGCTGATTACGATAACGATGGCGATTTAGACCTTTATTGGAAGTGTGCTGATTATGAAATTGATAATGCATTGTTTCGTAATAATGGGGATGGAACTTTTACTGATGTGACGGAAGAGGCAGGCGCTGGAATAATAGATTTAGTTGTGGAAGCTGGCTCTCAAGGCTCACCCAATTGGACTGATGTTAATCAAGATGGCTGGATAGATCTCTTGGTCACAAATGAAGGTTCTGAAAAGATATTATTTTTAAATCAAGCAAACGGTACTTTTAAGAACATTACAAGATCTTTTAGGGCTCCAAGCGGTACTGTTTTTTTAAATCCTGGTAATGCTAATGGGGCTTGTATTGGAGACATAGATAATGATGGTGATATGGACGTTTTTTTACCAACAGCAGATCAGTCTAATAGGCTTTATATAAGTCTTCTAAGTGATACTGGAAGTTTGTCATATAAGGATATATCGCTTTCTTCTGGTATAGATCATAAATCAGGCGCTAGAGGCTGCACTATGGGTGATTTTGATAATGATGGATTGATTGATATCTATGTCAATAATGGTGGATTGCAGAATACTCTAATCAATGATGTCATCAATCTACCAATTTTTGTTCAATTCTATATTGCAATTGAACCAGCCTATAACAAGCTATTCAAAAATAATGGCGATCTAACTTTCAGTGATGTAACAAAAAATTCTGGTTCAGAAGTCTTAGGAATAGGTAGTGGGGTAGGCAATGCTGATTTGGATGATGATGGTTTTCTAGATTTGTTCTTAACCAATAGAACATTTTATAATTCTGACAAACAAATTACAGAATCTGACCGTAATTACCTTTTAAGAAATAAAGGCAATGAAAATAATTGGATTAAAATTCAGCTTACTGGAACCAAAAGTAATACTAATGCTTATGGAGCTAGAGTCAAAGTTATGGCTGGCGATTCTATACAATACCGAGAACACACAAGCGCCCATGGCTATAATTCAGCCAATGATTATCGATTGCATTTCGGATTGGCTGATGAAGAGAGTATAGATTCTATTGAAATTATTTGGCCCAGTGGCGAGAGACAACTCTTGACAGATATTGCAGTTAATCAAACATTATCAATTGAAGAATAAAAAACATAGTAGAAATATCTCTATGATTTCATACAAAAGAAGATTGGCTCTAAAATCATTAGCTGCGCTTCCTGCTTCAGCACTATTTGCCAATCGACTAAGAGCTAAAACACATTCTGATGTTATTGTTATTGGTGCAGGTTTATCAGGGCTATCAGCAGCATTAATTTTACAAGATGAAGGCTATAAGGTAACCGTTCTTGAAGCAGACAATAGAGTGGGTGGCAGGGTCTTATCAGAAAGACGAGTACCTGGAAGCCCTGAAACTGGAGGAACTGCTTTCGGTTCTGGTTATGCCAGAATTATTGATATTGCCCAGCGATTAGGCGTTGAGCTCATTGATCTTAATCCAATCATGCCTTATTTTAGAAATCGAGAGCTGGCATTGGATCAGAAAATTATTCCAATGAATGAATGGCCAGAACATCCCAAAAACCTTCTACCAAAAGAAATGAAGCAATTACCACCCAATGCTTTCTTTCATCAATTTTTAGGGAAACGAAACCCCTTAGAGGTAAATGATGACTGGATGGATGAAAAGAATTTCATTCATGATATTTCTGTTCACGATTGGTTGATAAAAGAAGGTTTTGATTCCGATTTTATTAATCTGGTGTATAACCTGAATATCACTCATGGGCATACCGCAAAAGATGTCTCAGTTTTAATGTTGATGTTTGTTAATGCATTTAGTAACTCTCAAAGCCGACTTGGAAAAAGCACTAGCTATACTGCAAAAGGTGGGAATATGAGTATCCCTGAAGCGATGGCAGATAATTTGAATGAATCCGTTTTGATGAATAAGTCAGTCAGAGCCATTTCAACACAGTCCACAAAGGCTGAGGTGATTTGTGAAGATGGTGTCAAATATCAAGCAGATCATGTCGTTTGCTCTATTCCATTCCCTGTCTTGAAGAATATTGATATTTCTCCTGCTATCAAGGGACCTCAAGCAGAGGCTATACAGAAGCTTCGCTCCCAGAAAATTAATATGTTACACCTTGTGCCCAAGTCAAAATTTTGGGAAGAGGATGGCATGAGTCCAAGCATGTATACAGACGGTTATGCAGGGATGGTTCTAGCTGAAAGAAAAGGCTCTTCTCCAGAGGATGTTACTAGCTTAACTGCTTGGTTAAGAGGGGGTATTGCTGAGCAATTGGATTTAATGAGCGAAAAGGAAGCTATTAGATCTGTATTAAATGCCATTGAAGAGTTGAGGCCTAATGCCAAAGATCAATTGGAACCTGTGGCTTATCATTCATGGTCTCTTAATCCTTATTCACAGGGAGATTGGTCGTATTGGGGTCCAGGACAAATTTCAGAATTTGGACAATATGTTAGAAACCCTCATGGCCAAATTCATTTTTGTGGCGAGCATACTGCAGTATCAAATAGAGGCATGGAAGGCGCAATGGAGTCAGGAGAAAGAGTGGCGTTTGAAATTATGGGAATTATTTAGCTTTTACCAAGGAATAGTTCTTCCGTCTTCATAGTCAATAAATTTCCCATTGTCATCCATGGTTAGACTGTCAATTAATGCAACCATTTTAGTGACACTTTCTTCAGTTTCTATGGCGCCAGGTATCTTCATTCCAGGCGTTGTATTAACCATTCCGGGTGAAATAAGAACTGACAAAATATTTTTTCTTTTAGTTTCAAAAGAAAGGGTATATATCATACTATTCAACGCTGCTTTACTCATAGCGTAGCTATACATCATTGGCATTTTTAATCTTTCACCAAAAGAACTTGCTTTGCTTGACATAGCAATAATCTTTCCATTTTTTGATTTTTCTACATTAGGCATGAAGGCTTGAATTATTTTTAAAGGACCGATAGCATTAATTTCAAAGCTTTGTCTAGTAATGTCTTCTTCTACACCTGAGATCTTTTTGAAGCCTGATTTATATCTAGGGGTCAATGCAGCATTACTTAATAAGAGGTCAATGGCTTGATCACTATACTTTTCAGCCAGAGCATTGATGTCTTTATTACTAGTCACATCTAATTTTTCAACCACAACATTGGGATTATTTTTTGCAAAATCATTCAACTCTTTAGAGGTTTCTGGTTTTCTAGTTGTAGCAATCACATTCCATTTTTTTTCGCTATATTGTTTAACAAACTCAAGTCCAATATTTCTATTAGAGCCCGTAATTAATAATGTTGGTTGTTTATTATCAAATGCTTCTATTTCAAAAGATAAAAGATTTACCATTACACCAATTGTTATTAAAAAAATTTTCACAATATTTTATTGAGGTTTTTGATTATGGCCTATGGGTGGAAAACTACTAGGATCACATCCTTGTGGTGCTGATACCAAGACACTTTGATATAGTTTATCTTCAGTTTCTATGCTTTCTTTAGTCACACCAGCTATTTTTTCCCAATCACTGGGTTGAAAGACTTTCTCCTCTAATTCAAATGTAGAGTGACGATTGGAGGCCAACATATTTAGAAATACATCAAGAAAAGCATGGGCTTCCTTTTTGAATATATCAACTTCATATAATCCTGATTTAATAAGATCTTCTTTAGCCTGACTCAGTTTATTTAAAGCTTCCTCCATAGCTTTTAACCCATTACTTAGACTATCTAATTTATCTATATATTCTTGATTATTAGGCTCTATATGAGGAGCTAATAGATCATGAAGAATATAATCTTGTGTCACTAAGCGTTTGAGTGAGGAATCTAAATAACTGCAACACATGACGTAAAAATTAATCAATCCCGGGTCGACATGACCGTCAGCTAAGCTTTTTGTAAATGCCCTTCTAACTTGTGATAAATGAGTTCTCTCAGTCATTACATGAGTTTGATAGTCTTTGTTAGCTGTTGTTTTCATATTTCTATTATAGATCACAAATTAATAACTTTTTATCATCAATTGACCCCATAAATAATCTATTTTTCCATATAGTACCAACACTAGCGGTTGAGAGATCATTTCCTTCACTTAAGAAGAGTTCATCTATTTTTGGCTTAGATCCAAGGGACTCAAATTCCCAGTTAAATCGTAATACTTGAGAAGGAGCCGGAATAACCTTTTCACTTTGAAAGGATATGAAGTGTTGAATCAGTGCTATTACTTTGGGTATAGCCGCGACAACTATATCACCCTTATCCGTGATATTAATATTGTCTGGTGAGCCACTTATTTTTATAGTTTCTAATTTATTTAACTCTCCGTTTCCAGAATCAATAGAAAAAATTGCAATTCTTTGTGCGGTTGTTTCAGAGGCAAATAAATATTCTTGATTGTTGGAAACATTGATTCCAGAAACTTGAGATAAGTTTTTTGCGGCAATGACGACTGTGTTTCCATTAAAATAAGCAATTTTAGACATGGGCCTTCCTAATTGTTCTTGGATTTTCCCAAACATTGTTTGAGCTCCCTTATCATTACCCAAATAAAACTTATCTTGAGCCACTAAGACAAGAGCGTTAGGGCTCTTAAAGGCATTATCTATAACCGTTTGTTGATAATCGAATAAACCACTTCTTCCTTCGGAAAATAATTCAACAGTTTCATCTCCAGATTCCCTATTTTTTGGATGATTGATGACCCCTAGATGTCTTTGACCATTTTTATCAATATACAAGCTAATACCATGCGGCCTAAGGTGATCAGGCTGCTGACTTAATGCTGGCTGCAATTCATAAGGCGTTTCATTTAAATTGATTTTTACTATTGTCCCTTGGACATCTTCTCCTTTGATTAGGGCTGCACGATCTTCTAAAGAGAGATAAGCTATGCCTCTTTCATAGTCAATTTTAATATCTTCGGCACTTCCATCCATGGGTAAAACTGAACAGAGATCAGGTGTTTTGGCTGTCAAAGTTTTAAAAACATCCATTCTATTAGCCATGTAGAGTGAGAAAATTATAATCAGAATAAATACTGATATTATTATTTTAAGTATTCTTTTAATCATAATGAGGTATTAATTCTTTTCTTCAGTTCCATATAAATTAATTATTCATGTAACAACATGTAACAAGATTAAAATCTTACTTGTTATTCTCATCACTATCGAGCAATATTTATTCTATGAAAATTGAATCAAAACCAGCTAATTATTCTCCTGAAGAATTTGGTATAAAGTTTGGGCCTTGGCAATTAATGCCTGATATTGAGAAGAGGCATTTATACACCTTGTTCTTTGGAGCTTTTTTTGGCATCGCAACCATGGCCTTTGTTAATGTTTTTGGGCCTTATATTTTTGATAACATACTCAATATTCCTAAATCAGAGCAGGGTAAATTAGCAGGTAATTTGACTGCAGTCCAAGAAATTGTAGTGCTTTCTGTAATTGGTTTCTGTGGCGCTCTATCCGATCGTGTTGGCAGGAGGTTGGTGTACTCTATTGGTTTTTTAATTTTAGGAGTAGGGTATTTCTTATATCCCTTAGCTTCCACTTCAACTGAACTCATAATATTTAGAACAATAGTTGCACTTGGGTGTGCTTGTAATACTGTGATGTTGCCTACTGTAGCTAACGATTACACTCATGAGGTAACTCGGGGTAAGATGATTGCGACTACCTCTATTTTTAATGGTCTGGGTCTAGTTCTTTTGATCAGTACTTTTAGGAACCTTCCTAGTGAATTTAGCGAGATGGGTTATGACCCAGTTTGGTCAGGTATTTATACCGCTTGGGTTGTTTCTGGTTTAGTAGTTTTTGTAGCAACGGTATTATTCTTTAATCTAAAAAAAGGAGCGCCAGCTCAGGCTTCGAATAAAGAACCTTACTTTGCAACACTTAAGATTGCTTTCAAGGCAGCTAGAGATCCAAGAATTGCTCTAGCTTATACTGCAGGTGTTGTTTCAAGAGGTGATTTATCCGTTGTCAGTACTTTTTTTACTTTATGGCTTTATCAGACAGGAATCTCTCAAGGAATGTCAGGACCTGAAGCTATGAAAACAGCAGGCGGTTTTTATGTAATGGTGCAGGCATTTGCGCTTCCTGGTGCTTTTTTAATCAGTACTTTTATAGATAAAATAGATCGTGTGGTTAACCTTGCAATAGCTATGGCTGTGGCCGCAGTCGGTTATTTATATTTAGGCTATATTGATAATCCTCTGAGCAGTCAAATGTATTTTGGCGCTGCCTTACTTGGATTGGGAGAAATCTTTGCTAATTTATCTGCAATATCTCTAATTGGTAGTTCAGCACCTGCCAAAGGTCGTGGCGCTGTAATTGGAGGCTTCAGTTTTTTTGGAGCACTAGGTATATTTATTGTTGCCTTTGTTGGTGGAAGATTATTCGATTCCATCGGCCCAACAGCTCCATTTACCATGGTGGGTATTGCTAATGCTGGTTTATTGATACTTGCTTTAGTTGTGCTATTTATAGAAAAGAAGAAAAAAGATTCTCAAATATAGGGGGAAAGAATGAAACGAAGACAGTTTTTTAAAAATGTTGGAACGCTAGGTGCCTTCAGTGCCGGAGCAGCAGCCCTTAATCTATTTTCAGAAACAGCAAAGGCAGATTTACCTTCTGCCTATGGCAGTGCAATGGGTAAAGACTTAAAAGGGCCTTACCTAGATTTAGGTACCGGAGTAGGGAATAAGTTTGCTTACGCAAGACTCAATGGGGACTTGGATGAAACCAAACAAAAATATGGCTGGTTCAAAGGCTATATAATGGCCATTAGGCCAAACAAACCCATCCTTGATGTTTTGGGTGTTGCAGGTTTTGGAGTATCTCGATTGGAGAAACAAGCCGATGGTTCTTTTGCAAAAATTCTTAGAGAAGTTGCTTTTTATACCGATCTTCGTTCTGGTGAAATCCTTGAAGAATGGAAAAATCCTATCACTAATGAGTGGGTCAAAGTGGTTCCAATTGCCAATGATCCTTTCAATTATGTGATTGAGGATCATTTTCCTTCGCCACCAAAATTTGGAGATTTAAATCAAGAAGAGCCACCAAAGATTCCATTTATCTTGCCATGGCAACAAAGAGGAAATCGCTTGGACATGGAGATACATATCAATCTTTTTTATCCCAATGCTTTGAATCCAAAAAAATGGGTTAGAGAATCTTCAGGACCTATGGTTCCGGTATCGGAAGCCTTTGCTTATCATGTCGACGCCAATCATATGCAGGATTCTAGTATGACTACTTTGCCATTTAATGGTACATGGAATAGAGTTACTCCTTGGCTACCTTGGATGTTAATGGGACAAACACCAGGGCATATGCTTTATTCAGCTTTTATGGGCTCAGGAGAAGATTTAGAACAAGTGCACAGTCGACAACTTCTAGACTATGTTGAGAAAAATTATAATAAATATTTCACAGCTCCAGAAACATATGACCCTAAAACTCCCAGTCTTTCAAGCTTGGAACTTTATGCTATAGAGCAAGAGCCAATGGAAATCAAATAACATAATTTTATTTAAAATTATCGGAATAAAGAGACAGCTTAGACATTACTAAGGTTCTTGGTATAAGATTAGATTCAAAAGAGTAATTAAAAAAAGAATGCCAAAAACAAAATTAAAAACAAAACCAAGAAAGAGACTAACACCAAGCGACCGTGAAAAAGAGATCGTAGAAGAAGCTGTCCAGTTCTTTGCTGAAGTTGGTTTTGAGGGAAAGACGAGAGATTTAGCAAAACGAATTGGCATCACACAACCTCTACTGTATCGTTATTTTCCAAATAAAGAGGATCTTATTGAGCGGGTCTATAAGGAAGTATTCCTAAATTGGATCAATCCTGAATGGTCTATAAAACTCAAGGATAGGTCTGTACCTCTGCAGCAAAGATTGATTGATTTTTATCTGTCTTATGCGACAACAGTGCATCGTTATGAGTGGATAAGGATATATTTTTTCTCAGGCTTGATGGGTAAGCCACTCAACCGAAGATACATTAGGTTAGCAGAAGATGAATTCCTTAAACCGATATGTGAAGAAATTAGAGTGGAATGTAATTTACCTGATGTTAAGAAAATACCTATTACCCCACTTGAATTGGAGAGATTATGGGTCATGCATGGTGGTTTATTCTACTATGCCGTTAGAAAGAATATTTATCATGCCAATGTATTAAATGATTTTGAGGCAATTGTAAGTACCTCGGTACAAGTGATGCTTGAAGGTGCTAAATCTATTGATATCAAGGAATTTGATTTATAAAAAGATCATTGCCTATATTTTTAAAAACGCTCTTAAGTGTTTAATAAAATCTTCTTGACGCTCTAAAGGAGAGACATGTTGTGCAGGTGAAAGCCACTCCACTTGTGTTTTTTTAATATTTTCATCCAACCAAGAAACGGCTTCTTTGAATAAAATATTATCTTCTCTACCACACATAATTAAGGTATCGCTATCAATCAAAGATGCATAGTCTTCTGTATTAGCTAAAGCAAGAGCTTCACAGGCTAACGCATAACCTTCGTCTGACATTGAATTAATAACAGACCTACAGTATTTGATCTCAGATGAATTATGCGATAGAAAATCAGGCGTAAAAAATGCTTCTAGGAGTTTCTCCTTCATGGTTGATACACCCTGACTCCTTGCAATACTTGCTCTTTGTGCCCAGTTTTTTTTCCATTCTTGAGAATATTTTGTTGTGGTGTCTATTAGTATTAGTTTTTCAACTACATCTGGATTATGAGCGGCTAAATGTTGTGCAACCATACCACCAATGGATAGACCCACAAAACTTGCTTTTGAAATCTTATTTCTCTTGAGTGCCTTAATGAGGTCTGAGGATAGATCTTCAATATTATATGGATATTCTGGAGGTGGATTGATTCCATGACCCGGTAAATCATACGTCAAGGTTTGTGCCACAGTTGATAATTCTTCGATGCAAAAGTTCCATAAGTTATGATCGAGTCCTAATGAATGGATAAAAATAATTGGATGACCTTGGCCATGAGTATAAAAATGAATTTCATTATTCATCTTTATCTGCTCCTTCTTGATCTATTTTTTTTAAGGTTTCATAAACTGCTGCTGTATCCTCTTCTTCTAGACCCATCTCTAAGGCTAATTCATAAAGCTCTTCTGTGGCAGAAAATAAAGGAGTAGAAACACTATAAAGGTCGATGAATTCTCTAATTAAAGTCATATCTTTCTTCCAAACATTCATTTTCATAGTTGCAGGTTTGTATTCTCTTTTCATCATCATGGGTGCACGGAGCTCAAATATCTTGGAGGTGCCTGCACCAGAGGAGATCACTTCAAATATTTTATCTAGGTCAATGCCGGTTTGTTCAGCCAGTAAAATAGCCTCAGCGGAGGCTACGTTATGAATCGATACTAAAAAATTAGCTATTAGTTTAATTTTGCTGCCATTACCAAAGTCGCCTAGATAAAAGCAATCCTTAGAAAAAGAATTAAAAATTGATTCAATCTCTTTATAGCTCTGTTCATCGCCACTCGCATAAATCACAATATCAGCTCGAGAAGCTTGCTCACCAGTTCCACTAATAGGACAATCCAACAAATGAATGTTCTTAGAAATTAATTTTTCTTTGTTTTTAGACTTGCAAGCAATACCTAGAGTGCTCATCTCAATGATCGTTTTAACTGTTGTGTCTTTTAAAGAAACTAATCGATCAACTGTATCACTCAGAGATTGTTCATTTGGCAGACAAGTTATAATCACATCAGAGCTTCTAAGTAACTCTTTAAGACTCGTTGAGATTGTCAGTGGTTGTCCATTGTTTTCGATAAGTTTATTTTGATCAATATCAAAACCAATAACTTGATGATTGCTTGAAAGTAGATGCTTTGAAATTGCTGATCCAATAATGCCTAAACCAACAACTCCAATTTGAAAAGATTTCTCTTGCATGATAATTAGCCTAACTGCTTATAGTTTCAATCTTATTGATTGAGCTTAGGCATAACTTCCTTTGACATTAATTCCATAGATCTTTTTGAAAGTTCAGGTTCAACCCAATCATGAGCCGCATAAACAAGTGTACCAAAATCCCCAGTTTTTTCTTTGAACGACTCAATTTGTTCAACCACACTATCAACTGTTCCAGTTATAACTAATGAATCAAGAACATAATCGAGAGTTACATCTGAATCCGCCATATCTCTGTCATGCTTAAATAAATCAGGTCTGCCATTTCCAATAAGCTTTTTCATCATTTGTTTAAAATAAAAATGATAAGGTCCATCAGGTCCTTTGCCATATCTTTGTGCTGTTTTTTCATCGTCAGCAACAAAAATACTTTTTGCTACTCTCCAATTTTCCGTTTTCGCTTCATAGCCTCCTAGTTCACAACCTTTCTTATACATTGGCCAATGAGAAGCTACCCATATTGGTTGTAGAAAATTCGCTGAAATTGGTGTCCATCCTCTTTGTGCAGCTAAGACGATTCCTTTTGAGAAGGGCGCTACAACTGTCACAACTATGGGCGGATGTGGTTTTTGATAAGGGGAGACTATAATGCCTTGTCCTGTTTCTTTATCCAGATTCAACTCTGTTGAGATGTTCCAATATTTACCCTCTAGATTATATGGTGCCTCTTTATTCCAAATATCCAATATATGGTTGATTGATTCGACAAACATTTCAGTTCTATCTTTATCTAAATTACCAAATATCTCAGCATCAGATAAGAGTCCACCGGGACTGATACCAAATAGAAATCTTCCTTCCAGCATGTTATCGATCATTGCTACTTGAGCAGCTATTCCTGCTGGATGATTGTTCGGTAGATTAACGGTACCGCTCCCAAGTTTAATATTTTTTGTGTCATTGATTAGGCTAGCAATAAATATAAGACATGAAGTTACTGGCTCAGCTTTGTCTGTGACATGTTCACCAATAAATGCTTCATCGAAACCTAACTGATCAGCCAGGATGATAGCTTCCCTATCTTCACGAAGTACTTCTGTGTAACTTCGTTCAGGAGGGTGCAAGGGCATTGTAAAAATCGATAATTTCATTATTTAAAAATTATATAAAAAGGTTATTTATTGATCACTTGATAAATAGTATTATATCTCAGCATATATAACAATTAACATTAATTAATATTGAATGATATCTTTATAACAAGTGGAAAATATCAATGGTACTAAATGACTGAAAAATTGGAAAAAACAATCAAACCAAGAGCTATTTGGCCGGGTCTGAAAGATGGAGTTCCCAAGCCTATAATGCCATACAGTCCAGCTATTAAAGTAGGTGACTGGGTCTTTATTGCTGGTCAATTGGCCAGTGATTTTAAAACTGGTCTGCCAAGTGAAGTTATACCTAATAGTGAAAGTGGAGCTATCAGTGGTTTGGAGCTGCAATCTGATTTTATTTATAGAAATATTGAACAAACACTTCAAGCAACTGGTTGTAATATGAAAATGGATACCATGAAAACATGGGAGTGGTTTGTTTCCGAACACCCAAATCAAAAAAGTTTCTTATCGTCTAATAATTCGCATCGCTTGGACATAAAACCTTATGAAAATTCGATGAACAGATCCTTTCAAGATTATCTGCCACCAAGATCCTCCATAGGGATCAGTGAACTTATGTGGGTTGGGACCCAAATTGAGTTAGAGGTAATTTGTCTTGCTAGCCAAGATGAATCAATATATTTTTCTTTAGGTGGAGACCAATCAGAAAAATCTTCAATGCATACAGATGCCATTCGCAAAGGAGATTGGATTTTTACTAGCAATCAAAATGGAATGGATGAAGATGGTTTATCCAATGATTCTATTGAATTACAAACTGAGCGCATGCTTGAAAAATTATTACAAATATCGGAAAAATCTGGCAGTAGTTTTGAACAATCAGTCAAAGCTGAAGTTTTTATAGGGGATTCTAGGGATTTCGCAGTTGTTGATAAGATATGGAAAAAATGGTTTCCTAACAATCCTCCTGCTCGATTTGTGCTCCCTCATTCGGGGATGAATCATCGTGATATAAAAGTAGAAGCTTCCCTGATGTTACTTACTGATGAGAGTCATTTAAAAAAAGAAGTTATCGAAGCTTCTGATGCTCCAAAACCATTAGGGCATGAGCCTCAAGCAATTAAAGTTGGTAATCTATTATTTTTTAGTACCCAAATGGCTTTTGATAATAATGGGAAGCTAGCGGAGGGCATGACCAGAAATCCTGCAGCACCATGGTATGGAAGACCTGCACAGACTCAGATGAGATATATGATGGAGAATATTAATGCAATTTCTGAAGCTGCTGGCACAACGGTTGAAAATATTGTAAGAAGAGCATGCTTTCATGATGATCTGCAATGGTTTGCTGAGTCCATAGAATCTTGGGCAAGCTATTTTCCTAATGATAAACCTGCATCAACCACCATTGGCATGAATCATTCTCTAGGTATTGATGGAGCCAATACTTCATTGGATCTTATAGCTTTTGTGCCAGACGATGACTGATAATATTAATCATAATGAAAAAAACAATTAGCTTTCTAGGATTGGGGAAGATGGGTGCAGTGATGGCTCCCTTATTACTCCAAGCCGGACATCAACTTACGGTATACAATCGTGATCCAAAAAAGGCCACTGCACTTGTTGACCAAGGCGCTAAGCTTGCATGCTCTCCACAACAGGCGTGTGATTCTTCAGACTTTATTTTTACAATGCTAAGCGATGATAAAGCCATTCAATCCGTATTTTTTGATAATAAAGGACTTCTGAGCACAGATGTAACAGGAAAGTTATTTATTGATATGAGTACTTTACAAGTTGAAACTGTAAAGATTCTCTCTGATGCCATCATAAAGCAAGGAGCTGACTTTATAGACGCACCTGTATCTGGAACAGTTGCTCCTGCTGCGGAAGGTAAATTGATGTTTTTTTGTGGCGGAGAAACTGCAGTGATTCAACGAGCAATGCCTTTGTTAGAGATTCTTTCTAGAAGAATTATCCATGCAGGTGATATTGGCTCTGGTGCTTTATTGAAGTTGGTTGTTAATCTGCCTCTAGCAGTTTATTGGCAGTCGCTTGCTGAAGCCGTAAGCTTAGGATCATCAGGAGGACTGAATGAGGATTTAATGCTGGATGCTATTGCGGACAGTTCTGCAGCATTAGCTGTCCTTTCTATGAAAATACCCACCATTTTAGGAGCCGATCTGCCCGTGGCTTTTGATATGAAAAGTATGGAAAAAGATTTAAATTCTATACTAATTACAGCACAACAATTAAACCTAAAATTACCAACTACAAATTCAACGCTTAGAAGTTATTCGGAAGCAATAGAAAAGGGCAATATGGGTGATAAAGATGCTGTAACTGTAGTGAACTATTTAAAGAATAAGGCCAAATAAAATAGGTATGTAGTAAATGATACAAAAATCAGAAATAAGAGATGGGATGCAAATTGAATGGAATTATCCAATTGAAATGGACGATGGTTTAATTTTACGAGCCGATATATTCAGACCTATTGGTACTGGCAGTTACCCTGTCTTAATCACTTATGGCCCATATGCAAAAGGCCTTCCCTTTCAGCAAGGTTACCCAAGTGCTTGGGATAGAATGGCAGAAAAGCATCCTGATGTAACACAAGGTTCAACCAATAAGTATCAAAACTGGGAAGTGGTAGATCCTGAGAAATGGGTGCCTGACGGCTATATATGCATAAGAGTTGATTCCAGGGGTTGTGGTTGTTCACCAGGCTTTGTTGATCATTTTTCACCCAGAGAAACACAGGACTTCTCCAAATGCATTGAATGGGCAGGTGAGCTGGAATGGAGCAATGGGAAAGTAGGTTTGAACGGTGTTTCATATTTTGGTATTAATCAATGGCTGGTGGCTTCAAAACAGCCTAAATATTTAGAAGCAATGTGCATATGGGAAGGAGCCAGTGACTGGTATAGAGACATGACACATCATGGCGGTATTCTCAGTACTTTTTGGGCTAATTGGTTCGATATGCAAGTAAAAACAGTACAGTATGGCTTAGGTGAAAATGGTCCAAGAAATAATTTAACTGGTGAACTGATTTGTGGTAATGAAACCCATACGGAAGAAGAGTTGGCTCTAAATAGATGTCAGTTTGGTGATGAGATAAGAAGTCATCCATTTGTAGATGATTATCATCGTGAGCGATCAGCAGTTTGGGAAAATATCAAGGTTCCTCTTTTGTCAGCAGCCAATTGGGGTGGACAAGGGCTTCATTTAAGAGGCAATACTGAAGGTTATATAAGAGCAGCATCTAATCAGAAATGGCTCGAAATTCATGGATTAGAGCATTGGACTGAATTTTATACCGACTATGGGGTCAAGTTACAAAAACGATTTTTTGGTCATTTTTTGAAAGGGGAGAATAACGACTGGGCTACTCAACCAAATGTTCAGTTACAGGTCAGACATCTTGACGGCTTTAAACAAAGAAATGAAAATCAATGGCCTATTGGTAGAACCGAGTGGCAGAAACTTTATTTAAGTGCTGATAAAAAAATATCAACTGAATATGAATGCAAAGAATCAAATAGACTGGTTTTTAATGCAATGGGAGAGGGCATTGATTTTCAGTCTGAGCCGTTTAAAAATGAAACTGAGATTACAGGTCCTCTAGCACTAAAAATATTTGTGTCTTCTTCTACTAGTGACGTTGATATTTTTGTAGTGCTTCGTTTGTTTGGCCCTTCAAATAATGAAATTGTTTTTCAAGGTGCTGTCGATCCTAACACTCCTATTGCACAAGGTTGGCTGCGAGCTTCCCATAGAAAGTTAGATCGTGAACAATCTAAACCTTGGAGACCTTTTCATAGCCATGATGAATCTTGGCCCTTGAAAACGAATGAAATTGTAGAGATGGATATTGAAATATGGCCCACATCAATAGTGATTCCAGAAAACCATTATTTGACTTTATCCATTCAGGGTAAAGATTATGAATATCCACTTGCTGAGAATCAAACTTTATCTAATTTTAAAAATCAACTCACTGGATGTGGACCTTTCCTTCATGATGACTCAATAGATAGAGACGCTACTTTTGATGGAAAGACAACAATTCACTTTAATCCAGATCATGCTTCTTACCTAATGGTTCCAATTATTCCTGAGAAGCAATGAAATGAGTGAGGCAAAGAAAGTAGCTCTCATTCATGCACTAGAGGAATCCAAACAACCTGTTTGGGAATCTTTTTATGATCTTTGGCCTGAGGCAGTTTTAAGTAATTATTCAGATCTATCATTGTCAAAAGATCGAAACCTTGGTCAAAATGAGAATACTATTGGCCAAAGAATTAGTAATTTAGCAAAAATGGCAGTATCTGAGAATGCAGATGCTATTTTATACACCTGTTCTGCTTTTGGCGATGAAATTAATCAAGTGAAAGACCAATACAGTATTCCAATTCTCAGACCCAATGAAGCTGCATTTATTGATGCCATACAGTTAAAGCAAAAGATAAAAATAATGGTCACATTTTTACCTTCTTTGGAATTGTTGACTCAAGAAATTAAAACCATGATGGTCGAGTCTAATACTGAATTAGAGGTTGAAGGAATTTATGTTGAAGAAGCGCTTAAGTCATTACAAAATGGTTTAGTGAATCAACACGATGATCTGATTGCAAAGATCGCATTAGATCAGACAGACGATTGCACAATTATTTTAGGTCAATTTTCTATGGCTTCGGCATTGTCAAATATCAGTGAGAAAAATTCTGATTTGAGAGTGTTGACAACTCCTGATTCATCCGTATTAAGACTGAAAAAAATTATAGAAGCTAGATTGCCTTAATCAATCCAATTAAAACGACTTCTCTTTCTTAGGTATTGTCTCGCATTTGTTTCGTCTAGAAGTATCTCTTGAACTTGATCTGACCTTTCAACTATCTTTCGATGATCCAGAGTTTGATGTTGTCCTCTTTTAACTATAACTTCTCCATGAACCATGACAGCTTCAATCGCATTTTGATTTGGACCATTGCCATAAACTAAACTAGCAATTAATGAACCCATAGGACTAAGGTGACTTTCTTCCGTTCGATTGATTAAAACAAGATCAGCTTCTTTTCCAGTTTCAATGGAACCTATTTTATCATCCATCATTAAAGCTTTAGCTCCATCTATGGTAGCGAGTTCTAATGCTTGTTCAGCACTTCCATAGAGAACTTCCTCACCAGTCCATTTAATATCCGTTTCAGACATCATTAATCTATGCTGATCTCCCATTCTTTGTGCAGTTAGATAACCTCTCATGGCTGTCCAAATGTTATGTCCATATGCGACTACAGCACCATCTAGACCAAGTCCACAGGTGATATTAGAATCTAAAAAAGGCCTAGCATTGAAATTCACTAAACCTAATACTTGCTCCATATCGGGTACTAAAGCAATCGAGGCACCAGCATCGGCTATCAGTTTTTCTTCTCCAGGTCTTAAGTTTTGTGCATGAGCAGCAATAACATTCGGGCCTAATATTCCCACATGGTCCAACCATTCAAAAGACCCGCCTTCCCAACCTCTTCTTGCAGCTAAATATTTTTGATCAAATACTGCAGGAGCATGGATATCGAATTGTCGATTATTCTCATCAGTCCATTTCCATAACTCTATCAACTGATCGGGTTCACAATAGGTGATACCTATGGTTGAAGCCGTCACAGAAATTTTTTCATTTTCCCATTTTGACTTGATTCGTTCTGTTTCAGCTATCCCGGTATCCAGCGTTTCTCCAAAACCTTCAGGCACTGCATCCTTATCATTGATTGTCAGCCTAGCCATTCGACACCGAATACCAGAATCATCAACCGCTGCCAAAACTCCATCAATAGATTTTTTATGCAAATGGGTAAAGTGATCATCGGCAGTTGTAGTAACCCCTCTTAAGGCTAGGTCCATAATAGAAGGCATAGCTGCATCGTAAGATCTTTCTTCATCACATGCACCAGTCATTGGATAATAGAATCCAAAAAGACGTTCCTCAAAAGTTGTTCCTTCTGCCATTCCTCTCATACAGCCTTGAATTAAATGTGAATGGACATTCACTAGGCCAGGTAGAATAACAAAACCTGAGCCTCCTAGGTTGTTATCAGATTCATATTCACACTCACTGAAAGCTCCAACAGATTCAATCTTGCCATCATTGATTGCGACATAACCGTCCATGAATACTCTCCGATTCTCATCCATGGAGATTACTATTCCTCTCATTAATGTGTTACATGTTTTCATTTCTTTCCTTTAGGCTAAATATTCTGAGTTAATTTTCTTTTAATGTGTCTTGATCTACATTATAGAAAAACATTAATACACAACTAATAATTAAAGTTATGACAGGAAAGCCTGCTGCTGAAAAATATATCATGTTTATTACATTATCGGTTTGTATTGTTTCATTCGCATTGTATCCAGAGAAGCCAAGTATCAGTCCCAAAATAGAAGGGCCAATAGCAAATGAGAGTTTTTCAACCGTTGTGTATACTCCTGCTAAAATACCTTCTCTGCGTTGACCACTATTTTGAAAGTCATATTGCATTGTGTCAGGCAACATTGATTGACCTACTAATAATAAACCACCAGCTCCTATACCTAGAAATATACCCCTTGCAATGATTTCAATATTGGTTTCTCCTTGAGAAGCCAATACCCATGATAAAGCTCCTAAGCCCCATAGTAATGAAGCCAGGTAATACGCACTTTTTTTACCAATTTGTGAAACAACCCGAACCCAAATAGGTTGAGAGATAAACATTACGCTCCCTTGAATGAGAAAGTAGAAGCCAATGTAACTAAGTGAGAGACCCATAACTCTTGTAAAAAGATAGGGCAATGAACCAAGAAATATAGCGAACCCAGTTAGCTGAGTAACCTTAATACCCAAAAGTATTGCAAACGGTTTAATTTGAAATGCTGTTTTAAATTGTTTAAAAAAAGATGAAGTATTTTGCTGAGTAACCGATGTTTTTATATACGAAGCACTTTTGGTTAATTGAAAACAGGCCATTCCTGCAAAAATCATAATGATTGCCAATGAGTTTGCCATGCCAGCATGACCTACGATGCCACTTCCAAAATAAACAACCAAAGCTGGACCCAAAGCAGATCCTCCCAGTTGACCAGCAGCCACCGCCATAACTCGATAGGAGACGAGATTGGTTCTCGCATTGTAGTCATTTGTTATTTCTGATGGCATTGCCAAATAGGGAACATTGAAAACTGTATAGCCAGTCGCATTCAAGATGAGTGCAAACAATGTAATCATTACAATGTTAGGTGAATCAGCGAATGCAGCTAGATTAAAAAGCAAAATGAAAGACCCAGCACACATGAATGTACCTAGAAATACATAAGGCCTTCTTTTACCCCAAGGGCTTTTAGTTCGATCACTAATCCTTCCCATTATGGGATCAGTTACTGCATCATAGATTTTAGACAATCCAATGAGAAGCCCAGCTGTTGTCGCATCAAGCTTCACAAAGTCAGTTAAATAAAGAAGAAGGAGTAAGCCGGTAGCTTGGAACATTAGAGAAACTGTTAGTGTTCCAATTCCCCAACCGAATCGTATTTTAAAAGGCAGCATATATTTTCCTTTGACTAACTTCTTAATAGGTCTTTAGCTATCATACTTCTCATGGCTTCAGAAGTGCCTTCGTATATTCTCATAGGCCTTATATCTCGATAGCAGCGCTCTAATATTGTTTCATCAGACAAACCAGCAGCACCATGAATTTGCATCGCACGATCCACAATTTTAGCTACCATTTCAGTTGCATATATTTTAGCCATGGCTGTTTGAATGAAAACTTTTTCACCTTCTTGTGCTCTTAAGGCAGCATCATAAACCATCAATCTGCAAGTGTGCAGTTCAATTGCTGAGTCAGCTATCATCCATTGGATGGCTTGCCTTGAGGATAATGGTTTACCAAATGTATGTCTTACTTTTGAATAATCTATTGCCATTTCTAAACAACGATCAGCAATACCCATAGCTCTGGCTGCAATTTGTATTCTTCCAGAGAAAAGATAATCCGTACCAGAGCTCCATGCTTCTCCTGGTTTGCCTAATAATTGTTTATTATCAACCCAGCAATTATCAAAAAATAGTTCATAAGTTGATTGACCATGAATCATTTTTTGCTCTCTGCCAACCTTAAAGCCAGGTGCATCAGCATCAACAATGACCCACTGCATACCATCATGTCTTTGCGTACCCTTTAGTCTGGTTAACACTAAGATAAAACGAGCTGTATTGGCTTTAAAAATCCAACATTTATTGCCATTGATGACCCACCCTCCATCTTTTTCTTCAATGGTAGTTTGAATCCCTGCCATGTCTCCTCCAGCAATTGGTTCACTAAAAGCGCTGCTTCCATGAAATTCTCCTTTGACAGAAGGAATCATGTATTTACTCTTTTGTTCTTCAGTGCCTAGTTCGTATAGCATCGATGCAAAAGAGGCTGAAAAAACACTGCATCCTGCTGTTGATCTATGAACTTGCTCAGTAACAATGCAATTGTCTAAAGGTCCCAAGCCAGCACCACCAGCATCTTCAGGAGTTTCTCTGGCAGTCAGCCCCATTTCATGGACTTTTCCAGTTAACTCAAGATAGAGATCTTGAGGGAGCTCATATGAATTAGGCCTTTCTGGTAATTGTGTTTCCAGCGGTATCAGCTCATTATCAACAAAACGTTTTACCGTATCTTGCAGCATGATGGTTTCTTCTGGTAGCTTATATTGCATTATCTACTCTCACTATTATTAAACTCTATTTGGTCATTATTGTTTTAAAAAATCAATAAAAGATTCAACCCATTGTTTTGGGTCATCTCTTATTATAAATACAGATCCACCTTCTATCTCATTGTATTGAAAATCTTCTCTTAATTTTTGTACTCTAGGCACTATGTAATGCAATGGATCTCCTGTATTGGAGATTAATAGGCAGGACTGTTTAAGGTCTGACAATGTCTGTTTTAAATCGTATTGAAATGCTGCATGATGACAAAACCATTCATTTTCACCTGCTAAGAAAACATGCAATAAAGACATATGACAGGCTTCAAGTGTTGCTCTATCTTGAACTCGACTTTGAATCCAGTTCCAATAATCCGTTAGATGAGAGCCATCTTTTTTTGGAGATAAGTCAACTTTAAGATTATCCATTCTGGCTGTTCGTTCTTCATCGGTATAAAGGGGCACTCCATGCAAAATCATCTTGTCAATTCGATCAGGGTAAGCTTTCGCCAATGCACAAGCCATTGCAGCACCTGTATGATGACCAACAATTGAAGTTTTTTCGATACCCAATTCATCCAATAGATAAGGCAAGACAGATGCATATTCTTCAATTGATAGAGGTGCAGAAGGTTTTTCAGACATCCCATAGCCGAGAGTATCTGGAGCAATTGTTTGAATTCCTAATTCATTGAGATAGCTAAAAGTTTGACTAAATTGAAGAGACGACTGTGGAGTCATATGTAGCATTAATAATGGATTGCCTTCACCACTCCTGAGGAAATGCACTTGCCCTAAAGGGGAGTCAGAATAACCTTTCTTAAGATCACTATTCATTCGTTTTGTATTGATTTATTCCTTTATCGGTTTTATTTCAGGAAAACCCCATGGTGTTTTCCAAGGTGCTCTGAGATAGGTTTGTCCCGTAGTGGAGTCAAACATACCTAAATGTTCAACTTGTGGGTGATTGATGAGTTCTTCTATGTTTGAAAATTGAACCGCCCATACTTCATAGCGATTAAATATTTCTAGAACTTGATCGGAAGACATTTGAGTCAAATACTTATCCCATAGTGGTCTTGCATGACTTGCTTTTGTGCCTACTCCAAATGAATTCCACCAGTTCTGAACTAAAATTTCATCCTTCATGAATTCATCATACATTCCAAACTCTTTAATCATTTCATAAAACTTGTCTTCTACTAGTGCAGGAGAAGGGGTTGCAAAAATAGATATATCTTTTGTTCTTTGTCCAAAATTTGAACCATCCATTTCATTTTTACAAAAATTCCCATCCCAGCTATCTGGGTTGCTGAAACCAGACCATTGAAGAGTCTTTAATGCCATCATCGTGCCAAGCATACTGGCAGAAACTTTTTGGCCTTCTCCAGTTTGTATTACATGGTAAAGCGCTCCAAGAATTGCAATTAAACTCATAGCAGCAGTACAAGTTGAAACAACATCCGCACCGACTCTGACTGGTTCTTCACCAACATCACCCAAAGTTCTGAGATAACCAGACATGGCTTGTATGACTAGATCACTTCCTGATTTATTTCTCATTGGGCCATGATGTCCAAATGCCGATAAGGAGTAATGTATAATTTTTGGATTCTCTTGTTTTAATTTTTCATAGTCATATTTTACTGCTTCAGCAGAATCTTTAGACCAATCCTCTATGAGGATATCAGCTTGATTTAAAAGAGATTGAAAATCTCTTTCACCATCTTCCGATTGAATATCAATTTCTATTATCTCTTTATTTCTATTGAATGATTCATAAAGAGCACTGGTGCCTTTTTTTGTTTGTGGACTTAATTGCTTGGACCAGTCTCCACCAATTGGCTCAATTTTTGTTACTTCTGCACCAGCTTCAGCCAGCATAAAACTAAGATAAGGCCCTGTATAACCTTGAGTAATATCCACCACTCGAATTCCTTTTAGTGGGTATTCGGGTGACTCAGATGTCAATTCCTTTGTATTTTTTGAGCTATTCTCAAAACCTTCTTTCATTGCTTTTTCTGTATCTTTTCCAGGCACTGGAATTGAAACATTTATTTTGGCAGGCGTCTTACTAAATTCCCAAGGTAAACCTCCAACATAGAATGGGCCAGTGTGCTCACCGTCAACCTCTACTAAGAAGTTGTTTTCAACAATTTGTTGATGAAACTCAAGATCATCAAAAGACAGGTCAAAACTATTTGGAACATTATGATTATTGAGTCTCAATGACCACCATCGAGATGGTTTTTGATGGAAATGATTTTCTAGAATTTTATCAAGTTCATCACGATTTTTAACTCTATCTATATTGCTTAGGAATCTCTCATCTTCAGTTAAATGATCTAATTCCAATGCATTACAGAATCCTAGCCATTGTGTTTGATGTTCACAAGAAACAGCAATATACCTATTGTCTTCACATAAATAGCAACGATTTGGTGCAGAAGTAGAGGAACCACTGCCCAAAGGTTTACTTGGCGAGTTTGCCAATAAAACCTCAGAAACTTTATTATTCATATTTGCTATGGCATTAGCTAAATGCGATGTTTTAACCCAGCAAGAATGACCAAAGCGTTCTCTTTCTATCAATCCAAGCATCAACAGACCACAAAAAAAGACAGCTCCAGTAGGATCCAAATGTGTAAATCGTATTAGCTGACCATCACCATTTGGATACCCTGTAACTCCACTCATACCACTGAAAGCTTGAAGATGTGGTTCAAGAGCTGCTAAGTTCTTCATCGGACCATCATCCCCATAACCAGAACTGGATCCGAAAACTAAATTTGGATTTGACTCATGCAACGTTTCATAACCAAGTCCAATTCGCTCTGCAACACCAGGTCTAAAATTCTCAATAAGAATATCAGCTTGATTTGCCAATCCAAGCATGGCATTCATTCCATCTTCTTCTTTTGTATTAAGGCCAGCAGATTTTTGATTTAGATTGGTTGAACTGTAGGCGGTTGCAAGTTTATTCTGACGAGGATAAAGCATTCTTAAAAACTCACCTTTAGGCGGCTCAACTTTAAATACTTCAGCACCTAAATAGCCCATTAGTGTTGCTGCCCAAGGGCCTACTATTGAGGTACCAATACTTAAAACCTTTATTCCATTAAGTGGGCCTTTATGTTCTTTCATGATATCTCCAATAAATGAATCTAATATACCACCTATTTATCATTTGATAAATAGTGTATCAACTTTTAAACAAACACTAATTTTAAATATTGTCAGAGTTTATAGTTTTTTTTAAAAATTCTGATGCTGATCTTCCAGCTAATCTTCCAAAAGTCGTTGCAGTTAGAAGACCATTACCAGCCATGTATCCCCAGTCAGAAGGTCCAGATATACCTCTTGCAGATCCACCTCCTGCAAATAAATTGGGTAATTTCTGACGTTCTTTATTTAATACTCTTGCTGAACTGTCTACCACTAAGCCACCTTGTGTATGAAATAAAGCCCCAGTTACTTTAACTGTATAATATGGTGCCCTGAGTGGTTCTTTTCCAGTAAAATCTCTTCCAAAGGGATCTTCTAAACTTCCTGAAACCATTTTCTCAACTGATCGGACTGTTTGTTCTAATATTTCTTTATCTATATTTATTACTGAAGATAACTCATTAAGATCTTCCACGCGAATAATAGCATTCGCTTCTATAGCATTATTATAATCCTCAAATTCTTTCATTAAATCATGCAGTCTTTGATCAAAAATATTCCAAGCATATTTTTCAGGTTGAGCAACTACCTTTACCGCTTGTTCAGAGTATCCAAGACTTTCATCAGAGAATCTTTGCCCTAAATTATTTACTTGAAAAGCACCTTCCATGATCATTGGCCATAAAATAGGAACGCCACGACCCACAGCCAAGCCACCATGCCCCTGAAAAGAAGATATATCAGCCAGATCCGCTCCCAATAATTTACCCCATTTAATGGCATCACCTTTATTTCCCGGATGGCCAAAAAATACTGCGTCTTTAATTTCTGGAATGAATTCTTTCAACATTTCAGGATTGCCTGCAAACCCACAGCAAGCTAATATAAGAGCATCGCATCCAATGTCTTCGGATGTTCCATCTTCTCTTGTGATTTTGACTCCAATGACTTTATTTTTTTCATCACTGTACAGATCTGTTACCAACGAATTTGTTAGAATATCTATTTCAGCTTTTTCAGCAGCATTACATAGCGAACCCATTAACTCGCTGCCTGTTCTGTTTGGTGTGCCATGCATTCTCATGACTGAATGACCAGGATAAAGAAAACTATCGACTAAGCTTAAAGGGATATCGTATTTTTCTATTAGCCATTCTATAGTTAGTGCTGATTCACTAGCCAAAGTATGAGCAATATCAGAATCGGTTTGATGTTTTGACTTTTTAATAATGTCATTGGTAAATAATTGAACGCTATCTTCAATTCCTGCTGCTTTTTGGAGTTTGGTGTTAGCACCAGGTATTAATCCTGTAGACATTGCTGTTGTTCCTAATGGCGTTGAGTCTCTTTCCAGCACAATGACTTCCGTCCCCATTTCTTTAACTGCCAGAGCAGCACAAAGACCACAAGCACCGGCACCTATAACAACGACAGGTATTTGATACTCAAATATTTTTTTATTATCAAAAATTACAGACAAACTTATTCCCAATCAAATGCTTTGATAATAGTTAATACCTTCACTATTTTTTTTCATTTTCATTCTTTCTTCACCTATCAAGTAATTTAAATGAGCAAGACTTTCGCCCACAGCCAATATTAAAGAGTTTTCATTAATCTCATTTACAAACAGGGCGGGAAATACTTCAATGACATTTTTTGGCTCTTTACAAAAGTCGAAGAGCGACTCAATCTTTTTCATATGATCTTCAATCAATGCGTCTATCCTCTTATGAGCCCCATAATAGGGGTAACCATGAGATGGAAGAATTAACACATCATCTGGAATGATTGTTTTAATCTTTTTAAGGCTTTTTATCCAATCATCTAATGGGTTAGTTTCAGCATGAAAAGGTCTCACACTTATATTCGGTGTGATCCTAGGCAACAATACATCACCGCATATAAAGATATTATTTTCTTTAGAATACAAACAAGCATGTTCAGGAGAATGACCTTTAGCGATAACAATTTCCCATTCAATATCTCCCAGAATCACACTGTCTTCATTCTGCAGTCTTATATAATTTCTATTGAGGGGAGTAACAAGGGTTTTTCTAAGGGTAACTCTTTCTAGATAACGTTTGATTGATGCATCGTCATAGCCACAACTTTTATAGAAATCCAATGCAATAAATTCTTGAGACTTTTCAATACCTTTACTTAATATTTGTGTTTCTTGAAATTCTTTTTTAGTAAAGTATGGGTCCACTTCCCAATGATCAGAGAGCCATCCTGCTAAACCAGAATGATCCAGATGCATATGTGTAATTAGGAGTTTTTCTAGCTTTTTTCCCTTGAATAATGTTTCAAATAAATTGATCCAGATTGCCTTAGATTCATCATTCGCCATACCACTATCAATAATTGTCCATCCTTCACTTCCTTCCAGTAACCATAAATTAATATGATTGAGCGCTATGGGTAAAGGCATTCTTAACCAATAAAGATTAGGGAATACTTCTAGAACATCTCCATTAGGAGGTCTCTTTGAAAATGGATAATCCAATGTATTATTTCCTTTTGTTTTTTTACTCATATTTTTATCTTTTTTTATATTAAATGCATTTTGCTCTAATGTCAGTCTTGTATTCTTAGCTGCCTAAAAAAATCGAGAGACTGAGGATTAGCTAGAGCCTCAATATTTTTTATTTCATTGCCATTGATTGCGGCTTTTACTGAAAGCTCAGAAATTTTTCCACTTCTTGTTCTTGGTATATCTGGAACCAATGTTATTTTTTTAGGAACATGTCTAGGGGTTGTATTTGCTTTGATTTCCTCTTTAATTTTTTTGATCAATTCTTCTGTCAATTGTTTATTTTCTTTTAAGATTATAAAGAGGGAAACAAAAGAGTCCTGATTATCTTCCTCATCAATCACAACTGATTCAAGTATATTTGGGAACTTTTCCAGTTGTCTATAAATCTCACCAGTCCCAATTCTTATTCCGCCTGAGTTTAGAGTTGCATCCGATCTACCAAATATAATAAGGCCACCATGATCTGTAAAAGATGCATAGTCTCCTTGCGCCCATACATTATTGTATTTTTTAAAATAGCTGTTTTTATATTTTTTATTATTTAAGTCATTAAAAAACCCTATTGGCATGGATGGAAATGATTGAGTGCAAACTAATTCACCTTTACTACCTATGGCTGCTTCTTCCCCTGAGTCATTGAATATTTTTACGGCCATACCTAAACCTTTGGATTGAATCTCTCCTCTGTATACGGGTAAATTAGGATTGCCTAGTGCAAAGCATGAAATAATATCAGTACCACCAGAAATACTGGAGATCTGCGTATTGCTTTTTATGTTTTTTTCAATGTATTCAAAATGGTCTATTAGCAATGGAGATCCAGTGGAGAGAATGGTTTTGATGGAGCTTAAATCATTATGATTCTTGGGTTTATGCTTCTCCTTCATTAATGCACTTAGATATCTGGGACTGACTCCAAAGATATTAATTTCTTCTTCTTCAGCAATTCTCCATAGATGATTGGGGTCTGGAAAAAAAGGTGATCCCTCATACAATATGATAGTGGCCTCACTCGCTAAGGCGCTGACTAACCAATTCCACATCATCCAACCGCAGGTAGTAAAAAAGAAGATACGATCATTCTTTTTAATATTTGTATGAAGACGATGTTCTTTCAAATGTTGCAGTAGAGTGCCACCTGCACCATGGATAATGCATTTCGGTTTACCCGTTGTTCCTGATGAATACATTATAAAAAGAGGGTGATTGAATGGGAGTGATTCGAATTCAAGATCATGATCATTAAGAAGGCAATCCTTAAAATTAATAATCTCAGGTATCGCATTGATTTCTTTTAATGGATTTTCTTGTACTAGGATTATTTGATTCAAGCTTTTGATTTTTTTATTCAGGCTTAAGATATTCTCAGTGAGATCAAAATATTTCCCACCGTATTGATACCCATCAACCGCAAATAGTATTTTTGGTTCTACTTGACCAATGCGATCAATAATTCCTTCAATACCAAAATCAGGAGAGCAGGAGGTCCAAATAGCACCAATGCTTGAAGTGGCAAGCATTGCAACAATTGTTTCAGGTCGATTGGTCATTACTGCACCAATTACATCACCTTTTTTAATACCAGATTTTTTAAGGAAGCCACTTAATTTAGAAACAGATGCATAGAGTTCTTGATAACTCATATCGAGTCGATTGCCATTCTCCTCTTTAAAGATGATCGCTGTTTCATCGTCTCTTCGTTTTAGCAGATGATAAGCAAAATTTAATGTTGAACCTGGGAACCATTCATCATCCATAATATGATTAGCGCTTATAAGAGTTGCTTTAGGCACTGTTGTAAAGTTTACATCGGAGTATTTCGCAAAAAGATTCCAAAAGTCAGTATTGTCTATTGTCGACCAAGTATGCAATTGCTCATAATTATCAAAGCTCAGACCATGATGCATCTTGAGGTAGCTAAGAAAATCAGACATCAGGCTGATTTCCTGATCACTTGGTTGCCAACTTACATGAGATTTTCCAGACATATTAAATAAAGTATGTGTTAATCAGTTGATAAATTAAAGAGAGATATTATAATCTTATTTATCAACTGATAAATAGTAAATAATTAATATGGTATCTTTTTCTTTAGAATATTTTCCACCGAAAGTGGAAACAGATAAAACTGATCTGATAGAGCAGGCTGAGGTCATGTCTTTTTATAAACCTCTTTATATGAGTATTACCCATAGCTTCAATTCTGTGGGCACTAACAATACATTGGATATTGCTCAAAAAATATCATCTAGAATCAATACTTCAGTGATACCGCATATGACTTGTGCTAGGTATTCAAAAGAAGCCATGATATCCATGGCGAATGATTATTCCAATATAGGGATCAGCTCTGTTGTAGCTCTTAGAGGCGATGGAAATTCTGAATACTCCCAATTGGATAGATACAACGATGCAAAAGAATTCACTCAGGCTCTATCAAATAAGTTTTCATTCAAAATACTCACTGCTGGATATCCTGAAGGTCATCCTGAATCAATCAGTCAAGAAGCCGATATGCTTTATTTAAAAGAAAAATGTGTTGCTGGTGCCGATGAAATAATTACACAATGGTTTTTTAATAATGAAGATTTTCTAAAGTATAGAGACAATGTTAATGCCTTTGGTATAGATAAACCTATTGCGGCTGGAATACTGCCCATCAGCGATTTTGAAAAAGTTAAAAAATTTGCAAAAGTATGTGGAGCAAGAATACCTCAGTCATTGGAGCAGAAATTTTCTTCAATCAGAGAGAATGATTATCAGGGCATAGAAGAATTAGGACAAAGCATTGCTATTGATCAAATTGAGAATTTAAAAAAAGAAGGCGTTGACAATTTTCACCTCTACACACTCAATAGAAAAAAATTAACACAAGATATTATTCATCATTTTAAAAAGCCGATTAACCCTCAAACTAAACATAATAATGAAGGCTTACTAAAAAATAATAGGAAAGCGTCTTAGACATTGTGAAGCTTATTAATATAAGATAGATTCTGTTAATAAAAAGGGTAAATATGGCTAAACCACAACCACAGATGAAGAGAATTGAGCGAGAGCAACTTCCTGATAATATGAAGAGGGGTTGGGATCAGGCTACAGAACTGACAGGAGATGCAACATTTGTTGAGGTTTCAGGAAATAATCCTGCTG
This sequence comes from uncultured Gammaproteobacteria bacterium, assembly GCA_937801655.1. GTDB lineage: Bacteria > Pseudomonadota > Gammaproteobacteria > Steroidobacterales > UBA11654 > CACPJA01. Next base: position 72,814 of record CALMWC010000011.1, read on the forward strand.
TATATGAGTGGTATTTTAAGGATTTCTATAAAAAACTTTTTTACTCTGGTCGATTTGAAAAAACATTGGTGGAATTAGTTAGGTTGAGATTAGCCAACCTCCATGGATGTGCTTTTTGCAATAAGGGTGATACCGTTCATGCTTTAGAATCAGGAGTCTCCCAAGATCAAATTAACGCACTTAATAATTATGAAAATGGACCCTTTACCTCAAGAGAGAAAGGCGCATTGGAATTGGCTGACCAGATGGTTTTAACTAATACTCAAGGGACATTGGATTCACCCTTGTATAAAAAGTTAAAATTAGATTTTAGTGATGGTGAGCTTTATGAGCTTGGAATGATTATGGCTGTACTCATAGGCGTTGCTAAATTCACTTTTGTTTTTGATTTAGTTGAAAAAGAAGATTATTGTCAATTTTAGGAATAAAGAATGAATCGACGTGACTTATTAACCGGTAAATATGGCCAAGGCAAGCTTGATCTTAAAAACTCAAAAGACAGCTTATACGCCTATGCAAAATTGTTGGGGTCGACAAATAATGCAATGGTTCATTACAGTTTGGAGGGTACGATTTTTGCATACTTACCGAATGGAGCTCAAAAGTTGATTGGATTTCAGGCAATACTCAAGGGTGTTTGGGAAAAGATAGATGAGGATTCCTATAGTTATAAGTTATTTGAATCTGGTTTCTTTCATCACTTGGATTCAAAAAACTATATCGAGACATTTGATAACCCCATTACTAATAAAAAAAATCAACTATCGAATATTAAAGGTGGTCCCTATAAGACTGTCATCAAGCCAAGGCAACTTGATTGGGTTATTTCTGGTAACGATGTATGGATCCAAGAGCCAAAGACTAGGATGGGTCACTTTGGTGTTTCGGAGTCCACTAATCAAGACAAGCAGACGTCATTTGCAAACACTATTTTTAAAGGAAAGATCTCGGAGTTGAATGATGAATCCTCCATTGCTTCATCAATTATGACTTATAATTACATCAGTCCATGGTATCCATTTTTTGAAATGGATGATGTGGATGGAAAGATGTACTGGCAAGCTGTAGGAAAGAAAATACAATCATGGTTCGATGTTCCTAAATCGATGAAGACATTTTTGAAAGCGAAGCAAAAAAATTATTTTGAGTCCACCAATCCATGGTCTGAACCAACAAGTACCTTAAAGCATTTTAGAGAAAATAATAAACAAAAGTAATGCCTATAAAAAAACAAATGAATAGAAGAGAAATAATTGGTGGAATAGGCGCTATAGCTGCTTCACCGTTTGTATCTGGTCAGGAATTAAATTTTATTGACAGAGGCATCAATTTAAATGATCCAATACAAAATGCCCTAGCTTATGCCAAGCTTATTGGTACCAGTGCAAGAAGTATGGTGCATATATATTATCACGGTACAATTTTTGGTATGACACCAGATGAGGGCGTTAAGCCAATGATTGGGCTTACGGGAGTTTTGAAGGGTGTTTGGAAACCTTGGGTGGATAATGGTTTTTACTATACACTTTATGACTGTGGTTACTTTATGGATTTAAAGACAGGAGCACCTGTTGAAGAATTCGAAAACCCTTTTACTGGCGAACTCAATCGACCTGTGAAAATTATTGGAGGTCCATTTGATCGTGTGATCAAACCTGATTTAAGACCCTTTAAGTCAAGAGGGGATGACTTGTGGTTAGAAGAGCCCGCGTATCTTAATTTTGTTAATAAGCTTGACCCAAAAATATGGAAAAAAGCTTCCACTGGAGAGAAATTAAGCTTCCTTTATGTTGAAACCTATCATGGCAAAGTCTCAGATTTAGCTAATCCTGAGTTTGATAGTGTCCCTATGACCATCACTTCAACTCATAATACAAGTTGGTATCCATTTTTTCTTATGGGACAAAGGCCAGGAGGCCATTACTGGCAGTCTGTTGGGAAGAAAGTTGAGAATCTTGAAGTCGATGTGCCTCCAATTCTTATAAACTACATCGAAAAAGAGTCACCCGGTTACTTCGAATCAGAAAGACCTTGGAAGAAAAGAACTGGTACATTCCAAGCTTATAAAAACCAAAGACAACCGATTAAAGATTGATCCCAATTTTAAACAGATGGTCGTATATTTGAGTTCAGCCGGAATAAATTATTTGGGTCATATTGATTCTTAATCTGAACCAAACGTTCATAGTTACCTAGATAATTTCGATTGACTTGCTCTTGATTTTCTGTGAATTCATCATTGCTGTAAAAGCCATCGGTATATTGTTCTACTTTTTTCCAATAAGATCTGGACCATTTAATATGTGGTGCGGTATCAACTCCCTGAATCCAAAAAGAACCCGTGACTAAGTTATTACTTGCATACCTATGTGGAAATGCTGTGGCATTTGATGGCACATCATTGATCGCACCACCTGAGTGTTGAAAAAATGCCATACTACCTCTTTCAGGATGAGCAACCAAATTATCCACCAATGTATCAATAAGACCATCACTAACATTGACAGTGAACCCACCTTTTAAGTATTGAGATCTTCCTCTTGGATCATCATCATCACCACTTTTTTGTAGTTCAACGTAATCGATAGGTTTGATGTCATCCTTAGCAGTTCCTGCTTGATAAAGGGGTCTTAGAATTTCTTCAGCATCTTTTTTTGGTCCTGAGTAACAAACATCAATATAGACTGTACTTCCATATCCTCCAGGAGGAGCAAAGACAACCGGATCATAATACAGATCTCTAGAACAATTCATAGAATGCTCACCATAGAATTTTAATATTTGTTTAGCTTCTGAGAATGGATAAGTAATTCTTCCACCAATCACTTCTCTCTCCATAGAATGCAATTCAAATTCAAATGTTGTGACAATACCAAAATTTCCTCCGCCACCTCTGATAGCCCAAAATAGATCACTATTTTCCATTTCACTTGCGTATTGTAATTTCCCATCAGCAGTCACAATCTCAACACTTTTGATATTATCAAGAGTTAATCCAAATTTTCGACCTAGACGTCCAAATCCACCTCCTAGACTAAGCCCACCAATGCCAGTATGAGATACTGTTCCAGCAGTTGTACCCAATCCATATGGCAATGCTGCAGCATCTAATTCACCAAGCCAGGATCCCCCCTTCATAAAGATTCTTTTATTGTTGACATCAACTCTGGATCCTCTTAGAGGAGAGAGATCAATCATTAATCCATCGTTGCATGTTCCTTTTCCTGAAACACTATGTCCACCGCATTTTACAGCGACTAGTAGTGCATTTTCTCTTGCAAAATTAACTGCTTTTTGAACATCCTGATCGCTTGCACATTGAGCAATGAGCGCAGGGTTTTTATCAATACTCCTATTCCTCACCAATCGTGCAATGTTGTATTGATCATCATCAGCTAATAAGAGTTTGCCCTCTAAGCTTTTTTTAAAATCAAGAATATCTGTCTTTTTAATAGCAATAAAATTACCATCACCAGTGATAACCCTTAATTCATTGGGTATACTTCCATCATGTGTAAAGCCTTCCCAAGCTGGGTAGGAGGCTGCTAATACTGCAATTCCAGCTGATTTAACAAATGTTCTTCTTTTCATAATTATTGTAGTTTTGATAAAAAAATTAGGTATTGGTTTATTTTAAAAGTTTAATCCTTATTAATCAAATGATAAATAAGGATTCATTGTTCAGTTCATTCTATAACAATTGATGCCTTAATGGGTCCACTTCCTATAGTAGTTCCTTTTCCATATTGAATCTCCAACCATGTTACACCTAATTTTGTAAGTTCATTATTACCCCAATTCCAAATACTCATTGGTGATTGAGTGATGAGGAAATCTTTTTTTGCTTGAGTTGTATTGATTCTATTATTGTCATCATCAATTATATCTATATTCATGTCACCCGATAATATATATAAAAAGCGATAACCCGATTCGTTGTAGCTTTTGAGATTCTTTATTGGATGAGACCAACCTGCAGGAGCATACCTGAGTTTTGCAGTAAAACCTTTTTTAGTATGATCACTTAACCATTTAACAAAGACTCCTGATAGTTCATTATCTTCTTCCCATTCCATAATATTAGTGTCAGATGTATGCTGAAAGTTAGCTGAGAAAAATTCCTCCACTGATTTCCATTCTTCACTGTAAGAGCGATTTTCTGGATTTAATGAGACGGTTTTCCCAGATTCATAAAATAATAATTGGGTTGATGGAGGAGTTACAATTTGTTTTTCCATCACGTCAGCACGATTACCATGGATACTATAAGCAGGACGATCCATAAAAGTTCCAGGCCTCATATTCATAAGAGTTCCTTTCTTTTGATTCGGGCTGATAAACTCAAAAAGTGGGAAATCTCCATCCAGTACATAACCCCATTCATGGAATGTATGATAATGGGCTTCAGTGCCATCGGCGCTCCATCCTGGATTAAATTTTACGTATAATAAATTTCCACCACCCTTTAATGAAAATAATAGTTTTCCATTGGTTGTTTCTTTATTGCCCATTCTGAATCTTTCATCCCATGGCAATTGATTAACATCGGTGATTTCTATGATTGCATTCGCATTCTGGATACTAGCAATAGTAAAACTTAAGAAGGCTAGTAATAAATATTTTTTTAAAGCGAAATACCTAATTTTTTTCATTCAAAACTCCATCCATGTCATTAAACACAACTAATCAAATTAATCTGTCAGTAAGGTTTTTGATTCTTTATACTTACATGCTTACTTTGAGCATAACGGAAAGCTGTTTTAGCTACCATCCTTCCGAAGGTTATTGCAGGCCCAACACTCATTCCACTTACCACTCCTTCACCCATGAGATGACCATTTCCTATAGTCTCTCCAATGGCATATAACCCCGGTATTACGCGACTGTTTTTACCTATAACTTCTAATGAGCTATTGATGGAGATGCCGCCATGCGTATTTAATACGCTTCCACCAACACCAAAAGCATAATAGGGTGGTTGTAGAATCTTTAATCGTTTTTCCTTACGACCAAACTCATCATTATGATTTGAATCAATAGCAGTATTATATTTTAAAATAGTTTCAGATAAACGTTTTGGATTGATCTTAAGTTTTCCTGCTAACTGATCTATTGTATCGGTTTTTATTATGACATTTCCCTCATTAATGGCTTGATCCATTTCTTTTGAAGACCAGTTTCTAATATCCAATGAGTCTTGCTTTGTTCTCATTCTTTCATCAAATAAAACATAGAAGAATAATTCTTCTTGATCAAGAAAGGCAACTTCTCGATTATCAGGCGTTGTATGTTCATTTACAAATCTACGACCTTTTTTATTAATCCAGATACTTTGAGTAAAATGCTTAGGAGGGAACTGAAGTCGAGTGGAAATTTCCGTTGGAGCTCCTTTTAGATCAAAAACGGTGCCTGGGTATGAGATTAAATGATCCATATATGAAAGGTTGGCTCCAATCTTTTGTGCCATGTTAATTCCATCACCAGTTGCATGTGGAAGACCAACCCATTTAGCAGATACAACTTTAGGGTTAAATTTTTTTTGCATATCTTTATTAGCTCCATAACCTCCTGAGGCAAGGATCACAGTTTTAGCGAAAATGTCTAAAGCAGCACCATTTTTATTTCTAACTTTTACGCCTATGATTTCTTTATTATCATCTTGGAGTAAATTTAAGGCTTTTGTTTCCAATTTTAAATCCAAACCACCTCTCTTGACTCTCTTATCAAGTTCTTTTTTCAGTGGTCCTAATAATGAACGAGCAAGATTGACCCCTACATAAGTCCTGGGTACTGAGTAATGATCATGATCATCCACTAAGATTGGAGACTCATCAGTAAACTCAACTCCTATCTTTTCAAGCCAATCAACCATTGAAGCGGCATGCTCAGTAGCAAGTGCTAGTAGTTCCGAATCAGCCTTAAATTTTCCAATACGCATCGCGTCTTGATAGTGTTTCTCATATGAATCTTTAATGTTTTTTCTCATTTGAATTTTGGCATTAGCCCCACTAATATGACCACCTGAAACAATTAGCATCCCACCCACGAATGCATTTTTATCAATAAGTATAACTTTTGCTCCCATATCAGAGGCTTCGATAGCAGCTGGTATACCAGCATTTCCAGCTCCCACAATTAATACATCGGCTTGATCGTTTGCTTCATGAGCATTGCTATTTTTTGTGTTCATTACAGCAAGTGCAGCACTGGATCCTAAGACTGTGGCTTTTAATAGTTCTCTTCTTTTCATTGCTGTAGTTATTCTATTGCATTACCTAAAGAGGCATCAAATGCATGATATATCTTATTGATACATAACCCATTTAAAACACATTCACCAGTCAGTTGTGCCAGGTCTTTTCTTGTAATGATTCCAACAATAGTGTCATCTTCTAATAGTTCTGCATTGCCCGTGGCAGGCGTATCATCATAAACAACGATGCCTGTTCTAATAATAGTGTAAGGAAGCTTACTATTGATTAGTGAGGCTTCAGCCTTACCTTTTTCCTGAAGTATGTCTTTCCACATTGACCAGACAATATCTGAAACAAGCTCACTTTGCTTTGATCCTGCACCAACCGAGCCAATAAGAATAAAATGCTTAATACCAGTTTTTTTAGACCATTTAATTAAATTATTTTGTCCAACAGCATGCGGATTTGGGCTATTTCCTACTTTGGCTAAAGCATTGATGACCACGCTAAAGTCTTTTTCTGAAAAAACTCTTTCTATGTCTTTATCATTTAATACATTGCCTTGCATGTAATTGATATTGAGACCTTTTAAACGCGAGTAGTTATTATCACTTCTTGAAAGGACTGTGATGTCTTTATTCTCATTAGCCAAGATTTTAACAATTTCAGAACCCACCCGGCCAGTTCCACCCACTACTAATATGGATTCTTTCGCCTCTGTTACCGTGTTAATAAACAACAACACTATTAGAAGAATGTTTATTTTTCTATAAAATTTCATATTGTTATATATATCATGTTTGACCATACAATTGCTCTATAATTAAACTGTATGAATTTAAAACTATAAGTTTATTGCTAAATAATCAAATGATAAATAAGATATATAAAAAATAGTTCTATATGGAGTCATTTTTATGAAATTTAAACTATATTGCTTTGCAGTACTATCAACCAGTGTTTTGATTTTTAGTTGCAGTAATGAAAATACACAAACAATCAAATACTTTAATCATGCCACATCTTTTTTAGCAAACAATGAAAAGCTTGAAAGTCTTGAGGGCTATTCTATCGAAAGCGAAAGAGATGAATACATAATGGGACAGGGTCCAGAACCAGGCAAAGGTATGATGTTGTTAGCGGCCCCTTCTACAAAGGTCTCTCATCAATTAGCGAGTCAATCCATTAAAATAGATCTAATCACTACTTTAGCCGCTAGAGAGGGTGGTTATATTACAAGAGAAATAAACACTTTGCTTTTAGGAGAAGAAGGCTACCTTAGTGAAGACGATGCGATGGGAATAGTTAAAGAAAGGGATAAAATTCTCACTTCAGATAAAGCAGCAGCAAACATAAAAACCGAGAGGTTACTCAACCCACATCTTTTATTGAAAGAAGTATTAAATGATCCAAGTCTTTTGCTCAATGAAAAAATAGAAATTAATGCCCAAAGAGGTTGGAGATTTAAGCGGTCAGAAGTTATGCCAGTAACCATTGATCGAATTCGTCAGACTGGACTTAGAACACTGATTGCAACACAAGAATGGGAGAATGAATCCAGTAAGAAAAAATTCTATCCCAAGATGATCAATAAGACTATTATCAATCCTGATTGGTTGAAAGACTGGCATGACAATACTGTTATTGATGAAGCAAATTATGATCAATTCAGTATTAAAGATAAGTTGCATCCCATCACTTTTTTTATTGATCCAGAATCAGGAAGGATTGATAAGTTGAGCACCATGGAATGGGATGTTGTTTATGGTGATATCGAGATAGAGGTTAAGTTTGATAATTGGCAAGACTTCAATGGCATTTCTTATCCAATGACGGTTAGGATGTCACAAGGTGGTGCTCCCAGATGGGAAATAAGACGCTCAAGTGTTGAAGTCAATCCAGGTTACTCAGAAGAAACTTTTACTGCTCCGTCTGGTTTGAGATATGTTCATGATAAAGAGGCAGCAAAAAGAGGCTGGGAAGTCAGTCAAACAATGAGAATGTTTACACTTTCAGGAGCCTATCGTCCTAAAATAAATGTTATAGAGATTGAAAAAGGAATTTATTATCTGTCTGCTTTGCCAATAGATGGTGTTTATACAATGGTAGTTGAGCAGGACAATGGAGTGGTTGTTATCGAACCAGGAATGAATGATTTGAAAGGTGAGGAGATTATTAAATGGATTAAAAAAAATATACCCAATAAACCTCTTACACATCTTATTTCTTCCCATCATCATAATGATCATGGCGCAGGCATTAGACCATATATTGCTGAAGGAGCAGCCCTTGTTGTACATGAAACTGCTGAAGAATTTTATCGAGCTCAAATCAATCGTCCCAAATCGTCTGTTGTTATTGATGCATTAGATAGAAAAATGAGCAATTTATCTGTGACAATCATAGGAGTTTCCCCAGATGAAGGGTATACGATTAATGATTCCAATAGACCTGTAAGTGTTTACCCAGTCTTCAACGGCCATTCTGAAGATATGGTGATTGCTTTTTTAGACAATCAAAACCTTCTTTACGCTGCCGATTTATACATAAGCGGTGTTGCTCGTGACAAACGATCGGGAACTGTGAGAGGGCCTAATGTTGTGCCTTACCATTCAGCAATATCTTTAAACGATACAATCAAGCAATTTAATATTTCTGCAGATAATCTTCTAGGGTCTCATGATAAAGATATTGTAAGTTATCAGGATTTAATTAACTACATAACAGATTGAGGATTAAATTGATAAAAGATTTTGAAAATATCGATCTTAAAATCTTTTCAACACTCATTGTTTTGGGATGTATCTTTTTTTCATATGAGATCAATAGCCAGCAACAATTGATACAGGATTGCGAGTCATGCCCAACGATGGTTGTCATTGAGCCGGGTAACTTTACAAAGGGTTCACCATTAAGTGATAAAGGTTCAAGGGACGATGAGAGGCCTCAACATCAAGTGGACATCAATTATAATTTCGCTATTGGTAGGTATGAAGTAACGAGAAGAGAATTTGAGAGATTTGTTCAGAGTACAGGTCACGATAGTTCAGGTGGATGCTATGGAGCTACTGATGATGGTATACAGTTGGGGATTGATTTGAATTGGTATGATCCGGGTTATCCCATCACAGACAATCACCCTGTTGTTTGTGTGAGTTGGAATGAAGCCATGTCCTATGCTCAATGGTTGAGCAAAGAGACGGGAGAAACTTACCGATTATTATCCGAATCAGAATGGGAATATTCTGCTAGAGCTGGAACTAAAACCGTTAGATTTTGGGGCGATTCAGATGAAGGTTGTGATTATGCTAACGGAGCTGATTTGGATATTACTCCAGAAAGTTTTTTAGAAGAAATGAAGGGCAGGGGCAGTAAAATAGTTTTGCCTGAAGATTGGGTTGTTGCCGATTGTCACGATGGGTATGAATATTCTGCACCAGCAGGATCATTTGAACCCAATGATTTTGGGGTTTATGATATTTTAGGCAATGTGGCTGAATGGGTAGGTGATTGCTGGGATGGTTCTTATGAGAATGCACCCAGAGATGGAACAGCTAGATTAACGGGAGATTGCAATCGTCCGATACTCAGAGGAGCATCATACTACGATATGCCATTGTATTTAAGATCAGCGAATCATTATGGTTTTCAATCCAATCAATCAGAGAATAAAGACACACGTTACATTAATTTTGGATTCAGAGTACTAAGAGAAATGAATTGATATCGTCGATAAAATATACTCATATTTTTTTATTCTTCTTCTTATTTCTTGCAAGTGCTAATGGTAATGGTGTTGAATCAATTCCTGAAAAAGTGAGAACCTGCGTCGCTTGTCATGGTGAGAGTTTTCAAGGAATCAGAATTCTTAATGCACCTTCGTTAGCCGACTTGAGTGAATTGTATTTAATAAGACAATTAGAAAATTTTCAAAAGGGAATAAGAGGAAGCCATCCTAAGGATATATATGGGCAGCAAATGACAATGTCTGTAATTAATTTGTCTAGTGAAGACCTAAACGAAATAACAAGCTATATAGTGAATCACTCAAAATCAAATCTTGAAAAGACTGTCTATGGAGATCTTGAAAAAGGCGAGTTTGTATTTCAACATTGTATGTCTTGTCATGGAGAGTTTGCAGAAGGAGATATGGACATTGGTGCTCCAAAATTAAGTGGACTTAATGACTGGTATCTATTAAATCAATTACTGAATTTTAAAAATGAAATTAGGGGAATCCATCCCGATGATTTATTTGGTAAGCAAATGATGGAGACGGCTCAAATGTTTAATGAGGAAATGTTGAAAGATGTTGTCGCCTATATCTCTGAGGAAGACTTTTCTTCTCAGGATGATAAAGAGGCTGATAGTAGATTAAGATCTCCCCTATAATTTCCTTATACAAATAAACTATACGGATTTCCGATGATAATAAAATTGGCGGCTATTATGCTCACAGTGCTTATTGCTTTGGTGGTTGGCTTTAATGTTTGGGGTGTTGCAACGCAGGGGTCTTTAGAGCCTGCACTCAACGCCGAGCGTGATACCAGTGCCAATAGGGTTGTTATGGTTTTTGGCGCATCAGGTTCCGCTGGTGGCGGCTTATTAAAAGCGGCTGTTGAGGATAATGAAGTAGAAAAAGTCTATGTCGTTACCCGGAGCAGCACTGATTATATCGCCGCTGCCGCTGAAGACAGCGATAAAGTCTCGGTGATTATGCATAAGGACTTTACTGATTATACCGGGCTCGAGAATGAGCTCGGCGACGTTAGCACGGTACTATGGGCGCTGGGTACCTCCTCTCTGCAAGTCGACGAAGCCACTTACACGCTGATTCATGTGGATTTCCCTGCAGCCTTTGTAAAGGCCTGGTTATCTGCGCGACAAGCTGCCGGTAACATTGATTCCCCCATGGCCTATCATTTTATTGCCGGTATGGGCACCGACTCCAGCGACGCGCCCTGGGCACACGATAAACGCAAAACCGAACGGGATGTAGCGGCGATGGCTGAGGGCAATGGTCTGCGCTCATTTAGTTATCGCTCGGCCTATATACGCCCGATCAGTGAAACGACGAATGTTGGTCATCATATTACTGAAGCTTTACTGCGTCCCGGAAAATTGGTCACCAGCTCAAAAGAGTTGGGCCAGGCCATGTTGGAAATCAGTGCACGGACTAAGGAGTTAGCAAACGGTACCCTGCTCGATAACGGTGATAGCCTTGCTTATAGCAAAGCTTATCTATTGAGGCTGCCAAAAAGGTCAGACTAGATTGAGCAATAGCAAGAATTAACGGGGTCGGTGACAACTGATAATTAAATTCAGTGGCTCAGATCAGTCTTCTTCCTATTTAATTTAATTTATGAAACTTGAATATAAAGCAGAATAATAACTATGCCAAACATTGTCCAGAAAGTATTAGATCAAATCTTTGAACTTAGAATCAATGCGATCAAAGATCTCAGGAAAGGCATTCTCCAAACATTCCCGATTTGTTTTTGCAAACTCTAGATCCGATTGTCTTCCATTCTTCATTGCATTGATAACTATTCGACTGCCAATGCCTCGTTCAGTAGAGCTTGGATCACCAGAAAGTCCAGGTGCTTTTTCTATAATTTCACTCGATGTATAGGGTTGCCACCTAGACCCAACAGCATGCAAGACATCATGCAGATTATGAATATCTACATCTGAGTCTAGAAGCACAGTAATTTTTGCAATTTTGAGTGATTTAGAAATATCACTACCAATGGCCATTGCTTTTTCAAAAGACACTGATGCTATGTTTACAAAACAGAATCCTGGTGTTTCTAATGGATAATGAAGTCCTAAAAAGTCATTGAATTTTTTCTTATATTTTTGATTGAGAGCTACTTCTATTGGTGCTGTGAGACAACCACGAGTAATACCAGTGAATTGGTTAGAGAAAATTGGATTATTTCGATGCGTTATCGCTGAAACATCCATGTAGAAGTTTTCTTCTTTTTTCTCACCAATATAACCATACATTTCACCAAAGGGACCTTCTTCTTCCATTCTATCCAGCGGTATACTTCCCTCGATAACCATTTCGACATTAGCCGGCACTAAAATATCATTAGTTTCACACTTAACTACCTTAATAGCTTCACCTATTATTCCTCCAGCAATTCCAAGTTCATCTTCACCGTATTTTGCTACCTTTGATCCACTCATTGAGAATGTAATTGGATCGGTGCCCAAAACTATAGCAACAGCAGCTCGCTTCTCACCTCGTTCTTGCATTCTTTTTAGAAATTTCCAGCCGTCTTGATTGACTTGTGGATTGATACTGATTTTTTTTGAGTTTTTTATTTGGCATCTATAAGTACCAATGTTCCTACCTAAATCTGGATCTTTGAGGATTACACTGCCCATATTAATATAGCAGCCACCATCTTCCGGATTGGTCTGTATGAAAGGGAAATTAAGTAAATCTATATCATCACCCAATAATTTTACTTCTTTGCATGAAGCTTCAGAAGGTTGTATCTCAATCGGATCTATGACTCTCCATTCGTTATTATCTTTTATATGATCAGTTATTTTATTTAAAGCATGTTTATAATTTTTTTGGGGCGATCCTTCAATTGGCATGATACCCAATGCAAGCGATTCAAAATCCCATCTTCCATAAATGTTACCCACTAAAGAGTGTTTAAATAATTTTCCTTTTGAGCGAATTTCATCAAAAAATAAGGCAGGTGCCTCATAGACTTTTGTATTATCGATAATTCTATACATGAGAGCTGTTGCTTCATATTCATCTTGATTGATTGAATCAATGTGTTCAATCAATCCAAAATGCTCAAGAGCATCAAGATAGTCTCTAAATGATTTATAAGGACCTAAATAATTTTGACTCATAGAATTATGTATAGAAGGTTAATTTGATAATTATCTTATCAAAAAGGTTTAACCTCGCCTAAAAAAGCCATCAAGATGACAAGCAACCATATTGAAAATGCAGCTTTATTCAGTAATGATTGATGAGTCTTTATCTCATCTTCACCTTGCTGTTGAGCATTTATTTCATTGCTTTTTGCTAGCAGGATAGAGTCATGCATTTTACCAACAATATTTCTAATCCAGATTCCATTGAATAAGATTCCACCAAATAAAATAATTTTTAAAGACAGCCAATTAGAAGCAATAACATTGTCTGTAATTAAACAATAAGTGCCTAAGGAAAGCAGGGTTGTGGCAATTATATAACGAATGATTAGATCTATTTTTCTTAATAGTTCTCCCAAGGAAGAACCTCTTTTGAAATGGACCATCCAAACCAGTATCAACCAAGCTAGACTTAAGCATCCAAATCAGTATGAGCAATCCACCCTCTTATTGTTGAACCGAACGTTGTAGCCAATGTAAATCCAATTGGTAGCAACAGCACTAAACTGGTTCTAGCAGACATATCAACAATAAAACGCATTGATCTGACTCGCAGTCTCTCATCTAAGCTTAAATCGTCCTTTGTGAGATAGTTGCCAATATAATAGACAGCTATGTCCCCACCGATGGCATAAACAAATAGGCAGACATGAAAAAATGCCATTAGATCGTGAAATTGAATATTCACTATATTTTTACCAAAGATGATATGTGAGAGTAATGATTCTTTTTATACACTTGGTTTTATATTGCCATTAAGGCTGAAAAGATTCTTTGGGTCATACTTGTTTTTAACCTCAACCAATCGTCCATAATTTGTTCCATAGCTTGTGGCCACAAATTTTTGATCCTCATCCATGAGTTCATTGATATATATTCTTTCAGCACAGTATGGAGTTAAACCTTTCCAATAGTCACGGCCCCACTGTGTATACTCTTCAGTCTTTGCATCATTCGTCCAATGTCCACCGACTTCAATATCCCACTTTGCATTTCTACCGACCCAAGGAGTCTCACTTTCAGCGACTTCCGAGACAGCACCACCAAATCGTACAACTCTCATGGTATCAAAACGACCTTCTTCATAACTCCATCTGTCCATTAATGCTTCTGTCAGTTTTGGGTTATATTCATCAATTTGTCTGCCTTTAATATAGTACTTCCTGTAATGTGCATTTCTCTTGTCAATCACTTGCTGATGCTCCAAAAAGTTTTTCTTGGTGACTTCATCCTGCATTGGCTTACCAAAATTCTTTATTATTTTTAGTGCTTTGTCCGCTTTATTTTCATCACCAATAAACATAGCACCTAAAAAGAAGTAACCTTGACCAGTTTGATCATTATTCCACATACCCGCATTCAACATTACATTCGATATCATGTCTTGAGAATAGTCATAATAGAAGTCCCAGATTTCTTTTGCGTACTTCATGTCATAGATATTTATACCAACTATTACTTCACCATTAGGTAAAGGCCTAAGGTTATATGTAAATGAGGTGACAATCCCGAAATTACCACCACCACCTCTAACGCCCCAAAATAGATCTGGGTTTTCATCCAAGCTAGCTTTTCTAAGAACTCCATCTGCTGTGATGATGTCAACACTGACAAGATTATCCACTGTCAATCCATACATTCTCATTAATGAACCAATCCCGCCACCGAGTGTTAGTCCTGCAACACCAGTATGCGATACCACACCAGCTGGAACTACATAACCATGTGGCAATGTTTTTGAATCCATATCATATAGTGTGCAACCAGCTTCAACCGTAACGATTTTTCTTTGTAGATCAACATTGGTTTTTCTCATTCGAGAAAGGTCAATAATGATACCTCCATCGCAAGTAGACTTACCAGAGATACTATGACCACCGCCTCTTACAGCGGTCAATAGGTTCTGTTCTCTGGAGAAATTAATAGCTTTTTGTATGTCTGCAACACTTTCACAATATGCAATCAATGCTGGCTTCTTATCCCAAACACCATTCCAAACTAGCCTTGCTTTTTCATAATCATAATGACCTTCCGATATTACAGTGCCTTGGAAGCTTGACATAAAATCGAGAATATCTATTTTATTCAGAACGATTTCATCTCCACTTAAAGAGATAGCAGGTTGATCATGGATTGCTGATTTAGCAACAGGTATATACGAAGCAGCAGTTAAAATGGCTGTGTTTTTTATGAAGTCTCTTCTTTTCATTCTTTTTTCTCTATAGTTATTTTAGTGTTTTATATCTAAAAATTCGTTCGCTTATAAATCACTAATAGATTCTAATTTATTTTTCTTATTAATCAAATGATAAATAAGTTTGTTTTTATAGTTAAATTAATTTATATTCAGTTTATCAATCAACAATTATAAGTTGTATTGATATTAAAAAATATCTTATCAATGGGGAGAAATATGAGAAATTTTACTATGACTAAATCGATATCATCGATAGTCGCAATCGTTATGTTACTTGGAATAACGGATACAACAGTTATTGCCCAAGGCAGCATAGCAATAGAAGAAATAACGGTTACTGCTAGACAACGTGAAGAGTCTTTAGCAGACGCACCGTATACAATATCAGCCATAACAGCTGAACAAATACAAGCGAGAGGCATTAACCAACTTTCAGATGTTGTTGCCTACTCACCAGGATTTTTCTTTTCAGATAACAATGTAGGAAAAAATTCTAGGTCGCATAAAAGACTAATCTTTAGAGGCATGAATCCTCGAACAGATATTCCAACAAGACAAGCATCAGCAATGTTTATTGATGGCGCTGCGACTGTTGGTGCGGAATTTGGATCAATGGATGGTATAGAAAGGATTGAAGTACTTAGAGGTCCTCAAGGAGCTCACTTTGGTCGTTCTACCTACACAGGTGCAATTAATATTGTAACCAGTGATCCAGGTGATGAATTCTCAGGTAGAGTGAATGTGGAAGCTGCTCAGCATGGTACTCAGAGAACTGGCATAGTTCTTGACGGACCACTGGGTGAAAACTTAGGCTATCGTTTATCTGTAAGTTCATATGAAACAGATGGTATGTATGATAATTCAAACGTACCAGGACAAAAACTAGGTGCACAATCAACCGATGATACAGCTTTAACGCTTGTCTTTGAGCCATCAGATAAATTCAAGGTAAAACTGAGATATCATACATGGGAAGACAGCGATGGACCCGATGCAGGTACAGCTTACGATTACAGAAGTGGAACACACAACTGTAGCCCAGGCGGACTTGTTGAAAGATGGGATCCTGTACAAGTACAAGCATCAGCAGCGTATAATTTTAACCCTGCAACCAATGTCCCACACACAACAATTTGTGGAAAAGTTCCTGTGCCTTCATCGATTGGCCAAGATACAGGCTCTCCAAGAGCATTAGCTTTGCTTCAAAACAGAATTGATGGCAGTCGTTTCCCTATAGCTAACGGACTAAGACCTGTGCCTGACTTTATGGTACCGGATCATTTTGGTCTTGAAAGAGAAGCAGAAGAACTGAGTATCGTTGTTGATATTAACTTTGACAATGGCATGAATCTTAATATCGTTTCAGCACAGCATGAAAATGCTTACTCAACACATAATGACACCGATAGAAGAGTCACTGAAGGTCTTCACTTGATCGGACAGGGTGGCGGAGTATTTGGCGGGTTTGGTGCAAACCATCCAGCTGATGCATCCGATCTAAGAATGAACTCAATGGAAGATGATTCAATTGAGTTTCGTTTGAGTTCATCCGATGATCAAAGAGTTAGATGGATGGTTGGTTATTCACAACTAGACATGGAATGGTTTACTCAAGTTGTGGGAAATCTGATTGTTTATTATCCTTCAGATGAAGATAATGCAGCAAGAAGTGCAGCTGGTCAAATGCCAGTTTGTTACAATCCTTACTGGCCTTTCTATGGTGCTGGTTTAGCAGGCAGTAACGCTTGCGGTGCCTATGGAGATACCACTTCTAACAACAATGATATGAAATGGGATTCAATTGACAACAGTGCGTTCTATGCAGCAATTGAAGCAGACATTACAGATAACCTAACATTAAGCCTTGACTTGCGTCGACAAGACGATGATATCACTTCAGGCGGTGTTGGTGCTTATACTGGAGGCTTCCCTAAAACACTAGGAGAAGCTACAGCTGGAATAAATGGTGAGTTCTCGAGAACACTACCTAGAATTATTCTGGATTATAAGCCTGATGATGATACAACAATGTATTTCAGTTATTCTGAAGGATCACTACCAGGTACATTCAATCCTTCTTTAGCAACGCTTACTGCATCACAGCAAGCCGAAATCGCTGTTCAAACAGGCGGTGCAACTGTTGAAGTGGATGAAGAAGTATCTGAAAACATAGAGTTTGGAATCAAGAGAACCATTCTTGATGGCAGAGGTTTTATCGCAGTAGCCATATACGATACTGATCTAACCAATGTTCACACACCTTTCTTTAGTCCTACTTATACTGATGCAGATGGTAATCAAGCATTGCTATCAGGAAACATTACTTCACAAGGTGGTGAGGCCAGTCTTAATGGGATTGAAATTGATGGAACTGTAATATTGAATGATCTATGGTCATTGGATTTTACTTACGCTGTTAATGACAGTGAGATTGGAAATGGTTTCCAAAGTGCTGACACCTTCGATTTAGATGGTGATCGTAATAAGGTATTAGGAAATATGTTCTCAAGGTATCCAAAAAACAGTGGAAGCTTATCAGCAAATTACTCTAAAGAAGTTTCAGCTGACAGAGAAGTTTTTGCCAGAGCAGATTTCATCTATACCGGCAATATGTATGCATCCAATGCAATGCATGCTTACACTGGTTCAGGGTCTAAAATCAATCTAAGAGGCGGAATTGAAACTGACAACGTTCGTATAGAAGGTTATGTTACAAATCTCTTTGATGATAATCAGCCTAAAGGATTGCAACAATTGTACGATCTGTCTGGTATTACTGGTGGATTTGGTGATGGAGCCGTCACTGCTGGTGGTATGAGGATTGTGTCGATTGCTTTAGCTGACAAAAGAACCATTGGACTTAGAGCGAGTTACAAATTCTAATTAATTAGATTCCCCGTGTGTAACGGTAAGGGATGGGTTATTTCTTAACTCATCCCTTTTTCTTTACAATTTAATAAAAGAACAGCAGCACAAGCAGTTTACTGAGGTTGCTCAGTTTGTTAGTTTTTAGGTGGTTTGTTAAGGTTAGGTATGAAGAAAATAACAATGATAACAATGTTAATGTTTAGCCCTAATATTTTGCTGATGTTGTTTACTATTATGAAAAGAATTATAACGGGTATTATCTAACTGCAAAATACCCTGAAGATTGTAAACTTATTAGAGATATTCATTACGAATATGAGAACTCTTCTTACGCCAAGCGTCGTTATAATGTTAAGGATATAAAGTTACTTGAAGATGTTGCTTATAAATGCGGATTCTATTTAGCTGGTAAAGTAATTAGTGATGGTACTACAAATACTACAAATGCAATTAAAGATACTTCAAAAGAAATTTATGAGAGTAGCGGTGCTAAATCTCTGATAGACGGCTTATTTGACAATGATGATTAACTAGCCATTTAAAGAATCCAATTCTAATCAAAAAAGCAACCTTTATGAATCCTGACTGAGGACTTGTTAGCACAAGCAGTTACTGAGATTGCTAGTTTTTTTATGCAGTGGTAGCTACTATCACTATTTCGGCAGCTTCTTAATACCTATAGCAAAAATTCCCAGAACTTGTGTATCAAAGCTTGCAGTTTTCTTATCAATATTAATTGTAATATCTTGCCTCCTGGGGTAGAAAATATTGGATCGAATGATTGAGAAAGGTCATTGAAGATATAAGCTTGGATTTGATTAGAGCTAGAAAATTCATTGATAGCAATTGGTATAGTAATTGTAGCTGGTGAATTGAATAATGTTCTGTAAGGTCCAAAGTAAATAGAGTCTGAAATTGCATTAGGCAGTTTTGGCATTATTTTTTTTGGTCGACTCATTTTCTGTGTTCCAATCATTGCATTGAAGTCAAACCAGGCACTAACTAAATGATCATCATAGGTTTTAAATTCATTGAAAGGTCTTATGGCATTTGCCTCGGTATTAGGGTTTCTTGAGTTTTCATGTCTGTAACTGGATTCATATGTATAAGACTCAGGTGCTCCAGGGTGAGGATCTTTTCTTACAGAAAGTTTTGCTCCTTTTAGTTTTCCATTTATTATCTCAATTACACCACCATTCAAATATGAAACTGGGCCATTTGCCAAAACCTCAATTCCTAAATCGGGAAGCAGTCCAAACTGTTCGATGCCCCCTCTGATTCTTTGTGCATAACCCATATTGAAATCTTCTCTTACCTCATCAAATGTTTCCATTAAGGTAATTCTTGAGTAACCATCAGGACAATTTAATCCTTGATCTAATAATTGTGTTAATGAACCATCATTTTCATACTTTTCACACCATGAAATATCAAAAATACCCTGATTCATTTCCTCTATAGTATTTAGAGGTAACATGTTTAGTTCTCTTATTTTTAATGAAGTATCTTGACCGTTGTAATACCAATGTGAGGGTACAATGATAATGTTCTTTTTACCCTCATTTTTTATTGCCTGTTGAAGTTGATCTCTAATTGTTTCAAAACGTAGTTCATTTTCAGGATGGCCAAATATTGAACTTGGAAACCTGGAATAACCGTAAAGACTTCTCGTTCTACTATCTTTGCTGCCTATGCCATCGGATCGATTAAAATTAATATTCCAACGACCACCATTTTTCTGATCGTAATAAGCTTCAACATATCGTTTGAAGCTCAGATAGTTATTGAATGCATTTTCATGATACACCTCTTTGATCCAAGGATGAGGTGCTCCAAGTGGCCCTTGAGGGTCTCTTCCAGGCCAAGGTAATCCATATGTAGCGTAAAGTAGAGAGATCTCTTCATTGACAGGAAAATCATTCAAATATCGCTCCATATTTCGAAGCAACATGAGATTGTATTCTGGAGTTCTTCCAACTTGTCTGATTTGTTTTAGATCAACACGATTATCTAAGCCTGAATTGCATAATTTATAAGAGACTTTATTTCTCGTCATAAAATGATTGGCATAGAAATTATGATCAGTTGTTTCTCGGGTTAACAGCATATTTTTAAAGCCTCCCCATCTAGCCATAGCCCATGCTACATCATCATGCCTTGCTGAGTAACCCGAGTTTTTTTCATACATTCCAAATCTTATTTTGACTTGATTGCCAAAATAAGCATTCATGAATTCAGTCAGGTAATTCTCCATGAAATCAGTCATTGGATGCATCCCGGTTGTGTCTTTTTCAGCTCCTAATAATTTATTAATTCGTCTGTAAAAAACAACATCTTGTTCCCTCACATCTTGAATGCCATTGGGTGCAAATATTTTGTAATAATTAGGAAGAGGATCCACTCCATTTCTTGGATCCACAGTTAGAATATTTCTCCTGCCATAACCATCCCCTGAACCGGTTACTTTTATTCTTTCATATTGTTCAGCATCCTGTTTGGTTAAGGTAACTGTTTCATCTAAGACATTAATATAGAGTTCTTTGTTTGCCTCAAAACGATACATACCAGAATTATCATAATATTCTTCAAAGCCTTCAGTTAAAAAAGAACTAACATGAGGATAACTCCCCATTGATGAGCGATAAGGGTATTCACCTACAAAGTTTTCAGTGCAGTTTTGATTTTTACTCAACGATTGGACACCAATCCGACTCCTTTGAGCAATGCCTTGATAATAGCTTTCAGAAAAACCTTCTGGTTGACCCCAATCGGTAACAACTACAGCAACTTTTTCATTATTGATGACCCTAAAGCTAAATAGAGTTATCAGCCATAGAGCAGCAATTAAGAGAATAATTTTGACTATTTTAATCATGTAATATTTTATAGTTATTCTAGATTATGCATCTTTTCTGGAACCATTCCCTCATGATGATGAAAGATCTTCCAAACATTATTTTCTTGAATAAAAACGTCAGTTACTCTCACTCGTCCTGAGAGAGCATTTGGTTCTTGATAAGAAAAATTAAGATAGTAAAGCGCTAAAGAGGAATCTTTTTGAACTGATATCAAAGGTTCCTCAATATCAATAATTAACTTACCTCGTTTTATTTTTTGATTTTGATCCTTATGATGAAAATCATGTAAATTATTCTCACCTGTTATTAATTCAGGTGTAAAAACATCCCAGACGCTTACATCTCTATGCATATGACTCTCAAGGGTTGTAATATCACCTTTTTCGAATGAATCGAAAATAGAATTAATAATTTTCTTAATAGTTGTTTCAACATTCATAGAGAATGGTAGTATTATTTATCAATAATTAAATAGTATATGATTTCTTAATTAATATTAAGTTTATCAAGCAAGGGGTAAATCGTGAGTCAATCGTTTGTAACTTTAAATTTCTTACCAAAAAATAAATTCAAAATTGATCTTGTAGAAGGCGTCACAAAAACCAATTTCTTTTCCATCTGTTACGGTGCTTTAACCACGATAGGCCTTTTAACTTTTATTTCTTATGCTACTAACTATGTCCTGATAGAGAATCTAGCCTATGAACGAGATCAAATAGGCACTATTGTTGGTAACCTTCAGGTAGTGGCAGAAATTGCATTGTTATGTGTCTTTTTACCTATCGGTTTACTGGCTGATAAGATAGGCAGAAGGCCTATATATTCCTTTGGTATGTTTGCAATGGGACTCTCTTATTTTCTCTATCCATTAGCTACAGGCGTTGGTGAGTTGACGTTCTATAGAGTGATTTATGCAGTAGGCATGGGCTGTGCTACAGGCATGTTAGGGACTGTGACTGCTGATTACCCTCAAAATCATACCAGAGGGAAAATGATTGCTGTGACAGGCATTCTTAATGCAACGGGTGTAATTTTTGTTTCTCTAGTCTTTGCAAGAATGCCTAAGAATTTTGCTGACATGGGTTTTGATCAGATTACAGCAGGAAAGTATGCAATGTGGGTTGTAGCAGGCACTTGCTTGATTACATCCATTGTGGTTGCTTTTGGTTTAAAGAAAGGCACTCCGACTGTAGAGCAGAAAAAAATACCTTATATGGAGCAGATCAAAGCTGGACTAGCTGAAGGAAAAAACCCTAGAATAATGTTAGCTTACGCAGCTGCTTTTGTAGCCAGAAGCGATCTGGTTATTCTTGGAACATTTTTAGTTTTATGGGGTGTAACAGCAGGAGTGGATGCTGGCATGACTACTTCAGAGGCAACTTCTGTGGCCAGACTTTTATTTGTAACTTCTTCAATGTCAGCACTTATTGCCTCACCCATAATTGGCTATATGATTGATAAGTTTGATCGAATTGTAGCGGTTTCCTTTTGCATGGCTATAGCAGCATGTGGTTATCTTTCAATGTTTTTTGTTGATAATGTGTTGGATCCTGTATACAGACCTTTGTTTATATTGTTAGGAGTAGGGCAGCAATGCGCTTTTTTTGCAGCCACTACTTTATTGGGTCAAGAAGCACCTACTATGAAACGAGGTGCAGTGGTTGGTGTGTTTAATTTAGCTGGTGCCTTAGGCATTCTTATATCAACAGGAGTTGGCGGTAGAATATTTGATTCAATTGGCCCCTCTGCTCCTTTTATTTTTATTGGTGTCTGTAATATCTTTGTGTGTATTTTTGCAGTATATGTCAATAAAATAGCACCCTCACCCTCTAAGTAAATCTTAGCAGTAAATCTATTTTTTACCTGTGTATATACACCCGCTATTGCAAGTTTCTCTAATCTCAACTTTTGATAATTCAATTGGAGCATTAGCCATTTTTTCCCATACCCAGATGGCTAAGTTTTCACTGGTTGGATTCTCTAGACCCTCAATTTCATTGAGATAAGAATGATCTAGTATTTTTCTTATAGGTTCAAAAGTTTGCACAATATCTGCAAAATCAATGATCCAACCTGTTTGTTGATCTGGATTGCCTTCGACATAAATTCTAATTAAAAAAGAGTGACCATGGAGTCTTCCACATTTGTGCCCATCAGGCACATTTGGCAGTAAATGTGCAGCTTCAATTCTAAAGTCTTTATATATTTCCATAGTAACCCCTCAATGGCGCGCCCGGAGAGATTCGAACTCCCGACCTTGTGGTTCGTAGCCACACGCTCTATCCAGCTGAGCTACGGGCGCTTTATCTATATTATAATTCAATTCAATAGTTCATGGCGAGTTATGCTTTAAGTTTGAAGTATAACTTTATGGCTTGTAGAGGTTATTTTAATATCAGTGTGAATCTAAATTAGTGTTTAACCCTAATACTAAACAGTGTTTATAAATTAATATTTTAATTATAAGAAATAAGTAAATAGAAGTATCAGATGAAAAATAAAAGTAGAGGACGTCCAAGAGACCCTGTAAAAGATAATGTAATTATTCGTGAAACACTAAAACAACTCTTGAGTAGAGGCTATACAGCATTAAATATCACAGATATAGCTACTGAGTCAGGAGTCAGCAAAGCCACAATCTATAGAAGATGTAGTAATAAGTCCTCTTTGGTATTGGACGCACTTAAAAGTCTTCCAGGGCTTGAGACTCCATCAACGGGTAAGCTAAAAAGTGATATTAAGCATTTAGTAACTCAAGTCATAGCAGTCAAGTCAGAAACGAATTTATTTGCAGTCTTGCAAAACCTTACAGGTGAGATGTTTAATGATAAAAAATTAGAGAAGGAGATGCATCCTTATCTCAATGATAGAATGTCACCAGTAAAAAGTATTATTAAAGAAGCCATTGAACGAGGAGAAATACCAAAGAAGACCAATATAGAGGCTTCAATTTATGCTGTCACTGGACCCCTTATTGCAATGTCATTTTTTAGACAACAAACAATTAATAAATCTTTAATAGGTCCATTAACAGAAATAATTTATAGGGGCTTACAGAAATAAACAAAGGTTTTTAAAAATTATCTTTTCGTTTTCTTATTTCTGCAAATACTGATATATCTGAATGGCCAAGCATATCCAGCTCTTGTTTTATCTCTGACTCACTTGCTCTGAGAAAAGGATTGGTTAGTTTCTCTATGGCCACATTGGTTGGTACAGTTGGAATATTATTCATTCTTTTTTCTTCCACTTCCTTTAATCGTTCAATTAAATCCTTATTGACAGGATCTACAGTAATAGCAAATTCAGCATTATTTTTAGTATATTCATGGGCACAATAGAGCTGAGTTTCTTTTGGCCAATTCATAATAATATTCAGTGAGCTCCACATCTGCTTAGGTGTACCTTCAAACAAGCGACCACAACCCATAGCAAATAATGTATCGCCTACAAAGGCTACCTTCTGGTCTTCAAAATGATACACAACATGACCCGTTGTATGCCCCGGTGTGTGGTAGCAAATTATTTTGTGGCTTCCGAAGTAAAAAACCTCTTCATGACTTACGGTTTTATCAATTCCAGGAATCCTTTTTTGATCCATTTCTGGACCTATAATTTTACAATTGGTTTTATTTTTTAGTTCAAGATTACCACCAGCATGATCATAATGATGATGTGTATTTATAATATGAGTAAGATTCCATTCTTTGAATCCAAGAGCTTGCTCAATCGCTGAAACCTCTGGTGTATCTATTGTTGCAGTCAGTTTATTGTCATTATCATGAATCAAGAAGCCATAGTTATCAGACAGACAAGGAAACATATAAATTTCTAGAGGTGACTGATTCATTTCTTATAACTCTACTCTTTAAGTCTAGGCATCAACTCTACCAAGTTACAGGGCCTTGTACGATGATCCAACTGCTCTGAGATAAGGAGATCCCATCCATCTTTACAAGCACCCGGAGAGCCAGGTAGGCAAAATATAAACGTTCCATTAGCAACTCCGGCAAAAGCTCTGGATTGCAATGTTGATGTTTTAATATTTTTGTAAGAAAGCGATCTGAACATTTCACCAAAGCCATCAATGGTTTTATCCATCAAGGGTAGAATGGCTTCTGGAGTTCCATCATGACCTGTAATACCAGTTCCTCCGGTGGTAATAATTACGTTAATGTCTTCTTGGAGAATCCATTGCGATACAATGGATCTTATTTGATAGCAATTATCTTTACAGATTTGACGATCCATCATGACATGGTTTGCATCGGCAACTCTATTGGCCAACAGATCACCAGAATCATCTTCTTCTATCGTTCTTCGATCTGAGATAGTGAGAATGGCTATATTGACCGGTTTAAATTCTTTTTCTATTTCTTTTGACATAAGTTTAAATTATTAAGTTAACTATATTATTTTAGATCTCTTATGTAATCCATCCTTTTAATGGACTAAAAACTTGGAGGAGTGCAAGCAGAGACTATTACACAATCAATTCCTCCAGTATTTCTGAAGCGATGAGGGATATTGCTATTAAAAAGATAGGCATCTCCAGCACCTAAAAAGTACGTTTGATCACCAACTGTTAACTCCATACGTCCTTCTAGTATTAATCCACTTTCTTCTGATTCATGAGTGAGCATACTTTTTCCAGTATCAGCGCCAGGCTTGTATCGCTCAAGAATCATTTGTGGCTGATTATTTTTTAGATTTTGACCCACTTGTAAATAAGAAATAAGACCACTGCCTATTTCAATTAATTCATTCTTTCTAAATACTATTTTGTTTTCTTCTGATACATCCATTGCAAAAAAATCACTAATTGAGATTGGTACAGCATCCAGAATTTTCTTCAGCATACCTAGAGAAGGATTGGTTTTATTATTTTCTATTAATGAAATAGCCGCATTGCTTACATTTGATTTTTTGGCCAGCTGTCTTTGTGAGATGTTTCTTTCATCCCTGAGAGTTTTAAGGCGATTTGCGATGTCGATGTCTTTTTCTGGCATGTTAAACTGTTAAATATATTAAACAAAAAATCTAAAATACTATTAAAAACAATTATTTATGAAAAATCAATTTAAATATTGTTAAATTTATAAAAAGGTTTAAGGTGTGCTAAATGATTAATTTCTCACAGGAATAACCGCTATGACCAATCCCTTACCAAATTTAGACGCTTACTGGATGCCTTTTACAGGGAACCGATATTTTAAAAAGAATCCTAGAATGTTTAAACGGGCCAGCGGTATGTTTTATACCTCTTATGATGATGAAAAGATTTTAGATGGTATTTCAGGGTTATGGTGTTGCAATGCCGGTCATTGTCATCCTAAAATTGTAGAAGCAGTTCAAAAACAAGCAGCAACACTTGATTATGCCACCGCTTTTCAGTTAGGACATCCAACCGTTTTTAAAATGGCTGAGAAATTAACTGATATGGCTCCTGAAGGAATGAGTAAAGTTTTCTTTACAAACTCAGGTTCTGAAGCTGTTGATACAGCATTGAAAATGGCATTAGCTTACCATCGAGTTCATGGTGAAGGTCATCGAACTAGGTTTATAGGAAGGGAGAAAGGTTATCATGGTGTGGGCTTTGGAGGTATCTCAGTGGGTGGGATGTCACCCAATAGAAAAATGTTTGGAGCTATGCTTCCAGGCGTTGATCATTTGAAGCATACCCATAACTTAGAAAAAAATGCCTTCACAAAAGGTCAACCTCAGTGGGGTGGACACTTGGCGGATGAATTGGAAGAAATCTTGATGCTGCATGATCCATCAACCGTTGCCGCTGTTATCATGGAACCCATCGCTGGTTCAGCTGGAGTTTTACTACCGCCAGCTGGGTATCTGAATAGAATCAGAGAAATTTGTGATAAACATGGAATTCTAATGATTCTAGATGAAGTGATTACAGGTTTTGGTCGAACTGGACATAGTTTTGGAGCAGAGGCATTTAATGTAAGTCCTGATTTGATGACTATTGCCAAGGGGATGACTAGTGGGATGGTACCCATGGGTGGAGTCCTAGTTAAAGAAGATATTTACCAAGCATTTATGGAGGGTCCTGATGATGCGATTGAATTTTTCCATGGTTATACCTATTCAGGGCATCCATTGGCTGCAGCAGCTGGATTAGCAGCTTTGAATGTTTATGAGGAGGAAGGGTTATTTGATAATGCTAAGAATCTAGCACCAGTTCTTGAGGAAGAACTCCAAACTGTTAAAGATTCCCCGCATGTCATTGATATCAGGAATTATGGAATGCTTGGTGCAATTGAGCTGCAACCCATAGAAGGAAAACCTACAGCAAGAGCTATGAATGCTTTCAGAGAATGCTTTGCGAAAGGAGTTCTTGTTAGAACCACTGGAGATAATATAGCTTTATGCCCCCCCTTGATTGCCAATGAAGAACAGATTCGAACTGTCATTAATACAGTAAAAGAGTCACTGGATTTAATTGACTAAAACTTTATTACTACTATGAAAATTATCAATCATTGGATTAATGGTGCTTATGAGTCTTCAAGCTCGGATCGTAAAGGTGAAATTTTTAATCCTGCTTCTGGTGAAGTTATTGCTGAATTGCCCATGGGCAATGCGGAGGACTTAGAGAAAGCAGTTGTTTCCGCTGGCAATGCTTTTCTTGTTTGGTCAAAATCATCGCTTACTAAACGAACTCAGATCATGTTTCGATACAAGCAATTGCTTGAAGAGAATCGTGAGATATTAACTCAATTAATTAATTTGGAGCATGGAAAAGTCCTTTCTGATGCAGCAGGGTCATTACAAAGAGGCATTGAGGTTGTTGATTTTGCTTGTGGTATACCACATCTTTTGAAAGGAGAGTTCAGTGAACAAGTAGGCACAGGTGTGGATTGCTACAGCACTAGACAGCCGATAGGAATCTGTGCTGGCGTTACACCTTTTAATTTCCCAGCGATGGTTCCGATGTGGATGTTTCCAATTGCAATCATGTGTGGCAATACTTTTATTCTCAAGCCATCAGAGAAAGATCCATCATGTGCGATGAAGTTAGCCGAGCTCATGACAGAAGCAGGATTGCCAGATGGTGTTTTTAATCTGTTACATGGGGACAAAGAAATGGTCGATGCCATTCTTGATCATAGAGAAATTAAAACATTTAGTTTTGTTGGCTCAACGCCAGTAGCACAATATGTTCATAGCAAGGCCTCAGCAAATGGTAAGAGAGTGCAGGCTTTAGGTGGCGCTAAAAATCATGCGATTGTATTGCCTGATGCTGATATGGAGCAAACCGCGAATGCCATTATTGGGGCCGCTTATGGTTCAGCGGGTGAAAGATGCATGGCTATCTCAGTTGTTGTTGCAGTGGACTCTATTGCGGATCAATTAAGAGATTTATTAGTCACAAAAGCCAATGCTCTTAATGTTGGGCCAGGAGATGATGATAAAAATGATATGGGGCCATTGATCACTGCTGAACATAAGCAGAAAGTTTTACAATACATTGCAGATGGAGTTAGCTCCAATGCTGAACTAGTGCTTGATGGTCGGTCGCATCCCATTACCTCTGAAAACCCTGGGTTTTTTATAGGGCCTACTTTGTTTGACCATGTAAAAACAGATATGAAAATATATTTGGAAGAGATATTTGGGCCAGTTTTAGTTGTAGTGAGAGTGAAAGATTTTGAAGAAGGCATTACTTTGGCAAACGATCATCAATTTGGCAATGGTGTTGCACTGTTCACTTCAAAAGGATCTTATGCGAGAGAGTTTGTTAATAGAGTGCAAGTGGGAATGGTTGGTATTAATGTGGCTATCCCAGTTCCATTATCTTTTTATAGTTTTGGAGGGTGGAAGGATTCCATTTATGGTGACTCCAATATTTATGGAGAAGAAGGCATAAGATTTTACACCAGAATAAAAACCGTAACGACAAGATGGCCAGACATTAAAGAAGAGAGCAAATTAGATCTTTCAATGCCAGTAATTGAATAGGAGAAGACAATGTTAATAGGGGTACCTAAAGAGATTAAACCCGATGAATACAGAATTGGATTAACACCAGAGAGTGTCAAAGTCATCACGGATGATGGACACGAAGTTATGATTTTATCCGATGCCGGCCTTGGCATTGGTAAAACCAATGAAGAGTATCAAAACAATGGTGCAATCATTATTGATACTCGGGAAGAGATATTTGAAAAAGCTGACATGATCGTTAAGGTCAAAGAACCTCAGCTGGATGAATGCGCTTTATTGAATGAAGATCAAATTTTATTCACATATCTTCATTTGGCCCCAGATCCAGAACAAATTAAAGCTTTGCTTGATTCTGGTTCAAAAGCCATTGCTTATGAATCGGTTAAGGGTAAGGATGGCTCATACCCATTGTTAACTCCGATGAGTGAGGTGGCTGGCAGAATGGCAGTTCAAGCAGGAGCCAGTTGTTTAGAAAAAGCCAAAGGCGGTTCTGGTATTCTTATTGGCGGTGTCACTGGTGTGAAATCTGCAAATGTGGTTGTCATTGGTGGCGGTGTAGTAGGACTTAATTCCATTGAGATTGCGATTGGGATGAAGGCTAATGTTACAGTTTTAGATAAATCAGCAGAGCGTCTGGATTACCTAGAGACAGTTTTTGGCGATGACTTAAATGCTGTTATTGCAAATAAAGAAAACAATGAAACATTTATTAGTGCAGCAGATTTATTGATAGGCGCTGTTCTTATTCCCGGTGCTTCGGCACCAAAAATTGTGACCAGAGAATTACTGTTAAAAATGAAAAAAGGTTCAGTCTTCGTTGATGTTGCTATCGACCAAGGAGGCTGTGCTGAGACCAGTCATGCAACGACTCATTCCAATCCTACTTATACAGAAGAAGGTATTCTGCATTATTGTGTGGCTAACATGCCAGGTGCAGTGCCACTAACTTCAACCTATGCTTTAAATAATGCGACGTTGCCTTATGTACAGACATTAGCCAATTTTGGATTCAAGGAAGCATTAACTAGAGACGAAGGATTAAGGTCGGGATTGAATGTCTGCAATGGTGAGCTCACCCTTGAAGCTGTTGCAAAAGAGCATAATTATAAATTTAAAGATCCAGCTACTATTCTTGCTGCTCTTTAATTTATAATAGCTTTATGACAACAAAGAAAATTTCATATCTGACACCTATTCGAGATAGCTTAGGTAGACCCTTAAAAGATCTCAGAATATCCGTTATGGATCGATGCAACTTCAGGTGCACATATTGCATGCCTGAAGAGAAATACCATTCTGCTTTCAAGTTTTTAGCCTCTAAGGATCGTCTTAATTTTGAACAATTAAATCGATTGACTAGAATTTTTGTGAAATTGGGAGTTCAAAAAATTAGAGTCACTGGTGGAGAGCCTTTATTGAGAGTCAATCTTACTGATCTAATAGGCGATATAACGAGAATTGATGGCGTTGAAGACATTGCTATTACTACGAATGGAGTTCTTTTATCCAAATATGCTTATGAGTTAAAAGCTGCTGGATTGAATCGCATTACTGTGAGTTTAGACTCAATTGATGCCGACGAATTTAAACTAATGACTGGTGGAAGAGGTTCCTTGGAAAGAGTTCTGAAAGGTATTGATGAGGCAGCTATGGCTGGCTTTAAAAATATTAAAGTTAATGCAGTTATTAAAAAAGGTGTAAATGATAAAAATATTTTAAAAATGGTTGAGTATTTTAGATCAAAATCCATTATTTTAAGATTCATTGAATACATGGATGTAGGCAATATTAATCATTGGCAACAGGAAGAAACTCTAGCTAGCAAAGAAATAATTAAGATGATATCTGAACGATGGCCAATAGCACCAATCAATGAGAACTATCAAGGTGAGGTTGCATCAAGGTATCAATTTGATGATGGACAAGGCGAGATCGGCTTCATTTCATCAGTCACTAAGCCTTTCTGCAGTGATTGTACAAGAGCAAGACTCTCATCTGATGGCAAACTTTATAATTGCTTATTTGCTTCACAAGGCGTTGATCTGAGAGCTTGGCTCGAAGAAGGTATGAGTAATGATGAAATTGAGTCTAAAATTATAGAGATCTGGAATAAACGAGAAGATCGTTATAGTGAGCTTCGATTAGCTAATAAAAATGATCCAAGCAAAGAGAAAGTAGAAATGTATTACATAGGAGGTTAAATTAGTATGAAACTAAAGATGAAAGGAAAATTGCAATGAAAGACTTAATGATGGATACACCTCTTACTATTACTTCATTAATGGAGCATGCTGAAAGAAATTTTCCTACACGAGAGATTGTTTCTGTTTCCTCTGATAACCCAAACTTTAGATACACTTATAAAGAGGCATTTACGAGAACCAGGCAATTAGCTAATGCTCTAAATTCTTTAGGTATTTCTCTTGGTGACCATGTAGGGACTCTAGCTTGGAATGACCATCGACATTTTGAGTTGTATTATGCTATTTCTTGTTCAGGTGCAGTGTGTCATACCGTTAACCCAAGATTATTTCCTGAACAGCTGGTCTACATTATTAATCATGCAGAAGATCAAGTTATTTTTTGTGACCCTATGTTTGTACCTATTTTAGAGAATATTCAAGACCAACTGACAATCACTAAACATTTTATTGTGCTCACATCAGAGGAGCAGATGCCAGAGTCTTCTCTTCCTGGACTGCTATGCTATGAAACTCTTTTAGCTCAAGAGACAAGTGATTTTGATTGGCCCGATTTGGATGAAAGAACCCCATGTTCTATGTGCTATACATCCGGTACTACAGGCAATCCAAAAGGCGTCCTTTATCATCATCGCTCTACTATTTTACACACATACGCTCAAGCGATGCCGGATGTCTTTGGAGTATCAGCAAGCGATTGTATTCTACCTATCGTCCCCATGTTCCATGTGAACGCTTGGGGTTCAATTTATGTGGGTCCAATGACTGGCACTAAAATTGTGCTTCCAGGAGCAAAGATGGGTGATGGTGAAACACTTCAGCATTTAATCGAAACAGAAGCCATAACCGTTTCTATGGGAGTGCCTACAGTATGGTTAAATTTGCTTGCCTATTTAAATGAAACAGGAAAATCAGTAGCCACTCTTAAACGTCTTTATGTTGGAGGCGCTGCTTGCCCATCGACTGTTATTACAGAAATGAAGGATAAATATGATGTCGACGTTCATGTTGCTTGGGGAATGACTGAAATGAGCCCATTAGGAACAGTGAATATGTTTAAGCCTGGTATGGAGGGTTTAGAAGGAGAAGAACTGCTTGAAGCTAAATTAAAAGCAGGGCGAGGAGTCTATGGTGTTGAGATGAAGATCACCGATGACGAAAACAATGAACTCCCTTGGGATGGGGTTGCGTTTGGCAGTCTCAAAGTCAGAGGACCGTGGGTATTAAGTGACTACTTTAAAGCTGAACCTGGAACCACTCTTGAGGAGGATGGATGGTTTGAAACAGGTGATGTTGCTACTATAGATAAAATGGGCTTCATGGCAATCACTGATCGAACCAAGGATGTGATCAAATCTGGTGGTGAATGGATCAGCTCAATTGATTTAGAAAACACAGCCACAGATCATCCCAAAGTAGCAGAATCTGCAGTGATTGGTGTTTATCATCCTCAGTGGACAGAACGACCACTCTTATTGGTGCAACTCAAAGAAGGCGAAGAGGTTACTAAAGAAGAGATCTTGGAATGGTATGACGGTAAAGTAGCAAAGTGGTGGATTCCTGATGATGTCGTGTTTGTAGAATCATTGCCACACACAGCCACAGGAAAAATTCAGAAATTTGAACTGAGGCAAGAGTACAAAGATTATAAGTTGCCTGAAGTTGATGCATAATATTAAGGTTTTTAATCTTTGAAAAAATCAACTCGTATTACTGTTCATAAAAATACTGAAGGTATTGTTAAAGAAATATCGGATGAGGTTGCTATTGAGGAGCCATTGGAATTTAGTCTCTGCTTTGGCCCCACTGCATCAAGGTCCAATAAAAATATTGCTATTACAATGAGAACCCCTGGCAATGATTTTGAGTTAGCAATGGGTTTTTTATTCTCTGAAGGTGTCATCAGTAATAAAAACGATATTATCAAGGTATCCAGAAATGATGGATTGGACGATGATTCTAATTTAGAGAATACTGTATTGATTGAACTCAATGAGTCTGTGCAACTCGATCCGGATAAGATTCGAAATTTTTATATTAATTCATCCTGTGGTATTTGTGGCAGTTCAATGGTGGAAGGCATCTCTAAGATACAGTCGATGGATAGCAATGCGAGTAGTCTAGCAATTGACGAATCCATATTAAGGCAGCTCCCTAAGAAACTAAGACAAAAGCAAGATGCATTTGGTATCACCGGTGGACTTCATGCATCGGCTCTTTTTAACATTAAGGGAGAGATACTCAGTTTATTTGAAGATGTGGGTCGTCATAACGCATTGGATAAATTAATTGGCAAGCAGATAAATGAAAATGCATTACCGCTTTCTAGTTTTGGTTTAATGCTGAGTGGTAGAACCAGTTTTGAGTTAGTGCATAAATCAGCGTTAGCAGGTATTCCTTTGATAGTAGCAATTGGTGCGCCTTCAAGTTTAGCAATTGAGGCCGCTTGGGAGTATGAAATTACCTTAGTTGGTTTTCTGAACTCAGAACGATTTAATATTTACTCCTATCCAAAGAGAATAATTTAAAGATAGAACAAGAATGAATTTAGAATTATCCATTCTACTCACTTTATTTGCCTTATCAGTTGGAAGTTTTGTTAATACTTTTATTTATAGATTCCCATTGATTGATAGCAATCAGAATCTTGATTTATTCAAGCCAAGATCATTTTGTCCTAAATGCAAGAGTCGCTTGAAACCATTTATGTTGATTCCAATTATTAGTTACATTTATCTCAAGGGGACATGTAGTTTTTGTAAAGAAAAGATAGAGATTTCATATCCATTAAATGAAGTTATTCATTTGTTGACTATGATAGCCATATTATTCAGTGTTCCAATAGGTATAAATAGCATTATTGTTTTTGTTTTATTCTCCATTCTCTATACTCAAATGGTTTTAGATTATAAGTATTTCTTATTATCCATTTCACTCAATGTCTTACTAATAGTTGCAGGCTTGGTCCTAAATTATGGCTTTAATTATTTCACTTCATTTGAAGAATCACTTTTAGGCATGATCATTGGATATGGCTCTTTGTGGCTTATTAACGCTGTATTCCATTGGTTAAAAAAGGAGCAAGGGATTGGAGGGGGGGATTTTCTTCTATTTGCGGGGTGTGGCAGTATTTTTGGATTATTTTCTTTGGGCCCTATTTTACTAATGGGCTCCTCTGCTTCACTTTTATTATTTGCACTTAATAAAAGAAAATCTGGAAGAAAAATACCCCTTGGAACTGGGTTGGCTTTTGCTGCCATAACCTATTATTTGATCTTAAGGTTTTCCATCTTTCTATAACAATGAAACCTAAATTGATATTCCTACCATTAATGCAAAAAAGTTGTAATACTATCTTTAAATATTTCTTTTTGTCATCAAGTTAGAATTCTATGAACATTATTAAAACGAAGAAAATTATAATTTTTTTACTTTCATTTTTTGCAATCGTTATGGCTGTAATTACGATAAATAATATTATGCTGTACCCCAATATATCAGCTATAGATTTGAGTAGAATTAATCCAACTGAGCTTTCAAGTATCCAAGTTTCAAATTCACAAATAAACACCTCAACAGATTCTAATTTTAATTATGAACTGGTAGGTTTTAGATTAGATAATAGGGGTTTAAATTCTTCTGTAATTGTGAAAAGAAACAACCAAGAATTTGTTATTCAAAAAGGAGACTTATTGGAGAATAAGTATTTACTCACTAGCGTTAATAAAAACAATATTAACTTCAGCTATTTGGGTAAAGACTATCAAATTGAAAATAACTTAACCGAATGAAAAGTTCATCCATTAGCACAAAATTTGTTTTATTGATTGCAGTTTTGTTGTCTATTTCAGCTATAGCACAAGAGAGTTACTTGTTGAATTACGATGATGTTGATCTTAGAAAAATCACTCAAGATATAGCTAAGTTTTCAAAGAAAACCGTTATTTTGGATCCGAGAGTTAAAGGTAAAGTCACAATTTATTCTGATTCACTGCTGGACCAAGAACAAGTTTGGCAGGTTTATCTAAGAACAATTCAAGTCAATGGTTTTAGTGCTATAACGGAAGGTAATATTGTTCGAATCGTTCCTGAAAATGAAGCTACACGAGATTTCAATCCAGCATCCAATGATGCTGAATTCATGACTAAAATTATTTTATTGCAAAATAGGAGTGCTGGAGAAATTCTTCCAATGATTAAACCAATTACTGGAAGGCAATCGCATCTTTCCAGTATTCCTTCGATTAACTCCATACTTCTCGTTGATCGTAAGAGTAATGTCAATCGGATTGAAGCAATACTCAATGAACTGGATGCCAATGATTCTGCTTTAATTTCAATTATTAAGCTTGATAACCTCTCATCGATTGAGGCAGTCAGAATTCTAGAAAAGCTTAAGTTACAGAATAATCCAACCATTAATAACTTTGTCGCTATCCCATTTGCTCAGTCTAATTCTGTCATTCTTTCAGCCAATCTAAATGTTACTAAGAATATTGAGAAAACATTGGAAATGCTGGATGAAGATTTACAGAATGATGGATCCGTGGCTGTTATTTATCTTAAATACGCTAAAGCGGATGAAGTTGCTGCGATTATTAATACAGTATCTGCACGTTTTATTACTGAATCAGACACAGAAAAGCCTGTCATTACCTTCCATGAAAAAACCAACTCTCTGATTGTGTCTTCCGAAGATTCAAATATGGATCTCATAAGAAACCTAGTAGCAAAAATTGATATCAGAAGAGCTCAAGTTTTGGTTGAGGCTATTATCGTTGAGCTATCAGAGTCTGCGGCAAAGAACTTGGGAGTTGAAACAATCTTCACTAAATCCGATGGCGGTAGCCTTCCTATTGGTGTGACAAGATTTCCTGGGAGTCAAAACCCTGATTTGTTAGCGATTGCTGGGAATGCTGTGGAAGGAGGAGACAATGCAACACTGAGCAGTCTGGCAACAGCCTCACTATTGAATACTCAAGGGCTGATTGCAGGTTTCGGTAATCTTAATAAAAATGGCGATAGTTTTATAGGAATCATCAATGCGATTGCTGAAGATCAGGACTCAAACATTCTTTCAACACCTTCGATTATTGCAATGGATAATGAGCCAGCAAATCTTGTAATTGGTCAGGAGATTCCTATTACAACGGGAGAAAGTTTGGGTTCCAATAACTCTAATCCCTTCAGAACAACTTCACGCCAAGAGGTAGGTATTAAGTTGTCAATTACACCTCAAATTAATGAAGGTAACTCTGTGATCTTAGATATAAAACAAGAAGTCTCAGGAGTTTCTGGTTCCATTTCAGGCACTAGTGATTTAATAACCAATAAAAGAACCATAGAGACCAAAGTATTAGTGGATAACAATCAAGTAATTGTTTTGGGCGGTTTGATCGATGATGATATTCAGGAGACAGTCAATAGTGTCCCGGTACTTGGTAAAATACCACTTCTGGGGCGATTGTTTAGAAGCACTTCAACAAAAGTAGTGAGAAGAAATCTCATTGTTTTTTTAAGACCAACAATATTGGCTGATTCCAATACCATAAACCAAGTTTCTCTTGAGAAATATAATTTCATTAAAGCCGAGGGAATGTTGAACGCAGAGCGAGAAAAAATTATTGATCTTACTAATAAAACAACCAATCAAGAAGAATAGTTCTTCTTGATAATCTAATTTATTTGAATGAATAGTTTACTGCCATATGACTTTGTAAAAAGCAGAAATATAATTGCTTTGGATGAAGATAAAGGATGCAAGATATTTTCTCAAAATGAGATATCACTTCATACTTATTATGAGCTTGTCAGATATTTAGAAAGAGATTTTGAAATAGAAATTTGTGATGCTGAGTTCTTCAATACCCTATTAACAAAGACTTTCTCTACGGATCAGGATTCAACATTTTCTCCTGATGAACTAAATGATAGTTTTGATCTTAAGTCTTTTGCTAACAGTATAGCTCCCACCGAGGATTTACTCAGTGGCCATAATGATGCCCCTATTATTAAGCTGATCAATGGGGTAATCAGTCAAGCAATAAAAAAGAGAGCTTCGGACATACATTTTGAACCGTATGAAAATCAATTTGTGATTCGTTATCGCATTGATGGAATACTTCAAGAAATTTTGTCACAAGATGCAAGAATTGCTCCTTTGGTTATTTCCAGGTTGAAAATTATTTCCAGGTTGGATATTTCTGAAAGAAGATTGCCTCAAGATGGACGGGTTTCTTTATCCATGGGGAGCAAGAATGTTGATGTCAGAGTCTCAACTCTCCCTTCATCCTATGGAGAGAGAATTGTTCTCAGACTACTCGATAAGCAATCGGCACAAATTAATATTGAGGATTTGGGTTTAGATGAAAATACACTTAAAAATTATAAATCCACACTCAAGGCATCGGAAGGTATTATTTTAGTCACAGGCCCAACTGGTTCTGGAAAAACAACAACTTTGTATGCAGGTTTAAGGTACTTGAGTGATTCATCACAGAATATCTTGACTGTTGAAGACCCTATTGAATATACCCTCAAGGGAATAGGTCAAACTCAAGTTAATCTTAAGACAGGGTATAATTTTGCAGTTGGATTACGATCAATGTTAAGACAGGATCCAGATGTAGTCATGGTTGGCGAGGTTCGTGATGATGAAACTGCAAGAATTGCTATTCAAGCGAGCTTAACAGGCCATTTGGTCTTGTCCACAGTTCATACCAATAGTGCTGTTGGAGCAATAACTAGATTGAGGGATATGGGCATTGAGTCTTTTTTATTGGCCTCAAGTCTGAAAACCATCATTTCACAAAGATTGATTAGAAGACTTTGTAATAATTGTAAAACCACTGAGAAAATGACTATTGGGATGGCAAAGAATTTTCATCTTGAAGACAACACCATTGTTTATGTACCCAGAGGATGCGATCAATGCGAAGGCAGCGGCTATTATGGTCGTGTTGCTATCGCTGAATCAATTCAAATAGATTCAAAATTAAAAAGTATGATTCATGAGTCTGCTTCTGAACAAGAGATTAGTAAATATGCTTTTACTGATAATCAGTCTATTGATCAGCTAGCAAAAGAACTTATTATTAATGGGCTTACTTCCTCTGCAGAGTTACTCAGGATTCGAACACAAAAAGAAGATGCCAGCATTTAACTTCATTGCTTTTGATTCCCTGGGTAAAAAAAAGGATGGGTTTATTAATGCTGCTTCTGAAAGGGAGGCCAGAAGATTGATTAAAAATCTCAATTTAACTCCAATCGAAGTATTTGAAACCTCTAAAACATTTTCAAAAAAAATTAAAATTAAATCAAAAACTCTATCCATTGCTACTAGACAACTCGCAACACTGCTTGATTCAGATATTTCTCTTGATAAAGCAATAGGAATTACAGCCGATCAAGTAAGTGACAGGAAGCTAGCAAATGTATTGTTTGATATTAGGGATCAGGTTATACAAGGCAAGAGGTTGGGACAGGCAATGATGAATTATCCAACCATCTTTTCTAATACCTATACCGCTTTGATAACCGCAGGAGATGCTTCGGGCAAATTGTCATTAATGTTTGATAATTTATCAAACTACTTGGAAGAATCTGAAAGTATCAAGCAGAAGGTCATATCGGCACTAACATACCCAATAATATTAATAGTCTTTTCACTAGCTGTAATCACAGCATTATTAGCATTTGTTATGCCTGAAGTGATCGGTCAATTTATAAGAGCGGGGGTAGAATTACCCTTGCTTACAAGAACACTATTATCAATTTCTAATAACATGCCTTTGATTCTTATTCTGATGATGATGGGATCTTTGGCTCTTCTTTTTTTATACAAGCGCATTAAGTTACAACCAAAAAAACTAGTTCTATTGCATAAAAGATTCTTATCGATTCCTATTGTTGGTGATTTTATTTTGAAAGCGGAACTTGAGCGTTTCTCAAGCACAATGTATTTATTGTTGGATTCGGGAATTAATCTTGATCTTTCAATGGAAGAAGCCTCTAAGGTGTTTAATAACCTTTACCTAAAAGAGATCATTGGTGTTGCTAATAAAGAGGTCTCGGAAGGAAAAGATTTTGTGGCCTCACTTCAGAAGACAAACATTTTCCCAGATCTTTTTATACAGCTAGTGTCCAGTGGGTACATGTCTGGAAATTTAACTAAAATGTTCAATAAAGTATCTCAATTTATGAAGTCTGAGATTGAAACCAGTCGCTCTATGGTATTATCCATATTAGAACCCGCTGTCATAATTATTATGGGCGGCTTTATCTTGCTGGTTGTACTAGCAATTTTAATACCAATAATGCAAATGAATGCTATAGCTATATCTTAATGATGAAAAAATATAATAAAGGATTTACATTGATCGAATTAATGGCTGTGATTGTTATTCTTGGGATATTGACAACGATTGTTGCAATCAATGTGGCTCCTTTTTTGCAACGAGCTTACTTTGAAAAAGTAAGAGCCGATATATCACAAATAGAAAAAGGTTTGGAGACATATCGATTCCAACATGTTGCTTATCCTACTATAGATCAAGGGTTAGAGGCCTTAATAAAACCTCCCCTTGATATTAGGAATCCAAATCTTTATCCAGAAAATGGTTATTTGTCAGGCTATGTTCCTGAGGATCCATGGGGCAATGAATATCTTTATTTAATCCCTGGTCAATATGGTAAATATGATCTTTTCAGTTATGGAGCGGATGGCATAGAGGGTGGAGAAGGAGAGAATGCAGATCTTGGTAATTGGCAAAAAAAATAGACTTGGTTTCACCCTAATAGAACTTCTTATGGTGTTATGCATTATAGGAGTCACATCCACTTATATTTTTTTAAATACCTCTATTTTAAATTTCATAAAAATAAAAGAAAATCCAATCGAGAGTAATTTTAAAGTCCTTGCGGAGGAAAGTATAATTAGGGGCAAAAGCATTCAATGGTTTGCAAGCAGCAATGGCAGTAAATTCTATGCCATTAATCAGAATGAAGAGTTGTTGGAAGAAATATTCATAGATGAATTTAATTTAACTCAAGCCAGAACGAAAGATGGATTTATGATACGAAAATCAAACGGTCGACGTATTGTTTTGGAGGATGATCTTTCAGAGTATCCATTAATAACATTTTATCCATCGGGCGAAAATTCAGGGGCTATTATTTATATCGCAGATGGTAATTTTATGATAGAAATATACATTAGCCAGAATGGCAAGATTACAAAAGAAATTAAAGACATCTGAAGGCTTCAGTCTTCTTGAAGTTGCTGTGGCTCTTCTCATTTTGAGCACCTCAGTGATTGCAGTTTATCAATTTATTACATCAACCTCATTGTCTTCTTTGCAGCTTACTGAGAGGGTGATAGCAAGGGAAGTTGCAAATAATAGGGTTGCATTAATGAATACTATAGACCCCCCTTTGATGGATGGACCTAGAAGAGGAATTATCAATATGAATGGAAAAGATTGGTTATGGGAAGAAGAAACACAATCCATTTCAAAGGAATTTTCTCAGTATTCTATTGAGATTAAAAATGCAAAAAGCCAGCAAGTAATATTTATAAGAGAGGGTTTTATTGAAAAAAGATGAGCAAAAATATACCCAAGGATTTACTCTGATTGAGGTTTTAATTTCGGTGATTATTATTACCATCATTACACTTGTTTCAACTAATATCCTGCAATCGTCTCTGACTATAAGAGAGTCAACATTCAAATCATTGGATGAGGTAAAAAAATTTAATCTTGCTTCAAGCATCATTCGAAGAGATCTCAGGCAATCATTGAATGTTCCCATGAGAAGTTTTTATGGCGAAGATTATGATGCAACATTTTTATCAATAGAGGGTTCGAGAAGTATGATATTTAGTTCATTGGTGGAGTC
Organism: uncultured Gammaproteobacteria bacterium; assembly: GCA_937801655.1. Taxonomy (GTDB): domain Bacteria; phylum Pseudomonadota; class Gammaproteobacteria; order Steroidobacterales; family UBA11654; genus CACPJA01. The sequence continues at coordinate 113,906 of CALMWC010000011.1, forward strand.
TGGCACATTACAAAATTCACTGGTTAAGAGAATTGAATATTTTTATGAGAACGGTTCTTTTTATCGAAGGCAATATTTTTCTGATAATCCTTATATGGAAGAAGATTATTTTGAGTTCATATTGTTTGATAATTTTGATGAATTAAATTTGAGTTTTTCAGATGGCAATGAATGGAGTAATTATTGGCCTAAGGATCCCATTACATCTGGAAAAATACCTCGTTTAATTCGAATTAATTTGTCTTCGAATAATAAATCATTGGAATGGATTGTGTCTCCCAATATTGAAAATGTTTATGAACAGTAAGGGCATTGTTCTTATATCGGTCTTATTGATCGTTTTAATGTTGTCTGTGATTAGTGTTTCTATTGGGAAGTACTATTTTCTTTCTTCTAAAAGAGAAGGGTATGTGGATTTTCAAAATGATGCTATTCAATACATGGCTAATATTGAGACATTAGCCATTAAAGAGATAAAAAAACACTTTCGTTTTAATAGAGTGCATACTGCAAAAAATCAGACACTGTTCAGTGATCCTATCTATCTTGAACTGGAAAAAGGAACGCTCCAAGCAATACTAAAGGATGCCTCTAGTTGCTTTAATATCAATGCTTTACTTGATTTCAAAAAAGAAAAATATGTTCTAAACGAGAAAGCTATCTATGCTTTTGAACGATATCTGAAGTTATTGGATTATGACGCAAGCGCCATAGATGCTTTAACCGATCAAATCATTGATTGGATTGATATTGATGATGAGCCCAGATCAAATGGCCTAGAAGATTATTTTTATATTGGTCCAATGAACGACTCCAAACAGTTTACTTCCAAGAGATATTTTTATCATTTATCCGAAATCAAAAATTTGCCTGCCAGTGCATACTTTGACTGGCGTGTCATCAAAGAGCATTTTTGTGTCATTCCACATCTAGATGAATACTCCATTAATATTAATTTTTTAGGGGCTGATAATATTTTTTTATTGGCAGCTGCAATACCAGATTTGAGTCTTGATCAGGCGGAAGAAATTCTTAATGCAATACCATACAGTGGGTTTAAATCGATTTCAGATCTTAAAAGTGTTTATCCTAATATCAATTTTGATAATTTAAACATTCCAATCAGTTTTAATAGTCAACTGTTGTTTCTTGATACTGAAGTCAGTTATGCAGATTTCAATGCCACTTCACAAACCCTAATGAATTATAATAATAATAAGCTATCCATTATTTTTCGATCTTATAATGGTATATAAACTGACTAAATTATGATGAAAACATATTGCATACATCTCACAGAGAGTAAACAAGAAATAGACTTGTATGAATACATTGACTCTCAATTGATTAGTAATTCTAGGGTTTCATTCACAGATCTTGATCAATACATAGAAGGCAATAGTAAATTGTATTTCTTTATACCTTCTTATTTAGTCCATAGTTTTTCATTAACAAGAAATGAAAATGAAACGATGGAGCAATTCAAAGCAAGGTTTTTTTCAGAACATGACGATATCATTATCAATAGTGTCTCAGAAAATAAATTTTTCTATCATCATGAGAATTCTCTGGTTCATTTGGTAAATAAAAACATTATTAATGAATTCAATCAAAAAATAAATGCATTGGGGTGCACTCCTATTATTCTCCCAGAGCATTATCTAAATTATTTCTACGTTTCTGAATCAATTTTAGAAATTAATGACCGTCTTATTGTTGCATTTGAAGATGGCACAGGTCATTCATCAAATTATTCTAATTTGAAACAATATATTTCAATTGCAAAGAAAGAAAGAGCCACTTTAAGAACAACATGCATCAATATAGTTGACGAACCATTTATAAAGACAATTTTTAAAAATCCTGTTTTTGATTCTGTTTCACTGGAAGTGTTGCACCAGAACATAATGGGTTTAACCCTTTCAGAAATACCCAATCTTTTTAAGTATCAATTTTCTATAAAGAACATCCTTAATCGCTTGAAATTATCCAGATTAGAAAAAATAGTTTCAATTGGATTGGTCTTAGCATTCTTGATTTTGCCCAATCTCAATATTTACTTTATGAAGTTATATGAGAGTCAGTATAAAGAGGCAACTCTTGAAATATTTCAATCCATTAACCCCAATACAAAGAGAGTGATTAATCCTAAATTACAAATTGACCAGATTATTAAAGCCTCAGAAATCAAACCCACTGAAGTTCTATTGGATTTAGATATATTAAAGGTCTTGGATAGAATTGATCTGAAACTAATCAATACTATGAGGGTTAATGTTGACTCCTCAACCGTAGAATTAAATTTTAAAAATGTATCTTCTGTAAAGTATGGCATTTTTATGAAATTGATTGAATCTCTGGAAGTTAAACTTATTGATGAAGACATTAATAACTTGGATGGCAGTATCAATGGAACAATTAAACTGATTTACAACGATGAATAATTTAATAAAATTTATCAATGAACGAAACAATAGGGAGAGACGTCTAATACTTGCATTGGTTGTTCTCTTATTTCTATTGATAGTGGGAGGTTTTACAAATGGGATAATCTCTAGTACAACTATGGCTTCGAAGCGATATCAAATCGCCAAGAATAATTATGTGTATGTAAAAAAATCAGCATTAATGATTATTAATTCATCAAGAAGTGAAATGTCTAAGAAAGATTTGACTAGCATTGAAGTAGAATTAATAGAATCCTCTAAAATAAACAACATTGACTATAAATACAGCAGCTTGGATGAACAAGGATTGATGATTGTCTTCAGTGCAGATGATCTCTTGCAAGCAGGTCAGTTTTTAAAGGAAAGTTCTCAAATAACAAACTCTAATCTTGGGATTATTCTTCTAGAAAATCAAGATAATCAGAGGATTTTTAAAGCAACATTTAAATTAGAAAACTAGTTTATTGTATTAGACCATCGATATTGTATTTGGATAAAAAATCCCAGATCACATCAGCCGAGTGAATGTCATAATCATCATCATCATCTATCGCTGGCCATTCATGACCGACCGCATCAAGTAAATACAACTCTACACCGACAGTATTTAGACAATTAATATACTGGGTGAGAGTACCGCCATAACCATCGCCATTCACATCTGTTAATTGAGTTTGGGTAGGTGTGAGATTGCAACCGTTATAATTCACCCAATAATCCATCACCTCTTCAATAGGTTTCATGCCAGAATTCCCAGCATATGGAACAGTTCCATCCAGTTTCCCATGAATTTGCAGGACTGGAGTTGGATGCTTTGGATCACAATCATTATAAGTTTTGTTTGTCATGGATCCTGTGACTGAGGCAATAGCGGCAATCTTAGTGCTTAAATTACACGCCAGGTGATAGCTCATAAACCCCCCATTTGACATACCAGTTGAATACACACGATTCAGATCAATTGAATAATTCAGTGGAAGATAATCAATCAGGCTGTTCAAAAAATCAATATCGTCAGTGGTGCTTCCTGTTGTCCATCCTCCTACATTCCAATGGGTTTCTCCTGTTGATGAAAATATAGAGCCTTGAGGATAGACCGCAATAAACCCATTATTATCAGCCACATCTTGAAAACCGGTGTAGTCATAATTCCACTCAGCTCTACTGGTATAACCATGCAAGCTAAACAGTAAGGGGACGGGGGAGGTTTGAGAGGCATAGGACTCAGGCACATAGATAATGAATTCTCGAAGCAATCCACCTCTAAACATTGTGCATTGCTCGGTATTGGGGATCGCAATATCGCCTTCAATAATATAAACACTGCATTCTGGATCAGAATCTGGGTTGTCAGAATAATCATCCAAAACGCTAACTGTGAAGTTTTCGGTATCATTTAGAGACCCATCACTAACACTAACTGAGAATTCATACTGGTTATCTTCGTTATCATCATTTGGGTTCTCAAAATCAGGATTATTAGCAAACATCACCTGACCTGTTGTGGATCCAATGGTGAATTGGGAAGCATCAATGCCTGATATGGAATAGGTGAGACTGGTAGAATCAGGATCAGTTGCTGTCACGGTAAAGGCAGCATTTTGATTTTCATAAACCTCGTAACTTTTACTTAAATTGGTAATTCTGGGTGCAATCTTAGCGGTGCTTGTAGAATTATCTGAAGAGCCGCCTCCACCACCACAAGCTGTAATCAAAAGGGAGAGAAATATGAATCTTATTTTCATCAAAGCATCAATCAACTGTTGTATCGTACGTAAAGATTTGATTCGATTTCATGCCCAATCGATGTGTTAGGTCCATGACCGGGGATGACAATGGTTTGTCCATCCAAAGAGTATATTTTTTTTTGGATGGAATCTTTGAGTTGGTTAAAATCTCCACCAGGTAGATCTGTTCTTCCAACAGAACCTTGAAACAGAGTATCCCCTGAGACTAAAAGTAATTCTTTTTCAAAATAGAAACTAACAGACCCAGGCGTATGTCCAGGAGTATGGATACAGGTGCCTGAGCAGTGTTCCATTTCTTCACCATCTTCTATTTTAAAGTCAGGAGCAGGGGTTGGTTTGTATTCAATATTGAAGTATTTGCATTGCATTTCTAAGGTATCCCAGAGAAATCGGTCGGAGTCATGTAAATGAATAGAGGCTCCAGTTTTTTCTTTAATTTCTGCCGAAGCTAGAAAATGATCAAAGTGTGCATGGGTGTGAAAAATACCTTCAATGGATATATTCATTGCAGCAATAGACTGCATAATAAGTTCTGGATCTCCACCAGGATCTATAACGTAACCTTTATGAGTTTCAGTATCACCAATGATGGTACAATTGCACTGCAATGGCCCTACTGGGAAGGATTTATGGATAATAGCCATATTCTTTCTTTCTCTATAAGTAAGTTATAATAAAAGGATAACATGTATCAGCTTATTGAAAATATATCCATTCAGAGACGTTTCGTCAATCTAGAATCTAGACAAGTTCATTATCGTATTTCTGGAGCAGGTCCAGTTCTATTGTTGTTGCATCAAAGTCCAACTTCTTCGGCTGAGAAAGCCACAATTATTGAAGATTTTGCCACTGATTTTACAGTGATTGCACCCGATACACCTGGCTTTGGTTTATCCGATTATATTGAAACTCTAACTCCAGATATAACTCTGTATGCAGAAGCTCTAAAAGAATTTACTGATGCGCTAGGTTTGGATCAAATTTGCATTTATGGCTTTCATACTGGAGCTATTATTGCAGCAGAAATGGCCAGGCTCTACCCTGATCTATGCAATGCAGTAGTTGTGAATGGACTCGTGGTTCTAGAACCGGATGAGGAAGAAAAAATTCTTCGACATTACACACAATGGTTTACTCCAACGCCAGAAGGCACTCATTTGCCTTGGGTGTGGGCTCGTATTAGGGAACAATTAATCTTCTTTCCTTGGTTCCAAAAAGAAAAAGAAGTGAGATTGAATATTGATTTACCTGATCCAGAATTTATGCAACCTTATGTCTTGGATCTATTGCGATCGACTGCAGAATCTCAAACCGCATATCAGGCAGCATTCATGTATCCTTCCCGAGAGCGAATCCAAGAAATTAATACCCCCACCTTTCTGCTCAACTACGCAGGAGATCCAATTGCAGAGCACCCAAGGCGATTAAAGAAACTATCAAAAAGTGTAACAATTGAACTATTGCCAGACACTCCTTCATTGGAAGACAGAGCAAAAGAAATCTTTAAACAATTTTCCAATGAGTTTAATGGTCCTGTGAATCAGGAAGATAGCACTATGAATAATGGTAGGAAGAATTTTGTCCAGACTTCAAAAGGGCCATTATTTTATTATTGCGATGGTGGGGAAACGGATGAAATTATGCTGGTTTTGCATGATTTCTCTCAATCCTCAAAAAGCATGATTCATTTGAGTGACAGATTTAACCCAAAGTATCGAAAAATCTTCATTGATCTTCCAGGCCATGGCGAGACTGGTCTCACTCATCTTACTAATTATTCACCTCAATCTATAATGCAAATGATTGTTGAAGCTTTAAAGGTACTTGAAGTAAAAAATATAGAGATCGCCTCATTAGGCGTATCAAGTTCAATTGCTCTCTTATTGAGTCAGCATACAGATTTGAATGTTAAAAGATTATTGTTGATAGATCCTTGGTGTCTCAACAAAGAAGAACGAGAAGATTTTTCAGAGCATTATGCACCTGATTTATCTCCCTCTGTTTTTGGAGAACATTTATTAAAGGCCTGGTATTTTATTCGTGATAGTGAATTATTTTTTCCATGGCATCAGGCAAAAGAATCTAATGCCTTAGAAAAAGAACCTGATATTGATCCAAGTATAGTCCATGAAAGAACAGTCGATGCCTTAAAATCTGGCGAAGCATTGAAGTTAGTTGCAAAGGATCTTATCGGATATGATATTCAACCCGATCTAGCAAATATTAAAACAGAAATTACAATTTTTAGTTGGGACGGCAATGGGAAAGAGAACTATGCTAAGAAGATGAACCTATTGTTAGAGAATTCTAGGATAGAGTTTTTGTCTGATAAGCAATCTATGTGGTCCATTGATTAATAGGAGAAAATAAGGAATGAGTGAAGACAGAGAAGATGTTATTAAGGTGCTTAAAGCTGCTATAGGTGACAATCATGTGCTGATTGATGATCATTCACTCGAATTTTATTCGATGGACGTTTACCGATCTTTTGAAATCCCGATAGCAATTGTTCAACCAGGGAATATTGATGAGCTTCAAGAAACAGTCAGAATAGCTTCAGGTTTGGGAGTTTCAATTGTGACCAGAGGAGGGGGTGCTTCTTATACCGATGCCTATCTTCCAACAGACCCAAACTCCATTATTATTGATACCTCTAGATTGAATAAGATTGTGGAAATCAATGAAGAAGATATGTTTATCACTGTGGAGCCAGGCGTCACTTGGGCTGAAATGTCAGCAGCTTTGGCTGAGAAGAACCTAAGAACACCATTCTGGGGTCCATTTTCTGGGTTGAAAGCAACCATTGGTGGATCAACATCACAAAATAGTGTGAGTATGGGATCGGGTATTTATGGCGGTTCTCCAGAATCTATTTTATGTTATGAAGTTGTTTTGGCCAATGGTCAAATGATCAAAACTGGATCATCATCAATGGAGAATAGCTCTCACTTTTTTAGAAACTATGGTCCCGATTTAACAGGTATATTCTCTGGAGATGCAGGGGCATTAGGAGTCAAAGCTAAAATAACCATGAGATTGATTAAGTTACCATCACACACTCTTACTTGTTCTTTTGGGTTTAAGAATTATAACTCTATGAGTCAGGGAATGGCAGCTGTCGCTCGTGAACAGTCAATATCAAGTAATTGGGGCTTGGATCCAAAATTACAACGTGGCCAATTGGGTAAAGTAACATTTATGGATTCAATCAGGGCAGCTTTTGCAGTATTGAAAACAGCTAGGAATCCTCTTGAAGCAATTATTCAATTGATAAAAATGGCATTAGCAGGAAAGAGATTTTTAACTGGATTTGATTATTCAGCACATTTTGTTGCTGAAGGTTACAGTACAGCTGAAGTTAAAAGCAAGCTGGCTCAAACCAGAAAAGTAGTCAGTCCTTTTGGAACAGAGATTGCTAATACGATTCCAACTGTTATGGGTGCAATGCCTTTTATGCCTTTGTATCCAATTTTGGGACCGCAAGGCGAGCGTTGGGTCCCCATGCATGGCTTATTACCATTTTCTAAAATGCAAAAAATGCATGATCGTATAGAAGAACTCTATGCAGAAAAGAAAGAGGCGATGGAAGAACATTCAGTTGAAGCAGGGACTATGTTTGTAACCTACTCTACGCATGCTTTTTTATATGAAGTTGCTCTATATTGGAAAGACGATCGATCGATTTATCATAAAACTTATTTGGATCAAGACTATTTGGACACCTTACCAATTCATGATGCAAATCCAGAGGGAAGAGCCTTGATTGCTGAACTGAAAACTAGAGTACAAGAAATCTATTCAAATCTAGGTGCTGTTCATTTTCAGGTTGGAAAGAGTTACCCATATCAGAATGGAAGACAAGCCGAGGCTGCTAAAGCCTTGCAAGACATTAAAAAATCTTTAGACCCTAATAATATTATGAATCCAGGAGCACTTGGTTTGTGAATTTAAAGGTGAAAGTTGCACTCAAATTAAAGTTGATAATTCCTATTGGTCTAATTTTTTTTATTTCAAGTTGTACTCAATATGGCGATCAAATAAATCATTCTGTTCAAGGAGAAAGAATAGGTGTTTTAGTAGTTTCTCATGGGGGTTTTGAAACATTTGGTGAAAAAGAAACTTGGGAATCAACCATGCAGATTTTTTCATACGATCAGAATAGTCCGGTCTACAAACAAATAATATGGAATCCAGAATATTGGCCTCAAATTCTTAAAGCAGGGAATGCACCTAAAGAACTAGGTAAATATTCTTTTGAATTTAAACGTATTGGTGGTGTTGACCCTTACCCTGAATCAAAAAGAATTCTTACAGAGCAATTAGCTTTGTCACTCCAAAATAAAGAAAAAAGTATGGGGGTGGATTTTATTGTGGATAAGATGACTTGGATCAGTCCTGATATATATGAATTAGTGAATCCAAGAAATCTCTATCATTCAAAGATTGGTAATGATGTAAGGCTTAATTATTGTGGTGCAGGTGATCCATCATGGCATGATTGTGAAGTGGATCGTTATGATATTGATGGCCCTGTTGAAAGACTGCTAAAGCTGGATGTTGATCGAATAATTATGATTGACTTGACTACAGCAGGCGCAAGATTTTCAAAAACATTCGATGTTTATATTGAAGCAAAGAAAATTATTGAGAAATTTAATACAACAAATAAAGCTTCTATTTCACTAGAATGGGTAAACGATCCCAATGAACTTATGTTGAAATCTTTTCCTACAGAGCCTAAGAATTGGACTCGATCATTGGGGGAGCCCATTTCAAATCCTATGGTTAACTATAAGAAGAACCCCAACCCTGTGATCAGTGATACTCGTTTGGCTGACTTTCATATCAAAGGGATTGAGTTAGAACTCAGCAGTGAAGTATCAATTATGAATACTGGTGTATTGATGATCAATCATGGAATTCTTTCATTCAATGAAGTCTTTGATCCAAAAATAAATGACACCTTGATTTTAAATAAAAATATTAAAAAACAATTGCTCAAAAAATACCCTGAAATGAAATCAGAAAATATATTAGGCGGCTGGTTTGGAGATATGGTTAACAATGAAAAGATAAAAGTAGGGGGATCCACTTTCTCATCTATCGAGAGATCAAGGGAAATGAGAGGTGAAAATCTTGGTTATAATATTCTTTACGATTCAAATAATGAGAGACCAGAGGGAGATTGGGGGTATCGATATTGGGAAGCATTGGATCAATTAAGAAAAAATGGTGTGGATCATATCGTTATTGTCTTTCCACAAATTATGGAAAATTCAGTTTTGAACTTAGTTGAAGTCCCCAATCAAATTGCTAAAGAAATTGGTTACATGAATTGGATTAAAATCAATGTATTGGATTTTAAAACCTATCCTCAAATTGGTCACCCATTTGCAGACTATTGGGGTGTTTGGGTTAATCCTGATTGCAAGAGTATGCAAGATCCCACAGTAACAGTAGCTTGCTGCTTTGAAATGGGAGGGTGTAACAATGATCAGCCTTACCCTCCTATGCGACAAACAGCATTGGATAAAAAAAGAAATGATCTGGACCCTTCATTGGCTTTTGATGTTTCACATTATGGACACTTGGGGTACGATCCAAGCATAGGATCCCCAAGTCAAACAGAACCAACTCAGTCACAATACAATGGGACTTGGTCTATGTGGAGAGTCGAAGAGGATCATCAATTAGTGGCAGAATTTCTTGCAGACAAAGTCATTCAACATATAGAATCAAGATAAATATAAGGAGAGGGGAGGTATGTCAGAAAAAATTCTAAGGCGTGATTTTTTATTAGGACTGGGTGCAGCAACTTTATTGGCAAGCAATCAATCATCAGGAGCCATGAATGGTAATATTCCTCAAAACGTACCGGATTTAAGGCTACCACTCAATAATTTAATTAACTTAATGAGAATGCAATCTAATATAGGAGAGATTGATCAAACCCCATGGCATTACAATGGGACCCTTTATGCTCAAAAAGGCTCAGAACAACCAATACCAATGATTAATATTGAAGGCATGGAGAGCTATAAGGTGATTTCAAAAGAAGATGGTTCCTATGAAATTCTTGGAAATATGCTAACTTTTTTTAGAGATATTGATTCCAATGAAATGATTCGAGAATATGAAAATCCATTTACTGGGAAAGTAAATCAAGTTCTACCCAATATTAGAAAAGCCAGTTTAGGTAGAGGGTTGAATATATCTACAATGGGAGCAAGGCCCACTTCTTTCATTGATCAGATGCCTGATAAACCTCTTATCTTAGATTGGACTTTTGGCCCCAAAACAGTTTGGATGCACAATCAAACTTCATACCCACCTGGATTATCAGAACCTAGGTTCCAGCGATTAACAATGTTTGCACCATTGGATGAATTTTTAGATCAAAGCGTTACTTCACTTTCTAGCTTATTCACAGCCACTGTTCTTATGCCATGGTTGCCATGGATGGATATGAG
>CALMWC010000012.1 GCA_937801655.1 uncultured Gammaproteobacteria bacterium
CTGATTAAGAATAACCATTGGCTATTATGCCCAACCCTTCATACCTTATTATAAAAGTTAAACCAGAGACTATAAAAAATGTAGATGAATATTTTAAATCTATAATTGAAATAGCATCTTTAAATGGAGCAGAGTTATTAGGGCATGTTAAATCGACAAATGTAGTGGTATTTGAAATTGGAAGCATTCCATCTTCAACTTTGATTTTAAAATGGAAAGAATCAAGTGAAGTTGTCAATAAATTTTGGAATTCTAAAATACATCAAAGTATTTTTAATAAATTATCATTAGATTTTAGAGAAAATCTTACGTCATTTATAGCTCAAGGCCTTCCTGATGAGGGTTTGATAAATGAACCAATTCCAACTATTGCCTCTTATGATGCAGCTACAATTGAAAATAATGTAAGTTTAATTATAGAAGGTACAGTCTCTAAGCCTAAAGTTATAGAAGAGTATCGAGAAATACTATTTGAAATCATGATAGAGCAAAAAAGCTACTATGTTGTTTTAACTTCATCTGAAGGTATTGATGTATTGCATGGAAAATGGAGCGAGGATATATTTGCAATCTCAAGATGGAAGTCCATGAAAAGCATACATGAATTTTGGTATGGAGAAAGGTATCAAAATACTGCAATACCGATAAGAATTGGAGCTGGTAAATTTAGTGTAATAGGCTTTAGATAAACTCACATTTTTTCTATTCAGTAAAAAATATATAAGCTTTTGCTATGATTAAATAATCTATTAAGAAAGGAATCCTATGAAATTTGACAAAATAATATTAAGTGAACAATTCCATGAGTGGTATCACGAAGGTCTTACTAAAGAAGAAGTAGCAGTTAAGTCATCTCAAATGTATGAAGAATACTCTCAGTGGAAAGATAAACGCCAACAAGCCTTTGCTGATAGTTTTAAAAAACTAGGTGATACTGATGAAAACTAAATTACTGCTTGATTTTATTTATTATTTTTATTTCAGTGGATCTGTCTATTGCGGCTGAAGATCCTATCCCTGGACCTCGTAATTGTTTTTGGTCAAGAGGACCAGCGAGTGCCGATCCATATCTCAATCTAGCTTATCCCGATGCAAATGTTTTCTATTGGGCTGCTGTTTTTACAATACCCAATGACGCAGAATTAACCATTGAAGGAAACTATCCTCATTCTAGGTATATGTCTTTCATTAGTTATGATGAAAAAGGCAGGCCCATTGAGTCATTAGCAGACTATCTAATCAATTCTGAATCTGTTAATCCATTTATATCAGGAAATAAGAGATATGAGAATGAAAGAGATTATAAAGTAACAGTTTTGAATGAGGTACCTAAGGAGAAAAGAAAAGTTGGTGAGATAGATAAGCATTGATAGTGAGAATAAACTCCATGCACCCAGTTATGGAAATGGACAGCAAGCAATTGTGTATAGGATCTATCTGCCTGATAGTGAGAAAGAACCTGATGGTGGGGTACAACTCCCAACTCCTGTGTTGACACTGTCTAATGGCAATCAGTTTCGTGGAGACTCAGCATGCGATTTATTAAACTCCAGCCAACAATTAACCGTCTCTTTAGGAGCTCTTGGCATTCCACCAGGACAATATAGGAAACTTATTACACAAAAAAATAAGCCTGAGACATGGCCAGCTTACAATCCACCCAAATGGTTTATCCAACTGGATCGGCAAAGTCTTATAGGTATGTATACGGGCGAAATTGATCCTAATGCACCAAGAAGTGAGGGAGGTTTTTACCCAAACCCAGACAATCATTACATACGAACCATAATCAACAGAAAGCATGGAAAAGTACTAATTATAAGAGGTAAAGCTCCTGTTGTGCCAAAAACTATTGAAGGCAATGAGTTAATGACATCTGGAGAGCTTCGTTATTGGTCTGTTTGTTCCAACCAAAGCTTCGTTAATACTCGGGTTAATGATTGTCTCTATGATGAGGAAATCCCATTAGCCTCAGATGGAACATATACTATTGCTGTGAGTAGAGAAGAAGATAGACCTAGAAATGCAATAAAAGAGTGTGGTTTTGGATGGTTGCCTATGGCTAAAGATGGCGATGGCATGTTTGATGAGGACGTCACTATTGTCCAATTTCGACATATGCTTGCAGAGAAAAGTTTTAAACATTCAATACAAAGTGTGTTATTGCAAAAAGAGTTGGAAAATACTATGGGTGACTACATGCCAAAATCTAGGTACCTAATGACAAATCAAGTTGAAATTATATTTCCTTGTTTGTTAAGTAACAATGAGTAAAAAGAACTATTCTAATGGCCTTTATGGTCAACTTCATTATCGACAATCTTTACCCAATATTGACACCAATGAATCATTGTTTTGTTTTCATATGAGTCCTTATTCGAGTGTCGTCTATGAGAATTTTTTATCAGAAACAGCAACAATAAATAAAAGTGTAGTTGCGATAGATACACCTGGATTTGGTAATTCTGATCCAACATTACAACCACCAACAATAGAAGATTATGCCGATGCAATGATTCACTTTGCAGAAGACTTGAAAATAAAATCATTAAATATAATGGGTTATCATACCGGATCTAAGATTGCCTTGGAGGTTGCCAATAAAAAACCAGAACTCATCAATAAAGTTATCCTTATATCGGCTCCGATATTCAATCAAGAAGAAGTAAATGACTTTAAATCACATTACTTAAATAAGGATAAAATTCTAAAATCAGACGGTAGCCACCTTCAAGATGCTTGGAATGAAGTCCTTCATTGGAGTATGAAAGGCAGAAGTATTGAGCATATTTCAGAAACATTCCATGCAAGATTAATAAATCCTAAAATATCTTGGTGGGGTCATAACGCTGCTTTTAATTATAATTCTGCTGAAGCAATTTCAAAAATTGATTCACCAATGCTGATACTCAATCCTGGTGATGATCTCTATGAGTTAACACCCAGAGCTCAGAAATATTTACAACATCCTCAATCGAGAATTATGGATCTGAAAGATTGGAGTCATGGATTCTTAGATGTAAAAACTAGTGAAGCAGCATCAATTATTTTTCAATTTCTAGATAATTGATTACACTGTATAGTTAATAAAGAGGTCATAATGAAAAATTCAATGATAGACACAGTACTTTTAACTCTAATAGGCTTGGAGTATGTGGGATTTGGTTTGATCGGATTAGTCAATCCAAATGCAGCAGCAGGCTTGGTGGGATTTACACTCAATGAATTAATCTCACTGAGTGAAATAAGAGCAAATTATAGTTTCTTTGTTCTATTGGGTTTTATGTCCTTAATATCACTATATAAGAAGCCATGGCAAAAAATTACTTACCTGATAGTGGCTTTGCTTTGTGGCAGTTATGTTTTTGGTCGAATAGTCAGCATTGCACTAGATGGTACTCCAGATACTCGAACACTCTGGATGGTATTTGCAGTTGATTTAATTGTTTTTATTCTATCTTTTTGCAGGTATAAAGATTTGAGTAGAGCTTAAGTATTTTCTTAGGATTCTATCCTTGGGCTCATTGTTGTAACGCTAGTAATATAACAATCCAATTCATGTTCATCATTAAACGTAATTAGTATGGTTTGAGCTTTATAATGCATAGTTTTATTATCACTGATGGTTTAATCAATGAGATTCTATTAGACTTATTACCAAGATGAAAATTCAAGATAAAAATATTGTTGTCACCGGTGCTGCAAGTGGCATTGGCAAGGCATTAGCTAAGTCATTTTCAAATCACAATGCAAACTCTATCGTGTTAGTTGATATTGATGAAAATGCTCTTAAAGCAAGTGCTAGTGAAGTTAATGGGTTAGCAATTGTTGGTGATATCTCCAATGAAGAATCGATTGTAGAAATTATAAATAAAAGTAATGATCACATGAATTCAATAGACATATTTTGCTCAAATGCAGGCATTGGTGGAGCACCAGGTTTAATTAATACCACTGAGGATGACTGGCAAAAAATATGGCAAGTTAATGTTATGTCACATATTTATGCGGCTAAGCATCTTATTCCACAAATGATTAAACAAGGAGAAGGGTATTTAGTTAATACTGCATCCGCTGCCGGTTTATTGACACAAATTGGTTCAGCTGGATATTCTGTTACAAAATCTGCAGCTATAAGTTTTGCAGAATGGTTAAAAATCACCTATGGCGAAAGAGGCATTGGTGTTTCATGTTTGTGTCCTCAAGGTGTTAGCACCAGTATGGTTAATGATGCGCCTCAGGTGATCAAAGACATTGTCAGCATTGACGGTATATTAGAGCCTGAAGTTGTGGCAGAAGATGTGATCCATGCAATTGAAAACGATGAATTCTTAATAACACCTCATAAACAAGTCATGAAGTATATTCAAATGAAATCGTCTCAGCCTGATGTCTGGATTTCTGCAATGCAATCTCTTCAGGAACAATTTATTGAGGGCATTAGGGCTGCTGCTCCAGATGACTATAAACTAACTCAAGAAGAAACGACTAAAGATTAACTTCTTAAAGTATCTAAAACTCTTGGTAAGGCATCAATGTAACGTTGTATATCTTCTACTTTCCCCATACTTACTCTAGACCAATGACTAAAATTACCATATTGACCTTGAATCAAAATACCATGTTTTTTCATTTGATCACGAAATTCGTTTGCATTCAGATCACCAATATTTACAAAAACAAAGTTCGTTTGAGAGGGTAGTATACTGAGCCCATTCAAAGCAGCTGCTTCATTAACCATCTCTCTCGTTTCAATGATCTTTGATTTAGAATAATTAAGAAACTCTTGATCATTGTAGCTAGAAATTGCTCCTGCTAATCCGGTTAATGATATTGAAAAATGTCCGGTGCCATTCTTTATAATTGACTGAATCGTCTCTGGTTGTGAAATAATATATCCAATTCTTTGTCCTGCAAGACCATATATTTTCGAAAAGGTTCTTGAAACTGCAACGTTGTAACCCTTTTTCACCAAGTTGATCATTGTATTCTGATCTGGATTGTTGGTAATTTCATTATAAGCTTCATCAACAATGACCAAGGTAGTTTTAGACATTCTAATAACGCTTTCGATTAAAGCCTTAGAATTTAAGATAGTTCCAGTAGGATTGTTTGGATTGACAATTGAAACAGCAGAAACACCTTTTTTAGCTTTCAATTCTAGCTCATCTAGATTTATTTCTAAATTGATTCCATTGGGCTGTCTTATAACCTTTCCTCCAGAGGCTTCAGCTGAAAGCAAATGTGTATCCCAGCCTAACTCCATACCCAGTATGGGATTAGTCCTTGCCATAATCTGCGATAAGTTACTCAGTACTTGAGTGGAGCCAGAACTGATTGCTATTTGATTTGTCTCAATATCATGTTTCTCAGCAATCATTGATTTTAGAATTCCAATCAGATGATCCGGGTAGTAGGCTCCTTCATAGGTCGATTCAATCATTGAACTGATTGCTTTTTTACTCGGTCCATATGGGTTTTCATTCCAGTGCAATCGGGCTATACCATCTGCAGCACCATAGAATGTATTAGCCAGTGATCGATTGGGAATAACATTAGTTGCTGCTACTAGAGACAGCAATGATGTTGAGTTGGTAATGAACTTTCTTCTTGAATAATGCATTTATATATTCTAACCAGATTGCCCATTAATCGTTATTAATATTTTGCAATAAAAATCTGATAGTATTTATTAATATTTATTTAATAAGGAAGTATTATGAAAATTAAGCTATTTTTGACATCACTAATCCTCTTTTCATTTTCTACTGTCTATAGCATCGAGGCTGACGTCTGGGAATATAAAGTTAAACCGGGACATATGAATGAAGCAGTCGAACTTTTCGAAGAAGCCATTAAGTTATCTAGAGCGGCTGGAAGAAATACAACAATACTGCAACAAAATTTTGGTAAGGATGGTGAATTTAAATTTCACTGGGTTGATTTTCATGACTCATTGGAAGCAAGGGCAAAAGATAAGGCCTATGATTCAGCTGATTTTTCTGACTTTATTACTCGTTTTTATGCATCAGGCACAGTATCAACAGTCAGATCTTATACAATGACCTTGATTGATGATCAATTGTGTAATAATGCAGGAGTTGTTGAAGTCTATGTCTGGAAACCCAATTCAGGGATGTTTTCTAACGTTATAGAAGAATTCAAAGCAAGCAGTGATTTTTTTGAGAAACATGGCTGGGAAGTCGATCTTTGGCAAGAAAATATCGGTGGTAGAGATAATCTTCAATTTGTCATGTGTTCTAAAACACCCGAAGATCAGGCCAAGTCATTTGCTTCATTAAATAATGATGAAGGACTGGCTCTTAGAGCAACCTAATGCCCCTTTATGGGATTCGTCCAGTGATAACAGTAAACTCATTCGAAGTTTTCAGTTGGAGCCTATTATTGTTGATTAATACCCTGTAATACCAAACATTAAGTACCCTTAATAATCAAGGGTACTTTTATAGTATGAAAAAAATGCATGGCACTGCCTTTCAAACTGACGTTTGGAATCAAATTAAAAAAATACCAAAAGGAGAAACTATGTCTTATAAAGACATAGCCATTGCCATTGGCAAACCTAAAGCATCTAGAGCTGTGGCTAATGCTTGTGGAAAAAATCCAAATCCAATAATTGTTCCATGTCATAGAGTGATAGCCTCAGATGGATCAATAGGAGGATACACAGGAAGCGGTGGTATAAAAACAAAAAGACAGCTGCTGAAAAAAGAGGGAGTCTTAATATGAATAGCTTAAGTAAGAATAATTTTAAGTAATATTTATTATTTATATTGGTAATATTATCGTAAAAAAATTACCATATAGACTAACTATGAAGGAGCAAACTAATGCAAGATTTTGAAGGAAAGACAGCAGTTATAACTGGAGCAGCCAGTGGTATAGGTTATGCTTTAGCTGAACGTTTTGCTCAAGAAAAAATGAACATTGTACTTGCTGATATAGAGCAAGATGCCTTAGATAGTGCTGTAAAAAAGATATCAGATCTTGGCGTAGATGCCACTGGTTTAAAGGTTGATGTTATGGATAAAGATGCTGTCAGTTATCTTGCTGAACAAGCTATTAAAGACTTCGGTAATATTCACATCCTTTGTAATAATGCTGGAGTGGCTAGTACTGTTACAGGAGATGGAATATGGGATCTTGATGCAAGCGACTGGGAATGGGTTTTAGGTGTTAATTTTTATGGAACTTTGTATGGGATCGAATCCTTTGTGCCTCATATGATTAAACACAAAGAAGAAGGGCATATTCTTAATACCATTTCTTTGGCAGGTATTTTACCAGGGGAAGCTATATATGGAGTAAGTAAACATGCTGCTCTTGCATTGAGTGAATCACTCTGGCAGGGTTTAAAAAAAGCTAAAAGTAAAATTGGAGCTTCAGTTTTATGCCCAGGTTTTGTAGCTACAAACATCATCGAGTCGGATCGGAATCGACCAGATCACTTACCAGCTAAAAATAAAGCTAATTTCATGTTAAAGAAATTGGCTGCTACAGTTCTAAAAAGAGGTAAAGAGCCAAACGAAATAGCAGACGTTACATTAGATGCGATTCGAGAAAATAAATTCTATATTCTTCCACACACTAATTACGATGACATGATTAAAGAAAGGTACAGCCGAATTCTCGCAAGAACTGAACCCCAAGAAGCAGATATGCAAGAAGTGCTGTTGGGAACATTAATGAGCAATAAAGGCGAGTGGTAGTAGGGTTTAGCCAATATGAAAGTACTAAAGACAATTGGTTATGGTATTTTTTCAGTCTTTGGGATCATCGTATTATTATTGTTGACTCTCTATCTCACGCAAACCTCAGATTATGAGGTGAATTTAATTACTGACTGCCAATCCGATTCTCAGATTAACGTCTATTGTGAATTTAGCAACCCTGAAGATATTGTCGTTCTCCCCGATAATCGACACTTATTAATATCTGAATTTGGAGCTATTGTTCCCCTTAGCCCAGAAAATATACCTGGTCAAATCTCATTGTTTGATACAGATACAATGAAAAAAAAGTCAATCAAGCTAACTCTCGGTGAAAACATATGGGGCGATAACAATTGTCAACGTGATGATCTATTGTTCTCTCCACATGGAATTGATCTTAATCAAAGATCAGATGGTCGTTACCAGCTTGCGGTTATCAATCATATGCCTGAAGAGACCATTGAAATGTTTGAGTTACTTAATATGGGTGATTCTTGGATGCTTCAATGGAGAGGGTGTGTGAATGCTCCTGAAACAGGCTATTTTAATGATGTGGCTCTCAGAAATGATGGAAGCTTCTTTTCGACGCACATGTATGATAGAGGGGTATCTTACTTGAGTTTAGCCTATATCTCTTATAGCAAGACAGATACTGGTTTTGTTTATCAATGGAATGCAAATGATGGTTTTACCAGAGTGTTAAACTCTGAAGGTTCCTTTCCCAATGGGATCTCAATCTCAGATGATGAGACAAACTTATTTATTAATTATGTTTTTAATCATAGAACCACAAAATTAAATCTATCAAACCTTACTATAGAAGCAGAACACTTTAGTAAAGGCACGCCAGATAATTCATCTATTGATGGGGAGTTTATTTGGGTAGCGGTACAAGATAATACCGCTACAGACTTATTGATTCATTGTGATGAGACAGTGGTCCAATGCTCATTACCATTTACGATCTATAAATTAAGACAAGAAGATTTATCTGAAGTTGAGGCATTCTCATTCAAGCAAACACAAATAGGTTCGGTTACAGTAGGAGTACCACATAAAGAAAAAGTGTGGTTAGGTACTTTTATGGGCAATCGAATTGCATCCTTTAACCTAAATCAAGAGTAGTAAAAATGAAAGCGTATTTATGTAGAGAGTTTGGCCCCATTGATTCACATAAAGTTGAGGAAATTGACAATCCAATTCCAGTAGATCATGAAGTTCTTATAAATGTTCATGCGGCCGGAGTTGCGTTTCCTGATGTTTTAGTTGTTCAGGGTTTGTATCAGATTAAACCTGATTTCCCTTTTTCCCCTGGAGGTGAATTTGCAGGTGTAGTTCACTCAATAGGTAATAAAGTAAAACTGTGGAATGTTGGTGATCGAGTAATTGGCTTTAAAGGTAGCGGGGGCTTTTCAGAGCAAGCGATATGTAATGAATACAATATTATGCCTCTCCCTGAATCAATGGATTATGTGTCGGGTTCTATTTTTCCTCTAAATTATGGAACCTCCATTCATGCTTTTAAACAACGAGCTGAACTGCAAGCCAAAGAAACAGTTCTAATTATGGGAGCAGCAGGCGGACTAGGTATAACAGCTATTCATGTAGCAAAAGCACTAGGTGCAACAGTTATAGCTGCTGCTTCATCTCAAGAGAAGCTAAGCTTATGTAAAGCTCAAGGAGCAGATGAATTAATATTATATTCAAGAGACAACATGGACAAGGAGTCTCAAAAAGGGTTTTCTGATCAAATTAAAGCATTAACAAACAAACAAGGTGTTGATGTCGTTTTTGACCCAGTAGGTGGTGCTTATTCCGAACCAGCCTTGAGAGCAATGGCTTGGAAAGGAAGATATCTAGTCATTGGATTTACTTCTAGTATACCGTCAATACCCTTAAACTTAGCCTTATTAAAAGGTTGTCAGATCGTAGGTGTCTTTTGGGGTAATTTTTGCGTAAAAGAACCATTAGTTAATACAGCAAATTTTAAAGATTTATTTGATATGTTTGAAGAAGGAAAAATAAAACCTTTTGTTGTTAAGACATACCCTTTGGAAAAAACCGGATACGCGATTCAATTATTAGCAAAACGTGAGGCAATTGGAAAAATCGCTATCAAGATTCGCGATTAAATGAATTCAACTAAGAGTTATTCTATATTGGGGTTTCTAACTGTATTAAATATCCTCAATTTTATTGATCGACAATTATTAACAAGTTTTTCTAATTTTATAGTCCCGGAACTCGAGCTTACGAATACCCAATACGGGATTTTATCAGGCCTGGCTTTCATTGTTTTTTATTCTGTTATGGGAATAATCATGGGGACCTTAGCAGACCGAGTTAATAGACCAAAGTTTATAGCTATTGGTGTGGCTCTATGGAGCTTATTAACAGCCGCTTCTGGTATGGCAAAAAACTTCTGGATGCTTTTTTTTCCAAGAATATTCATTGGCGTAGGGGAATCTATTTTAACGCCAACATCTTTATCCTACTTGTCTGAACACTTTCATAGGAAGAATTTGGGATTTGTGGCTGGTTTTTATTATCTCGCAGTACCTTTTGGCGTAACACTTTCTTTTTACATAGCTGGTTTTCTTGGCCCTTTATGGGGTTGGAGAAACTGTTTTTATGCCTTGGGACTTTTGGGTCTGGTATTAGCTGCTTTAATGCTTTTATTTAAAGAAACCCCTAAAAGAAAAAAGGCAATAAAAAATCTGTCCATTCGGGATGTACTAACTAAAGAAACATTTATAGAGTCACTTCATGAATTAAGAAAAACCATTAGAGGAAGTTATGCATTGAGAATGACAATTTATGGAGGTATAGCTGCTAATTTTATTCTCGGCGCTCTCGTTTTTGATCAACTCTGGTTGGTCAATGATAAAGGCTTTGATAGAGCTGAGATTCTTATAACCAGTGGAACAATAGGCTTACCTGCTGGTATTTTAGGTATTCTATTTGGCGGTATAGGCAGTGATTACTACACTAAAGTTACAGGCAAAGGCAGACAAATGTTTCTGTTTTGGTGTCTACTAATCCTTACTCCATTTATTCTCTTTTTTCGATTAACAGACGATACAGGGACGATTTTCTTTTCATTATTGTTTCTTGGTTTCTTCCAGTGGGGATGTTTGTATGGGCCAATTAAATCATCAATCCTAGAACTTTCACCTGAAAAAAATAAAGCCCTAGTCTTTGCTTATTATTTATTTTTGACGAATTTAATTGGCATTGGTTTATCTACAACCACTGCCGGGATTATGATTGATTTCTTAATTGCAAATAATATTGAAAAGCCTTACTCCATTACATTGCTAACTTTCCAATTACTTTCAGCAATTTGTCTGCCAGCATTCTATGTGGCTGGAAAGAACTATAAACCCATTGATTAGTATTTGTATAACCTAAAAAAACTTTAAATCTTTGTCTTTTATTTTTCCATAACGCAAAGCAAGCAAATCGGATAGATACTGTTGTGTATTGGTCCATGGTGCTCTCGCTCCTTGCTTTGGAAACTTATGCTTAGCTCTATCAACATAACCAGAAGTAAAGTCCAGCCAAACTCCCTTTTCTTCAACTGTTTCATCTGTAATTGGCACGCAATAATCAAAGCCTTTTTTATCAATATAGTTAATCAGTCTACAAGCGTATTCTGCAGTAAGATCTGCTTTCAATGTCCACGAAGCATTGGTATAGCCAAACGTTACGATCATATTAGGAACATCGGCTATCATCATACTTTTGTAGAACATTTTAGAAGAGATATCCAAATCATTTCCATCTACAATTATCTTCATATCTCCAGCAACTTCCATATTCAATCCTGTTGCAGTGATAATAATATCTGCATCTAGCTGTTTACCGGATTTAAGCGTAATACCACTTTCTGTGAATCGATCTATATGATCCGTCACAACAGTTGCTTTATCATCATTGATGGCATTAAAAAAATCTCCACCAGGAACCAAACAGATCCTCTGATCCCATGGGTTGTATGGCGGAGTAAAATGCTTATTGATATCATAATTTGGTTTCAGTTTATTTTTAACCTCCGAGATCAACCAAGCTTTTACTTTTTGAGGACGGGCCCTTGCATAATTAAAAAAATACCATTGACTGATCACAATATTTTTCCAGCGAACAACAATGTAGGCAAGCCAATCGGTGGTATATTTTCTTAAGAAGTTACCAACAGGGTCTTCTTCAGGTCCGATTATGTAATAAGTAGGGGACCTTTGTAGCATTGTAATATGGTCTGTGTCATCAGCCATACTTGGAATAATGGTTACCGCAGTTGCACCACTGCCAATAACCACAACCTTTTTACCCTGGTAATCTAAATTACTTGGCCATTGTTGTGGATGAATAACCTCACCTTTATAATCTTCTTCTCCAGGAAAAACAGGTTTATACCCTTGATCATAATTATAATAGCCACCACAAAATACTAAAAAATCACAAGTGAGATCATCTTTAGGGTGATCATTATTATTATTGATTGACAATGACCACTGCTTATTTTCTTTTGACCATGAAACAGAATCCACCATCCGATTGAATCTAATATTTTGATCAATATTATTTTCCCCAACAATCTCTTTAAGATATTCAAGTATGGAAGGACCATCCGCAACAATTTTTCTACCTACCCATGGTTTAAACCTATAACCCATTGTGCACATGTCTGAATCTGACCTAACACCTGGATACTGAAAAAGATCCCAAGTACCTCCAATTGAGTCGCGTCCTTCGAGAATAAGAAAACTTTTATCAGGACAGCTTTTTTGTAGGTTATAAGCAGCAGCTATACCAGAGATACCGGCACCTATGATAATGACATCAGTATGCTTATTTTCCATATAAACACTTATTAGATTAATAAAATAATTGGTAATATTATAGTATAAATATTACCGGTAATTAAAGTTTTAAAATTTATTTATGAACGGCTAATAAGACTGTAATATGTCTGAATCCTTTTAAAAATAATTATTTCAAATTCTATTTATGAGTTACCTAGTATTAGCAAGAAAATGGAGACCAAAGTTCTTCTCTGAAGTATCCGGACAGGATCATGTAGTTAAACCACTCCAGAATTCTCTCAATAAGGATAAAGTCCATCATGCTTTTTTGTTCACAGGTACAAGAGGAGTAGGTAAAACAACGATTGCAAGACTACTAGCGAAAGCATTAAATTGTGAAAAAGGAGTCTCATCTGAGCCCTGTGGTGAATGTCAACCGTGTACATCCATAGATGATGGAAACTTTATAGATCTGATTGAGGTGGATGCAGCCTCTCAAAGAGGGATTGATGATACCAGAGAGCTATTAGAGAATAGCCAGTATACGCCTTCAACAGGGAGGTATAAGGTTTACTTAATAGATGAGGTACATCAGTTAACTAAAGAAGCCTTTAATGCACTTCTTAAGACTCTTGAAGAGCCGCCTCCACATATGAAATTTCTTTTGGCAACCACAGAAAGTGAGAAAATTCCGATTACTGTTTTATCCAGATGCTTAAAATTCAACCTTAAAAAAATATCTGAAGATACAATTCAACAAAGAATGATAGATATATGTAAAAAAGAGAAAATTAAATACGAAGACAATGCCTTGGCTTTAATCAGCCAAGCCTCTGATGGAAGCATGAGGGATGGTTTGAGTCTTCTAGATCAAGCATTAGCATATGGTGATTATAATCTCACCACCGAACAGATAGAAAATATGCTTGGAACAATAGATATTAATTACTCAATAAATCTATTAGTCGCAATTTTTAATCAAGACAAAGAGCAACTTCATGAAGCGCTTAAAGAAGTGGATGAACTCTATCCAGACTATTCATCAATCTTAAACTCGATTGCTTCTTTGTTACAAGAAATTGCTTTCAAGCAAGTGACTGATAAAACTGACAAGACAGATAATCTAGACATCATTGAGTCAATAGCAATGAATCAAGACCCTGACTTAATTCAATTGCTGTATCAAATAGCAATTACATCAAAAAGGGACATGGAGATTGCACCAAGCATAAAAGAAGGTTTTAGAATGTCCATTCTTCGTATGTTTTCATTTTCCATAAACGAAGAATCGGTTTCCAGTAATATTTTAGAAAAAAAAACAGTAAAAATACAAAAAGTTGAGAATAGTAAAGAATCTCTGCCTGAAGATAATATTCATCATCCAAGTGAAACTGCACCTAAAAAATCTTTAAATGTGATGAATAGCAAGACTTGGCCCAATCGAGTCAATGAAATGAAAATTAATGGAACTGTTAAACAGTTGGCATCTCATTGCAGTCTGGAAAGTATTAAGGATCAGAATCTCCTGCTAACAATTGATACAATGCATGAACATCATTTATCAATGAATAGAGTCAATGCTTTAAAAGATTATTTAATATCCAATTATGATTCTATTGCAAGTGTGGATATAGAGCTCAGAACGAATGATGGCACTACATTAGCTAAAAAAAGAAGTGAGGCTAATGAAGAACAAAAGATTATGAACCAGTCCCGATTAAAAACAGATCCAAATCTTCAACAATATATGGAACTCTTTGATGCAAAAATAGATGATGAATCATGAAAAAATTTAGTCCAATACTTCAGGACCTAATCGATGCATTTAAGCAATTACCCGGCATAGGAATAAAAAGTGCCCAAAGAATCGTCTTTTACTTATTGAAAAACAACGATGACAAAGCTCAATTTATAACGGATACTCTTACAAAATCTCTAGAATCTATTAAAGAATGCTCTAAATGCAGAATGTATACAGATTCTGATGTTTGTGAAATATGCTTGGATGAAAAAAGGAATAGTAAAATCATTTGCATAATAGAATCACCAGCTGACTTATTGGCTATCGAGAATACTCAACAATATAATGGTAAATACTTTGTATTAATGGGTCATTTATCTCCCATTGATGGTATTGGCCCAGACGAGTTAAAAATTAATGATTTGGAAAAACTAATTATTAGTAATTCTATAGAAGAAATCATATTAGCGAGCAGTCCTACTGTTGAAGGTGAAGCCACTGCAAATTATATAGCCACAATTGCTGAGAATAAAAATATTAAAGCTACTCGAATTGCCTATGGTGTTCCTGTAGGCGGTGAGCTTGAGTATGTGGATGCTAATACACTAATACAAGCCATTAATAATAGAAATATTATGGATTAGAAGTTTTTTTATAATCCACTACAAGTTTTTTATAGTTTTCATATCTAGAAGTTTCAATCTCATTTTTACTTACATGATCTTTTACAGAGCAGAACGGTTCAGAGATATGAATACAATCTCGGTATTTACAGTTTCCTAAATGCATTTTTATCTCTTTGAAACCAAGTTGAATATCTTGTGAGTTTTCTATTGCAGGATGTAAATTTTCAACTCCTGGTGTATCGATTAAATAGCTCTTTGAATTTATCTGATACAAGCTAGTAGTGGAAGTAGTGTGTCTACCCTTATTAGTTTTAGATGATAATGCTTTAGTTTTTAGTTTTTGATTGTTTAAAAGCATATTGGTAATTGTTGATTTCCCAACACCAGATTGTCCTACTAGAAAGGATGTTTGACTCATTAATTGATCATTTAATGCATCGAAATTATTATTGGTCTTAGCTGACATATTAATCAACTTATATCCAAGTTTTTGATACTTTAATATTCGGTTGTCTTCTAGATGACTCAGATCATTTTTATTGTATATAATCGATGCTTGATTCTTCATCAGTTCACTAACCAATAATAATTTATCAAGCAATAGAAAATTAGGCTCAGGCTCAGGTGCAATAACTATCAATAATTGAGTCACATTAGCAGCCACGATTTGTTTTTTTCCTAACTTATCGAAACGTTCTACAACATTAATTCTTTTTTTTGGTTTATCAATCAGAGTTAGCTCATCAAGTATTTCATTGGTTTCGATGCAATCCCCAACATAAAGTTTTGTTTTGGAATTCTTCAGCATAAATTTATGGGTTTGATTATCAGAGTCGATTAATAGACCATGATTGCCATAAATATTAGCAATTCTGGATACTGATTGATTAGATTCTTTCATAATTAAACTTTTATGATTATACCCTTAATACTCTGTTAGAATCGTTTTATGTCTGCAGATTCAAAAAGACTTATTTGGTTAGATTTAGAGATGACCGGCCTTGATACTTTCAATGATACTATTATTGAAATAGCAACCGTTGTCACTGATGGTAATCTTGGCGTAATTGCTGAAGGCCCTAGTCTTGCTATCCATCAAGAAGATTCAATACTCAATGCTATGGATGATTGGAATAAAAAACAACATTCACAATCTGGACTATTGGAAAGAGTGAGAAAATCAAATCTAACGATTACTGATGCTGAAAATATGACACTTAATTTTTTAAAAAAAATTACTAATAAAGAAGAATCACCCATGTGTGGCAACACCATTTGTCAGGATAGGAGATTCTTGGCAAGACTGATGCCAGAATTGGAAGCACACTTCAATTATAGAAACCTGGATGTTACTTCTTTAAAAATTATCTCACAACTATGGAATCCAGAAGTTGCAAGATCTCATAGTAAAAACTCAAATCATCTCGCAATGGATGACGTATATGACTCCATATATGAGTTAAAACACTATAAGAATTATTTGATTAAAGAAGAGTAGGCGATCACCCAGCAAAAAATAGTGCAATCACACAAACCAGACCTATCATATAAGCAATAGATCTTAGATTACCCTTTTCTTGAATATAAAATACTCCATGGAGCACTCTAGCTAAAACAAAGGTTACAGCTAAAAGATTAACTATAAACTGATCATGACCGAGTAGATGAGCAATAATTACTGCGGCAACAAAAGGAGGAAATGTCTCGTAGCAGTTTTGTTCAGCACAGTAAGCATTTTTTGCTTTCCCGGATAACTGATTGAGATGATCTCTTGGTGATTCATTGTTGTATTTCAAAGCCGAATTCTTTTTAGAAACGCCAGCCCAGTAAATTGGAATAAGCATGCAAATTAGTATGCAAAGGTATGCTAAAGTCATAACGATCTCCTTATGTGATATTTTTATTTATTTAGTATTATTATTATGTAATATTTATCTTTAAATATTATGATTATTAAAGTAAAAAAAACTCATTCTAAAAACAATCTAAACTCTATTAGTAGGGCTGAAGATCTGTATTTACTTTATGAGAATAATTACAAGCTATTTGAAAAAAAAATATTGGCATCTTTGAAGGATATAAAGATAAAAGAAGCTGACGCTAATAATCAAATAGAATTACTTTTTTCTGACTTAGAATTGCCACCCATAAAAGTTACCATCAAGTCTGTATCAAGATATACACTCGATTGCTCTATGCATTATGATCAAAGGTCATACAATCATTCCTCTATTAAAACTTTTCCTTTCAAAATAAATTTTAGAGTATTCAAAGATGCTAATATTATCGAAGCTCAAACGGTTGATGATAATAATAAGAACTCTTCTATAAATACTATTAATCAATCTGCTAACAAAACAGACATTAACATCATGGATCAAAAACTGGCAATAAACTCTTTTTTACATAAATGGTTAACCATGATAGAAGATCATTATTGATAACCAATGCATACTTCAAACCCTTTAAAAAACATAACATTTAGCAGGCTTTTTACCGCACAAATAATAGCTCTTATTGGTACTGGCCTTTCTACAATCGGACTATCTCTTTTGGCTTATGATATGGCAGGAAGCAATGCAGGTGCAGTTCTTGGGATAGCCTTGGCATGCAAAATGATAGCTTATATATTCTTTTCACCCATCATAGGTGGTTTGGTTCATAGATTCGCTAGAAAACAATTTATGATTGTTATGGATGTCTCTAGAGCTTCAATTGTTTTATTTATGCCATTCGTAAATGAAATATGGCATATCTACCTTTTAATATTTTTGCTAAATTTATTTTCAGCTGGATTTAAGCCGGTTTTTCAGGCAGTTATTCCAGATATTCTTAATGATGATAAGCAGTATGGAACAGCCTTAGCTTATTCAAGGTTAGCCTATGATTTAGAGGTATTACTAAGTCCAACTCTTGCAGGGATAGCGTTATTATATTTCTCATATTCGAGCCTGTTTATTTTAAACTCTTTTGCGTTTATTGTTTCAGCTTTAATCATTATTATAACTTTGGTTCCAAAAGCAAAGCCAGTTGAAAGAACAGGGAATATATGGAATGAAATAACTTATGGTGTCATTTCATACTTTAAGACACCCAGATTGAGATCAATATTAGTTTTATACATTGGAATTGCCAGTGCAAGTTCTATGATCATTGTTAATACCGTTATCTATGTGAAAGATTATCTGGGAGCATTTGATAATAGTACAGTTGCTATATTTTTTGCATTATCGGGTTCGGGATCCATGATTGCTGCTTTTATCTATCCGAAAATATCAACTAGATTTCAAGACAAAATAGTGATCCAAACTGGAATATTCATAATTGCATTAAGTTTGGCTTTTATGTCATTAGAGCCATCATTAATACCCGCCTTAATTTGTTGGTTTTTTACTGGAATGGGGTTGTCATTTTCACAAATTCCAATAGGTAAGATCGTGAATATGTCTTCTAATCCGAAAGACAGGACAGCCTACTTTTCAGCTCAATTTGCTTTATCACATATCTGTTGGTTTTTTGGATATTTAGCAGCAGGACAATTGGCATTAATATTTGGATTTAGTTTTACTGCAGCTTTCCTAGCATCTATTATTGCCATCTGTCTGATTTACAGTATTTTATTTTGGCCTATTGAAGAATCCGCTATTCTTAAACATGAACATAGAGAATTAATACATGCTCACTCTCATTTGCATCAGGATGAACATCATAAGCATGATCATCAATTAAAGAGCAGTAATGAAAATCACGAACATGAGCATAAGCATGACTCAGTTACTCATGAACATCCATTTTATATTGATATTCATCATCAGAATTGGCCAAAAGGATAAACAACCTCTATTAGTTAGATATTTCAACATAAAGATTATCTTTATCAGTTGATGCAGGCGGTTTTAGATAATTAATATAATCAACTACCATATGATATATCTCATTAAGTATTGTTTGGTTTCTGAAGTCATCAAACGAATCTTCTTCAAACCCTAAGACCTTGAGTCTATTAGATCTTCTATCTTTATTATCGTTAAGAATTTGCTCTCTTGAAGCAGTTCTTGTTTCGATATTAAGGGATACAATAGAATCTTCTCTTTGCTCAAAAGAACGCTTGATATCTTCTTTTAGATAATCAAATGGTAGATTATTATTTGATCGAGATTTAAAATTATTTTCAATAAAATATATCGGTTCTTTCAATGACTTGTTGGTATTAAATTTCAACGATGGAATCCTATCCCATGGCAATGCATTTATTTTTGTTTCTTCGCCTATTAAGTTTTCATCAATAAAAGATGGTAAGACTATATCCGGTATTACACCCTTATTTTGAGTGCCTGCTCCTGTTACGCGGTAGTATTTAGCTACTGTTAAGGTGAGCTGTCCAAAACCTTTTTTTGAGGTAAAGCGAGAGTATCTATCAAGTGGATATAAGCTTTGAACACTGCCTTTTCCATATGTTTTTTGACCGATGATAATTCCCCTTGAATAATCCTGAATTGCACCAGCGAATATTTCAGAAGCTGATGCACTGAAACGATCAATCAATACTACCATTGGACCATCGTAAATAGATCCTGGAATAGGGTCATTGATAACATCTATCTTCTCATTTGTGTCCTTTAATTGTACCAATGGTCCTTCGTTAATGAATAAACCAGTTAAAGAAGCAGCTTCATCCAATAAACCGCCAGAATTTCCTCTCAAATCAATTGTTATCGCATCAATACCAATTTCCACTAAGTTTTCTACGATTTTCTCAACATCAAGTGTCGTGCTTCTGTAATCTTTGTCACCACGCCTTCTAGCTGTAAAGTCTTGATAAAAGCTAGGAACTTTTATTACTCCAATAGAATATGAACCTTGAGCATTATTGATTGTTTCTATATAACTTGATGCAGCTTGTTGCTCTAATTCAACTTCATCTCGTTCCAAGGTTAATAAGTATGGATTACTATCAGGATTTGATCCTGTGGGCAGTATTTGAAGTGTTACATTGGTATTCTTTGGACCTCTGATGAGTTTTACAACTTCATCAAGCTCCCAACCTATAACATCAATCATATCATTACTCTCATTGTCTAAAACGCCTATGATCTTATCCAAAGGCTTTAATTCACCATTTTTAAAAGCAGGGCTACCAGGAATAATGCCCTGAATTTGAACATACTCATCACTCAATTCCAGCCTTGCACCTATTCCTTGATATGATAATGTTGTCTGGATTTCATATTCTTCTGCTCGATTTGGATTCAGATAATTCGAATGTGGATCTAGAAAATGCACATAGGAGTTTAAAAAAATATCAATGACATCATTGCTATCATAGTTATTAATTCGGTTGAGAAACTTTAGGTAACGTTTGTTTAGTGTCTTCTTAGCTGTGTTTATTTCTTGACCAGCTAATAAAATAGACAACAAGTCATTTTTTGATTTTTTTGCCCAATATGTGTCCAAAATTGCATCATCTTTCTGCCATTGTGTATTTTCTCTCCTGAAATCATATTCCTCATTAGCTATAAAACTGGTGGTTGAGTTTATAGTATTCATAGAGTATTCAATTCGCTGCTGCACTCTGAGT
Organism: uncultured Gammaproteobacteria bacterium; assembly: GCA_937801655.1. GTDB lineage: Bacteria > Pseudomonadota > Gammaproteobacteria > Steroidobacterales > UBA11654 > CACPJA01. The sequence continues at coordinate 20,484 of CALMWC010000012.1, forward strand.
CTGTATATTCTGAAAATATCAAATACTGGTTCAAGATTTCCATTTTTTAAAGCATCATCAATTTTGTAACGATATCTTTGAAAATAATTAATATCGGATTGAGTAAAATACATTTTTTGTGAATCCAGTGTATTTAAGTAGTTTTTAAGAATTAAATGGGACGATTCGTTGGTGATTTTCTTTTTTGAAAAGTGTCCCTGCTCAGATATTGCTGTAACTAATTTTAATAAATGACTCTGTTCAGGGTTACTCTTTAATAAAGAAGGAACATGATTGGCTGAATCATCAGATAAAGTGATCGGAGTAAAGATCACCAATGAGAGCAGAATTATTGTTTTATAACGATTTAACATTCAGATAGAAGCACATATATTGGAGTTATCATTTATTTTGAACATTCTCTATTGTTTTTTTACTTAGCTAAAGAAACCAAGTATTTGATTGGATAAACCCTCACAAGCATTGGATTGTGTTCTTGCGAGAATAGGTATGGGTATAACAATAGCTGGAATTACTGATGTCCCTGTAACACTAGCTGATACATTTCCTATAACTGTCGCTTCATTCAAATCCCAAACTGAAGCAGAATATGATGAAGTATCATCCCACCAAGCAAAACCAAAGCAACCTCCACCTCCAGGTCCAGCTGCACAAGATAATGCTCCAGAACTTGAATTAGTGGTTGTTTCTCCTGTGATATTAATAATGTATTTGATTTTTAGTTTTTCCAGCTTATTTTTGATAATCTCTCTTTTGAAAAACTTGGGTAATTGCTCTGCATTTTGAGGTGCAGTACTAGGTTCAAACCAAGGATAAAAATCATTTTTAAATTGATTTGTCGGTATTAGATTGAATTTATTTTGTTTTCTTTTTAGATTTTTATTTAAGCAATCCATAAAATCAATCTCAGTTTTATTACCCGTATGGTAGCTATCAGAGAGAACCACAATAGACTGGCCCTCAATTAACTGAAAAGGTAAATTGACTTCCTCATCAACTCTTGTGGTAGAACAAGATGTAATTAGAGTCATTAGCAATAATGACGACAGTAAAATATTTCTATGCATTATTCTATTACGCTAATTATTGACTCCATCTCTTCTTCCATCTTAATTGTAAAATTTGCTCCGGTATCTCGTAATGCTAAATCAATTGCATTAATCAATGCCTGATTTTGATTCAATGATGCGGTTTCTTGTTCACCATACCCTGTAATATCCCAACTTTTAGAATATTCACGTTCAGGATTTGTTAACAAAATATTGTATTTTAACCAGACTGAATATTTATCATTTGATGCTAAGGATGGTGTCAAAAATTCAAACTTATCTAATTTAATATTTATGACAATATAGTTATTATCATTTAATGGTTCGCTACTAGTTTCCATCTGGATTGGATCATTAAAGAAACCATTCAATATTTTATCAAACAGCTTTTTATGTGAATCATTGAATTCTATCATCCATGGTGATTCATTTTTTTCAATATTAGTACTCTTGAATACGATAGTTAATAATGTTTTCATCATAGTTCACTAAAACTCTAATATTATCCACTTGATTAACTAAGGGTGAAGGTATATTGGTATTGACTATAAGTGACTGAGAACAGCCATAAATAACAACAACTAATAAGAAAGAAACTATACGATTGAATGCGTTCATCATTAATATTTTATACATCCTCTGCAGGAACTTCTTCGGCATATGCTTCCCATGTGCCTTTGGGTATTGTATTGCCCCAGCCGGATTGAACTTCTAATATTTCAGGGTGATCTTTTTCAACTCTTTTTAAGACTTCTCGAGGAATGTCATCAAGAGGTACCTGTAATTTGATAGCTGTGCATTCTTCCAAATAAACAGCCATCAATATGAGTCTGCCCCATTTTCATCCAAGGCCACCAGGGAGACGTTCTCATAAAACCAGCATGAAATGGAGAAGAGGGCACAGATTTATCATTCATTTTATCTATCGGTGTGTAGAAACTAAAATGTTCCGAGGGGTTAATGATAGAAGTAGTATGTGCCTTGGGCCATTTTTCTTTTGTTACCGGGTTAGTGTATTCATGTGAATACTCCCATGAAAGTAGGTATTGATCTCCTAGTTGTTTCCAAGGAAGAATAAAAGGTGATGAGGAATTCTCTGTTAATGCTTCAGCCTCATTCATTAGTGTTGGTTGATCTAGGTTTATATTTCCCATTGCAAAAGTAGGCATCTCGGCAGTTAAATGTCCTCTCATCTTTTTATTAATAAATGGAAATACATCTACAATTTCATCGGTCCAAGGATTCTTCCAATGGTCAATTATTTTACCTGTATCCAGAGCAGTAAAATAACCACCTTCTGTTCCTCTTATATTAATGGTTTTATCGTTATTAATTTTTGATTGCATACTACCAAAACCGGTATATCCAAATAGAGGAATAAGTCTATTTGTTCCTATTCTAGCAAATTGAACTCCTTCATAACCTCCATAGGTTGGCTTATCATCATAACTGCCCCAAAGCTTTCCAAAAGCATACAAGTTATCGTAAGGATCATTAAAATCTAATAAATGATTAGCCATTAAATCTAATTGTTTAGAGGATGCTAATGAAGCAGCAACAATGGATGTAGTATTTTTGAAAAATTTTCTTCTAGACGTTATGGATGTAAAAGAAGAGGTAAACATATTATCATTCTATGAAATCTTCATTAAAATCATCAATTTCTTCTTGCTCTGTATCGGTTTCAGCATTTGGCCATATTTTAGTAAACTTAGTGCCTTCCATACTCATGCCTGCAATTATACCTTTATGACCAAAAACAAAGCCAACAATCGGATCTTGACTTTCAATAGTATCAATTGATCCACCGATTCCCATAGATAAAAAAGCAATAGAACCATCAACACCAACTTCCCATCCAGAACTGTATAAAAAATCATCCATGGCTTGGTCATCAAAAAATAAAATAATCATATCTTTGGAACCCACGCCAACTTGCAAACCTAAAGACGTGGTAAAAGCTCTAAAATATTGAACCTTAACATCGTCAACAATTAAGGCTCCTTCACCATATTCCATTCCTAGAATTACACCGGCCTTAATCATTTTTGGAATTACCAATATTCCTCTAGCACCATCTAAGTATGAGTCACTGCCTTGAATTTCTTCTGAAAATCTTTCCATTGCACTCTCAATAGCTGCATCTATCTCAAGAGTACTCTTGGAAAAAGAGCTAATGGGGTGCATCAAAGAAAAAAATATTATTAATGTAAAAAACTTTCTGAAAAAATTATTCATGCATATATCCTTTGGTGAAGCTGTATGTTAACTTTTTCTAATCTTTTACTCAACGCTTCACTTAGAATTAAGCTTTTAATCTTATGGCTAGATGAATCTAGTTAATTTTGTTTCTGGAGGCGGCGGGAATCGAACCCGCGTCCGCTAACCATCCATAATATGATCTACATGTTTATCCCGTTCTTCTTTTTATTTAATTTAATAAGGCCGAAAGGAAGGCAATTATTAAACGATTTCCCGACTTATATTTAATGATTATTTGCAAGAAAAAGAACAATCACGATCTTGGATAATTGTCATTAATAAATCCCTCCAAGTGAAAAGTTATTAATGCCAGCCGGATTTAAGCGGCTAGTGCGTAGTTGTCGTTATTTGCAACTAAGTTTTATCAGATTGATTAACGAGGATTCTGATACCTCGACATGCACATAAAAATTCAGTATCAACGTCGAAACCTTGTCGCCCCCTTTATTATTAATGAATATAATTATCTCAAGAACTATGAGAATTTAAAAGTTCTGTTACATTTTTATTTCATAATTGATTTTTCTATCCAGGTTTTAAATTTCTGATGAGTCAGTAAACCTTTGGAATTAAAGGTGTAAGCAAGTCCATTAAGATCTTTCTCTATATTCTTCTGTATGCCTTTACCAGACATAAGGTTGGAGACGATGAGAACTTTTTTTCCTTGCTTGGATGATTCGTCAATAAACTTTCTAATTTTGAGGACATTAGATTCTCTTATACTTTTTCCTGCATCATCTTGAAGTGTAAAAGATTTAACTATGGAATATTCAGAATTATCAGAGATATATTGAGCTATATTGTCCATGATTCTTAATTCTTTTATATTATCTGATTCGCTAACAGGCCCATGTGCAATAATTAAGACCACTTCTTCTTCCTGCTTATTACTGATTTCATTGGCATATTCTAGAATTATTTCTTTAGCCATTTGATCATCACTTATAGGTTCTATAAATTTAAAGAGTTCTGAATCTAAAACATTTACATCCGCATAAGAGTAGTTGTCTTCAATATTGAATACATACTTCCATTGTCTAACGAGAGTATTAAATGGGGTGCTACTAATTGGCACAATAAATATTGTTTCTACTCCTTGATTTTTGAAACTTTTGACTGAGCATTCGATATGTCTAGAAGTCATCATACTCATACCCATTGATAGTATGATTTCATAATCAGCATTAAAATCTAACAAACTATTGAAAAGATCTAAATCTCCATCAGGCCCATAACCATGAGCCAAAATGAGCAATCCTTGATTAGAGGATTGTCCATTTTTTACAGGCCAATAGTAATTTGGACCCATCAATTGCATCATATTGCGAAGTTGTTCATTATCGAGCATGGATAAACTAGGAAGATTTAATTTAATTTGCTTATACTTTTCATCCATATCCATGGCATCCATCATCAAGGGGTACTCTTTTCCTAATGAATCTGTATCTGTCTTACAAGACTCTTCAGCAACTATTGGTGCAATAAATAAAAGCAATAAAGATAAGAAACTGATTAAAGATTTTGTATTCATCTATTGTATTTTTGCTTACTTAATCTTTCTTTGTCAAGCTTCCAATCACGCTCCTTAATGAGAGCTCTTTTATCTTGTTTTTTTCTACCTTTAGCTAAACCAATTTGAATTTTTACATTACCACTTTTCCAATATAAAGACAGTGGTATCAATGTGTAGCCTTTTTGTTGAATAAAATTAATAATTTTAGTTATTTCTTTTCTATTAAGTAATAACTTTCTTGTTCTTGTGACTTCATCTTCGTCTTTGATATTTGCATTTGCTAATGGAGAGAAGTGTGCCCCAATAAGATAAACTTCTTTTTTTCTTAGAATGGCATAACTTTCTTTAATATTTCCTCTATTGGCTCTCAAGCTTTTAACCTCCCACCCTTTGAGTACAATTCCTGCTTCAATCTTTTCTTCTATAAAAAAATCAAATAAAGCTTTTTTATTATCTGTAATTGTAGTTGCCATTATGTTTATTTTAATTATCCTTAAGCTACTGTTAATCTTCTAATTATATCCATTATTAATAAAGGAATAATAAAATCTCTAATATTCAAAGAAAATCTCTTCATGGCCATTGGTCTTCTAGGCTCATGTTTATATTGGCGGTTAGTGGTTCCGCTATTGGCTTAGGAAATATCTGGAAGTTTCCGTATATTACAGGTGTAAACGGTGGAGGTGCATTTGTAATAATTTATCTTATATGCATCTTCTCAATTGGATTACCCATCATGATTTCAGAAATTATGATTGGCAGAAAAGGCAGAAGAAACCCCATTACCTCAATGGAAATCCTAGGTAAAGAGGAAACGGGTAATGGTGTTTGGAAAATTGTCGGTTTTATTGGATTAATGGCTGGATTCTTAATCTTATCATTTTACAGTGTAATTGCGGGTTGGACATTCCATTATTTTCTCTTAACACTTCAAGGATTATTCATTGAAACATCTGCTATAGAAGTGAAAACTGTCTTTAATCAATTGACTCAATCCATACCCAAGCAATTACTATATCATTCATTTTTTATGATTCTTACAGTTTCTATTATTTCAAAAGGGGTACGAAATGGCCTTGAGAAAGCAGTCTATTTCATGATGCCTGCTTTATTAATTATAATGTGTGTATTGCTCTATTATTCAATTACTCAAGGTAATTTCTCAGAAGGAGTATCTTTTTTATTCAAGCCTGATTTTTCGATAATAACAGCTTCAACTATACTGGTAGCAATGGGCCATGCTTTTTTTACATTGAGTTTAGGCATGGGCTGTGTCGTCATGTATGGAGCATATCTCGAAGAACATGAGTCAATTTTTAAAACCTCTATAATTATTGTTCTATGCGATACTTTTATAGCTTTGTTTGCAGGTTTGATCATATTTCCTATTGTATTTGCCAACAATTTAGATCCTGGAGCTGGACCAGGTTTAATTTTTCAAACTCTACCTTTAGCATTTGGTCAGATAAATGGAGGAATTTTATTTGGCGCTTTATTTTTTGCTTTAATCTCATTTGCTGCCTTAACCTCTGCAATAAGCCTATTAGAGCCTTCAGTTGTTTGGCTAATTGAAAAAAGACAAATAAGACGATCTACTGCTGCCATTTTAATGGGACTATTAATTTGGTCTATGGGCATATTTACGATTTTATCGTTTAATAATCTCTCCTCTTTTGTATTCTGGAAAGGAACAATATTTGATAATATTGACTTCTTAGCTAGCAATATCTTATTACCAATAAGTGGATTACTCTTCACTGTTTTTGCTAGCTGGTTCATGAGTCATAAATCATCTAAAAGAGAACTATCAGATACAACTGTATTTGAGTACAATCTTTGGCGTTTTCTAGCCAGATATATAGCGCCATTAGCTGTCATTATAATATTAGTTAATTTTATTGGTATTTTTTAGGTTTTGGAATATTTTGAAAAGATAATTCAGATTGAGCAACCAGTTGATAATATCTACAGTATTATTGCAAATATAAATAATTATCCTGATTTTTTACCTTTTTGTGATTCATCCACTATTTTATCAACAACCGAAGATGTAATAACAGCAAAAATAGATTTCAACTTCTATAGTCACAAAGTTTCAATCACCACTGAGAATAAAAATATTAAAAATGAGAGTATTGAAATGAGATTAATGGATGGACCATTCAATTCTTTTAATGCACTTTGGCTGTTTAGCAAAAATTCATCACATTCAACGAATATTAAATATTCAATGGAATATCAAGCATCAAATCCTATCACTGCAATTCTTATAAAAAAAAATATGAATCTTTTTATTGATCTTTTTATTAAAGCTTTTAAAAAACAGATTAAAAAGAAAGAAGTCAGCTAGTTGTTAGTCAGAACATCCTTTTCTATTGATGTAACTATTCCATCCATAAAATTCACTATTAACCAATAACGCTGACTATCTTCGGTATCATCAGCATTCATTCGAGGCTGATATAGATAAATATAATCCCATCGTTCAGACTCATAAGGGGTCCCCAAGACTGGTCCGCCAAGTAAATATCTAATCTGGCTTTTTGTCATTCCAATCTCAATACGATCAAGATTTTCTAAATTTAATAGATTTCCTTGTTGTAGATTTGGTCTATAAACACAAGAGACATTTAAAATGACTACAATCAATAACAGCAATGTTTTCATATTCTGACACATCCTTTATTTAATTCTTTTTTTTATTAGATCCCCATAATAACTTAGATCTTAGCACATCAAAATAATCATAATCTTCTGGATGAATAAGCTTTATCGGTTTTCTTATAGTATTAATTACAATAGTCTCTCCTTGCTTAATCTCGTAATTAGAATCTCCATCCAATGCAATTTCTGCAATTTCACCAGTATTCAATATTGGTTCTATTAAAATTTCTGAATGAGAAGGTATAACCATGGGTCTATCATTAAGAGAATGAGGGCAAATAGGGACTAATATTAATGCTTCGACATCGGGTTTCAGTATTGGTCCACCACAACTTAAGGAATACGCTGTCGATCCTGTAGGAGTAGAGACAATAAAACCATCTCCTTCATGTTGATTAATGTAGTTACCATCTATAGAAGTAGTAACTTTCATCATACGACCAGTTTCTTTTCTCCTTATAGCTACATCATTGAGGGCGATACCTATAGAATCCTGAGTACCGTTTTTATTGATTATGGTTTCAATAAGTAACCTGTCTTCAGTTATAAATTTACCAGATATAAAGTCATTTATAGTTTTATTTGCATCTGAGGGATTGATATCAGTTAAAAAACCTAGTCTGCCTTTATTAATACCAGTGACTGGAATTTGATGTATATGTGAAAGTTTAGCAGACTTAAGCATTGTTCCATCTCCACCTATAGAAATTATTAGGTCGCATTGATGTATTTCTGATTCATTGATGACTTTCACCTGATCAATTGCAGTAATATTATTAGATAAAGATGAATCAAATATTTTAATAGATATTTTATGACTGAAATTTTTTTGAAGAATACTTTTTAAGCTATCAACTGAATTTTTATCGCTTGTATTGAGCACGAAAAGAATATTTTTAAAACTTATCATTGATATTGTTCTTGACTAGTTATTATTAATTGGAAATGATAACAAATTATTATGATCTAAGTTTAGGACTATTATTTTGTATGGAAAGTCGAGATAACAAATTACCATCAGGAAGAGCTAAAGACATCTTATCAGTCATTATTAATAAGTATATAGCTGAAGGAATACCAATTGGGTCTAAAAACCTATCCTTGTCTGATCAAATAGATTTAAGTCCGGCATCAATTAGAAATGTTATGTCAGATCTAGAAAACTTAGGCTTTATAACTGCTCCTCATACTTCAGCTGGCAGAGTACCAACATCCAAAGGCTATCGTTTCTTTATAGATAGTTTACTTCAACTCCAACCAGTAAATGATAAGGAAGTTGAATCGATTAAACAAAAAGTAATCAATAAAGATTCAAACAGCAGAGAGTTAGCTAAAAATATATCATCTACTTTATCTGCAATTACTCAGTTAGCGGGTATTGTTACAGTACCTAAACAAGATGTATCCCGATTAAAGGAGCTAGATTTTATACCTTTATCGGAGAATAGAATATTAGCTATTTTAGTCATAAATGACTCAGAAGTTGAAAATAGAGTCTTGCAAATGAAAAGAGAGTACAGTCGCGATGAATTGAGACTCACTTCTAATTATATTAATCAAAACTACATAGGTAGAAGCTTCCATTACATTAAAAATGATTTACTAAGTCAGCTAAAAAGAACAAAAGAATTGGCTAATACTTTAATGAATGACATAGTAAATATTGCTGAAGAAGTTTCAGAAGATAATAATTCAGATGAATACATTCTCAGTGGTGAGAATAGGCTTCTAGACTTTGATGAACTATCCGATATAAAAGAACTCAAATCTTTATTTGATGCTTTTAATGAAAAACAAGAAATACTTCACCTTTTAGATAAAAGTATGTCTTCAAGTAACATACAAATCTTTATTGGAGAAGAATCTGGTTATAAAATGTTTAATAATTGCAGCTTGATAACTTCTCCATATACAACTGAGGATGGTGCTATAGGGGTTCTAGGTGTTATTGGGCCAACTCGAATTGCCTACCAAAAAGTAATACCTATAGTCGATATTACTGCAAAAATATTAAGTCAATCATTGAAAATATAAAATTCAACCTTATACAGTATATGAGGAAATATTATGAATGAAGAAATTAAAGAAGAGATTTTTAATAAAGATGATGAGCTCATTGATCCAATAACAGATCAAAATAATGAAGAAATCATTGATGAATCATTAGAACAGACAACTGATCCCTTACTCTTAGCTCAAAAAGAAGCTAAAGAAAATTGGGATAAAGTACTAAGATTGCAAGCTGAAATTGAAAATCTTAGAAAACGTACTTTCAAAGATATTGAAAATGCAAGCAGAGGCTCTATAGAAAGAGTGATACAAGAAATTCTTCCTGTTTTAGATAGTTTTGAGTTAGGTGTAAAGGTTGACACATCAACAAAAGAAGGTGTAGAAACATTCATAGAAGGACAAACTTCAACATTTAAACTACTAAAGAGTGTTTTAGAAAAACTTTCAATAGAGACAATCGATCCAAAAGACATGCAATATGATCCATCCTTTCATGAAGTTATAATGATGGTGGAAGACAAGAATGTAAAACCAGGATACATTACTGAAGTTATTCAAAAAGGCTATAGGCTACAGCAACGTTTACTGCGACCAGCAAGAGTTATAGTCAGTTCTGATGTTAAAAAAAAGTAATAGCTTAACCTTGAAAAAATTCTACTCGTTCATATAAAGAGATTAACTAATATTTTTTTGGAGTTAATTATGTCTAGAGTTATAGGTATAGATTTAGGAACAACAAATTCATGTGTTGCCATTATGGATGGTGACCAAGCAAAAGTAATTGAAAACAGTGAAGGCGATAGAACAACACCTTCTATAGTTGCATACACCAATGAAGATGATAGATCTTTAGTAGGGCAATCAGCAAAAAGACAAGCAGTTAGCAATCCAGAAAACACATTATTTGCTATCAAACGGCTTATTGGTCGAAAATTTGATGACAACTTAGTAAAAAAAGATATGGATAAAATTCCATATAAAATTATAAAAGCTAAAAATGGAGATGCTTGGGTTACTGCTAATAACAAAGAATTATCACCACCAGCAATCTCAGCAGAGATTTTAAGAAAAATGAAGGAAACAGCAGAAAGCTATCTAGGAGAATCTATAACTGAAGCAGTAGTAACAGTTCCTGCATATTTTAATGACTCTCAAAGACAGGCGACTAAAGATGCAGGTAAAATTGCAGGATTGGATGTTAAAAGGATTATCAATGAACCAACTGCAGCAGCCCTAGCTTATGGCCTCGATAAAAAAAGAGGCGATAGAAAAATAGCTGTGTATGATCTTGGTGGAGGAACGTTTGATGTTTCAATCATAGAAATAGCTGATGTAGATGGAGAGAATCAGTTTGAAGTACTAGCAACGAATGGAGATACATTCCTGGGTGGTGAAGACTTTGATCGAAGAATTATGGAACATTTATTATCAGAATTTACTAACCAAACAGGCATGGACATTAATAATGATGCTCAAGCAGTTCAACGATTGAAAGAAGCAGCTGAAAAAGCAAAAATTGAATTATCTAATCAAGCTCAAACAGATATTAACTTGCCATATTTAACTGCAGATTCATCGGGTCCAAAGCATTTAAATATGACTCTAACGAGAGCAAAGCTTGAATCTCTTGTTGAAGATCTAGTGGTTCAGACTATTGAGCCTTGTAAAACAGCCTTAAAAGATGCTGGATTGAAAGTCTCTGATATCAATGATGTTATTCTTGTTGGTGGCCAAACAAGAATGCCTAAAGTTCAAGATGAAGTGAAGTCATTCTTTGGCCAAGACCCAAGAAAAGATGTTAATCCTGATGAAGCAGTTGCTATTGGAGCTGGAATTCAAGGAGGAGTTCTTTCAGGTGATGTTAAAGACGTTTTACTTCTTGATGTAACTCCACTATCACTAGGAATTGAAACATTGGGTGGTGTTACAACAAAACTGATTGAAAAGAACACTACCATCCCAACAAAAGCAGATCAGGTTTTCTCCACAGCTGAGGATAATCAAACTGCAGTAACGATCCATGTATTGCAAGGAGAAAGAGAAAGAGCTCAAGACAATAAGTCACTGGGTAGATTTGATCTAACTGACATTCCAGCTAAACCGAGAGGATTACCTCAAATTGAAGTTATTTTTGATATTGATGCCAATGGAATCATTAATGTTTCTGCTAAAGATAAAGAAACAGGAAAAGAACAAAAAATTGTCATACAAGCATCTAGTGGTCTTTCAGATGAAGAAATTGAGAAGATGATCTCAGAAGCTGAATCAAATGCTGAAGAAGATAAGATATTCAGGGAAACTGTTGATATTAAGAATCAAGGTGATCAACTAGTTCATGCAACTGAAAAAACACTGGAAGATTTAGGTGAAAAAGTTGAAGCTGAAGAAAGAGCTAACATTGAGTCTGCTATAGCTGAATTAAAAGATGCACTGAAAGAACAGGATAAAGACATTATTGAAGCTAAAATAAAAACATTAAGTGAAGCATCTGTTGGCATGGCACAAAAAGCTTTTGAAGAAGCACAGTCTAAAGCCAATGATGACAATACAACCTCTGATGAAAAAAAAGCAGAAGACGTAGTTGATGCAGAATACGAAGAAGTAAAAGAAGAACAAAAGAAAAAGAAGAAGAGAAAAAAGAAGAGAAAGAAGAAGAAAAATAATTATAATTAATTCTACTTATTAAATTAATATAGGGCAGGTAATAACTTGCCCTATCTATATTTGGACCGTTTAAATGAGCAAAACAGATTATTACAAGACTTTGGGAATTGAAAAAAACTCAAGTGAACCAGAGATAAAAAAAGCTTATCGAAAAAAGGCAATGAAATATCATCCAGATCGAAACCCAGATGATAAAAACTCTGAAAGTAAATTTAAAGAAGCCAAAGAAGCCTATGAGGTTTTATCAGATCCTCAAAAAAGAAACGCATACGATCAATTTGGCCATGCAGGTATTAATAGTCAAGGAGGTATGGGAGGGGGCTTTAATTCTGGTGACTCTTTTAATGACATTTTTGGAGACATGTTTGGAGATATATTTGGTGGAAGAAGAGGTGGCAATCAACAAAATCAATCCCAAAGAGGCTCAGATTTAAGATATGAACTTACTTTGGACCTAGAGCAAGCAGTATTTGGCGACAAAGTCAGTATTGATATACCATCACTTAGTACTTGCGAACCTTGCAAGGGAAGTGGTGCAAAACCAGGAACATCTCCAACAACATGTCAACAATGTGATGGCAGGGGAAATGTTAGAGTGCAACAAGGATTTTTTACACTTCAACAAACCTGCCCACAATGCAGAGGAGCTGGTCAAACAATAAATGACCCTTGTCAAAGTTGTTCTGGGCAAGGAAGAATTCAAAAGCAAAGAACTATATCAATTAAAATACCAGCAGGTGTAGATCAAAATGACAGAGTCAGACTATCCAGTGAAGGAGAAGCAGGAATTAAAGGCGGCCCATCGGGTGACTTATTTGTAGATATAAATATCAGAGAGCATCAAATATTTCAAAGAGAAGGAAGTAATCTCTTCTGTGAAGTACCTACTAGATTTTCTACAGCTGTATTAGGGGGAGTCTTAAAGGTACCCACAATAGATGGTGCTGTAAACCTAACAATTCCTGAAGAAACACAATCTGGTAAAGTATTTAGACTTAGAGGAAAAGGTATTAAATCTTATCGCGATAGAAGCATTGGTGACCTATACTGCACGGTTCAAATTGAAACACCAGTTAGTTTAAATAAAAAACAAAAAAAATTATTAGAAGAATTTGAACATTCACTTAACTCGAGTTCCAAAGAGCATCGCCCTAATAGACATGATTGGAAAGCTAGTGTAAAAAGTTTTTTTGATAATCTAGGTATTTAGTTAGAAAACCAGAAGCAGACTCTTTACTAATTACATACCTAATGCACCTCTGAATATTATTCCTGCAATCTTTCTTGCTATTATTCTTTTTTATCTTGCTGATCTACCTTTTTGAACCCATATAAATTAAAGAGTGACATCATCCTAATTTATCTCTAAGATATTACGGGTTCCAACCATTTTTTCAGGAAGAACCTTTTTAAAGGCTCTTCCTTTTTTTAAATAAAGGGATATAAAAAATTGAAAACAGCAGTTTTGGCACTTGAAGACGGTACCTTTTTCAAAGGAATTTCAATAGGTGCTATGGGTAATTCAACAGGAGAAGTTGTATTCAATACAGCCATGACGGGGTATCAAGAGATCTTAACGGATCCTTCATACTACAAACAAATAGTCACTTTGACCTATCCACATATAGGTAATACAGGGACTAACAATGAAGACTATGAAAGCAGAAAATCTTTTGCTGCTGGCCTAGTGATCAGAGAGGCTTCACTTTTATCCAGTAGTTGGAGAAATGAAACAGATTTTAGAGATTTTTTAATAAATGAAAATATTGTTGCAATAGCAGACATAGACACAAGAAAATTAACAAATCATATTCGAAGAGTAGGTTCATTAGCAGGACACATTACAACTGATACAAACGATGTTGATCATGCAATAAGTAAAGCAAAATTATTTCCTGGACTCAATGGTATGGATTTAGCAAAAGAAGTATCTACAAAAATAAATTATGAGTTCGAATCTAAACAAGACAATCATACAAAAGATCATTTAACAATTGTTGCTTATGATTTTGGTATTAAAAAAAATATTATAAATATATTAAGTAAGTTTGGTTGCAAAATAATAATTGTCCCTGCACAGACAAAAACTGATGAAGTATTATCTATGAAACCAGATGGAATATTTTTATCCAACGGTCCTGGTGATCCTGAACCATGTATTTATGCAATTGAATCCATCAAAGAATATCTCAATAAGAAAATACCCATATTTGGTATTTGTCTTGGACATCAGCTATTAGCTATTGCTAGTGGAGCTAAAACAGTAAAAATGAAATTCGGTCATCATGGTGCTAATCATCCCGTAAAAGATCTGTCAACTGGAAGTGTACTAATTACTAGTCAAAATCATGGTTTTACAGTTGATGAAATGACAATACCTTCGAATGTTAAAATTACACATAGATCTCTTTTTGATAACTCAGTTCAAGGAATAGAATTGAAGGATTCACCAGCTTATGGATTCCAAGGTCATCCTGAAGCAAGTCCAGGTCCACATGATGTTTCATATTTATTTGAAAAATTTATAAAGCTTATGAGTAATGCCTAAAAGAGAAGACATTGAAACAATTTTAATTATTGGTGCTGGACCAATAATTATAGGTCAAGCTTGCGAGTTTGATTATTCTGGTACACAAGCATGTAAGGCTCTTAAAGAAGAGGGTTATAAAGTAGTGCTGATAAATTCAAACCCAGCAACAATAATGACGGATCCAGATAGTGCAGATTCTATATATATCGAACCGATTAACTGGAGAACCGTTGAAAAAATTATTCAAAAAGAAAAGCCAGATGCACTATTGCCTACTATGGGCGGACAAACCGCATTAAATACAGCTTTAGATTTGGCGAGTAGAGGAATACTAAAACAATACAACGTTGAACTTATTGGTGCTTCAAAAGAAGCTATAGATAAAGCTGAAGATAGAGATCTTTTTAAAAAAGCTATGCAAGAAATCAATATTGATGTAGCAAAATCAGGATTAGCAAACAACCTTAAAGAAGCTATATCCTTAGCCAATCATATTTCATATCCAATCATTATAAGGCCTTCTTTTACTATGGGAGGATCTGGTGGAGGAGTTGCTCATAATGAGAAAGAGCTCATTGAGATAGTGACTAGGGGATTGGAGCTCTCCCCTACAAGTGAGATTTTGATTGAAGAATCATTGATTGGTTGGAAAGAATTTGAAATGGAAGTAGTCAGAGACAAAGATGATAATACAATAATAATATGCTCAATTGAGAATATAGATCCTATGGGTGTCCATACAGGAGATTCCATAACAGTAGCACCTGCTCAAACCCTAACAGATAAAGAGTATCAAGTAATGAGAGACTACTCCCTTAAGGTACTGCGTAAAATTGGTGTAGATACTGGTGGTTCAAATGTTCAATTTGCAATTAATCCTAAAGATGGAAGGATGATAATAATTGAAATGAACCCAAGGGTGTCTAGATCATCTGCACTAGCTTCAAAAGCTACAGGATTCCCAATTGCAAAAGTAGCAGCCAAGTTGGCTATAGGATATACACTGGATGAGTTGAGAAATGACATCACGGGAGGAAAATCTCCAGCATCTTTTGAACCATCTATTGATTATGTGGTTACTAAAATTCCAAAATTTACTTTTGAAAAATTTCCGAATGCCAATCCAAGATTGACAACTCAAATGAAGTCAGTCGGTGAAGTTATGGCAATAGGTAGAAGTTTTCAAGAATCATTACAAAAAGCACTGAGGGGACTTGAGAGTGGCAACTATGGTTTTACTGAGATACCAAATATAACAAACATTGAAGAGAAAATTTCTACACCATCAGCAGAAAGAATATTATATTTAGGACAAGCTTTTAGAGAAGGTCTAAAATTAGAGAGAATCCATTACCTGACAAAGATCGATCCATGGTTTCTTTCATATATAGAAGAAATTATTACAATTGAAGAAACTATAAAAGGATTACAACTAAATACACTTGATAAAGACTTCTTATATCAACTCAAAAGAAAAGGCTTCTCAGATATAAGATTAGCAGAGCTTTTATCTGTTTCAGAACAAGATATTTATAGTTATAGAGAAAAACTAAACATTAAACCAGTTTTCAAAAGAGTAGACACTTGTGCAGCAGAATTTGAAACAACAACGGCATATCTCTATTCAACTTATGAAGAAGAATGTGAATCATTCCCAACAAACAATAAGAAAATAATGATCCTCGGTGGAGGACCCAATCGAATTGGTCAAGGCATTGAATTTGACTATTGTTGCGTCCATGCTGCTCTGGCTGTTAGTGCGTCTGGATTTGAGTCAATAATGGTTAATTGTAACCCCGAAACAGTATCAACTGATTATGATACATCTGACAGACTATACTTTGAGCCATTAACATTTGAAGATGTAATGGCTATTGTGAATGTTGAAAAACCTAAAGGCATTATTGTTCAATTTGGTGGTCAAACACCTCTTAATCTTGCTCGACAACTTCAAGAAGCGGGAGCTCCCATTATAGGCACATCACCAGAATCTATTGATATAGCTGAAGACAGAGAAAGATTTAAACAGATCGTTACTGAGTTGGATTTATTACAACCTTACAATGAAGTAGCAAAAACTAAAGAAGAAGCCATTAAGAATGCAGTAAAAGTTAAATACCCCTTGGTAGTAAGACCATCATATGTATTAGGGGGAAGGGCAATGGATATAGTTTATAACGATAATGAACTGAATAAATACATGGAAAAAGCTATTGAAATCTCAAATGATTCCCCAGTACTACTGGATCACTTTCTTGATAAAGCTATCGAAGTTGACATAGACGCTGTATCAGATGGTAAAGATGTATTAATTGGTGGAATTATGGAGCATATTGAACAAGCAGGAGTTCATTCTGGAGATTCATCCTGTTCTATTCCACCAGTATCGCTATCGGATGAACTTCAAGACCAACTTATTGAACAAATGATTGCATTCACAAAAAAACTTAATGTTATTGGATTGGTTAATGCACAATTTGCTGTGAGAAAAAATAAAATATTTATTCTTGAAGTGAATCCAAGAGCTTCTAGAACAGTTCCATTTGTTTCTAAAGCCACAGGGAATCAATTAGCAAAGATTGCAGCAAAAGCTATGATAGGCATACCTCTGAGTGAACAAGATGAGACTTTTTCACATACACCTGGTTTTTACTCTGTTAAAGGTCCCGTTTTCCCATTTAATAAATTCCCTGATACAGACCCGATTCTTGGACCAGAAATGAAATCAACTGGTGAAGTAATGGGTACTGGTAAGAGTTTTGGTGAGGCTTATATAAAATCTCAATATGCTGCAGGTACCGAAATTCCCTCAAGTGGAAATGTCTTCATTTCAGTAAGAGCACCAGATAAAACAGAACAGTTAATTAAAGTTGCTGAACAACTACTTAAGAAAAATTACAATCTTATTGCTACCAAAGGAACTTGTGACTTCCTAATTAAAAATAATATTAAAAGTTCATTTATTAATAAAGTTCATGAAGGCAAGCCTCATATTGTTGATATGATAAAAAATAAAGAAATAAATTTAATAATTAATACAACCGAAGGTAAACAATCCATTCAAGAGTCTTTTTCGATCAGAGCTGAAGCTGTAATTAAGAATGTAACTTATTACACAAGTCTTGAGGCTGCTATTGCAACTATCGATTCATTCGATTACTTTAATAACATTGATATAAATAAAATACAAAACTATAAATACAATAAGAACTAGTATGGAAAGATTCGTAATGACCATAAATGGACAGTTGTCCTTAAGAGAAGAATTGAGAACACTCAAATCTGAAGATAGGCCGACCATCATAAAAGCTATCGCTACAGCAAGAGAATTTGGTGATCTTAAAGAGAATGCTGAATATCATGCTGCAAAGGAGAAACAAAGCTTCATTGAGGGGAGAATTAAAAATATAGAATCCAAACTATCAAATGCCCAAGTGATAGATGTAACTACTTTAAATATTACTGATAAAGTAGTTTTTGGAAGCACGGTCTGTCTTTTAAATCTGGATGACAAATCAAAAGTAACTTATAAAATAGTTGGTGAAGATGAATCGAATATTGAAAAGGGACTTTTATCTTATAAAGCACCCTTAGCTAAAGCAATGATAGGTAAGAATATTAATGACTTTATAGAATTCAATATGCAAGATTTTAAAAAGAATTTCGAAATTATAAAAATAGAATACACTTAAAATTCAATGGCTAAAGATCATTGGCGACAAAAACAGTCATTGGATAAATATTTCATAGAATCCAAGGCCAAAGGATTTAGATCAAGATCAGCATTCAAACTTAAAGAAATTGATCAAAAATTAAAATTATTCACATCCAATATATCAATTCTAGATTTAGGCTCAACACCTGGTGGATGGAGTCAGTATATTGCAAAACAAAATCATAAGAAATTAAACATTATTGCAAATGATATAAACGTTATGAATAAGATAAATGGCGTAGCCTTTTTTCAAGGAGATTTCACAGACAAAAGCATCCAAGAAACACTTATTAATATGAATAATAATAAAAAATTCAATATTATTTTATCTGACATTTCACCAAATAAAACTGGTAATAAAATTACGGATCAATATATTTTCTATGACTTAGTGTCAAATGTCCTTGAATTTTCAAAAATTGCCCTTATAAATGAAGGTAAGATTGTCATGAAAGTATTTCATGGGCTGGGGTTTGAGGGTTTTACAAATGATTGTAGGAATATTTTTGAAACTGTTAAGTTCTTTAAACCGAAAGCTTGTAGAAGCGACAGCAAAGAAACTTACATGATAGCTCAAAACATTAGGTATAATTCAAAAAATGAATAACTTCTTCAAAAATGCAATGGTCTGGATAGTCTTAGGGATAGTGATGCTAACCTTCTTTCAGTCATTTTCTCCCAATGCAACCAGACAACAAACAATAGACTATACTTCTTTTTTAGAATTAGTGAGAACTGGGAGTGTCAGTGAGGTAATTTTTGAGAACGACGTAATTAAAGCAAAAAAACTCAATGGTGAAAATTTCCTTACTTACAACCCTGAAACAGATAATACTGCTTTGATTGGTGAGCTCAATAAAAGTGGCGTCAGGATCAGTGCTACACCGCCCAAAAGTCAAAACCTTTTTATTAGCTTATTGATTAACTCTTTTCCTGTAATTCTTCTTATTGCAGTATGGATTTATTTTATGAGACAAATGCAAGGTGGAGTAGGCGGTGGAAAAGGAGCAATGTCTTTTGGTAAAAGTAAAGCTAGACTTCTTGGTGAAGATCAAATAAATGTAACCTTTGCAGATGTTGCAGGAATAGAAGAATCAAAAGAAGAAGTGGTTGAAGTAGTTGAGTTCCTAAAGGATCCAGGTAAATTCCAAAAATTAGGCGGTAAAATGCCAAAAGGTGTTTTAATGGTAGGATCTCCAGGCACAGGGAAAACTCTTTTAGCAAGAGCAATTGCTGGAGAAGCCAAAGTCCCATTCTTTACCATCTCTGGATCTGATTTTGTTGAAATGTTCGTAGGTGTGGGTGCTTCAAGAGTTAGAGATATGTTTCAAGAAGCTAAATCACATTCTCCTTGTATAATTTTTATAGATGAAATTGATGCCGTTGGTCGACAAAGAGGAGCGGGACTAGGAGGAGGTCATGACGAGAGAGAGCAAACGTTAAACCAATTGTTAGTTGAAATGGATGGTTTTGAAGACAACGCAGGTGTTATAGTAATCGCTGCAACAAATAGACCTGATGTTTTAGATTCTGCTTTATTAAGACCGGGAAGATTTGATAGACAAGTAGTCGTGCCACTCCCTGATGTTAGAGGAAGAGAACAAATCTTAAAAGTCCATATGAGGAAAGTTCCTCTCGATAAAGATGTAAAACCTTCGATTATTGCAAGAGGCACTCCAGGTTTTTCTGGGGCTGATCTTGCTAATTTAGTTAATGAATCTGCTCTACTAGCTGCAAGAGCAAATAAAAAATATGTGAGTATGGAACATTTAGATAAAGCTAAAGACAAAATAATGATGGGTGCAGAAAGAAGATCTTTAGTTATGAGTGAGGATGAAAAGAAATTGACTGCATACCATGAAGCTGGTCATGCAATTGTGGGGTTAAGCTTGGATGGCCATGATCCTGTGTATAAAGTGACAATTGTTCCTAGAGGCAGAGCACTAGGAGTCACTATGTTTCTTCCAGAACAAGATAGGTATAGTATGAGCAAAAAAAGATTACTGGGACAAATTACAAGTTTATTTGGAGGTAGGGTTGCTGAAGAGTTAATCTTTGGAAAAGATTCAGTAACTACAGGAGCGTCCAACGATATTGAAAGAGCAACAGAAATAGCAAGAAACATGGTTACAAAGTGGGGTTTATCAGAAAAACTAGGTCCATTGGCTTACAGTGAAGAAGAAGGAGAAGTATTCTTAGGAAGATCCGTAACTCAAACAAAACAAGTATCAGATGTAACTGCAAAAACAATAGATGAAGAAATTAGAAACATAATTGATGACACTTATAAACAGGCTACAGTAATCCTAAAAAAGAATATCAAACGCCTACACAAAATGTCTGAAGCTCTTATGAAATTTGAAACAATTGGACAATTGCAAATAGAAGACATTATGAATGATAAGGAACCCAGACTGCCTGATGATTGGGAAAATAGTGATGAATCCAATGAAGATAATGATCAAACACCTAATCTTGGTGATCACGCCACTCAACACTAAAATTACTTATAATTATCAATAAGTAATTACCTAAACTAGATTAATTAGTCTTAATGGCTATAATGTAGTCCAATTTCACATAATAATAGGTCAATAGCTTTAAACAAATGAAAGTATTTGGAACAGACGGAATTCGAGGAAAAGTTGGCGATCATCCAATGACTGTCTCTTTTACTTCTGCTTTTGCAAGTGCTATTTCTGCAGTACTTGCACCAACTGGTGGAAAAGTTGTTATTGGTAAAGACACAAGAAGATCAGGCTATATGTTTGAATCTTCATTGGAATCAGCGTTTGTTGCCTCAGGTTTAGATGTTGTATTACTAGGCCCTCTTCCTTCTCCAGCTATTGCCATCTATACGAAACAAACAGATGCAAATTTTGGGATTATTATAACTGCTTCACACAATTCATTTGAATACAACGGCATTAAAATAATCAATAGTAATGGTGAAAAAATTGATTCCCAGCTAGAAACTGAAATTGAAAAAAAACTACTAGATGAACCAATTACAAAAACATCAGAAAAAATAGGAAAAGCATCTAGATCTGCAGATTCTAGAGACATGTATGAGTCTTTTCTAACAAATATATTTAATCATAAAAGAACACTCACTGATATTAAAGTAGTACTGGATTGTTCTAATGGAGCAGCCTATAAAGTGGCTCCAAGTATTCTTTCTAAACTGGGTGCTGAAATTATTCCAATAGCCTGTTCTCCTAATGGATTTAATATCAATAAAAATTGTGGTTCAACAAATCCTGAAAACATAATGAACACTGTCAAAGCCTTAAATGCTGATTTAGGTATTGCTTTAGATGGAGATGCTGACAGAATTCTCCTTATAGACGAGCATGGTCAATGCCTAGATGGCGATCAAATACTCTACATGTTGGCAATGATTAATAAGGAGAAACCGAATTTCAACTCTAAAGTTGTTGGAACAATACTTACCAACTCAGGTCTTGAATCATCATTAAATGATCAAAATATACAGTTATATAGATCGGATGTTGGCGACAAGAATGTTGTAGATATGATGAAAAAAACTGGATCAATTATTGGTGGTGAAACATCAGGTCACATTATTAATTCTGAATATTCACCCACTGGAGATGGCCTTCTAACTGCATTATTGATTCTAAAAGATATGGTAGAAAACAACAGAAAGACTGAAGATCTTCTGTCCGGATTATCTCTTCTGCATCAATTCAATGAAAACATAAAGATTGAAGAAAAAAGTATTAGTCAATCATTGATTCATGAAGTGAATAATAAAGCTTCAGAGATGCTTGAACAAGGAAGAGTAATCATTAGGATGTCTGGTACAGAACCTATTATAAGGGTTACAATAGAATCAAATAATCAAGATCACTTTAAGGATATATTTAATTACATTACAACAGAACTAAATTCCAATGGATAATATATATATTGTGGCAAATTGGAAGATGAATGGGGATAATATCTTCAATCGTGATTTACTTTCTTTGATAGAAAGAAACAGTATTGTTAGTGATTCTTCTCATATGATTGTTTGTCCTCCAATGCCTTATCTTCATCAAGTCAATAACCAAAAATCATCCTACATGATGCTTGGAGCTCAAGATATTTCTCAATATGATAACGGTGCATATACAGGGGAGACTTCTGGAACAATGCTTGCAGATTTAAATATCGAATACGTCATAATTGGTCATTCTGAAAGAAGGGAACTATACAATGAAGACAATAGTGTTATCAAGGATAAGTTCTCTAAAGCTATAGAAAATAATATTAAACCTATATTGTGCATTGGTGAAACCATAGAACATCGGAATAGTGGCCAAACATTTGATTATATCCATGCACAAATAGACGCTATTATTAGTAATAATAAATTAGATAATTTAAAAGACTTAATAATTGCGTATGAACCTATTTGGGCTATTGGAACTGGTCAAACAGCAACTCCAGAAATTGCAGAAGAAGTGCATGCTTATATCAGAAATATACTATTAAATACTGATTCAAACTTAGCTGCTAATACACCCATACTTTATGGTGGGAGTGTTAATAGTGAAAATGCTGAAAAACTCTTTAGAATGGAAAATATAAATGGAGCTCTAATAGGCGGTGCTTCATTAAAAGCTGATGAGTTTTCAAAAATTTATAACATAGCAGGAGAACTAACAAATGAATAATATTACTTCTATTTTACTAAGCTTTCATGTGATAGTTGCAATCCTTATTGTGATATTGATTTTAATGCAAAAAGGAAAAGGGGCTGATATGGGATCAGCTTTTGGTGGAGGTTCATCAGGCAGTGTATTTGGTTCTAAAGGATCAGCAAACTTCTTATCCAGAACTACAGCTGTACTTGCTACTCTTTTCTTTGCAACCAGTTTGACACTTGCATATTTTAATAAAGGGACAGTGGATAACACTAGTGTATTGGATCAAATTAATGATAGCACCATTATTATTGAAAGTGACGAACCATCACTTCTCAAATCACCTATAATTCCAGACTAAATATATTAAGCCGATGTGGTGGAATCTGGTAGACACGCTGTCTTGAGGGGGCAGTAGCGAAAGCTGTGCCGGTTCGAGTCCGGCCATCGGCACCAACGTTTATTAATAGCAAGATTCAAGCCATATAATTATATTTTTATAGTTATAAACAGGATATCCACATATCTCTGATTTAATTGATCTTTTTTATTAGATTCTCAATGCTAAGTATTTGATTATATATATTTTCTTTTTATTAAAAGCTGATACAATACGATTGCTTTCGGGGGATTATTAATTAGGTTTTTTGTAGAAACATATGCTCGAGAATTACCTACCAGTATTAATATTTTTAGCAGTAGCCGCCACCTTAGGTCTTCTATTGCTAACACTCGGTTTTCTTCTTGGAAAAGGAGAAAAGTCCGATGCCAAACTGTCTCCTTATGAATGTGGCTTTGACGAGTTTGAAGATGCAAGAATTCCTTTTGATGTTAGATACTATCTTGTAGCTATACTTTTCATAATTTTTGATCTAGAAATTGCTTTTTTATTTCCATGGGCAATAGCTCTTAAATTTATTGGTCCTATTGGTCTCATCTCAATGATTGTCTTTCTTATGTGTTTTAGTAATTGGATTTATCTATGAATGGAATAAAGGAGCACTAGAATGGGATTAAATCAAGATAAAGACTTAATTGATGATCAAGGTCCAGGGTTTGTTGTCACATCTATTGATAAGCTTGTTAATTGGGCTAAATCTGGATCTGTCTGGCCAGTCACATTTGGATTAGCATGCTGTGCCATTGAAATGATGCATTCAGGTGCTTCACGATATGATACAGATAGATTTGGTGTTGTTTATCGACCCAGCCCAAGACAATCAGATGTCATGATAGTCGCTGGCACTCTTGTCAATAAAATGGCTCCAGCTCTTAGAAAAGTCTACGATCAGATGCCAGAACCTAAATGGGTCATTTCAATGGGATCCTGTGCAAATGGAGGTGGCTATTACCATCATTCGTATTCTGTTGTGAGAGGATGTGATCAGATTATACCAGTGGATATTTATGTGCCAGGCTGCCCGCCTACAGCTGAAGCATTGATCAACGGCATCATAGAACTTAAAAATAAAATAAAGAAAGAAGAGTCCATAATTCGTGGATAATCAAACATTAATTAATTGCCTAAAAGATAAGCTTGTAGGCTTTGATATTCAATATTCTGAATCAAATGATTCCGTAACTATTGAAGTAAATAAAACCAACATTGTTGAGATTTGCAAAATACTAAAATCAGAATCATCACTTTTATTCAATATGTTGATAGATGTTTGTGCCATTGATTATCTTGCCTATGGTGATGCTGATTGGAAAACATTAGATGCAACAAATACGGGTTTCTCACGAGCTGTTAAAAAAACTATTATTCCTGACCCTGATGAACATTATGATGAAAAAAGATTTGGTATTTTTTATCAATTACTATCAATAGAAAATAACATAAGATTATCCATCTCTACTTTTACTGGAAGTGATAACCCGCCAACCATTGATTCTGTTAATGGAATCTGGAACTCTGCTAATTGGTTTGAACGTGAAGCTTTCGATCTCATGGGCATTCAATTTAAAGGTCATCCTGATCTTAGAAGAATACTCACAGATTATGGATTCATTGGTCACCCGTTTAGAAAGGATTTCCCAACGAATGGAAATCTAGAAGTTATTTATGATGAAGATCAAGAAAAAGTCATTTATAAACCCGTGTCTATAACCACACGACCCGGTGTTCCCAGAATAATACGAAAAGATAAATGACATCAAATAATTTAAAACTTAATTTTGGACCGCAACACCCAGCTGCACATGGAGTCATGCGTTTGGTCATGGAAATGGATGGTGAAGTCGTTGTTGGTTTAGATCCACATATTGGATTGCTCCATAGGGGAACTGAAAAACTGGCTGAAATCAAACCATTTAATCACTCCATTGGTTACATGGATCGAATGGATTATGTTTCCATGATGTGTTGTGAGCACCCATATATACTGGCCATAGAAAAACTTCTTGATGTCACTCCACCTTTAAGAGCTCAGTATATTAGAGTAATGTTTGATGAAATAACACGAATACTAAATCATTTACTTTGGCTTGGTTGTCATGGTCTTGATATTGGAGCTATGGCTCTTTTTTTATATTGTTTTAGAGAACGTGAAGATCTTCTGGATTGCTATGAAGCTGTTTCAGGTGCAAGAATGCATGCTACTTATTATCGTCCAGGAGGAGTCTATAGAGATTTACCCGATTCTATGCCTAAATATAAAGCTAATAAGTATATCTCTGAAAAAAAGGTAAAAAAACTCAACTACAACAGGGATGGATCCTTGCTAGATTTTATTAAAGATTTCACTGATCGATTTCCAAGTCATGTGGATGAATATGAAACATTGCTTACAGACAATCGTATATGGAAACAACGAACTGTGGACATTGGAATCGTCACACCTGAGAGAGCCATACAATTAGGATTCACAGGTGCAATGCTTCGTGGTTCAGGAATTGCATGGGATTTAAGAAGAAAACAACCTTATGAAGTTTATAACGAGCTTGACTTTAAAATACCCGTTGGTGTTAACGGTGACTGTTACGATCGTTATTTGGTTAGAGTAGAGGAAATGAGACAATCAAATCTCATCATTCAACAGTGCATAAAATGGCTGGAGGATAATCCTGGTCCAGTTATGATCGATGACAATAAGTTAGCAACACCGAAAAGATCATCAATGAAGCATGATATGGAATCTTTAATTTATCACTTTAAGCTCTTCACAGAAGGCTATTCTGTACCAGAGGGAAATGTCTATACAGCGATAGAACATCCCAAAGGTGAATTCGGTGTTTTTTTAATGTCAGATGGAGCAAACAAACCTTATCGTCTTAAGATTAGAGCACCAAGCTTCCCTCATCTTGCAGCAATAAGTGAAATGTCAAAAGGCCATATGTTGGCTGATGTGGTTTCAATTATTGGAACTTTAGATGTGGTATTCGGTGAAATTGATAGATAAATGTTATGGATAATTTACTGCCTAAAAATATTACTAATACCATTGATCATTGGATACAAAAGTTCCCACAAGGTAAACAGAGATCTGCTATTATTGCCGCTCTTCATGCTGTGCAACACCATAATAATGGTTTCTTGACTAATGATCTATTGAATCAAGTAGCAGAATACATAAACATTCCTAAAATGAACGTCTATGAGGTGGCTACTTTCTATTCAATGTTTCAAACCCAACCAGTGGGCAAACATGAGATAGCAGTCTGTAATAATATTTCTTGCATGTTAAGGGGCTCCGATGAAATCATCTCTCATATTGAAAACAAACTAAACATTAGTCTTGGTGAATCAACATCGGATGATAATATTTTCTTAAAAAAAGAAGAAGAATGCCTTGCAGCATGTACAGGGGCTCCGATGATGATGGTGGATCATGTCTATATAGAAAATCTGACAATTGAAAAAGTTGATGAAGTTTTAGAGCGTTTGAAAAAAAATAATGACTGAAATAAATAAAGTAATATTTTCAAATCATGAGGATGCAGCATCTGCATCAATTGAAAAATATATTAGTAGTGGTGGCTATAGTGCATGGAAGAAAATTATCCAATCATCCGATCAAACTAAAGCTAGAGAATACATCATCAATGAAGTTAAAGCTTCTGGTCTAAGAGGCAGAGGAGGAGCTGGATTCCCTACAGGAAAAAAATGGAGCTTTATGCCTAATTCAGGAAAACAACAATACATAGTTTGTAATTCTGATGAGAGTGAACCAGGAACATGTCATGATAGAGAAATTTTACAGCGCAACCCACATGCACTTATAGAAGGCATGGCAATTGGGGGTTTTGCTATCAATGCTACAGTTGGTTATAACTATGTAAGAGGGGAATTCATCGGTGATTGTTACCCTCAGATAGAGAAGTCCTTAGAAGAAGCATATGAATACGGCCTTCTTGGAAAAAATATACTCAGTTCTAGTATTAACTTTGATTTATACAATTATCTTGGAGCAGGAGCCTACATATGTGGAGAAGAGACAGGCTTACTTGAATCTTTAGAAGGGAAACAAGGAAAACCAAGATTCAAACCACCATTCCCAGCAAATTATGGTCTCTATGGGGCACCTACAACAGTTAATAACACTCAAACTCTTGCAACAATTCCTAAAATTATAGAAAAAGGTGCTGAATGGTACTCATCAATGGGTACTGAAAAATCTCCAGGAACAATAATATTTTCTGTGTCAGGACATATAAACAAGCCAGGTAATTATGAGTTACCACTCGGTATATCCTTCAATGAATTGATGGATATTTCTGGTGGTATTATCGATGGCAAGAAACTCAAAGCTGTGATTCCTGGTGGATCTTCAACAAAAGTTCTCCCTGCAGATATTATCTCCAAATGCACTATGGACTATGAATCACTTGAAGAAGCTGGTTCAGCATTGGGTACTGGTGCCGTTGTTGTGATGGCTGAGGGTACTTGTATGGTTGAAATGCTCAAACGAATTTCTAGGTTTTATTATGCGGAGAGCTGTGGTCAGTGCACCCCTTGCAGAGAAGGAACTGGATGGCTTTACCGTATACTTTTACGAATCACTGAAGGACGTGGTCAAGAGACTGATATCAATCTACTAATCGATGTAGCCAATCGAATTGAGGGCAATACTATATGTGCTTTTGGTGATGCATCCGCTTGGCCTGTTCAGAGTTTTCTACATCATTACTTTGAAGAATTTGAATTCATGATTAAAAATAAAGGTAAATCTAAGGCAGCTTAGTTATGACTGAAAAAAAAGTAAACATTACTATCGACGGTATAGAGCATTCAGTAGAACAAGATCAAATGCTAATTGAAGTTACTGATCAATTAGGTGTCTATATACCACGTTTTTGTTATCACAAGAAACTATCAATTGCTGCTAATTGTAGGATGTGTCTTGTTGAAGAAGAGCATACTAAGAATGCAATACCAGCTTGTGCAACTCCTGTAAGCGAAGGAATGGTGATTAAAACTAAATCGAAAAACTCTCAAACAGCTCAACAAGCTACTATGGAATTTTTACTTATCAATCATCCTCTTGATTGCCCAATATGCGATCAGGGTGGTGAGTGTGAATTACAAGACCTGGCTTATCTTTATGGTAAGAACAGTTCAAGGTTTGATATTCAAAAACAAACCAAACCAAATGATAATCTTGGTCCATTAATTTCGACGGATATGTCACGATGCATAATGTGTACGAGATGTGTTCGCTTTGGAACTGAAGTTGCTGGCCTGCCTGAAATTGGAACCATGGGTAGAGGTGAATCCTCGACCATAAGCACCTTTGTTGAATCATCAATTGACCATGAATTATCAGGCAATATCATAGACCTCTGTCCAGTAGGTGCACTCAACAATAAACCATATCGATACACGGATAGAACTTGGGAGTTGGATCAAATTGACAGCATATCTCCTCATGATTGTGCCGGTAGCAACATCTATTTACATGTTAAAAATAATCTGATTAAGAGAGTAGTACCAAAAGTAAATGAAAGTATAAATGAAACTTGGATCTCTGATCGCGACCGATTTGCTTTTGATGGTATCTACAGTGAAGACAGAGCTAATCATCCTCTTGTAAGAAAAAATAATGAACTGACTCATATTAGTCAGAATGAAGGAATCAGTATGCTCATAGATAAACTTCAAGCCATAAAAGATAAAAATAGCATTTCAGCCTTAATTTCTCCTGCATCTTCTTTTGAGGAGCAACTTTTATTTTCTCATCTTATGGCAGAGAATCAAGTCAGCAACATTGATCATCGTGTCAATCAAATTGATTTCTCTGGTGATGCTCTCGACCCATTGTTTCCATCACTGAATATTCCATTAAATGAAATAAAAGATATGGATTCAATACTTATAATTGGATCAACAATCCGAAAAGAAACTCCCATCATTGCTCACTGGATTAAGAAAGCAGCAGATCGTAATTGTGAAATTAATATCATCAATCATTCACTTGATGAATATCATTTTCCTATAGAGAATTACCTACTCAGTGAAACCTCACTTATTGCAGAGAATACAGGTCTTATAGTCAAAGCAGCATTGTCACTAATGAATAAAGAATTTCCTGACCACATACTAGAGCATCTGAGTAAACTTAAAGAACCATCCCCGGCACACATTAAGACCGCTAACTCATTGATAGGTAAAAAATCATTTGTGATATCAGGTTTGGTTGCTAGAAATAACAAATATTATTCTCTAATTAGAAGTTATATTGACATTTTATCATCAATGACAGACTCCTCCAGTGGTGAAATTACATTCAGTGCTAACACTGCTGGGGCTTATATTAGTGGTTGTATTCCTCATCGCTCTTCGTTTGGTAGAACTAAAGATATAGGTTTGAATGCACTTCAAATATCAAATAATAATAATCAAATGCTTATTCTTTACAATATAGAACCGGATGATTGCTTATTCAAAGATGAACTATGTAAGGCTATTGAGTCAGCTGAAACACTAGTGGTTTTTACGCCATTTATGAATGATTTTTTTAATGAGCATGCGGACATTGTAATCCCGATTAAAACTCCTTATGAAACCTGTGGAAGCTTTATTAATGCAACAGGAGTCTTGCAAAGTTTTAATCATGGTCTAGTGCAACAGAATTCTCTTCAATATAATCAAGACATTCTCTTTGATTCTCTAGATTATGCTAAGGCTGAACCATTGCCTTTTGAAGACATTATTAGCAAAACACAATTATTTATTGCTGAATCAAAAGCAAACATAAATCCTAATACTGAGTTGCCTTCGATTAATCCTATTGCAGATACCTTAGAGTGTTCGAATAACTATAACCTTTACAATATTGATTCTATTGTTAGAAGATCTCAGCCTCTGCAATTGACCAAAGAATCTAAAATAGAACCAGAGTCATAGAAATGAAAGAATTGATTACATCATTGTTCAGTACTTTAACAGTGCAACAAGTAACGTTAGTCATCTCTATTATAAATATCGTTATTGTCACTGCATCATTAATTCTTTTTGTAGTTTTTATGGTCTATTTTGAACGAAAAATCATGGGCTATATGCATGCAAGAATCGGTCCAAATAGAGTGGGGCCTAAAGGCATCTTTCAGTCACTTGCTGATACCATTAAATTATTGTTTAAAGAAATCATCATTCCTGCAAAAGCAGACCGATTTATGTTTTTACTTGCTCCCTTGCTATTGCTAATACCAGCTATAGCAGCGTGGGCTGTAGTCCCCATGAACCCAGAGTTTCTTATTGCGGATATCAATGCAGGACTACTATATCTGCTAGCTCTTACTTCGTTTGGTGTTTATGGAGTGATTCTTGCTGGTTGGGCCTCAAATTCAAAATATGCATTTCTAGGCTCTATGAGAGCAGCAGCTCAAATGGTTGCCTATGAGATAGCAATGGGATTTGCATTGGTGGGTGTTTTAATGGCGGGTGGCAGCTTGAAGCTAGGAGCAATTGTTGCTGCACAATCAGGAGGCATTCAGAACTGGTTCTTTATACCTCTTTTCCCATTATTCATTGTCTATTTCATATCAGGAGTTGCTGAAACAAATAGACATCCTTTTGATGTAGCAGAGGGTGAAGCTGAAATCGTTGCTGGTTTTCATGTTGAGTATTCGGGTGCTGCTTTTGCTATTTTCTTTCTTGCTGAATACATCAATATGGCTTTGATATCCATACTCACTGCAATCTTTTTTCTGGGTGGTTGGGAAAGTGTATTTTCTAATATTTCAATATTAGAAAACAGCGTTTTTAGCTTTTTAACCCAACCCAGTATTTTTTGGTTGCTAATTAAAACATTATTCTTCTTATTTGTATTTGTTTGGCTCAGGGCAACTTTTCCTAGATACAGATACGATCAATTGATGACCTTAGGTTGGAAAGTCTTGATACCAATTACTATTCTATGGATTGGTGTTGAATGCATTATGTTTGTGATGGAAGTCGGTCCATGGAGTTCTATATGAATATTAAGCACATAATCAAAACTCTCTCCATGATTGATTTAATCAAAGGATTTAACGTTACTTTGAAAGCACTCTTTAGAGAAAAAGTAACTATTCAATACCCAGAAGTTAAAACACCTTTATCCCCAAGATTCAGAGGAAAACTAGCACTCATGAGATATGACAATGGCGAAGAAAGATGCATTGCTTGCAAACTTTGTTCCGCAGTTTGTCCAGCTCAAGCAATCACAATTGAGTCTGAAGAAAGAAACGATGGGACCAGAAGAACTACAAAGTTTGAAATTGATGCGTTCAAATGTATTTATTGTGGTTTCTGTGAAGAAGCATGTCCTGTTGATTCTATCGTCGAGACTGACATCTTTGAGTATCACATGACAGAAAATCATCAGAGAATACAAACCAAAGAAATGTTGCTTGCTACTGGCGATGATTACAAGGAGCAAATAACTAAGAATAGGGCGAAGGATTCAAAGTATACATAATGCTAAATGAAATAATATTCTATACTTTTTCTTCTATTTTAATCTGTGCAGCATTGGGCGTTATTCTTTTTAGAAATCCAGTATATTCAGCAGTTTCATTAATACTAAGTTTTATTACCAGTGCTTTTCTTTGGTTTTTATTGGAATCTGAGTTCTTAGCTCTTATTTTGATATTAGTTTATGTGGGTGCCGTCATGGTATTGTTTTTGTTTGTCATCATGATGCTTAACATTAATGAACAAAAAGCAAACTCAAAATTCAATACAATCGCACCAATAGCACTGTTAATTGGACTGGTCATACTAGCTGAAATGATTACTCTTATTTGGATGAAATCTACTCAATTCAAAGAAACAATAACTATAATTGCTGCTCCATCTTCTGAAAATAATACTCTTGAACTTGGAAAGTTACTTTTCTCTGAATACATTTATCCTTTTGAGATTGCTGGTTTTATCCTTTTACTCGGTATTATCATTTCTATTTCATTGACGCTTAGGACAAAAAAAGGTAAAAAAACGCAAATTATTTCAAAACAAATTGATATTGATCCCAGTAAAAGAGTTCAATTAGTTGACTTAGAGAGAGGAAAAAATTAGATGATAACTCTGCAATCTTATCTAACACTCTCAGCTATTTTGTTTGCTATTGGAATTATTGGAATCATCATTAATAGAAAAAATATCATCATTATCCTAATGTGCTCAGAACTAATATTATTGGCTGTCAATTTCAATTTTGTAGCTTTTTCTTATTTCAATCAAGATTATACAGGACAAATATTTGTGTTCTTTATCTTAACAGTAGCAGCTGCAGAAGCAGCAATAGGATTAGCAATTTTGGTTACACTTTATCGGAACAATGGATCAATTGATGTTCAGAATTTAACTGCCTTAAAAGAATAAATATGTATCAACTGAGTTTAATGGCTTTATTATCACCTCTATGCGGTGCTCTATTAGCTGCTGTATTTGGCAAATCTCTAGGTAAATGGTTTACAAACTCTGTCACCATCCTTGGTGTCCTGATCTCATTGGGTGTATCAACTTTATTATTAAGTATTTTGATTGAGGACCCATCACAAGTTCTCAATCAATCTATTTACTCCTGGATGAAAATAGGTGAATTGGAGTTTCAATTAGGCTTCTTAATAGATAACTTAACAGCCAGCATGATGTTTGTTGTTACTTTTGTCTCATTAATGGTTCATATTTACAGCATAGGCTACATGAAAGATGATCCGGGTTACCATAGATTTTTCTCCTACATCTCTTTATTTACTTTCTCTATGCTCTCTTTGTTGATGGCTAATAACTTTTTACAACTTTTCTTTGGTTGGGAAGCTGTGGGTGTTATGTCTTATCTCTTGATTGGTTTCTGGTATACCAAAGCATCGGCAATTAAAGCAAACTTTAAAGCTTTTATTATTAATAGAGTGGGAGACTTTAGTCTTTTATTGGGTATTGCATTACTGTTTGCTAATTTAGGTACACTCGATTACATCTCTATATTCAAATCAGCTGAATCTTTATCCAATACCTCTATTTCAATATCGAGTTCTTTAAATGTTTCAGTAATAACTCTATCTTGCATTCTTCTATTCGGTGGTGCGATGGGTAAATCAGCACAAATGCCATTGCATGTTTGGCTGCCAGATTCCATGGAAGGTCCCACACCTATATCTGCTTTGATACATGCAGCAACTATGGTAACAGCTGGTGTCTTTATGTTAGCGAGAATGTCGCCATTATATGAATTATCCACCTCAGCTTTATCTTTTGTCTTGATCATAGGAGCAACGACAGCATTATTTACAGGTTTTCTTGGATTAGTTCAAAATGATATCAAGCGAGTAATCGCCTATTCAACATTGTCTCAGTTGGGGTATATGATAGTTGCTGCTGGAGTTTCTGCATACTCAGCAAGTCTCTTTCACCTAATGACTCATGCTTTCTTCAAAGCCTTATTATTCTTAGCAGCTGGTTCAGTCATAGTGGCCTTGCATCATCAACAAGACATTAGGAAGATGGGAGGATTATATCGTCATCTACCATTCACCTATGCAACCAGTGTTATAGGAACACTTGCTTTAATTGGATTCCCCGGTTTTTCAGGTTTCTTTTCTAAAGACGCACTCATTGAAGCAGTTCATTTTTCTAATATATTTGGATCAGATTATGCATACTTTGCAGTTTTAGTCGGGGTATTTGTAACTGCATTGTACTCGTTCAGATTACTTTTTATTGTCTTCCATGGTGAGGATAAATTTAAAAATAATCCTGTGAAAGAACCATCAATTTCAATAGTGATACCGCTTATCTTATTAGCGATACCATCTGCATTAATTGCATGGCCAACCATTGGACCCATGGTGTTTGGTGATTTTTTCACCAACTCAATAATGCAACCTTCTGCTTATGATTTATTTGGATTTCAGTTTACAAATCCTATAAATTTTTTATTTCATGCACTCAAAAGTCCTGTTGTTTATATAGCTGGTTTTGGCTTTATCACAGCATTTTACCTCTACATAATTAAACCTGACTTACCTCAAAAAATATCAGAATTCTTGAGACCCATACACAATCTTTTGTTAGAGAGATATTATTTTGATTATCTGATTGAACAAGGTATAGGGCAATCTTTCAAAAAAATTGGTAATGTCTTTTGGACATTGGGTGATATTAGAATTATTGACGATACCTTGGTTAATGGGATTGGAAGAAACATTCATACCATTTCCTCAAAATTTAAAAAAATTCAATCGGGGTATATCTATCACTATGCTTTTATGATGATTCTCTCTTTATCTCTATTCCTAGGCTGGGTCATCTTTATTACTATTGAGCCTTCATAATGTTACTGAATACAATCATTATACTTCCATTTATTGCCTCTTTATTAATTGGATTGCTTGGAAAAGATTACCTAAGACTCAACTACTTTATAGCGTTATCTTCATCAGTAATTTTATTTTTACTATCACTCTATCTTCTCTATCTTTTTGATCCTCTATCTAACGAATATCAATTCCAAACACAAATCAATTGGATTACTCAGTTTAATATTCAGTATTATATTGGTATTGATGGTATCTCTTTACCCTTAATACTCTTAACTACTTTTATAACGCCTTTAGTTATAATGACTTCCAATACTTCTCAGAAAAAGAATTTACATCAATATTTAGCTGCTTTTCTCATTCTTGAGTCACTCATGATTGGTGTTTTTTCATCATTGGATGCTTTTCTCTTTTACATCTTCTGGGAGGCAATGCTAATACCAATGTTTATTATCATCGGTGTTTGGGGTGGTACAAATAGGATCTATGCCACAGTTAAATTCTTCTTATACACCTTTCTAGGATCCGTATTTATGTTACTGGCATTGATTTATTTGCACTTTAAAACTGGTAGCTATGCCATAAATGATTTTTATAATGCTGACTTATCATTGAATGAACAAATTATTATATTTCTAGCATTTTTATTTGCCTTTGGAGTCAAGATCCCAATGTGGCCAGTGCATACATGGCTCCCCGATGCACATGTTGAAGCTCCAACCGGTGGCTCGGTGATTCTGGCTGCTATCCTATTAAAAATGGGTGGTTATGGATTTTTAAGATTTTCTCTACCCATTGCAACTGAAGGTGCTGTCTACCTTTCAGGATTCATGATAGTACTATCCTTAATAGCAATCATCTATATTGGTATGGTTGCTATAGCTCAAAATGATATGAAGAAATTAATTGCTTACTCATCCATTTCTCATATGGGTTTTGTGACTCTAGGGTGTTTTGTTTATTTATATTCCAGTAATGATAGCCTCAATCTAGAAACAACCAATCTTGCAATCAATGGAGCAATGATTCAAATGATTTCACATGGGTTAATATCTGCTGCATTGTTCCTATGCATAGGTGTTATGTATGATCGATTACATACAAGAAAAATATCAGACTATGGTGGTGTGATTACTGTTATGCCGAAATTTGGGGCATTAATGGTATTCTTTGCTCTATCAAATGCTGCCCTACCTGGGACATCGGGTTTCGTTGGTGAATTTATTATTATACTTGCTTCGTTTAAAATCAATGCTTGGATTGCAATGATGGCTGCGACAACATTAGTAATAGGAGCATTCTATACATTATGGATGTTAAAAAGAGTCATTTTTGGAACGGTGGTTAATGAAAAAATAAACAGTCTTAAAGAAATTACTTTTATAGAATCCTTGCCTTTATGCTTATTAGCAACATCAATATTGGCTATAGGATTATGGCCAGGTCCTCTGTTTGATTTAATGTCTAATAGCATCAATGCATTGTCTGAATTTATATTATCCAAAGCATCATGAACATTACTGAACTAAAATACTTAGCCCCTGAAATAATTATTGCATCTGGAATTTGTGTTCTGGTTTTAATTAAAAGTTTTCATCGTTTAAGATCAATAAATTTATTGTCAGTATTAATAGGGACTCTAACTCCATTAATAGCCCTATTATCAATGGTTTTTATTTTTAATAACCCATATGAAATAATCTTAAATGGCCAGGTGGTAATAGACACTCTAGGTTCTGGACTAAAGATTACCGCATATGGTCTCTGTGCATTGATTGTTTTAGCTACAAATATTAATCAAATTAATAATAAAAGTGAGTTAATACTAATCGAGCTCTTCGCTCTATTAGGAATCTCAATTCTTTGTTCAGCATCAAACCTATTAGTCATTTATCTTGGTCTTGAAACACTAGCATTGTCTTTATATGGACTTGTTGCCTCAAACAGAAAGTCTGTTAAATCTTCTGAAGCAGCTATGAAATACTTCGTACTTGGGTCTATTGCATCTGGATTGTTTTTATATGGTATTTCATTAATTTATGGATTATATGGAAGCATTAATATTTTAGATTTTAACAATCTTTCAGTAGATACTTCTATAGAGCTTCAAATTGCTATTGGTTTTATTATCTGTGGAATTGTTTTTAAGTTTGGAGCTTTTCCATTTCATAGTTGGGTTCCAGACTCATACCAAGGTTCCACTAACTCCGTTGCTCTTTTTATCTCAACGGTACCAAAAATCGGTGCCTTTGCTTTACTCTATAGATTATTAATAGATTCTTTTTACTCACTATCATCTTTATGGTCTTCGTTTTTGTTAGTAATTGGTATTGCATCGCTGATCTATGGAAATATAGTCGCATTGAGTCAAAACCAAATTAGAAGATTGTTAGGCTATTCAGCTATTGGACATATAGGATTTATTCTTATAGCCATTTCAGCTATCAATCAGACAGCCATTGAATCTTCTCTATTGTATTTACTTATATACGTAATCATGACACTAGCTACATTCATAGCACTAGAGTTATTGTCATCAGAGAACAAATCAATTGATACTATAAATGATTTAAAAGGATTAAATAATAGCCATCCTTGGGTTGCTCTAATGTTGTTATTTTGTATGTTTAGTATGATA
The DNA here is from genome assembly GCA_937801655.1 of uncultured Gammaproteobacteria bacterium. Lineage (GTDB taxonomy): Bacteria > Pseudomonadota > Gammaproteobacteria > Steroidobacterales > UBA11654 > CACPJA01. The sequence goes on from CALMWC010000012.1 coordinate 57,923, forward strand.
GGTATACCACCATTCATAGGCTTCTATGCCAAGTGGATTGTTCTTTCCACACTCCTAAAGATGGATATGATCTACACAGCTATAATTGCAATTATAATAACTGTAATAGCAGCTTATTATTATTTAAGAATTGTCTGGTATATGTACTTTGAAAAATCGGATATACCACTAATGAAAGACACATCTACTATAATTCAAAAATCACTATTTTTTACAATTGGTTCTTCATTATTATTATTAGGATTAATTCCAGAGACACTAATTTCCCTTATTGGTCGATTATTTAATCAAATATATTGATAGATTAGACAAAAACCATTAGTATCATCTTCCAACAGATGCGGGGTGGAGCAGTCTGGCAGCTCGTCGGGCTCATAACCCGAAGGTCGCAGGTTCAAATCCTGCCCCCGCTACCAAATTTTTGGTTAGGCCCCATCTGGGGTTTTTTTATTTTTAGGTGTTATGAATTATTTAGATAAGAGTTTAGAACAAGAATTATTCAATAGTGTTGAATCACTAGGGTATGAGTTGATGGATCTTGAATTTAGTCCAATGAAGAATGGACTTAAGATTACTGTTTTCATTGATCATGATGATGGAATAGATATTGATGATTGTGTTAATACAACCAAAGAAATTTCACCTATTTTTGAGGAAGACGACTCTGAGAAGAGTTATATAATAGAAGTCTCGTCTCCTGGTCTTGATAGAAAGCTTATCAATAAAGAACATTTTGATAAATTTATAGGAAAAACTATTAAAATTAAGTTAAAAACAAAATTACAAGATCGAAAGAATTTTAAAGGTCAGTTATTAAATAGAATTAAAAATATCATAACGATACAAGATCATGATAATAAAGAAATAGAAATTGATCTTAAACTAATTGATATATGTAGAATTGTTCCAGTATTTAAATAAAAGGTAAAAAAAGATGGGTTTAGAAATAATTAGAGTGGTTGACGCAGTCTCAGAGACTAAAGATATGGATAGAGAAATTATATTTGAAGCTATAGAAAATGCTCTTGAATCTGCTACTAAGAAAAAATACGATTATAACCTTGATGTTAAGGTGAAAATTGACAGGTTAACTGGGGATTATGAGACCTACAGGAGGTGGATGGTTTTTGCAGATGAATCAAGAGACTTAGAGGATCCAGATATTGAATTGAGAATGATCGATGCTATTGATATCAACAAAGACGCACAACCAGGAGAATATGTTGAAGAGGCAATTGAATCTGTAGATTTTGATAGAATTGGTGCACAAATTGCTAAACAAGTTATAGTTCAAAAAGTTAGAGAAGCTGAAAAACAAAAAACAATAGAACAGTATAAAGATAAAGTAGGGGAAGTGATTAGTGGAGTAGTCAAACGAATGGATAGAAATGGCTTCTATGTTGACATAGGTAACAATGCTGAAGCCTTTCTACCCAGAAAAGAAATGATACCTAAAGAGGCCTTGAGGCCACAAGACAGGATTAAATCTATTCTTAAAGCTATCAATGATGATTTAAAAGGGCCGCCATTATTATTATCTAGGGTCATGCCAGAATTCTTAATAGAATTGTTTAAAGTTGAAGTGCCTGAAATTACACAAAACCTTATAACGATAGAAGGTGCCTCGAGAGATCCTGGACTTCGAGCAAAAATAGCTGTCCATTCAGAAGACAAGAAAATAGATGCTGTTGGTGCGTGTGTTGGAATGAGGGGATCTAGAGTTCAATCAGTATCAAATGAACTTAATGGAGAAAGAATAGATATCATCCTATGGTCCAATAATAATGCTCAATTTGTCGTTAATGCAATGTCACCAGCTAATGTTGTATCTATCATAGTGGATGAAGAAAAAAATAGTATGGATATTGCGGTGGAAGAAGCAAAACTATCTCAGGCTATAGGTAGAGGCGGGCAAAATATAAGACTAGCGAGCGAACTAACTGGGTGGAAACTTAATGTCCTAAGTGAAACTGAAGCATTAGAAAAGGATGATGAGGAAATAAAAGATAATGCTCAAATATTCGTAGAAAAATTATCTGTAGGAGAAGATGTTGCCACTTTATTAGCCCAAGAAGGATTTTCTACTATTGATCAAGTTGCATATGTGCCTATCAATGAATTAGAAAAAATTGATGGTTTTGATGAAGCTCTAGTGAATGAATTAAGAGAAAGGGCTCAGGACCAACTTCTTGTTGAAGCAATTACAACTGAAGAAAACCTTGAAGAAAATGGTCCATCAGAAAATTTAATAGAATTAGAATCTGTAACTGAATCTATCGCTTATGCTTTAGCCAGAAATGGAATTAATGATAAAGATACTCTTGCTGAACAATCCATAGATGACTTAATAGACATTGATGAAATTGATGAAACACTTGCAGGAGAAATTATTTTAGAAGCTAGAAAAGAATGGTTTGAAAAAGGTGAGATAACAACTAACCAGCAAGAAGATTAAAATAAGGAATCAAATATAATGTCAACAACAACTGTATCAAAATTATCACTAGCACTTAAAATATCAAGCGATAAGCTGATTAGCCAATTAAAAGATGCAGGCATTGAAGTAGACAATGAAGATTCAGTTATTTCGAATGATCAAAAACTCCTTCTTTTAAATCATTTGAGAGGAAGTCATGGTACCTCTAAGATGACATCTTCTCCAAAAAAACTAACGGTAAATAGGAGATCACAGAGTGAGCTTAAACTTTCTGGCGGATTTGGAACGACAAGAACTGTTAATGTGGAAGTCAGAAAAAAAAGAACTTATCTCAATAAAGACTCATTATTGGAAGAAGCAAAAAAAGAAGCATTAGAGGAAGAAGCAAAATCAAAAGAATTAGAACAAGAAAGAATTGAGCAAGAAAAACTCAATGAAATAGAAAAAGAAAAAAAACAAACAAAAGAACAAGTAAATGAAGTTGCAGATAATCTTTTAGAAGAAAACAATCAAGAGCAGGTTATTCAAGAACCACAAAAAGATAAATCTGCTAATAGTAAAAATAAGAAAAGGAAAAAAACAAAACAATTTGATAATGGTTCTTTTGCAATGAAAGAACTTCATGTTTCAGGTAAAGTTAAAAAAAGAAAAAAACGTCAGGTAAGACGTACGCTTAACGTTACCTCATTGGATCAGGGGCAAGGTTTTGAGAAACCAAGCACACCAGTAATCAAAGAAGTTAAAATTCCTAAATTCATATCACCACAGGAGATAGCTCAAAAACTCTCTATAAAAGTAGGTGAAGTAATCACAATAATGATGAAACAAGGAATTATGTCTAGTGGAAATGATCCTTTAGACCAAGATACTGCAATACTACTAGTTGAAGAAATGGGTCATAAAGCAATTATTATGGATGAAAGATCAGCAGAAGACTCATTATTTGAATCACAGGTAAATACTAATGAATCATTTGAAAGACCACCTGTCGTTACAATTATGGGTCATGTTGATCATGGTAAAACTTCTCTTCTTGATTATATTAGAAAAACAAAAGTAACAGAATCAGAAGCAGGCGGGATAACTCAACATATTGGTGCATACTCTATAGAATATAATGATAAGACTATAACTTTTTTAGACACACCTGGTCATGCAGCATTTACACAAATGAGAGCAAGAGGGGCCAATGTTACTGATATAGTAATTCTTGTTGTTGCGGCTGATGATGGAGTAAAGCCTCAAACTATTGAAGCAATAGAGCATGCAAAATTAGCAAAAGTTCCTTTAATTGTAGCAATAAATAAAATAGATAAACCAGGGATTGATTTAGAAAAAGTTAAATCAGAGCTCATTTCAAATGAAGTAATTCCAGAAGAACTAGGGGGTGATTATTTATTTGTGAATGTTTCAGCTATCAGTGGTGAAGGGGTTGATACTTTATTAGAAACAATTCTTTTGCAAACGGAAATACTAGATTTAAAGGCGCCAAACGAAGGTAGATCTATTGGAACAGTCATTGAATCGGGTGTTGAAAGTGGCAAAGGTGCTGTAGCAACAATTTTAATTCGAGAAGGGAAATTAAAAAAAGGTGATTTAATTATAGTTGGTGAAGAATCTGGTAAGGCTAGAATTCTTATTAATGAAGAAAATAAAGATTTAGAATTTGTTCTACCATCCATGCCGGTCAAAGTTTATGGACTCTCAGCAGCTCCTAACTCTGGTGATGAAATGAGAGTAATAGATACTGAAAGACAAGCAAAAGATATTGCTATTCAAAGAAAACAAAATAACAGAACAAATACTTTAAATGAACAACAAGTCCTTAAAATGAAAAATTTTATGGAGAATCCAGATAGTGGTGAATTAAAATCTATACCTATCATGATTAAGGCAGATGTTCATGGAAGCTCAGAAGCTATTAAAGACTCTCTGATGAAATTATCCACAGAAGAGATTCATATTGATATTGTTTCTTCTGGAGTTGGTGGGATTAATGAATCTGATATAAACCTTGCTGAAGCATCAAATGCATTCATTATAGGCTTCAATGTAAGGGCAGATAATACGGCAAAGAAGTCCATTAAGAATTCATCAGTTGATATTAAGTATTACAGCATAATCTATGAAACTATAGATGATATTTCAAATATGATTAAAGGCTTAGCTGCTCCTGTAATAAAGGAAGAAATTTGCGGTATAGCAGAAGTAAGAGATATTTTTGACTCACCAAAGATAGGCAAAATAGCTGGATGCTTAGTGCTTGAAGGCAGTGTCATTAAATCTAATCCTATTAGAGTTCTTAGAGATAATACTGTTATATTCGAAGGTGAATTAGAATCACTAAGAAGATTCAAAGATGATGTAAAAGATGTAAAGTCTGGTACAGAATGTGGAATCGGTGTTAAAAACTATAATGATATTAAAGCGGGCGACCAAATTGAATGCTTTAGAAATATCGAAGTTAAAGTATAAATGCCTAATGACTTTTCAATTAATAAGCGGATTGAGGTAAAGATACATCGTATTATTAGTGAAGCAATAAGTCTTAAAATAAAAGATAATAGACTTAAGAAAATTATCATCACTGAAGTTAATCTTAGTAGAGATCTAGGTTATGCAAAAATTTACTACACTTCTCTTGATCAAAACTATCAGAAAAAAGACAACAAAGATCTTTTAAACAAAGCATCTGGGTTTTTAAGAAAAGAAATTAGTAATAAACTATCAATAAAAAAAGTCCCACAACTTACCTTTATATTCGATACAAAAGAAGAAGAAGCTAATCATATAAATAAGTTAATAGATTCTGCAATTAAGAATGACAAGAAATAATATAAATGGGATATTTTTGTTTGATAAGCATTCAAAAATCACCTCCAATAGTGCATTACAAAAAGTAAAGAATATTTTTGGTGCTAATAAAGCAGGGCATTCAGGTACTCTCGATCCATTGGCTACAGGACTTCTTCCTATATGTTTTGGCGAAGCAACAAAAGTTTCCTCTTATTTATTACATTCGTCTAAAACCTATGTTGTGACAGCAAAACTAGGAGAGATAACAGATACAGGTGATTCCGAGGGAAGAACTATTGATACTAAAAGGATATCTAAATTGAGTCAGTCTGATTTTAAAAAACATCTTGACTCATTTTTAGGTGAATCATTACAAAAACCTCCTATGTTTTCTGCTGTAAAGGTTAATGGTAAGCGACTCTATAAGTATGCACAAAAAGGAGAAATCATTGAAAGAGATTCCAGAAAAATAAATATCTATGAAATAACATTAATTAACCTAACAGAAAAAAAGTTTGAGATTGAAGTGAAATGCAGCAAAGGAACTTATATCAGGGTCTTAATTGAAGACATTGCAAAAAATACGGGTAATTATGCACATGTAACACGATTAAGGAGAACTAATATAGAACTTCTTGAAAATTATCAAATGCATACCTTTATTCAAATATCTGATATGTCTAAAAATGAACTTCAGAATTGTATTCTTCCTTTGGATATAGTGTTTAAGAATATGCCTAAAATTAAAATTAATACAGACGAATCAACTAAATTTAATAACGGTCAAAACATTAAAATTGACAATGAGGAGCTAATATTGATGAAACAATAATAGTATATAATGAATCAAATCAGCTACAAGGGATTGGCATAGCATTAAGTGAAAATACTATTAAGCCAAATAAAGTATTTAATTTAGATTAAATATTGATTATGTTGTTGTTGAATTGAATAAACTATGTAGAATAGCGTCAGAATTAAATAATTAATAAATGAAATGCCTTTAGCAACTGATAAAAAGAAAGAGATTATTGAAAAACATAAAACATCCAGTGATGATACTGGCTCTGCTAATGTACAAATAGCTTTACTGTCTGAACAAATTGATACTCTTATGGGTCACTTTGAAAATCATAAAAAAGACCATCACTCAAGAAGAGGTCTTCTTATGATGGTTAACAAAAGAAGAAAACTTCTTGATTACATGAAAAATAAAAATCTTACAGCTTATAAAAAACTTATATCAGATCTAGGCTTGAGAAAATAATAATAGAACGAACTATATTCTGTAGTTCCAAGATTTGTAAGGAAAATAATTGTGAGTGAAATATCAAAAAAGATCTTATTAGGAGATCAAGAAATACTAATTGAAACTGGAAAAATAGCTAGACAAGCAAATGGGTCAGTAATGATCACATGCGATGGTACAACAATTTTAGCAACAGTAGCAGCAAGAAAAGAAGCAAAGCCTAATCAAAGCTTCTTTCCATTGTCAGTAAACTACCAAGAAAAAACATATGCTGCTGGCAAAGATACCCGGAGGCTTCTTTAAAAGAGAAGGACGTCCTTCAGAAAAAGAAACACTTATCTCTAGGTTAATTGATAGGCCTTTAAGGCCATCATTTCCTAAAGGCTTTATGAATGAAGTACAAGTTATCTTAACGGTAATGAGCCTAAATCCAGAAGTCCAGACTGATGTAATCGCTATGATTGGAGCGTCTGCTGCTTTATCAATATCGGATCTTCCCTTTAATGGACCAATTGGTGGTGCCAGAGTTGGTTATATCAATGATAACTATGTTCTTAACCCAAGCCTATCCGCTATGGATGATTCTAAATTAAACTTAATGGTCGCTGGCTCAAAAGAAGCTATATTGATGGTGGAATCTGAGGCAAATGAATTATCAGAAGAAATTATGCTTGGTGCTGTAATGTATGGACATGAGCAAATGCAATCGGTTATTGATGTTATTCAAGAATTAAAAGACGAAGTAGGAAAAGACCAATGGCCTGTTGAAGAGATTGAAAAAGATGCTTCACTTGTGAAATTAGTGAATGATCTTGCTTTTGATAAAATAACATCGGCATATCAAGTTGCTGATAAAGTTGAAAGACAAAAACAATTAGATGACATAAGAAACCATATTGATAGCGAGACTAATGATGAAGATTCTGAATATGATGCATCTGATATTAAAGATGAAATTAAAGCTATAGAAAAATCAATCGTCCGCAATAGAATCTTAAATGGCGATCCAAGAATCGATGGCAGAGACACAACGACAGTTAGAAATATTGATGTAGAAGTTGATATCCTAGAAAGAACACATGGTTCTGCTTTGTTTACCAGAGGTGAAACACAAGCCATTGTAGTTGCTACATTAGGAACAGAAAGATATTCTCAAATTATCGATGCCCTAGAAGGTGAATACAAAGATAAATTCATGCTTCATTATAATTTTCCACCATATTCTGTTGGTGAAACAGGTTTTATTGGATCTCCAAAAAGAAGAGAAATTGGTCATGGTAAATTAGCAAGAAGGGCACTTGAAGCAGTGTTGCCTGATATGGCAACTTTTCCCTATACTATTCGCCTAGTCTCTGAAATAACAGAATCTAATGGGTCTAGCTCAATGGCAACTGTATGTGGCTCTAGCTTGGCCTTAATGCACGCTGGAGTGCCAATCAAAGCTCCTGTAGCTGGTATTGCTATGGGATTAGTAAAAGATGGTGATAAGTATCAAGTCTTAACAGATATTCTTGGTGATGAAGATCATTTAGGAGATATGGACTTTAAAGTTGCTGGTACAACTGAAGGAATAACTGCTTTACAAATGGATATAAAAATTGATGGAATAACAAAATCAATAATGGATGATGCTCTGGTGCATGCTAAAACAGCAAGACTTCATATATTGGATAAAATGAATGCAGTTATTAATAAACCTTCTGATGAATATTCGAATTACGCTCCTTCAATAATTACTATTACTGTTGCAAAAGATAAAATTAGAGATGTGATCGGAAAAGGTGGGGCGACTATAAAATCACTAACAGAAATAACTGGTGCTCAAATTGATATCAATGATGATGGAATTGTAACCATTGCCTCAGTTGATAAATCATCTGGTCTATTAGCAAAAGAAAAAATAGAACTTTTAACGAAAGATGTAGAATTAAATACTATCTATGAAGGTAGAGTTGCAAAAATTATGGATTTTGGTGCCTTTGTAACAATACTACCTGGTAAAGATGGTTTGGTACATATATCAGAAATATCAAAAGAACGAGTTGAGTCTGTTGATAAAGTTCTTACTGAAGGTCAGATAGTAAAAGTAAAAGTCATTGAAATTGATAGACAAAAAAGAATCAGACTATCAATGAAAGCAATAGAAAATGAAAAAGAAGAAAAAACTATTGATGAAGGTTAAAGTTTACCTAATATCACTGTATTGTTTATCAGATATTTCTCTTCTTTCTTGAGCTTCTAAAGTTAAACTAGCTACTGGTCTGGCTTCAAGTCTCTTGAGGCCAATTTCCTCACCAGTCTCATCGCAATATCCATAGTTACCTGATTTAATTTTATTTAATGAAGTTTGAATTTTTCGCAATAGTTTTCTTTCACGATCTCGTGTTCTAAGTTCTAAACCAAATTCAGACTCTTGGGATGCTCTATCATTAGGGTCTGCAAGATTATTACTTTCTTTTTGCATATGGTCTACTGTTTTGCCAGCTTCATTTTCAAGCTGTTCTTTCCATGCATTTAAAATCTTAGTGAAATGATTCAATTGCCTCTTAGACATATATTTTTCTTTTGCTCTAAGTTTATAACCATCTATACCAAATTGCTGGATGAGGGTACCATTAACATTCTTTACTTTTTTTGTTTTCATTATTCTAGTATTAATTTAAATAACAGAAGGATTATACTGAGAAAATAACTTTTGTGAAGTAATTATGAACCAGACTTAATTAAGTTCAATTTATCAGTCCATGCATCATTTATATTTCTACATTGAACTTCAGTGTAAATACCACCACGTACATTGAATTTAATTTTAATTTCTAAGTAATTTGGAGCAATAATTTCTACTAAATCATTGCATATTTTATTTGTAATTGCCTCATGAAATGCCCCTATATTTCTATAACTAGTCATATAGAGCTTTAATGATTTTAATTCTACACATAAATCTTTAGGTATATATTTAATATATATAATAGCAAAATCTGGTTGGCCAGTTTTAGGGCATAAACATGTAAACTCAGGCACTTTAATTTTGATTAAATAATCCTTATTAATATTTGGATTATCGAATGATTCAAGAAGTTTTAATTGCTCAGACATTACTCATTAGAATATTTATTGATTATATTAAATATTTTAATGTATATATCTTTGAATTACTCTAAAATAAAACCTTATCTACAAGTTTTTTTATGCGATTAAGTAAAATAAAACTCTCAGGCTTTAAAACTTTCGTTGAACCAACGACGCTTCTGCTACCCTCAAACCTGGTCGGAATTGTAGGTCCAAATGGATGTGGTAAATCAAATGTAATAGATGCTGTTAGATGGGTATTAGGCGAATCATCAGCTAAGTATCTAAGGGGAGAATCTATGTCTGATGTCATATTCAATGGTTCATCATCTAGAAAGCCAGTAAGCACTGCTTCAATAGAGCTATTTTTTGATAACTCTGATAAAAAACTAGGTGGTGAGTATGCAAATTATAGTGAAATATCAACCAGAAGAGTCATTACTAGGGATGGCCAATCACAGTACTTCCTTAACGGAACTAAATGCAGAAGAAAAGATATAACTAGTTTATTCCTAGGCACAGGACTTGGTCCAAGAAGTTACGCAATTGTTCAGCAAGAAATGATATCAGGGCTTATAGAAGGTAAACCTGAAGAAATGAGATTGTTTCTAGAAGAGGCAGCAGGAATTTCTAAGTACAAACAAAAGCGAAAAGAAACAGAATCTCGAATTAAAAATACAAAAGAAAATCTTAATCGATTAAATGATCTTAAAGATGAAATAGAGAAACAAATTAAAAGACTCAAAAAACAAGCAAACGATGCAGGAAGATATACAACTTTAAAACAAAGGGAAAAAGAAATTGCTGTCGAAATAATTTTATCAAAAATTAAGATTCTAAATGAACAAGTGGAATCCAATAAAAATGAATCCAAGCAGTATCAGATGGCTTTTGATGACAATCTTACATTACTCAGAAAAGTTGAAGCAGATATTGAAGAAGCGAGAATTAAAGATAGTCATAATTCAGATTCTTTCAACACCAAACAAAAGCTACACTTTGAGCTACAAGCCAATATAGCAAGACTTGAGCAATCAATTGAATACGAGAAAGAGCTTGAATCACAGAAAACTATTAATGCTGAAGATATCAAACAAGAGCTTATTAGACTCAATATTGAATTAGAAGAAGACACAAATAATATTAGTCTGAATAAAAGTAATTTAATAGCTATTGAAGCAACCAATCAAGGTACACAAATATCAGTAAAAGAATTACAAATAAAAATTGAGACATTGGACCGTGAGATTATTACAGAAACTCAAAATAATGAACTAATTACAAATGAATTGAATAATGCAAAAACAATAATAGAAACAGAAAATGTAAAGATTACTATGCTGACTAAGCAACTTCTCAATACGGCAAAACA
>CALMWC010000013.1 GCA_937801655.1 uncultured Gammaproteobacteria bacterium
ATTAAATCTAATTCGTTAAGCACTGTCTTGTGATAATCTTTTACTACTTCTAATGGCCTCAGGCGTTTTGATTCTTTTGAATAACCATCCACTAATTTTGCTAATAAATACAAAATTGCCAGATCAGCCTCTAAGGACTCTATAATATTGGGTCTTAGGATCTTAACGATGACTTCTTCACCTGTTTTTAATTGAGCTGAATGCGCCTGTGCTATTGAAGCTGAGGCAAACGCAATAGGATCAAATTTATCAAATAATTCACTCGAAGGTTTGCCAAAAGCATTAACAATTTCTAATTCAGCTAGAGCTGCTTCAAATGGAGGGACATCGTCTTGAAGTTTTGATAACTCCATCGCTATATCATCGGGTAACAAATCAGGCCTAGTGGATAAGGATTGTCCAAATTTTACATAAAGAGGGCCAAGTTTTTCCATAGCTTCTCTAATTCTGATGGCTAAAGGTTGATTTTGAGCAGGCCTAAACCATTTTTTTGGCGAAAAAATGAAGAACCACCGAATGTATTTTAGCTTAGGAGCGTCTTCGAGTAACTCATCCAAATGAAATTCTAAGATTACTCCTTTTATTTTCAGAAGCCTTTGGATTAATTTAAATTGATTCATGATTTAATTTTTTACCCACATGCAATGCCACAATACCCCCAGTCAGGTTAAAGTACTCGCTATTGCTAAAGCCTGCTTCATTAACCATATTTAGTAATTTATCCTGATCGGGATGCATCCTAATGGATTCAGCTAGATACTGGTAACTATCAGAATCATTAGCAATCCAATCACCTAATTTTGGTAAAACATTAAAAGAATAGAAGTCATAAAAAGGCGTCAATAATTCATTGGGTTTGGAGAACTCAAGAACTAATAATGTGCCACCCGGTTTGAGAACATTGAACATTGATTTTAAGGCCTTACTTTTATTAGTCACATTTCTTAATCCAAACGCAATGGTGACGCAATCAAAAGTATTATCTTTAAAAGGCAATGCCTCAGCATTGGATTGAATAAGGGCGATGTTATTAAAGCTACCTTTATCTAAGAGTTTATTTCGCCCCTCAGAGAGCATCGATGCATTGATATCAGTTAATATTACAGAGCCACTTTTACCCACTTGTTGTGCCAAGCTTTCTGCCAAGTCACCTGTTCCTCCAGCTACATCCAATGCTTTCATACCTTTAGTAAGATTGGTATGCATTAAAGTAAATTTCTTCCAGAAACGATGAATTCCTAATGACATTAAGTCATTCATTAGGTCGTATTTTCCTGCTACAGAATCAAAAACTTCTGCAACTTTTTCAGTTTTCTCAGATTCACCTACTCTTTGGAATCCAAAGTCATAATCTTTTTTCTCATCATTCATTTTTTCCCCGATCTTGGGTGTGCTTTATCATAAGTTTCAGACAGGTGTTGAAAGTCCAGATGAGTATATATTTGTGTGGTTGTGATGTCACTATGTCCTAGTAATTCTTGAACCGCTCTTAAATCTCCACTAGCTTCTAATAAATGAGTAGCAAAACTATGTCTAAGTAGGTGTGGGTAAACATCCTTTTGGAGACCATTTTGTTTAGCCCAATGATTGATTCTACTTTGTACAGATCTTCGACTCAATCGAGTTCCTCTGTTACCAACAAAAAGAGCTTCTTCATCTAAATTAGCTAGTTGACCACGAACATTCAACCAAGCTGTGATTGCTTGAACTGCTTTTGACCCAATAGGTAACATCCTTCTCTTATTTCCTTTTCCAATTACAGTGAGGCTTTTATCCTGAAGGTTTAAATCTATAGGGTTCATCATCACTAACTCAGATAACCTTAATCCCGATGAATACAATAGCTCAAGAATAGCTTTATCTCTTAGGCTTATGGGGTCTTCTTTAGTGATATTTAACAATTGATTAATTTGATCCACATCTAACACATCTGGCAACCTTCTAGGTGCTTTGGGTGTTTTAATGCCATCTGCAGGATTGCTTTTTATTAAGCTTTCTCTCAATAAGTAGTTCATAAAGCTTCTAATAGCAGACAGACGTCTTTGAATGCTTCTAGCACCTAAACCTTCAATAAATATAGAGGAAACAAAGCTTCGTATATGATGAGGCCTAAGATTAACCCAAGAAGAAACAGTTTTTTCCATGCAATACTGTTCCAAGGTCAAAAGATCTTTTCTGTAGCTAATTATAGTGTGTTGAGATAATCTTCTTTCCGTCTCAAGGTGGCGAAGAAACTTCTCTCTTAATATTTTTAATTCTTCCTGCATTCTTTTATTTTTAATGAAGGAGATAATTGAATTATATTTTTTAACATAGATAGTGGATCTTGATCATCATATTAAATCTTTAGCGTTATGAAGTGCCTCTACCGCGTCTTCTTTTTGTCCTAGTTCAAGAAAGATTAAGCCAAGCTCATTGTATTTAGCAGCGGTTGGAAGATATTCAATGGATCGCTCCATACATTGTTTTGCTTTAGACCATAATCCATCTCTCTTTGCTAGATGTGAAGACAGTAACCATAAATTAGTGTCTCTAGGTCTTTGTTCTGACCATAGATCAGCTCGCTTGGAAAGCGTCAGTACATCTGGACTCTTTAATAGTCCATACATTCTAATTAGGTCTGCATTCCATGTTTTTGGTATTAGTTTTCTCAGTTCTTTTTCTGTAACCTCATGTTGATCATTGTTCATCATTGATTGGTATTTGCATGCAAGCAGCTTAGGGTGATTTTTTAATTCTTTTGGAATCATCAGCCAGGTCTTTTCAAATAAACCTTGGTTATCTTTAAGCTCATTCAGAAGTGTTTGTAGTGAGAAAATAAGGCTTTCTTTTGACGCCTCATTTAGATTGCCATGGTCTAAAATTGCTTGTAAATATTGAATCATTGAATCATGAATAGAGATTTCTGAATACAGAAGGACAATAAGCCTAAGTGCTGATGTATTTTTTGGATCAATCTTTAAAATAGTTTCCAGCACTTGTTTGGCTTGATCATATTGCTCTGACTCCACTAAGAGTTGAGCATCTCTAAGGTTTATATAGCATTCTAGGTTTGGGTATGCATCTAGTGATTTTGCAAGCCAATCAGATCGTAATGTTTGATCCTTTGTGTAATGTGCTGCTGAAAAGCCAGTTAAATAAGTATCTATTGGTAGTAATTTTTCTGACGAAATTGATCGTAATTTACGTTCTGCTTTAATAAAGTTACCTTTACTCATAAGCGTCATTGCTTCATGAGTTTTTTGATTTACTTTTTTTTCTCTTTTCTGGTTTAAGCGTTCTTTAAGGTATTTTGGAGAACCCCATATGAGAGAGAGTAATCTCACTAATAAATATACAGCGATTAATAGCAATAAAAAGATAGGTAAGGAGGCTTCAATAGAATAAGTCAAAAACTCAATCAATACATAGCCATTATCCTCAATGAGATAGTGAACACTCAGTCCAATGATAATAATAGTAAGAAAAATTAAAATTTTAGATGTCATTATTATTCATCCACTTGCATTAATAATAAGGCCTCACCAATTTCTTTGATTTCTGGTTTGAGTGTTAATTCTTTCAGTAGCAATAAATCATTAATTGCCTGCACTGCTATTTCATTTTGATCTGAGTATTGCCCCTTAATTTTTTCTATACCATCATTTAATGCAGTTTGATAATTGTCATCACTATTTTGTAGTGCATAGAAGCGAATCAGTTCAAAATTTAAGCGAAGCAGGGATTGAACAATCTCTTTTTCTTCAGATTTCAGTTTTTGTATTTGACTGTCACTATTCGATCTGACAAGAACTAATTGCTTCATGGCACCTAGAAGATCATCCCAAGAATCTAATAGTGTATTTCTTATTGAGGGGAGAGGAGATTTCATAATCAATGGATTGATCCGCAATAGTGATATTTGTAGGCTGAGACAAAAGACGAGACTCAACTCTCATTAATCGTCTCTATGATGGCAGGCTTGATTCATCGCATCTATAGAGCGATTCACTTTGTTGAGTGCTAAATCAATTAATTCATTTATTTTTGAATCAGATTTATTGGTCTCAGCAATAGAGTTTTTTGCCTGTATCAACGATTCTTTAATAATTTGCAAACGACCAAAGAGAGAGAGTTCATTGTTTGCAATTGTAAGAAAATATTTTGCCCTTAATAAAAACCAATCCTCATCATGCGTCTCAGAAACATTCTTAAACCGACTGAATTGATCATTTAATTCTTCTATGGATTTTGCATTATTTTGATTGGAGTCTATTAACCTTAAGAAACTCCAACGATTGATTTTTCTCTATTTCACGTGCATCTTTCAGCTGCATTTCAAATAGTATGATATTCGATTCAATCTCCTTAATGCTTGTTATTGATTGGTCTAGGTTAGTTTGAAGTGAGCTTAGAAAATTTTGGGTATACCAGAATAGGGTGCTGCCTCCTAGAATCAGAGCCAACATCAAAAAGATGACAATCTTTGCTACAAAGCTGGATTTATTTTTTTTTGTCTCTTGTGTATCCATTAGTCTTTTATTGTTATTTAGAAATTCAACAGTATATTAATGATAGTATCGAAGTTTTAGGAAGTTATCGAACATGGAAAAAAATAATTTTGGAAAGTGGTCAGATAAAATAGGGTCAATGCTGCCAGATTCAGCTTTAAAAGCAAAAGCAGACATTCAGAAAAACCTTAGTTTCTTGATCAATGAAGCCATTCATAAAATGGATTTAATTGATCGCACTCAATTTAAAGAGCAGGAAAAAAGAATTAAAGAGTTAGAGGAAAGGATAGAAGAACTTGAAGCCAGGCAAGAATAGCTATTCAGTAACTAAATTTAATTGTTTGTAATAGATCTTTAGAAAGACTATTTGCAACAGGACAATTGAGTGCTGCATGCTCCAAAAGTTTCTTTTCTTTATCTGAATAATTTCCAGGAAACTGAAAATCAATCTTAATCTCCATAACACGACGCGGGTCTTGGCCCATTATTTTTTCAACTGTTGCTCTAGTGCTATCAATATCAATATTTTTTCTTTGTGCAGCAATACCCATAATAGTCAGCATACAATTAGCTAAGCTCGTTGCTAATAAATCAGTTGGGGAAAAAGCTTCACCTTTGCCTTCATTATCAGTTGGAGCATCTGTAGTTAATTTTTGACCTGATTGAATATGAGTGCTTTCAGTTCTCAGTTCACCTGAGTAATAGATTATTGAGGTTGCCATCTTCAGTCTCTAACGACAAACGATCCTTTCATAATCGCATAATGACCGGGGAAGGAACAAAAGAACGTATAGTCTCCACCCGCACTCAATAGATCGGATGAGAATGTCACTGAAGTTTCAGCTCCACCACCAATCACGTCTGATGCAGCAATCACACGAGCATCATTAACAGGCACATAGTTATTCGCCATTCCAGCTCCACCACCCGCAGTGGCTACAGGCATAAAATCCGCTGTATTGGTTAACACCCAATTGTGTCCCATGACATTGGCAGGCATCGCACCGGTGTGTTGAAGGGTGACTGTAATTTCACTGCAACTGGAACTCACAACCATTTCCTTCAGATTAAATTGCAACATGTCATTGCCTTCAATGACTTGATTGCATGAATCGGCAGCGACGAAGTTAACCACAGCATCAACAACATCATCTGACAGACCATCATTATTAGCTGCTTCTTTTTGTGATAAAGCGATTGCTGGCTGCAATCTTTTCTCAATATTTTTATTTGGGTGGTTTTTACTAGTTGATCTTTCTACTTGTGCTTTAATAATATTACCACCAAAAATACTGATGCCTTCAAAAAGAAGGACAAGCACACCTATTACAACAATGAGACCTATAAACCGATTATGGGAGAACCCTAATCCTGAATCACTCACAATAACTCCTTATTTAATATTAAAATAACGAATCGGTTAAAACATGTTCATTATTTTTGAAAAGCAGTATAAAGCGAATTCACTTTGTAATAAAGAGGATAAACGTATATTTTTAAGTTGATGGCTATTAATAAACCAAAAAAACTCTATTTTCTTCTTAATCCAGTGGCTGGTAATGGCAATGCTTATGATATTTTTAAACAAGCTAAAAGCATTTTGGATAAAGAGCAAATAGGAGTTGAGAGTTATCTGAGCCAATCAAAAGGTGATATTGAAAGATTTATCGTACATGAAGATTTATCAGGGTTTAATGGTATTTGTGTTATTGGAGGTGATGGCACCATACATGAAGCAATAGAGGGTTTGATGCAATCAGAAAAATCAAAATATTTATCATTAGGAGTTATTCCTGCTGGCAGCGGGAATGCTTTCGCCGAGGATTTAGGGTTGAGGGTGAGGGAGCCATTAGATGCATTAGAGAATATTATTATTGGTAATATCAGCAGGATTGATGTCATGAGAATCAAATCAAGGAAAAATATTAATTTTGCAGTCAATATAATTGGTTGGGGCATGGCAAGTAATGTAAATATTTTAGCAGAAAAATTACGTTGGCTAGGCAATGTAAGGTATTCAATAGCTTCCATACTTTCTATTTTAAAAATCAAACTACAAACAGTTAACATCATTATTGAAAACCAAGTATTCGATGGAAAAGCAGCATTTTTTATAGCATTAAACACCATACATACAGGGAAGGGTATGAAAATGGCCCCAAAGGCTAAATTAAACGATGGCTTAATTGATATTATTTTATTAAAAAGAGCATCTAGATTAAGAATTTTAAAGATTTTCTTACAATTATTTTCTGGTAAACATATTTATGACCCTTTGGTTCAATATATGCAAGTAAAGTCTTTTTCGATCAATAGCAAGAATGATTTTTTGAATATTGATGGAGAAAATATTGGAAAGACACCTATTGAAGTTTCTGTTGAGAGAAATGCCATTCAGTTATTTGCTAAGATTTAATGCTTTATGTAGATAATAAGTTTTTGTTTTGAGATCATTCAACTATGAATCAAGTAAAATCAAAGATACCGATTAGTATAATTTTTTTATGCATATTTTTAACATTAGCAGCGATTTATTTTGAGCATGAAAAAAAGGCTAATGTTTTAAATAATTCTAAAACAAATAACCTTGGACAGTAATGAGCTCTAGTGACGAATAATTTAGCAACGATAGCAGCAGAAGAAAGAGCTTTTACTTTCAAACCAATAGAAGAGAAGCTTCTTTCTTTAAAAAATAATAAGAGCCTTGGTTTGTCTTTTGAGAAAAATACAATAAGCAATAAGAATGATGCTGTAACTATCAATACAGGGGCACTAAGGATTTCAGTAAGAGCTTTTGTTTCTAAAAACCCAAACACTGGAGCAGTGATTAATACTTCACCAATCAGTGTTGCTATTTGGAAAGATCAAGATTTCCAACTCAATGAAGGATGTGAAACACCTCAAGAAAAGGCATTTAATACTAGAGATTTTTCAAGCTATGAAGATGCTCTATCTTATGTTTTCAAAGAAATTGATACTAACACTAATTAATCTTAAGGATCATTATCTTATAGGGAAGGTTTTCTAAAAGTCCAAAGCGAGTTGCCCGCATAATTAAAGACAGTTCCAATCGCTATACCTAGAAATAGAGATATTAAATCATTAATAATTAATGCATTGATCAGAGTGATAAAAAAGGCATAATTTATGATTCCAGCTATTCCTGCAACAATATGAAATTTAAAAAAACGATTAATAAAAATTTCTTGTTTTGTTCGTTTAATGAATGTCCAGAAATTATGACATATAAAATTCGAAATAATTGATATCTCAATGGCTACTGGGGAGGCTAACTCAGGAGCCCACCCTGTAAATCTTGTTAGAGTAAAGTAAGTCATAAAATTAACACAAACACCGAGTATTCCTACGATGCAATATCTAATAAAGTCCTCCGAGTTTCTGAACCTTATTCTTGCAATATTGATTAAGAATTCAATTTGATCATAAAAACTTAGTTTGGATTGACCATACTCTCTTTTATTAAAAATAATTGGGATCTCAATTGCTCTCGCATCATTCCTCATGAGTTCACATATAAGCGTTGACTGGAAAGAGTAACCCTTGCTTGATAGACGATCTAACTTACATTGCTTTAAGAGATTTACATCAATGCATCTAAATCCTGATGTGCAATCTTTAATCATATAGACCCCACCTAAATACCGCACTAAAAAATTACCAACTAAGCTTATTAATCTTCTCCAGGATGAGAAGTCTGGTGTAGAGCTTCCTGCTATAAACCTAGAGCCAATAATTAACTCTTTTCCATTAATAGCTAATTCAACAAATGTCTTTATTACATTTGGATCATGTTGCCCATCAGCATCCATTTGCACAATCAATCTAGAATTCAATTCTTTTTGGGCATATGAAAAACCTCTTTTATAAGCATCGCCTAGACCAATTTTTTCTCCATTAATCATATGTATATCATGATGTCTCATCATAAGTTGATTAACTGTTTCAGACGTTCCATCTTGTGAATTATCATCAACTACTAGGATGACAAGATTGAATGATTGAATTGTTTTTTTGACCTCTAATACTTTAAGAATTGTTTTTTCTATATTTTCTTTTTCGTTATATGTCGGGATAACAATACAAGCTATTGGAAGATTATTGTCATTCTGATTTATCATAAATTACTAGTAGTTATATTTTACATCCAAGATTCTAGTTTTATTCTGTCATAAAATTGAAAATCTTCTATTGGAATACCAAGTTGTATAGGTAACCAGTAAAGAAATGCAATTATAATTAATAGTAGAATTGACCAAGAAGCAATTCTTTTAGACCATTCTTGTGCTTCTAGCCATTTTCCTAAATACCAAGCTAGAGCTAAAAAACCAAATATTGCAGAAGGCTGATAATGATAAATAAAAGTACACCTTTCAACAATAATCCATGGAACCAAATTACAAAAATAACCCAAAAGTATAAAACTAAATATAAAAAATTCTTTGCCTATTAGGCTTTTATTAATCCAACTCAAGAAGAGCTTTACCCAACTGATAGACATTATAATTACTGAGATAAATGAGAGTAATGACAATATAGGATTTGGAAATAGATGAATATTTCTGATCATAGATATTCCACTATCAGCAAGAGTATAACTTTCAAAAAAGTAAGCAATAGGCCTAAGCATCAACGGCCAGGTATACCAACTGGAGCAATAAGGATGTTCATTTTCACTAACCATCGTTTGGTGATAACCCATCATCTGCTGATGTTTTTCAATGAAACTAAATTGAGTATTGAATAAAACATCAGGAATAAAAATGATGGTGTATGTAATAAGAGGGAACAAAAGAAAGTATAGAGAGTAATTGAATGGCGAAATATTTTCAGCCAACTCAGAGTCTAAATTATTCTGAGTTAAGCTTTTTTTGTCAAAATACTTTACTAGTAATAAAAGAAAGTAATAGCTCGAAGCCATCAGAAAAAATCCTAGGCCATTCCATTTGACCGACGCTGTTAACCCAATAAAAAATACACAATATATTAGATTCTTTTGATTGTTTTTATTGTTGAATATAAAGGATGAAAATACGACCATAGAGCATAAACCAAAAAAGAGTAGAAACATGTTTGCTGTTGCTATGCGTGAGTCAACAATCATGGCTCCATCAATTGCTACAAAGAGAGAGGCAAGCAAAGCAAAAACTCTATTGTTGTATATTGTAATCGCAATTCGATAGGTTAAAGCAAACAATAGAGACCCTGTCAGTGTATTTAACCATCTGTAACTCATTGGATTGATATTCTCAAAATCCACTAGGGTTCCAGTCATTCCAAAAAATGAGCCAACCGTCATATATACCCAGATAGAAATTGAGTATAAGTAATTTGCCAGAGGGGGGTGAGGGTAAAAAAACTCTTGATTTTGTAGATAATTGAGACCGTACTGCGGATAGAAAATTTCGTCAAATATTGGACCTTCTAATGTCCACAATCCTTCAAATCTAAGGGAAAAAGAGAGAAAGATAATTAGAGTGAAACACCAAAAATATTTAGAAGGAAGCTTCATTTTTTTTAGGAAATATGAGGCATGTAATGACAAAAAACATTGACAAATTTATTGCCTTCAAGAGGAGATGGGCGGCCATGATCCAGAAGAGCACTTTCATAAAGAATAATCTCCCCTGGTTTAAGAGTCAGCTGATGTTTATTGCCTTGGTGGTCTTCAATCTCCAGTGGCCAGTCTTTTTCCACCTCTTGGGCTATATTGATGATAACTCCTATAATGTGAGTTTCTTCCCTGTCACGATGGGGTTTTAACTTTGCTCCACGATTATAGATGCGAATTCCATAAACATATGTGGGCAGAAGCTTGATCTTTGACCATGACTCAGCTTTTGCCAATATTGAAGTATGAATTTCATTTCTTAGATCATCAGTGAGTTCAATGGTCTCACTTGCACTTTGTTTAGAATCAGTTTCAATATAACCCCCAGCGACAATTTCAGTTTTTAGGCTTTCTTGATTTTCATTATAAAATGTTTGAATCTTTGATAATAAACTTGGGTCTAATTTGTCTTTCAAGAACCCAACTTCGGTATAGGCTTGGAATCATTTGATGAATGTCTTTAAACTTTTTGACCATGTTTTGTATTTCACTCTCTTTGTCCGATGGAGTAACCTCCTGACTGAGTGTATTGACTTTTAAGCGATGCCCCATTGTATTTTCTATATCTAATTCATTGAAGCCCTCATTAAATAGAATTGTATAGATTTCATCGAGATCACAACCTCGTTTTATATTTAATTGAATCCATTCTTTCCACTCTTGAGTAATTTGCTTGGGTTCACAGAGAAAAACAGGTATATTTCTAGCAGTTTTTTCTTGATAGTTATTATAATCAGGATAAAAAGAACATATGGTTGGCCAAAGCAGGGCCTTTTCATGATCGTCAACTTGTCTAGCTAAGTAGTATTGTTTTTCCTTTCCAATTTGGATTGATACCCTAGGGTTTGAGGCAACATTATAGTACCAAGTGGGGTTCATCGGCATTCCACCCATAGAGGCAACCAATATTGGTTGATCATCTTTAATAACTTTGATTAAAGGAATGTTTCTCATTACGTTTGACTTTTTACCCTTAACCATAAGAATCATGATTGGATATTTGCCTGACCATTTACTCCAAAGTCTGCCACCAGATAGTCTATATATCAGTGCATTTAGGCTAGATAAATACTTTAAGGCTTTTTTTAATCGAAGGGCTTTATTTAATGGGATACTATCTTTTTTGTTCATTTCTCAACTATTCACCTGTCAAAAGATAATTTGTCATTCTTCTATATAAGACCTGCATCTTTGCCTCATCAAAACCAACGATAGTATCTTTTAAGACTCCTTTTTTGATTAAATAATCAGGTATTTCCTTAGGATGAATACTCTCATCTAATGCTTTTTGAACCGCATCGATAGTGTATTGGTAAAACAACCTTTGCTCTTTAAGTGATTTGATAGAGCCAATTGTTCCTGATACAAGATTCATAGGCCGATCTTCAAAGCTCATATGTGATCCTATGATGCTTTTAACCCTTTTTTCTTTTGCTAGCCTTTCAGCCTTGAGAAAATAAGGGACTAGGTTAAATATGTAAGTGTCTGCAAGACCCGCACCATAAATCATATTTAAACCATTAGGAGGATTAGCATCATCAGCAATAAACATAATACGATCGGGCTGAATCAAAAAGACAACTCGGCAATTATCATGCGAAGGTCCAAAATAGTACATTTCCAATGAGGCTCCCCCAACTGAAATAGTGTATTCTTTTTCAAAAGTAGTATCAGGCTCAACCACATTGGAATTGGGGTTATTGACCCAATTTTCTTTACATTTTCTTTGTGCAACAACCTCAGCACCTTGGTCTTTAAAAATCTGTCCACCTGAAACATGATCCCAATGAGAATGCGAATAAGCCATATATTTGATTGGCTTATCAGTAATTTTTTTAATTTCTTTATTGAGTATGGATGCAGCATCAACAGTTAGTGGGTCGGTTACAATCACTCCTTCATCCCCAATTAAGAAGAAGTTACGATAAAAAGTATAGCGATATGCATAAACACGTTCTGAAATTTTTTCAATTTCCCAAGTCTTTAATTTTCCAAATAACTTGGTATCTGATTCAACTAACTTAATAGGTTCTGGTTGTATCGCACAACCATTCACCACAATCAAAATAAGGACTAATAGCAGTTTTTTAAAATGTTGAGTTTGCATAGTTTATCTCCCCATATTTAGAAATGAGGTGTACCGTCTTATAATATTAATGAGATCTTCTGAGTTATAATTATCATATTGTTGATAGGGCTGTAAGTCTAATTGCTCGAGGTCAATAAAGTTATCGAGATTAATAATGCCATCAATTTCTGCTTGTTCAGCTGTCTTTTGCATTAACTCCCAAAATATTTTCTGTTCAGTAATGATTGATGTCGAGCCAATCAGTTTGTCTTCTTTATGTCCACCGATGAATGATTTTATTTTTTTCTTTTGTACAAGTTTTTCTAATTCATTAAAAAAATTGATCAATGTCGAAGGTCTAAGATAGGGCAATGTTGCATCACGGGGAAAACTCGCACCTTTTGTATGAAGTAAATCTGGAATAAATAAGAGGTTTTCTTCCACCAGATGAATAACAATCATGCATTCTCCATGACTGGGTCCATAGTAGTAGAGATCTATTTTTTTTCTACCATCAGTTATTTCAAAATAATCTTGAAAGTATATGGTTGGTCCAAGGACATCTTTATTATTAGTCGATAAGTAAAGGCTACACTCTTGTTGAGCTATAACTGCAATATCTTTGTTTAAAGTTGTTTTGCCTGTCGATATTCGGTCCCAATGTGAATGTGAATAGATGATACGACTAATCATTGGTTTACCATTGGAGGCTAGAAAATTTTGAATATTCTTGGTGGTCTCTTGATTCATTGGGTCCACAACAATGGAGTTATTTTCATTAATAACAATTAGGCCTTGCTGACCATTTTGACTGAAAACAATTAGATCCCTGGATACCTCTTCAATAGAAAAGTCACTCGAAGCTATAGAAATGGAGGTAAAAAAAAGAGTTAAAAGGAGTAATGTATAAAATTTTTTTTTCAT
>CALMWC010000014.1 GCA_937801655.1 uncultured Gammaproteobacteria bacterium
GGATATTGAGTAATTTAGAAGAAACAGTTTTTAATGAATCCGGTCTTAGTACTGAATTTTCAAGATATAAGATTGATAAAACGCAATTGGATAGAGATTTAGTTGGGTTAACGGTCGTAAAATCTGAAGATCTCAATATATTAGAACTCTATAAGTTTACTAACTATTTAGTGCAAAACTCTCTTGATGCTAAAGTGTATCAAACAGCATTTCACTCTAGAATAGCCTCTTTATTGGTTATACCTTTTATTTGTTTATTGGCATTGCCATTATCATTGGGTATTGGTAGAAATAGAGGTATTGGTTTTAGAGTTATTATTGGGATGTTGATAGGTATTACTTATTTTATGCTGCAAAATACTTTAATAGAAAGTGCACAAATTTATCAAATCCAACCCATATTATTAGGTTGGATTCCTTTTTTCATATTATTATTATGCACCGCATTAGCTTTTAGGTTTTTACAATGGAAATAAACGAAATGTATATAAAATATACATGCATACTTTTAACACTAATGCTGTTCATTTCTGGTTGTGTAACAACGAATAAACCAATTGTTAAAGAGGTAGTGAATAATGAATCATTATCAAATAAAAAAGAAATTAATAAATTAAAATCAAAGCTATTAGATTTCGAGAATAAACTACTAGATTTAGAGAGCTTGATTAAAAAAGAGCAGAGTGAAAAGATTATTGAAAAATTGGATGTTGTATCTAATGAAGACATACGATTTGAATATCAAAAAGCTTTTGATTTAATTAAAGTGGGAGAATACCTTGCAGCGGAAGAATCTTTATCTATCTTTATAGATTTATACAGTGATACAGGATTTATTGATGATGCAATATATTGGTTGGGAGAATCATTTTATTCTCAGAAGAAATACAATAAGGCCTTAAAAGAGTTTCAAAAAATAACAAAAGAATATCCAAATTCTGAAAAGTTAGTCGAAGCTATTTTAAAAACAGGTTTCACTCAGTTCGAGTTGGGAGATATAGAAAAATCTATTAAAACACTTAATCAATTAATTAAATCCTATCCTGATAGTTCTTCTTCTCGATTAGCTAAAGAAAAACTCAATTCTATAAAATAAATGGTTTTAAAAGATACTCTTAAAATTACAGAAATTTTTTCCTCAATTCAGGGAGAATCTTCTAAAGTGGGTTTACCATCAACATTTATTAGGCTCACCGGTTGTCCACTGAGATGCCAATATTGCGATACAAGTTATGCTTTTACAGGCGGTAAACGCGTTTCCTTTGCTGAAATATTTTCAAAGGTAGAGAGTATTGGAAATAAAGATATTTGTGTTACAGGGGGAGAACCTCTAGCACAAAATGAAGCAAAGAGATTTCTTAAGGAACTTACCGATCTAGAATACCATGTTAGTTTAGAAACTAGCGGGGCCATTGCTATTGATAATATAGATTCTCGGGTAAAAATTGTTATGGACATTAAAACTCCAGATTCAGGTGAAGTCTCTAAAAATGATTGGAGTAATATTGCTTTAATGAAAAAAACAGATGAGTTTAAATTTGTTATATGCAGCAATGAAGATTATGAATGGTCCAAAATAATTTTAAGAAAATATTCTCTTGATAAAAAATCAATCGTCCTATTTTCTCCTTGCTCTGAGACTATGAAGGCCAGCCATTTGGCTGATTTAATTTTAAAAGATCAATTAAAAGTTAGATTTCAAATACAACTTCATAAAATATTATGGGGCGATGTATCAGGAAGATAAATTATGAATAAATCAATTGTGTTGTTATCAGGAGGCATGGATTCAGCGACTGCACTTTCTATCGCAAAAAGAAAAAGTTTATCTTGCTATGCCTTAACCATAAATTATGGACAGAAGCATTCCAATGAAATAGAAAAAGCAAAATTAATTGCAAACCATTTTCAAGTTATTGATCATAAGATCATCGATATAGATCTAACAGTCTTTGGTGGCTCTGCTTTAACGGACAAGAGTATAGACATACCTGAGAATGAATCTCAAGGAATACCGGTTACTTATGTGCCAGCTAGAAATACCATCTTTTTTTCATTGGCTCTTGCTTGGGCTGAAGTAATAGGTGCTAATAGCATTTATTCAGGAGTCAATGCAATAGATTATTCAGGCTATCCTGACTGCAGGCCTGAATATATAGAAGCAATGCAAGAATTAGTAAATCTAGCAACAAAAGCAACTGTTGAAGGTAATTCCATTGCTATTGAGGCTCCATTATTGAGTATGAATAAAATGGATATCATAAAAAAAGGTATAGAAAATGATGTTGATTTTTCAAAAACAGTTTCTTGTTACCAACTTACTGAACAATCAAAATCATGCGGTCTTTGTGATTCATGCAGGATAAGGTTAAAGGCATTTGAAGAGTTAAATCTGATGGATCAGATCGAATATGTCTAAATGACTGTTTTATTTGGCAAGGTTGAGTTATCATTTTTTTTAAATTTTCACTTGGGGCGTTAGCTCAGTGGTAGAGCAGTTGGCTTTTAACCAATTGGTCGAAGGTTCAAATCCTTCACGCCCCACCATTTGAAGCAATATGAAGAAGAATATTAAGAAGTACTGGATTTTCTCGTCAACTATATCCATATTCTTTTTTATTCTTTTAATTCTTATTTTATCCAATCGCTAAATTGTATGTCTAAAAGCACAATTGAGTTGAATCAGGGCTTATATGATTACCTTTTATCCGTCTCTCTTAGGGAGTCTAGAGTATTAAAAGATCTTAGAAAAACAACTTCACTTCTGCCTAATGCAAGAATGCAAATAGCTCCTGACCAAGGACAATTTATGGCCTTATTATTGAAAATAATAGGGGCTAAGAACTTAATTGAAGTCGGCACATATACTGGTTACAGTACTTTGGTTTGTGCTCAAGCTTTGAAAGAAGGCAAAATTATCGCAATTGATAGAGATGAGGTTAGTACTAAAATAGCTCAAAAATACTGGAGAGATGCAGAAGTTGATAATCTTATTGATTTAAGAATTGGAGATGCAGTAGATATCCTGGAAGAAATGCAGGATGATCCAGTTATTCAAGGATCCATTGATTTTGTTTTTATTGATGCTGATAAAAGTAATTATCTCAATTACTATGAACTCACGCTAAACTTATTAAGGAAGAATGGCATTATCCTATTCGATAATGTTCTTTGGGATGGAGCAGTCGCTGACCAGTCTTTTCAGGATGAAGACACCATAGCTTTGAGAAAACTTAATGAATTTCTTTTACAGGATGATAGGGTAGATATAACAATGATAGCTATTGGAGATGGTCTGACTATAGCAAGGAAAAAAACTTGATGGATGACTCGATTAATATTTTTGGAGAACCACTTAAAGAGTGCAGCAATTCTCCTATGACAGGCTTTTTTAGAAATGGATGTTGCGATACATCAAATGAAGATTTTGGAAGTCATACGGTATGTATATTAGCTACTAAAAAGTTCTTAGATTTTAGTGCTTCAATGGGGAATGATTTATCAACACCCATGCCTGCAGCTGGATTTACTGGCTTAAATCCTGGCGATCAATGGTGCTTGTGTGCACCAAGATGGCAAGAAGCACTTGAAGCTAACTGTGCACCGAAAGTTGTATTGACTTCAACACATATTGGGGCACTCAATCATATTAATATTGAGGATCTTAAAAAATATGCTGTAGATCTAAACTAAAATGATCATCATGAAGAACATAATATTATTTCTAATTTTTCTTTCATTGCAGAGTTGTTCTTTTTTAGAGACGAAATCCTATAAAGATCAAGCAGAAAGACTGAATTCTCTTTCAAAAGAAAATAAAATTATCGCTGAAGATCTGATGGCATTTATTAAAAGTACAGACCAAAGATACTTTACAAGATCAAATGCTATCAATAATGGAATTCAGTCCACTGAAGACTTTATGTCCATTACTAAATACTCAGATTTTGAAGTAAGAGTTTCACGAGGAGATGAGATACAAAAGATTGGCAGAATGATCTCAGAGGGCAAATTAACATCACCAGGAAGAGGTGAAAAAAGAAAGTTAGTTTGGGGTAGGTTTTATTCTATTGATGTTCATCCTAAGACACCATTGGTTGGAATGTTACATGCCACACTTGTTTTACAGTTATTTGAAGATGGCTCAGTTGTAACAGGAGGTTGGCTTGATGTCATGCCTGGAACAAGAGTGGAAGAGGATATGGATTATTTGAAGAAAGTAACTGATGATTATTTTAAAAAGAACGAAGCTAGTCCAATTCTATATAGAAAACTTGTTTGTAAGGGCACTCATGAAACAATTGAAGCCTTTAGAAGAAAGCCTTCTTGTTCGGGAGTAAGTTTTTATGGCCCGCCTGTATTTAGGGATAGTGGTGAAAAAAGCTACCGTTTCATACAAGGAATGTTTATAGAATTTGTCGATGCCTATTTTGATATTATCGAAAAGAGAGTTGATGATCCCTATAATGAACTTGATCTTATTGCTCAAGAAAAAATGAGAAAAAGTTGGTTGATTGATCAATTATTTTCAGATCCTTTTGCCAGCAAGATTGTTCCTTTCGAAGTATGGGGAACCGCTAATCTTCCACCTGAAATTAAATTTTAAAGGATAAAAAATGGAGATAAAACAAATACATAATGATCCTAATCGTTTTTTTTGGTACTTTATTTATCTTGCCATTACTGTTATTTCGGGATTACCCTTATTTGGTTTGAGGCTGAGTGACTTTGGCATCAACTATTTATTATTATTATTTATTCATGAATTTTCAGCATTTCTTTTCTTTGGCCATACATTTTTCTCTAACATATGGGCAATGCAAATACGTTTTAATCAAGACAAAGAAGTTGGTATTTGGGCAAGGGGTTTTTTAAGGAAGTTAGCTTTATCAATAACAATGACGACCTCTATAATAATTCCAATTACAGGTTTGATGCTTATGGAGTCTTGGGGTGGTTTGAATAATGCACCTTGGGCTTGGAATGCCTATCTTGCATTTTGGGCTATGGCTGCAATAAGCATAACACCAGATATCATCCGCTATGGGAGAAATAGAAATTCAGGTGATCCAAAACATGGGATGGTGAGTGGTGCTATTAGGGGTAACATAGGTACAGTGCTTACCATCTATATAATCTGCTGCATGGTGATTAAGATTTCCTGGATAACACCATTTCCTAATTTATTTATTGGTTAGCTTCCATTGCATCTGTATTAGCTGAGGCTTGAGCTAGCCCATCTTTGATATTTTTTTGTTGTGATATTGGCTTATATAAAGGACCTTTCTCACCAGTAAAATTATCAAGCGGTTCAACAATATGATGCCCATCGATTGCACAGAATCTCGTTATTGAATATCGCTCCCAAGTTACAGGGGGGACACGATGAGGAGTTGCTTTAATAAGACCATTGGTTATAACTTCCAACATATCCCCGAGCATGACAATAATTTCGTATCTTGAACAATCAACATTATGCCAATCCCCTGAGGGCTTCTGTAGTTGAGAACCATGTTCAGATTGAGTTAGAAGCGTGAATACCTCATAATCCGTGTGAGCACTAATGCCAAAAAGATTGTCCTCTGGCGTACCTTCAACAGGTGGGTAATAGATCATTCTCATGGTGGAAGGCGATCGATCTGTCATTTTTGATTTTATATAATTTTTTTCTATACCTAGAGTTTCTTCAATAACACTAGCCAGTTTTTTTTCTACTTTTGAACACTCTAGAAAGTAGTCATAAATAGCCTCTCTAAAAAGGGGCATTTTAGGCGGCCATAAATTCGGTCCATAGTTTTCAAATTCTTTGTCTATTTCTTCAATTTCATAACACATATCAAATGCAGAACAAGTGGCTTTAGTTCCAGCTGAGTAGGCTGGTTCTTCGCCACATGGTGACCAACCTCTACTAGAATCAGCATGACGATAGTGTGATGCTTGTTTTTTAGGATCATTATCACTCATCGAATGAAATAACTTAGACTGATCATAAGCGGAATCAATCACTGAGTTATCAATACCATGGTCAATCAGTAAAAAATAACAATCCTTTATCATGGCATCTCTAAGAGATTTTTGTTCATTAGAACTTATTTTTTGATTTTCTGAGAGAATATTTTTTAAACTTATTTTTTTCATAACAAACTTAAATAGTACAATAGAATAGTAATAATAATCTTAACTCAATTATTAAATATAACTAAGGAATAGAATAAAAAAATATGGATCAAAGTATTAAAGCCATTGAAGATGTATTAAAAAGATCTTTGTCGATTGAATTTATCCAAATTGAAGATCAAGGACACCTACATAAGGGACATAAAGCTGCAAATGAAGGTTTAATGCATTTAAAAGCATGCATTGTCTCAGATGATTTTTTAGATTTAAACTCAATAAAAAGACATCAAAAAGTTTATGATATTCTTGCAAAATTTTTAGAAAGTCGCTTGCATGCACTCAGCTTAGAGACCTATACATCAAAGGAATACTATCAAAGAGATTGAATCTTATTGTTTTATTGCAATGATCCCTGCATGATCTTTTCCATAATTAGAGCTTGCTCTAGAAGGTCCAAAATATTTTGAAGTAATTATTTCAAATCCAGCTGATTTGCATTCTCTTGAAAGAGTATCTGGGTCAAGACAATTCATATGTGGTGTCATTCCTTTAGGTAATCTAGGTATTGGTAAGCAATCAAGTACATCATCAATGAATCCTGGAAATGGATCTCCGGCTTCTAATTTTTTTTCAAATTTCGGTAAATAGTTTTTCCAAGGACCTGAATAACAAGTGTCGGTAATTAAATAAACCCGACCCCCAGGTTGAAGCCAGTTGTACATATTTTTTAACGTATCAATTAATTCATTGGGAGTTAGAAAATGCAAACACCGAGAGCAATGAATCGTGACAAAAGATTCATTTTTAAAATCTATATTGGGTAGTGTGCCCACTCTTGTTATAAGATTATCTTTTAGTTCATCTGGCGTCTCTTTTAATAAAATATCAAGATGAGCTTGATCCATATCAGATGCCAATACTTTGGATCCTTCTTTAAGAGCTGCAATTGTAGCTATTCCATACGCACAGCCAACATCTA
Organism: uncultured Gammaproteobacteria bacterium; assembly: GCA_937801655.1. Taxonomy (GTDB): domain Bacteria; phylum Pseudomonadota; class Gammaproteobacteria; order Steroidobacterales; family UBA11654; genus CACPJA01. Next base: position 7,097 of record CALMWC010000014.1, read on the forward strand.
ATGAAAGTCCTTCCAATGTTGATGCTTCATGGACAAAAGATTTTGAGATATCATTCAATTCTTGTTCCATGAAACCCCTTCCATTTAAGCAGGGAATAAGACCTGGTATATACGCCTTAGGTTTAACTTTTTGTCCTCTGAGTTTAGAAAATAAATTAAATAATATAGGTCCAATGAAGCTTAATCTTCTTCTTAGACTAACTTTATATTCCTTATTTTCATCATCCATAATTCTTCTGTGAAAAGCTTCAAATTTTGGATGAATATTATTTTCATACAACTGCATAAGAAAACGATTAGTTATTTTATGAATTAAAGGGATCTTTAGCCATTTTCCATAGAGTTCTTGCATATAAATGACGGGTGTTTTATGACTTTCTGCATAAGCAATAAATTTCCAACCTTCCTTTTTTTTTCTAAATAATGCATTAATTCTTGCATCACCACCCCAAGCCTTTATTGGACCTCTCATTTTCATATCATGCCTTACCCAACCAATGGCAAAAAGATATTCATCTGATAGAGACTTTATTTTAATATCATAAAATCTCATACGAATTGCCTCCAGCATTCTTTTTCCTGGTACTGGTTCCCAATATTTTCTCAAATCATCCCATCCAATTTTCCAATCGGCCTGTTCTTCAGCTAAATAAAATGGATTGGGATCGTCTTCATCCCATAGGGTTTTTAAATCTCCATATTTTTGTGAATCCCATATTCTTTCAGCTTCTTTAAAGATTTTTTCTATTTCTATTTGTAAGTCATTCATAAAATTATTTATTGCTATTGCTATACCTTATATCAAGGAATGTGTAATTCAAAATATTGAGAAAGTCTTCGATGAAAACTGATGTTAAACTATCCAATCAAGTCTTTAAATCAGAGGTTATTACAATGACAGAAATTGGTGTAGTGATGGAACCAGTTCCTCAATGTTCTGCTGAGATGGCATCATTAATAGAACAAATGGGTTTCGATATGGTGTTGTGTCCAGATACTCAGAATCTTTCAGCCGATCCATACGGACAGTTATCTCTTATAGCCAATGCAACATCAACACTTAAAATGGGAACAGGTGTTACTCATCCTGTGACTCGTGAAGCTGCGGTGACAGCTTCAGCAATGGCTTCATTGCAAGAAGAATCGTCTGGAAGAGCTATTTGTGGAATAGGGCGAGGCGATTCGTCTGCAGCACACATTGGAAAAAAACAAGCCACTACAGAAGAGTTAAGAAATTATGTTATAAGAGTGCAAAGTTATTTAAGAGGAGAATCTATTGATGTTGGTACCATGAAATCTCCCATTAGATGGATTGACCCTGATATTATTAAACCAGTACCAATGGATATTGCCTGCACAGGGCCAAAAACTATTGCCATGGCTTGTGATGTGGCTGAACGAGTTACTTTTGCAGTTGGTAGTGCTACAGAGAGAATGTCTTGGGCCATGAATACTGCATTGGATCATATCGGTCAGACAGGCAGAAAACGGGATGATTTTAAAATAGGCGCCTATGTTAATTTAATATGCGATCCTGATGAAAAAAAAGCTATAGCAATGGCAAGAATGTTAACAGGACTGGTGGCCCATTTTACAGCAATGAAGAAAGCTCCAACAGATCATTTGCCAGATAGGCAAAAAGAGATTACTGCAAAACTTCAGTCCGATTATGATATGAAAAATCATTCCAGTGAAAAAGGTGAACATTTAGAATTAATAGACGATGAATTTATTGATTGGTTCTCTATTGCAGGACCACCTCAAAAATGTGTCGATCGATTGGGAGAGTTGATGGAACTTGGATTGGATTATGTCTATCTACTTGGAGGATCTCCAATCGCTGAGCCTCGTGATGCAAGATTAAGGGCCATGGTCAAGCAGACTGAGATTTTTGCTCAAGAAGTTCTCCCTTCATTTAAAAAGATTTAGAAATCGTAATCAAATGTGAGGTTAATCAGCCTTCCTCTTGGATCATGCAGCCTTGTATCAAAACTAAAATCAGGAGAATCATAAAGCAGAGGTGCTGATTCATCCAAAATGTTTATCAAATTGAGACCAATTTTAAATATTTGTTTCTTCATTTCTATAGTTTTTGTTATGCCTAGGTCAAAAACAAGAAAAGAGTCTATGTTATTTTTATAGCCATTACTTAATGCTGAATCGGGTAATGGTCTTAAATTGTCATAACCATCTAAATATCTTGCGTTAAGACCATAGCGAATTGAGTCATTAGTTACTCCTAAAAATGCATTGAGTCTAAGTTTTGGAAGAGAATGTGTATGTGCGTTGTAATTAAATTTTCCGACTCTATCAATTAAGTGTTCTTCATGCTCGCCTTCATGTCCCTGTTCTTCACTAGTATGTTCAGGTGTTAAGAATTCAAGTAAATATGTAGTATTTATTCCAAAATCTATTTCTATTTTATTTATCATTTTTAAATAATTGATAGAGAAATCAATGCCTTTCACAATAGTTTTTTCTTCATTAAAAAATGTGGTCTTGACAGCAATTAAATCACCAAAATCATTTCTTGTGATATCTGGGCTATTAGGATTAGATAATATTTTTGCCTGTGGATCTTCAAGTTCCAATCGATCTTTATAATTAATTTTCCAATAATCTAGCAAAATATTCGAACTATCATTTATATCCCATTTAAAGCCTAAGTTTAGATTTTTCGAAGTCGCGGGCTTAAGGTTTGGATTTCCAGCTTGAACAATTCTTACAAAAAGAGAATTGGTTTGCTCTTGACCATTGATTACATCTCTTACACCACCAAGTGCAATGTCTGAACTAAAAAGTTGAGCCATGGATGGTGCTGAGAAAGAAGTTCCAAATGCACCTTTTAAAGTCATATTTTTACTGGGTTGATAGGTCATGGATATTTTTGGATCAAACGAAGATTCATTATCAATTTTTTCAAAACGAGAGGCCACTATAAAATTAACTTTTTGATTAACTGGGTGATTTAACTCTATAAATAATGCTTTTTTATTGCGAGTAGATGATACATCCATACCACCTCCTAGAAATAGTAAATCAGCACTTTTTATCAGTTGACCGGATTGACTAAATTCTGCTCTTGCTAATTCATTGTATGCAATATCTAAAGATTCATGATTGTACTGAAAGCCATATGCCAGGGAATTAATTCCTAATGATGTTCTTATTATTCCATCAAAAGAGATAAGTTTTCCTGTTCTCATTGATTTCTCTGATCCTTTAATATACTCAATCAATTCTTCAGAATTTGTTAAGGGCTTAAAAATATTCCAGGTTAGATTACCATTAATACCACCATTGCCTAACACAGCATTTTCAAATCTTGAATTAATTGTATCAGGCCTATTATGAAAATTTTGATGTTCACTTTGAGTGATGGATAGCTCAATATTAGTGGCATCATTTAAATTAAAAATAATCATATTAGAAATATGATATTGATCAATTTCTTTTGGTGAGATAGGAGAGGGAAAAGCAGAACCAAGAGGTCTTCCATACCAAGTAATAGGAACATTAAATGGACTTCCTCCTTGACCTGGATCAATATTTCTTGACATGAATGAAAGGGCTGGATAGGAAGGAGACTGTGGATTATCGTTAACATCAATACTCGACTTAATAGCAGTTAATTTATAAGTAATATTTTCATTCTCTTTGAGGTAGCTTAAGTAGAGTTTTCGATGATCTTCATCGTTAACAATATTGAATCTAGTGCCATAAAGAAATTTACAGAATGGTCCTGCAATAACACCACCATTTTTTACACAACTGGGGTCAGCCACCCATTGTCCTGTTGTATAAGAGCCAGCGTAATCACCATTATCAATCGTATCGTTGCCACGCATTTTAAATGTATTGCCTAATGTACTTAAGCCATTCTCAGCTATTCTAGGTATCTCCGATGATGACAGAGGACTTCTTTTAAGAAAGTTTGCAGCAATGACAATATGAGAATCATTGAATGCTTTTCCAAATAAGACACCAAAAGTTTTATCACTTTGATCGTAAGTAGATGTTTCCTGATGACCTAAATTAATCCTTGTTCCTGTAAAGTTATCTTGAGTAATAAAATTTATAACACCTGCAACAGCATCGGATCCATAAGTGGATGTGGCACCTTCTTTTAAAATTTCTATTCTCTTAAGAGCTATTTCAGGAATGATGTTTACATCGATATATCCTTCGCCTTCATGTGATGGTGTTCCAGCAAAGGTTTGTCTTTTTGAATTAAGAAGTACTAAGGTTGATGCATGATCAAGGCCTCGCAGTGTTACAGCAGCCATTCCTTGATCCACACCATCTAATGTGTTGGATTGAAAATGAGATCCTGATGAGGAACTTATGTATTTAGATATTTCTGCTATGTTGGTTATGTTTAGATTTTTATAGTCCTCCTCACTGATCAAGTCAATGCTTATGTTTTCTTTATCAGTATTGATATAACTGCCTGTGACACTAATTTCTTCAATACTCTCAGCAACGATAGTGCCTAATGAGGGTAGGATTAAAATAACTAAAAATATAACGGATTTTTTCATGGAGATATTGTAAGTTAAATTAATAAAATTAAAAATTATTTATCTAAATTATGAAATTTAAAAAAATCTATTTAGTGCTTGCATCAATTCCATATTTTATATCTGTTAATGCACATCAAACTGAGTGTTTTGAAAGAAATGTTTCAGATCTCAGTCGACCTTGTGTAGAAAGGCTTAAACCAAGAGCATTGAATGCTATAGACCGTTCAATGATAGAGCCATCATCCATAACGGCCTCAGACGCTCTATTGGGAGATCTAAACCAGCCATTGGTTGCAGTACTAGGTGCCACAGGAAGAACAGGGAGGCACGTGCTTACAGAATTATCAATTCGAGGTGCAAGAATTAGAGCCTTGTCTAGGAATATTGAAAAAGCACAATCATCCATAAATGAAAACTATAATTGGATGAGAGCCGATGTAACTGAACCAGATACTCTCATGAATGCTTTGGAGGGTGTTGATATTTTAATATCGGTTATTGGTGCCGAAGAAAGCAAAGGTAAAAAATCTCCTGAATCAGTTTCCTATCAAGGATCTATTAATTTTGTAGAAGCTGCAAAGAAGACTGGCGTTAAGCATATTATTTTTATGTCATCCATTGGCGCTGGAGGCGCTGATAACTTTAGTACTGTTTTACTGAATCTTGTTTTAGGGAAAACAATGAAATGGAAGTCACTTGGCGAGGAATATATTCGAAATAGCGGCATCAACTTCACCATTATTAGGCCTGGAGGTCTGAGAGGTGACCCAGGAGTATTAGGTATAAAATTAGCACAAGGCGATCAAATCATTGGATGGATACCCAGAGCTGATGTTGCTTCGGTTTTGGTTGAGTCAGCTTTTAATGAAGATGCCTTGGATAAAACATTTGAGATCATCAACGATGAGTCACTTCAGATTGATGCTTGGAGGGGTGAGTTCAAGAATCTTAAAAAAGGTGAATACGGTGAAATTGCTACGGGTAACTTCCCTTTAAACTATTGGATAGCGATGATACTAATCTTGGGATTGGTTGTTTTTCTTATCCGTAGAAAAAAATCCAGTTAAATTACTCCACCCTCATTAAGTTTTTTAATTTCCTCAGCATTCTTTCCTAACAACTCTGATAATACTTCATTGGTGTGTTGACTAAGTTCAGGTCCAGACCAATCTGTTCCACCAGGTGTTTCAGTCAATATAGGCAACATTGCTGGAATTTTTAGAGGCCTTCCATTGGCTTCAACTTCTTCAAACATACCTCTTGCAATATAGTGTTCATCTTTCATCATATCTTCAACACTGTATATTGGACCTGCTGGTACAGAGACCTCATCCATTATTGATAGAACTTCTTCTGAAGTATGTTCGCTGGTCCATTTCTCAATAGCAGCATCAATCTCTTTTTCATGCTTAACTCTTCCCATATTGTCTTCAAATCTTTCATCCGCAGCCATTTCTGGTTGATCAATGGCTTTCATTAATCTTTTAAATATAGAATCGCCATTACCACCAATAATCACATGTTTATTATCTGATGTAACATAAGTATTGGTTGGAACAATACCAGTAATTGTTGAACCAGAAGGCTCTCTTATAGCTCCGCAACCTGAATATTCTGGTACTACAGCCTCCATAAGATTAAAGACTGATTCATAAATAGCTGTATCCACCACCTGTCCTTTATTATTTGGATCTTTTTCTCTTTGGATATAAGCAAGCAAAACGCCCATAGCAGCATGAAGGCCTGCTAAGGTGTCACCTATACTTAAATTTGGTCTCACAGGCGGTCTATCAGGGAATCCATTGACATATCTGAAACCTCCAAATCCTTCACAAACAGATGCGTAACCAGGTAGATGTGATCGAGGACCTGTTTGACCGTATCCTGAAATCCTTGCTGTTATAAGTCCTGGATTTTCTTTTTCTAATTCTGCTGGGCCAATTCCCCATTTTTCAAGAGTTCCTGGTTTGAAATTTTCAATTAAGACATCTGATTTAAGAATTAAATCTTTTGCGATTTGTATTCCTTCTTCACTTTTTAAATTCAGAGTCACTGATTTTTTATTTCTAGATACGCTATGCCACCAATAAGAAGTATTGTTCTCAGTTAATCTCCAATATCGGACAGGATCTCCTGTTATGGGTTCAATCTTTATTACTTCAGCTCCAAAGTAACCAAGAACACTCCCTGTGAAGGGTCCAGCAATTAATTGACCCATTTCAATTACTCTCATTCCTTTAAGAGGCTTATCTGTACTCATCTTAATTTATCCTAATTAATTTATGATTTGAAAATATCGTTATACCATGAAGACAGACCATTGCCTATCTCATCAGGAGAATCTTCTTGAATGAAATGCAAGCCTTTCACAGAGATTTCTTTTTGATTCTTCCATGTTCTACAAAATTCTCTCATTTTTCCTGTGAGGATAACTCCTGGTTCTGCATTGATAAAAAATTTAGGCATATCATTTATTTGCATCCATTCAGCATAGGCATTGACTAGATCACAGACATTTTTAGGTTCACCGTTCATTGGTATTTCTCTAGGCCATGAAAGAGTGGGTCTTCTATCTTCACCTGAATTTAAGAAAGGTCTCCTATATTCATTCATTTCCGATTCATCTAAGTCTCTAATAATTGATCCAGGTAAGACCTTCTCTATGAAATAATTTTTATCTAATATTAAATTCTCACCGGCCTCCGATCTAAAACCTTGAAAAAGACTACGACTGTTTTCATTCCAATCATCCCACGTCATTTCTTTGACTATAGCTTCCATATATGCAATTCCTATTACTGAATTTGGATGCATATGGCTCCAATGAAAACCAAGTGCAGAACCCCAATCATGTAGTATAAAAGTAATATTTTTTTGGTCTGTTAATAAATCAATGGCTTGATTGAGGTAATCGTAATGCTCTTCAAATCGATAAGAGTTTGCGTCACTTTGATCTAATTTGTCTGAATCACCCATTCCTATAAGATCGATGCATATGCATCTACCCAATTGTTCTAGATGTGGTGTAATATTTCTCCAAAGATAAGATGATGTTGGGTTTCCATGAAGGAAGATAATTGGATTTCCTTTTCCTTTCTCATAATATGCTATTTTTTTATCTGCAATAGAAATAAACCTTTTTTGCATTGATTGCATAGTTAGTCTGTCATTGCTTTTGAGATAAGGGATAAGAAATCTTCTTCATTTTGTACCTTCCCTATTTCAGAAGCTGAGATTTTATATCCATAGTTTTCAGCAATTGTTTCGTATTTATTTTTTCTATAATCTAAGAGTTTAGGAAACACCCATTTAACAAAATCATCAGGGTCCATTGTTTCATGCGTTACCCCGGTCTGTTCTGTATATAAATCAAGATTCTCAATTAAAAATTCTTCTGTATAAAACATAGGTTTAGGATGGAGAGTGGCTCTTTTGATCAATTCATCTCTAAACTCTTCATCATCTTGAATGTAGAGAACAACTGTATGCTCAACGATTGCATCCATTGCAGTAGTATCCATTAACTCGCAAATGCTTCCCCCTGCATCATTAATAAAATGATTGTAATCATAGATTCTATTTGCTTTTTCAATAAATTCAGGAATATCTTCCATAGCTCTAATTTCAGCTTTTTTATGCAGTTTTTGCCTTTTTAAAAATTCCTTTAAAGGTAACCCTCCTTTATTAGGATCACCTATTTTTCCAAGGTAAGTTGAAATAGGATATAAATTATCCACTGTGATATTGGTTGAAATATAAATTGAATCTGTTCTAAGTAACTCACTGAGGAAATCAATTTCCATAGCCCTTTCTTTGATATTATCAAGTATTGGCTCATTCAGATATTGAGTACCAATACGGTAGTCACCTGAGTAATGAAACCAATCTGATTTAGGCAGTCGATTAGCTAATGTTGTTTTCCCAATGCCTGACATACCCAGTAAAGTAATTGCTTTGTTAGGCCACTCATTGAATTTTTTTAATGTCATTTTCATTTAGTGCTGAGTAGGTTGTTTTTTTATAAGTATACAGAGACTTCTAGTTTAATTATCTTATTGTGTTAATTTAATGGAAAAGGTTATCATGGTCGCCTTTTTAAGGCAGTAACTTTTTTAATTAGGGTAAATTTGGCATGAAGAACGATAATTTAGATATTTATAAGTTTGGCGGAAGCAGTCTGGCTGATTCAGACTGTTTAAGTCATGTTTGTGATTTAATTCATCAAAATAGTTCTGACAATATAATTATAGTTGTTTCTGCAATGTCAGGAGTAACAAACCAGTTGCTAGCTGTCTCACAAGAAAAGAATGATCAAAATTGGAATGGGATAATTGATCATTTTAAAAAAACATTAAAAGAGATCAATATTGATTCTGAAAAAAAGACAGAATTAATGGCTAATTTCTCCAAAAATCTGGAAATCATAGAGAATCTAGTAGCAATAAATCAATTTGATCCAGGTAAAACTGAAGAAAATCCAGTACTAGGTTTTGGCGAAGTATGGTCATCAAATATTGTCTTTAATCTATTATTAAGTTTATCCTCAAAAGATCCTAAAAAGAGGAAAGTTCATTTCTTGAATCCATTAGATATTGTCAATCTCTCCTATGGAGAAATGGGCCCTATAGTGAATTGGAAAAAATCTTTGGATGCGTTTAAACGAGAAACTCAGAATAAGTCAGGAATATTTATTATGGGTGGTTTTTTAGCGTCTGATAAAAATGAAGAGCCTACCAACTTGGGCAGAAATGGAAGTGATTATTCAGCCTCTATATTGGGTTCATTGGCTGAGGCTAATTCTGTTTCTATATGGACTGATGTTGATGGCATTATGACAGCCGATCCCAATCAAATTGAAAGGGCTAAAATAATTGAACAAATGTCCTATGATGAAGCAATGGAATTGGCTTATTTTGGAGCCAAAGTTATACATCCTAAAACCATGTCACCATTGATGGCTAAAGGTATACCCATCTATATTAGAAACACTTTCAACCCCGATTCTGATGGCACTGAAATTCTATTGGAAAGTAGCAAACAAAAAAGCGTTAAAGGCATCACAACCATAGATGATTTATCTCTTATTAACCTAGAAGGTGCAGGGATGATTGGTGTCCCAGGTACTGCCAAGCGATTGTTTTCTTGTCTTAGTGATGCTGATATTTCTGTGGTTCTAATCACACAGGCCAGTTCTGAACATTCAATTTGTTTTGCTATTAATGATAAAGATTCAGAACGTATTGAGAGTGTTGTTAGAAATGAATTCTTAGTTGATTTTGAGAATGGAAATTTACAAAAGCTTCAAATACAAAATCATTGTAGTATTATTGCAGTTGTTGGCTCAGGAATGAGTGGCACCAAAGGTATTGCTGCAAAATTCTTTAGAGCAATGTCGGACTCTAGAACCAATGTCATGGCAATCGCTCAAGGTTCTTCAGAGAAGAATATTTCAGCTGTCATTAAAACAGATGATGTTAGTAACGCTATTCATTCAATGCACCAAGCTTTTTTTGATCAAAGCATTGATGTCAATATTGGTATTGTTGGATATGGTAATGTTGGTAAAGAATTTTTTAATCAACTTCAAAATCAAAGAAAGCATTTACAGGAAGATTCAGACATTCGTTTGAATATTATTGCAATATCTAATTCAACTAATATGGCTTTGAAGGACAATCACATAGAAAGTAATGATTCAGATAATCTTGGTGACGAGCAACCAACGAATATATTGGAATTAATAAATCATATTTCTCAGTCAAGAGGTGCAATAAAGGTATTGGTGGACTGCACTACCTCAGAAGACATACCTAATATGTATAAAAATGCTTTTATTTCAGATATCCATGTTATAGCTGCTAATAAAAAAGGTGTTAGTGGATCCATGGATTTGTATCAAGAAATTATGAATTACTCAAAATCCACTAAAAAAAGTTTTCATTATGAAACCACTGCTGGTGCAGGATTGCCTTTCATTAAAACTTTACAAGATCTTAATATGACAGGAGATCGAGTCAAAGAAATAGAAGGAGTTTTCTCAGGAACCTTATCCTATTTATTCAATAATTATGATGGCGAGTTGGAATTTTCTAAAATAGTATCTGATGCCAGGGCAAAGGGATTCACAGAACCTGATCCAAGGGATGATTTATCGGGAATGGATGTGGCTAGAAAGCTTGTAATACTGGCTCGTGAAATTAATCTCTCAATAGGCATTGATGATGTCTCAGTGGAAAGCCTAGTCCCTGAAGAGTTAAAAGATATGTCTGTGGATGACTATTTGGATCGATTGTATGAATTTGATGAGGCTATGAATCTTAAGTTAGTCGAAGCAAAAAAAGAGAATAAAGTACTTCGATATATTGCCAGACTTGATTCTACTGGAAAAGCGAGTGTTAAGTTGGTAGCTCTATCTATGGACCATCCCTTTGCAGAACTGAAGGGGAGTGAGAATGTCATCAAGTATATGACTGAAAGATATTCCGATTATCCTCTTGTTCACAAAGGACCAGGAGCAGGTGCTGAGGTGACTGCAGCAGGAATATTTAGCGACCTATTGATGGTGGTCCAACATATTGATCGTTTTAACCCACTCATATCAGAATAATGAATGACATGCATTTTGTAAGCACAAAAAGTAATCTTCAAGTGAGTATAGAGGAAGCGATATTTGGAGGGACAGCTCCTGATGGAGGGTTATATGTTCCATCAGTGATTCCTGAGATTGATTTAGATGATTTCAAAACAATGGACAATTATCAAGAGTTCTCGACTCAGTTTTTGTCTCCTTACTTTGTAAATTCAGTCATCAAAAATAATCTTGAGTGCATTGTAAATGAATCTCTAAATTTTGATGTGATTTTAAATGAGATAGACACAGGTAAACAACCATTATCTATGCTTGAATTATTTCATGGTCCCACAGCTGCATTTAAAGATTTTGGAGCTAGATTTTTATCATCAATCATGAAAGCTATTAATCAAGAATCAGGCAATTCAAAAATAAATACTATACTTGTGGCCACCTCTGGCGATACAGGAGGTGCTGTTGCTTCAGCATTTCATAATCAGCCGGGATTTCATGTGGTCATACTTTTCCCTAAAGGTAGGGTCTCTCCAAGACAGCAGCATCAACTCACATGCTGGGGTGATAATGTTACTTCTATCGCAGTTGAAGGTGAGTTTGATGATTGTCAACGACTTGTTAAGGCAGCTTTTAATGAAGATCAAGTGATTGATCAAAACCTATGTTCAGCGAACAGTATCAATATTGGTCGGCTTCTTCCTCAAGCCACATATTATGCTTGGTCGAGTATGCAATATTTTAAAACTCATAATAAGGAAACTAATTTTGTTATCCCAACTGGGAATCTTGGTAATGCCTTTGCTTGTTTTATAGCAAAGAAAATGGGTTTCCCAATAGGAAAAATAGTTTTTTCAACTAACGCTAATAAAACAATTACAGATTTTATTGAAAGTTCAATTTGGGAGCCAAGAAACACTATACCTACTTTAGCTTCTGCTATGGATGTTGGAAATCCAAGCAATATGGAGACGATTTTTTCACTCTCATGATAGTCAATCACTCAGACAATCATTGGAAGCTTATTCTGTAAATGATCAGCAGATCAAAGAGCAAATTAAAAAAGAATATAATGATCATCAAATTATTTGTTGCCCACATACTGCAACTGCATTTAGTGTTTATAGGGGATTCTCAGATAATACTAAAGATAATAATCACTGGTCTTTAGTATCGACAGCTCATCCAGCAAAATTTGAGAATATAGTAGAACCTATAATAGATGAAGTAATAAAAGTTCCAGCCAGCTTATCGAAACTACTCAAACTAGACTCATCTTTTATTTCAATTGAGCCAAGACTTGAGAAACTAATGGATATAATCCTCTAATAATTTAATCAAAAAACTGTAATTAATTTTTCATTGCAGCATCTTTTTAAACCTCTTAAAAATAATAACTATAATTAGTTACCAAAGCCTCAGATGCTATTTCTGTATGCTATTCTAAAGGTATATATTTAAGGAGATCTAAATGAAAAATATTATAGATTGGCATAGAAAATTTAGCCTGAAAAATGCTGAGTACTTTAAGGAAAAATTCAATATCAGTGATTATGGAATACTATGGATAGCATTCGCCAAAGGCATTATAGTAGTATTATTATTACAATGGATTTTTTAAGGATTAAGGGTTTTTAAATGATTCATTACAAGAAATCACCAGAGAACAAATGGAATTAGAGTATTTTAATATTGATTCTGATACAGATGAAATCACCAAAGCATTGGAGATTAATGGAGCTGCGGTTATAGAAAATCAAGTTGGATCTGAAATAGCTGACACTATTCGTAATGAACTCAGAACACACTTTGATAAAATAGGAGAAGGCAGTGATAGTGGTTTCACAGGGTATAAAACACGATGGCTTAGTCGATTATTAGCGATTTCGAGAACTCCGGCAAAACTAGTTGACCACCCAAGAGTAATGGAAGTGGCTGATTCCATTTTATTAAAACATTGTGATAACTATCGTATTGGTAGTCTTACAGCAATCGAAATTCTTCCTGGTGAAAAAGATCAAGTACTCCATACTGACGATGGTATATATCCGGTTAGGATGCCTGGCATGCAATTCCAGATTAGTGCAATGTGGGCATTGGATGATTTTACTAAAGAGAATGGTGCAACGCGGGTAGTTCTAGGCAGCCATCGTAATTATTCTGCCAATGTTTATCAAACAGAAGAGAATATTGATTACTTCACTCCTGATACAAAAGAAAATACAAACAATACAGTCCAAGCCATTATGCCTAAAGGGTCAGTACTGTTTTACATGGGTTCAACTCTTCATGGTGGGGGAGCAAATAGATCTGATAAACCTCGTGCTGGCATAATCAATACATACTCACTTGGTTGGTTAAGACAAGAGGAGAATCAATATCTGAATGTTCCAAGAAAAGTTGCCAAACAATATTCAGAAACAGTTCAAAAATTAATGGGTTATCAAATGCACCGAAATCTTGGTGATTACCAAGAAACAGAAGATGAATGATAGTTAAGTCTCCTAATACTCAAGATAATCACTAAAATTTACTAGGTTACCTTCACTGTCTATAGCAAGAATTTGATTATAACCGGGTTGTTCATCAATCCCAGAAGTATCATTGATTCCCTCTACCACAGGAAATAACGCACCTTTACTTTTTAAATATTCATACACTTCTTCTGCTGATCGTACAGAGAAATCTGCATACCCATTGCTTCTTTGTGGTATTGGACTCCATGAATCATTGCTCATTGGCCCAACCAAACCAAACACGTTAGTCGTTGACCAAAAACCAAACCAATTCTCATCTCTATAAGGCTCAGAACCTAGTAAATCTTTATAGAAACGGCCTGCCTTTCCAAGGTCAAACACAGGATAAGCAGTATAGTCCATAGTACTAACAGGCATATTCTTTATATTATTTTTTTGTGCTATGAAGGTACTTTCCAACTTTAAATCAGGGCCTTCCTTTTTCCAGATCTGTGTCAAAAGGCAATTAAAACTTCTTTTAGGGGAGGCTCTCAAATTGATAGACATTTCAAGGGTTACCAACTGTCGATTACCAATGTTTCTTATTTGGAAATTACTTGTTTTTAGATCAGCATTAATTCCATTTGGTCCCTTATCAAATAGATCCCATCGAGATTGTAGAGCTAACTTGATTTGTTCTCTCCCCTGTGCAACTCCAAAGGCATCATCAATCCAAAGAGCTTTATTTGAATGCATACTGAGTAATTTCGAATAATCATTAGTGATCCATGCATTAACTGATTTCATTAATTTTGAAAAAACTGGAGGTTGAGTCAGTTCATTAACCGATTGTATTGTCGGTTTTTTATTCGATGATGTATTAGTGGACTTATACTCTCTCCAGATGACAATATTTCCTGACGTGTCTTCAGTGATCAAACACTCAGCCAACCCACATGGTTTAGTCTTCATATTGATGTCAATGAGACCTTTAATTTGATCTCTGATATTGCTCAGTGAATTAACGTTTATAATACCGTATCCATTTGCATGGCCATACACAACTCCAATTCTCTCATCAATGGGTTCAGATTCAAGTTCAAAATAAGTAGTCGCCTGCTCTGAAAGAAGCACTTGTAGGCGTGACTATTTCTGGCGAGCCAAGTAGCGGTGAATAAAAATCTATTGCTCTATGTAAATCTTTAACTGGGTAAACAAAATCGAAATTAAAAGCTGACCGTCTATTAGGAATAGTATCAGGTAGTTTTTTTACATTAGGGTTATCAAGTCTAAAGTTTTCAATGTGTCCAATAATTTTCCATTTATCATCAACTTTATTAAAAATCTGAAAAACAGTTGCCAAATCTGAATATTCCCATCGGGCTCCACCCTTAATGCCTATACTATAGAGCGCAATAGAAAAATTTATTTCGCTATGGATTTGCATATCAACTATCTCAAGTTGCATTGAAGATGCATAACCAGAGGGACGTTCTCCTCTAGACTCATTTACAATTCGATTTAAAGTATCATTCAGTCCATAGGTTATTCTTCCATCACGAAAACGTATTATTTCCTCATCCAAGAGTTCACTTACTTCTTTATTTCTCCTATCCAACCAATGCCTATGATAAGTTTCAATCACATCCATTATTTTCCGCTTGTCTTCTATTAATTGATGGCTACCTGAAACTTTATCTCGATCAAAAATAAGACTTCCCCATAAAGATCGATCGGTAACATATTTAGATTCCATTTGAATTGGAAGAGGATCTTTTATATCAGCCTGAGTTGATGAGGGTCCATTAGAGCAGATAAGTACTATTGATATGAGTATTATTTTCTTCATGTCTCAAGATTAACAAATATATCAATATTCTCATAGATTGGTGCTTTAAGACATCTGCCTTTTCGATATTTTCTGTTATTATTTTTATAAATAATGAATCTTTATGACAAATATATTCTGCCTCCTCTATTGAATTGCACATGCAACAACAAACCATTTACACTGCAAAGGAAGAAAGTTATACCTTTAGCAACAGGTAAGGTACTGGAAGTTGGAATTGGCTCTGGTCTCAATCTTCCTTTTTATCAAAAAGACAGCATTAAAGAAATATGGGGGTTAGATCCATCAAAAGAGCTCTTATCGATGGCTAAAAAGAAAGCCAAAGCTGAAAATATGGATGTTCAATTTTTGAATGCTACTGCAGAATCTATACAATTGGATGACAATTATTTTGACACAGTGGTAGTCACCTATACGATGTGTACAATCTCAAATCTAAATCAAGCACTTTCTGAAATTAAACGTGTAATGAAGACTGATGGACGACTAATATTTTGTGAACATGGAGCATCACCTGAGCAAGGAGTATTTGTATGGCAAAATAGATTGAATAAAGTTTGGTCAAGAATCTCAGGAGGGTGCAATATTAATAAAGATATTCCATCAATCATAGAATCTTCAGGTCTAATTGTAAGCCAGTTGGAAACTATGTATTTACCTAAAACACCTAGAATTCTTGGCTATAATTATTGGGGATTTGCTGTGTTAAATGACTGAGTATAGATGGTATTTAATCAAGCAATCTTCTAAATAATTTTTCAGAATTAATCTTTGTCATACTAGCAAGACTTTCTATTTTAATTCCTTTGTGACTGCTTATAAATTCAGCTATTTCCCTAATATATTTGGGTTCATTTTTTCTAGTTTTTAATTTTTTTTCTAATTGTTTTGGCATCAAGTAGGGTGCATCTGTTTCAATTAATAATCTATCCATAGGTATATATTTAATAGATTCTAATAAAGCTTGATTTCTTCTAGGATCACAGATCCATCCTGTAATACCGATATAGAGTCCCAAGTCGAGATAATCCTTTAGTTGATTTTTATCGCCAGTGAAGCAATGCGTTACTCCATTAATATTGCCTATCGTTGTTCTTTTAACATAGTAATGAAGTCTTCATGGGCATCTCTTTGATGTAAGAATAGAGGTAAATCTGTTCTTAGAGACAGTTTGATCTGCTTTTCAAAAATTATTCTTTGTATTTCAGGGGGTGAGAAATTTCTATGGTAATCCAGTCCGCATTCACCAATGGCAATGACTTTATTATGCATTGCTAGTTTTTCAAGTTCTTCTATAAAATCATTGCTAGTATCTTTAGCATTGTGAGGGTGAACTCCAGCTGTGGTCCATAATAATGAGGGATTTAGATCAGTACATTTAATTGCTTTACTTGTTTCATCAACTGATGTGGCAGTAATAATAATTTTATCCAACCCAGCAGCAATGGCATTCTCTAAAACCTGTTCACGATCTTGATCAAAGCTTTCATGAGTCAGGTTTGCTCCAATATCAATGAATTCTATTGTCATAAAATTAACATCCTTAATGTTTTATCGTTACAATGCTGAAGTTACACATGGAATATTTGATGAAAAAAATAATTGTATTGATCCTATTTTGTTTTGTAATTAACCCTTTAAAGGCTGATTCAATTGAAACAGACAATAACGCGATTATCAATCGTGCACTTCAATATTATCTAATTGAAGATCAAGACCAACTGATAAAGGATCATAATCTAGTTTCCCAACAATTAAAAAAAAATAAAGAGAGTAAAGCTATTCAACTATCGTTATTGTTTCATGAGTTTTTAATTGCTGATATCTCATCGAAGAAAATTAAGAAAAAGTACAGTAAATTATGCATTGCTAACAGCGAGGCTGCTCTATCTAAATCTGATGAAGATGCTGACCTTTATGCTGTTTTATCAGCCTGTTATGGTTTGAGTGCAGAGAGTAATCTTTTTAAAGCAGCCAGTCATGGAACTCAATCAGGAAGAATGATTGATAAAGCTTTGGCAATAGATTCAAACAACGCTTTTGTCTATATGATTAAGGGTATTGGTGATTATACCAGACCATCTTTTGCGGGCGGTAGTAAAGAGAATGGTATTATTAATCTTAAAAAGGCCATAGAGATATATCAACAAAATCCAAACGATAATTTAGAGAGTATTTTGATTATTTCTCATTATCATTTGGCTGAGATATTCTATAGAAAAAAGGATTACAACCAATCTTTAGAATACCTCAATAAGACACTTGGAATCGCTCCCGATTATAAGAGAGCCATGGAGCTTAGTAAGAAAATTGCATCTTAATCAATTAATCTGTCATTTGACCCCATGAATATCATTGAAGTTAAAGATCTTCAGAAATCTTACCCTAGACCTGAAAATAAAAAGGAAACATTCAACGCCGTTGATGGAATCTCTTTCAATATTCAAGCAAAAGAGATTTATGGAATACTTGGTCCCAATGGAGCAGGAAAAACAACTACGTTGGAGATGTTAGAAGGCCTCAAAGATATAAATTCAGGTACAGCAATGATCAATGGCATAGATGTCAAAAAACATCCATATAGAGTGAAGAAGATTATTGGAGTTCAGTTACAGGCCAATGAGTATTTTGATAAACTAGATTTGAGCGAACTTCTCATTCTTTTCGGTAAGTTATATTCCGAAGAAATAGACTGTATGGATCTCCTCAAAAAGGTAGGCCTTTCTGATAAATTAAAAGCAAAACCCAAGCAGTTATCTGGAGGGCAAAAACAGAGATTTTCAATTGCCTGCGCCTTAGTAAATAATCCAAAAATATTATTTTTAGATGAGCCAACTACAGGTTTGGATCCACAAGCAAAGCGTAATCTCTGGAAACTGGTGAAAGAACTGAATCATTTAGGAATGACAATAGTTTTGACTACACACAACATGGAAGAAGCTGAATACTTATGCGATCGTATCGCGATCATGGATGGAGGAAAAATAATCGCTGAGGATACACCACAAGAGTTGATTAATAAATATGCACCAGAACCTTCAGATTTGCCATTGCAAGGTAATATTGAGGACGTATTTCTTACTCTAACGGGCCATAAATTAAGAGATTAAAATGATCACAAGTCTACAACTACATTTGTCAAAAGTTTTTCTAAAGATTTTCTTAAGAGATATCCAATCAATGATCTTTAATATATTTTTCCCATTGGCTTTTATTGCGGCATTTATGTTTTCAGGAAGTGGTAGTGAAAGTATTAATATTGGAGTAATTGATAATGCTTCCAATATTTCTTCCAAAAACTTCACAGACCTGATTAAGGATGACCCATTGTTTGAAGTCACACAAGGAACTGAAATCAATTTAAAGGAGCAACTTCTTTCTGGAGAGCAGCTGGCCATCATCGTTGTGCCTAAAAGCTTTGATTACACAGAAGGAACTAACGAACTAAAATTACTCTTGGATGCCTCTCAAGTAAGGCAAATCAATCAGATTAGAACAGCGATTGAAAACAGCTTACTCTCTGTAGAAAGAAAACTAAGTAATACTGAACCTATGTTCAGTTTAAAAGTTGAGGATTTTAAAGCAAGACCTCAACGATACGTCGATTTTTTACTACCAGGCCTCCTTGCATTTATGCTAATGAATTTAAGTCTTGGTGGTAGTGGATTCAATATAGTTGAGTATAGACGTAGAGGCATACTAAAAAGACTTTTTGTAACGCCAATAGAGCCAAAAGACTTCATTACTTCAATCGTTCTTGCTCGGATGATGATTGTTGTGATTCAATTATCTGCTGTTTTAGGATTTGCTATTTTGCTCTTAGGAGTCAGGATAGAAGGGAGCTTATTTTCTCTTTATGGCATGATCATGATGTCGACGTTTATTTTCTTATGTCTTGGGTTTTGTTTTGGGAGTTTAGCTAAAACACAAGAAGCAATCAGACCTCTTGTAACCTCATTTACTTTCCCACAATTAATTTTGTCAGGCGTTTTTTTTCCGATTAGTTCTTTGCCTGATATGATTCAACCCATTGCTCAATTTTTACCACTGAGTGTCGTAGTCAATGGTCTTAGAAGCATTGCTCTTGATGGCATCAGTCTATTCACTCTTGATTCATCAATGTTTGGAGTAATTATTTGGGCTATACTAAGTTTCTTTCTTGCGACGAAGTATTTTGTTTGGAAGGAAGTTGCTGGATAGAAGGAATGTATTCTTTCTTTATCTTTTGCAATGAAAACTTTTGTGAATCCTGAAAGGTTTGTTCAAGCCACAATCTTTCTAATAACGTAATGAAGAATTCCACCATGCTGGTAATATTCCCACTCCTTCGGTGTATCTATCCTAACCTTAACAGTAAATTCTTCGCTACTATTGTTTGAAGATTTGATTACATTGACTTGGTCAACTCCTAATGAGAGGTTAGTTATCGTAAAAGATTCAAAGCCTTCAATACCATGAGACTTAGCATTATCTTCATTCATAAATTCAAGTGGAAGAATACCCATTCCAATTAAATTGGATCTATGGATTCTTTCATAAGATTCAGCAATAACAGCCTTGACACCTAAAAGACCAGTTCCCTTAGCCGCCCAGTCTCTCGATGAGCCTGTTCCATATTCTTTTCCAGCAATGACTATTAAGTCAGTGCCATCATTTTGAAATTTTTCTGCTGCCTCAAAGATTGAAATAGGATCATCTTCTTTTGAGAGTTTAGTCCATCCGCCTTCAGTTTCAGGAGCAAGCTTATTTCTCAATCTAATATTAGCAAAAGTACCCCTCATCATAACTTCATGATTTCCTCTCCGAGAACCGTAAGAGTTAAAATATTGTTTTTCTACTCCTTTGCTCAATAAGTATTCTCCAGCAGGAGAGGCTATATCGATATTTCCAGCAGGTGAGATGTGATCTGTTGTGACTGAATCGCCTAGTAAAGCTAAGACCCTTGCATCTGAGATATTACTGATTGGTGCAATATCCATGACCATTCCATCAAAGTATGGAGGCTTCTTTATGTAAGTGGAATCGTCTTGCCATTCGTATATTTCACTACTCGGTATCGATAAATTTTGCCAGCTTTCATCGCCTTTAAGTGACTCAGAATATGCTTGATTAAACATTGCTGGATTGATTGTTTCTTCAATTAATTCTTGAATCTCATGTTGTGACGGCCATAAATCTTTCAAGAAGACATCTTCTCCCTTATCAGATACTCCTAAGGGCTCACTCTCAAAGTTAATCATCATAGTTCCAGCCAAAGCATATGCAACCACTAAGGGCGGCGATGCTAGAAAGTTTTGTTTAACTAAGGGATGAATTCTTCCTTCAAAATTTCTATTACCAGATAATACTGAGGAAACATTGAGATTGTTGGAGATAATAGTTTCAGAGATGTCAGGATTAAGCGGTCCTGAATTACCAATGCAAGTGGTGCAACCATAACCAACGATATTGAAGCCTAGACCTTCTAATTCTTTGAGTAATGTTGATTCTTCTAAATATTTTGTTACAACTTTGGATCCTGGAGCAAGACTTGTTTTGACCCAAGGCTTGGATTGGAGACCTAATTTAAGAGCATTTCTTGCCAATAATCCAGCACCAATCATTACTACCGGATTGGAGGTATTCGTGCAACTGGTGATTGCTGCAATCAAAACTGAACCATTCGATAGCTCATTGGTATTTATTTCTCTATCTCCTATTTCTTCTTCCACTACCTTAGGGATATCAGATAGTTTTATCCTGTCTTGAGGTCGCTTAGGACCTGAAAGGCAAGGCTCTATATTTTCTAGATTTAAATCTATAACATCAGTATAGAGAGCTTCTTGTTCATCCTGCTCTCTCCAAAGGCCTTGTGCTTTCGAATACGATTCAACCAATTGAATGTGATTCTCATCTCTACCCGTTAATCTTAGGTAACGAATGGTTTCATTATCAATAGGAAAAATAGCACAAGTACTTCCAAATTCTGGCGCCATATTACTTAATGTTGCACGATCTGAAACGGGTAGATTATTTAATCCATTTCCAAAAAATTCAACAAATTTTCCTACAACTCCATGATCTCTCATCATTTCTGTAACAGTGAGAACTAAATCTGTTGCAGTCACTCCTTCTTTGAGCTCACCACTCACTCGTATACCAACTACATCAGGCAATAACATACTTATGGGTTGCCCTAACATAGCAGCTTCTGCTTCAATTCCTCCCACACCCCAACCTAAACAGCCAATTCCATTGATCATAGTTGTATGAGAATCCGTTCCAACAAGGGTGTCTGGGAAAGCCATTAATTGATCATCATTTTCTTTAGAAAAAACAACACGCCCTAGATATTCTAAATTCACTTGATGAACAATACCGGTATTGGGCGGTACCACTTCAAAATTATTAAATGATTCCTGACCCCATCTTAGGAATTGATATCGTTCTTGATTTCTCTCAAATTCAATCTGATTATTTCTAGCTAAGGAATCTTTCTGACCATAATGATCCACTTGCACAGAGTGATCAATGACTAATTCTGCTGGCGATAATGGATTAATCAGATTTGCATTGCCTCCCATTTGATCAACTGCATTTCGCATTGCAGCAAGATCAACAACGGCAGGTACTCCTGTGAAATCTTGAAGAATAACTCTACTCGGAGTGAATGATATTTCATCCGACGAGGTCGACTTTGGGTCCCAATTTAATATAGTTTCAATATCATTATTATCATTCGATTCAGCATGTCTTAAAGCATTCTCTAGAAGTATTTTATGAGAGTAAGGCATCCGATTGATCTTTGTTGCATCCAAAGCTTTCAAGTCAAAGTAGTTGTATTCCAAGCCATTAATGATAATTTTTTCTGACATATTTTTAACTTTGCTCTTTTAAAGAATTATTGCGGATGATTGTATCTGATTAAGTTTGTTTTGTCTTTAATGGTTCTACTTTGGAAAAGGCATTATCTTTGCTCCACCAAAGCAATAATCATCTTGATAGAGAACTAGATATTGACCATAAGTGATAGCCCATTGAGAATTCTTAAATTCAATTTCAAGACCATTTTTATTTTTTTTAACCTTGCAATGAGCATCTTTTTGTCTATAACGAGTTTTAGCCTGGCATTCTAAGATCTTATCTCCTTGCAAAAGTTGCTCATCCTCAGAATTTAACCAATGCATCGATTGTGCAAATATTTTTTTTCTCCATAGCTTTGGATGATTTCTTCCTTGGACAATCATCAATTGATTGGAAGCTTGTCTTTTTTCAGCTACATACCAAGGCTCACCCGATAAATTTTTTATACCCCCAATACCAAGATCTTTTCTTTGACCAATTGTGAAATACATCAATCCTTCATGATTTCCCATTTCTTCATTATTTTCATTAATAATTGATCCTGGTTTAGGGGGAAGAAATGTTTTAATGAAATCTTTAAAAGGCCTTTCGCCAATAAAACAAATTCCAGTACTATCTGGTTTATCATGATTGGGTAAGCCTTTTTTTAGGGCATAATCTCGCACTTGTTCTTTATTCATTTCACCAAGTGGAAAAATAACAGATTCTAAAATACTCGGTTTGATAGCATGAAGAAAATAGCTCTGATCTTTATTCTCATCAATACCTTTATAGAGATACTTCTTCCCTCTGTTTTCTTTGATCCGAGCATAATGGCCCGTAGCCACTTTGTCTGCCCCCAATCTCCTAGCATAGTTCGTAAAATCTTCGAATTTTATTTCCTTATTGCATAGAACATCTGGATTTGGCGTTAAACCTTGACCTAGCTCTTTCAAAGTATCATTAAATACTTTTTCTTTGTATTCTTTAGAAAAGTTTACATGATGCATGGGGATGTTTAGTTCCTTGCATGCATTTCTGGCATCTTGGAGATCTTGCGATGCAGTACAGTAGGGCTCTTCATCATTCCAATTAGTCATGTGAAGACCTTCCACACGATAATTATCCTCCAAAAGAAGTGCTGCACTCACGGCTGAATCAACTCCTCCAGACATACCTACAATAACTAACTGTTTATTCTTCATCACTCTATAATTTAATTATAAACCATCTTTATGTGTTCAATATCAGCTTCTAGAAAACTCTCTCCTATGATTGCAAAGCCTATATTTTCATAGAAATACTTGGATTCCATCTGACTATGAAGGTATATTTCATTCACATCCAAGCTATGAGCCTTAGTTAAGACTATCTCCATTATTTTCATGCCTATACCTAATCCTCTGTATTGCTTAATCACTGAGACTCTTTCTATTTTTCCATATTTTCTCAGTCGAGCTGTTCCAATAGGCTGATCCTCATATTTTGCAAGGAACTGATAGCATTCCAAATCATTACCATCCATTTCAATGGCACTTGGTACTTTTTGTTCTTGAATAAAAACTTTCTTTCTTACTTCAGAGATATCCTGAGAGAATTGATCCCAATTGGCTTCAAATATATCCAGAGAATTTTTATCCACACTAAATTTTTTTAGCGAGAGTGGCTGCAAATCCAATATATTTTTCAGGGGTAAGGCTGATTAATTCTTGCTTAACTGCTTCATCCAGATCAAGTGAACTTATGTATTGAATGAGTTTTTCCTGATCTAGCTTCTTTCCCCGGCTGAGTTTCTTAAGACTTTCATAAGCGTCTTCTGTTTTTTCTCTTCGCAAAACAGTTTGTATAGCTTCTGTCAAAATTTCCCAATTGGTGGATAAATCCTCATTAATTCTTCTTTCATTAATTTTAATTTTAGACAAACCTCTCTTTAGTGAAGACAAAGCAATTGCTGTGTATGCAAAACAAGAACCAACATTTCTCAATGCCGTTGAATCGGTTAGATCTCTTTGCATTCTTGAGAGAGGTAATTTAGATGCTAAATGAGAAAGCATTGAGTTGCCTATACCAATATTTCCTTCAGCATTTTCAAAATCAATAGGATTGATTTTATGCGGCATTGTTGATGAGCCAACTTCCTCATCTTTCTTTATTTGATCAAAATAACCCATTGAGATATAGAGCCATATGTCTTTACTGAAATCCATTAGGATATTATTGATACGAATTAACGAATGGAAAACTTCAGCAATCCAATCATGCGGTTCTATTTGAGTGGTGTATGGATTATTCGTCAATCCCAGAGATGTAATAAAATCATTTGAAAGATCAATCCAATTAATTTTAGGATAAGCAATTTTATGGGCATTGTAATTACCAACAGCTCCATTCATTTTTGCTCGATACTCTACTTTATCTAAGGTTTCTAACTGTGATTCTAATCTGTAGACAACGTTAGCAAATTCTTTCCCCATGGTCGTTGGAGATGCTGCTTGTCCGTGTGTTCTTGATAGCATTGCACAATCTGACCATTCATGCGATTGAGATCTTAAGCCATCTATTAGTTCTACATAAGAGTTTCTTTCTGTTATTACAGCTTCCTTTATCATCAAAGCATAGGAGATATTGTTTATATCTTCGGAAGTGCATCCAAAATGTATAAAGGGTAGGTAGTCAGCGCCACCATCAGCTTCTTTCATTTTTGCTTGTAAAAAATATTCAATGGATTTGACATCATGGTTGATGGTGTTTTCGATATCTTTAATTTCCAATGCGTCTTCCATCGAGAAATTTTCATCAATATTTTCTAGCAGAGTATTGAGTTCAGATGAAAGTGGAGGTATTTCTTTCAGTTCACTATTATTGGCTAGGTATTGCAGCCATTTGATCTCAGTTTTAACTCTATAGTGCATAAGAGAAGCTTCACTAAAAAACTCTCTTAAATGATCACATTTATTTGAATATCTACCATCAATTGGAGATATTGCTTGCAGTTGATTTTTTTTCATTGCAACCACCTCATCTTTCAAAAGTGAATGATACACGAAAGTTTCTTTTGTGACTGCTATTCTCTTTGTATTATCATGTATATTGTAAATGGAGAAAGATGTGTCAGATAAAGATTACAGAATAGAAAAAGATAGTATGGGTGAACTGAAAGTCCCTAGTGTGAGTCATTGGGGCCCACAAACACAAAGAGCCGTTGAAAACTTCCAGATCAGTCAAATTAAAATGCCTTCTGACTTTATTCGCTCTCTGGCATTACTCAAGTGGGCTATATCTTCCGCCAATGCAGAATTAAATTTGATCTCCCAAGAAAAAGCAAAAGTCATAGGAGATGTTGCATTAAAAATTGCAGGTGGACAATATTCCGATGAATTTCCTGTTGATGTCTTTCAAACAGGCTCAGGCACTAGTACAAATATGAATATGAATGAGGTGATTGCTAATTTAAGTTCAACAGATGAACTTAAAATTCACCCAAACGATGATGTGAATATGGGTCAAAGTAGCAATGATGTTATTCCTTCAGCAATCAGTGTTTCAGCATCCTTGATGGTAAGCGATCAATTATTGAAATCCCTAGATCATTTGCAAGATGTTATTGAGACTAAAGCTATAAGTTTATCTGAGGTTGTTAAAACAGGTAGAACACATTTAATGGATGCCATGCCTTTAACATTTGGACAAGAGTTGAATGCTTGGGCTTCACAAATAAAAGATATAAAATCACAATTTTTAGCACTATTACCAAACCTGCAAAAACTTGCCTTGGGAGGAACAGCTGTCGGTACTGGTGTGAATGCTCACCCTCAAATGTCCTCAAAAGCTCTACAAATTCTTAATGAGAAAACAGGTATGAGTTTTGAACCTAGTATTGATCGTTTTCGTGCTATTAGTTCCCAAGATGTCTCTCTGGATCTTTCTGCTAAAACAAGAACTCTAGCAGTAATGCTAACGAAAATATCAAATGATCTCAGATGGATGAATAGTGGTCCATTGGCAGGATTGGGAGAAATTAAATTACCTGCATTGCAACCCGGAAGCAGTATTATGCCAGGGAAGGTTAACCCAGTTATTCCTGAGTCAGTGACTATGGTTTCTGCTCAAGTGATTGGCAATGATACAACAATTGCAATAGCTGCACAGTCTGGTAATTTCCAATTGAATGTGATGTTGCCATTAATAGGCTTCAATCTGATTCAATCTATTTCACTTTTAAGCAATGCTTGTCTTGCTCTTGCTGATAAAGCGATTAAAGATTTTTCAGTCAATGATGAAGCCATTGAATCGGTTCTAAGCAAAAATCCAATTCTTGCAACAGCATTGAATTCAACTATTGGCTATGAATTAGGATCCCAGATTGTCAAAAAAGCATATCAAGAAAAACGAACGATTATTGATGTTGCTGTTGAAATGACTGATCTGGATGAGTCAGAATTAACACTCTTGCTAGATCCCCTTACCCTAACTGATAATTCATAACTAAGTTAAGCATCTCTTTTATGCTTAATAATATAAAACAGATATTTGAGGATACCCATCCCTTTGATGACCCTACTGAGAAGGTTATCAATCGATTACCAAAAGAGATTGTTGATAATTACATCAATAAAACTAAGTTAAGGCATGCAGGAGTTCTGTTTGGTTTACAAGACAATGGAGAAAATAACCCTGATCTATACTTAACCAAAAGAACTACGCAATTGAAGAATCATGGTGGAGAAATAAGTTTGCCTGGGGGTACGTTTGATCAAGATTATGATAAAAATATTATTGATACAGCTCTAAGAGAATCCGAAGAAGAGATTGGACTCCAATCAGAGCATGCTGAGATACTTGGATTCATAGACCCTCAGATTAGCCTGGGATCTGGCTTTATTGTGACTCCTTTAATTGCAAGAATACATCCTTCATTTACACCAAAGATCAACACTTATGAGGTTGAAGAACTTTTTAAAGTGCCTTTAGAGTTTTTCTTAGATCAAGAAAATTTATCTCATGAGTATAGGGTGTTTGATGGTAACAAGTGGTCGGTCTACAGTTATAAGTATGAGGAACACTATATTTGGGGTTTGACGGCTCAAATTATTAGAAAGTTTTGTAAAAACTTAATGCAATAATATGGAGAATGATTTGGAAAAGTTAAAAAGAATTACACAACAACTTAGAAATCCTGTGTCAGGATGCCCTTGGGACATTGAGCAAACATTCGATTCCATAGCCTATTGTTCTATTGAAGAGGCTTATGAGGTTGTAGAGGCTATTGAAGATAAAGATTACGAGCAGTTAAAGAATGAGTTGGGTGATTTATTGTTCCAAGTAATATTTCATTCTGAAATTGCCAATGAGAAAAATCTTTTTAATTTTGATGATATTGTTGAGTCAATTTCAACTAAGTTGATTTCGAGACACCCACATGTCTTTGGTGATGAGAAAATAAATGATGCCAAAACTCAAACCGATCAATGGGAAAAAAAGAAGTTAGAGGAGATTAAATCAGGAGGCGATCATAAAAGTATACTCGATGGAATAGGGAGGAATCAAACGGCTTTGAATACTGCTTTTAAGATTGGGAAAAGAGCTCGATCAGTAGGCTTTGATTGGAATGATAGCGATGGTGTTATAGTGAAAATTAGAGAAGAATTATCAGAACTTATTGAGGCGATGAGCTCAAAGAATCAATCGTCAATAGAAGAAGAGATGGGGGATCTATTGTTCACCATAGTGAGTCTTTCGAGGCATCTGTCTAAAAATCCAGAGACCGCATTGAGGAAAGCAACCAATAAGTTTGAAAAAAGGTTTAAGTTGATGGAGCAAAAGCTAGATCAGGAAAATAAAGAATTTAGCGAGCTATCCTATGATGATATGAATACTCTTTGGAATGAGGTGAAGCTGAAAAAATAGATTATGAAAGTGACACAAGAAGAGCGGTTAAAATCACTCAAGAAGTATGTAAATCGATTAACAACAAAACCGGGTATCTATATGATGCTGAATTCCAATGATGTTGTTATCTATGTGGGTAAGGCTAAGAATTTAAAGAATAGAGTGAGCAGCTATTTTAACCATAATAAAACTACTTCTAAAACAGAGGCTATATTGGAAAAAATTCATAAGATTGAATTTACTATCACACAAACTGAAAGAGAAGCATTGATCCTTGAAAACAGTTTGATCAAGGAACATAAACCTAAATTTAATGTTCTTTTAAAGGATAGTAAAAGCTATCCATTTATAGAGGTCTCAATTTCTGATAAGTACCCTAAAGTTGCTTTTCATAGAGGCAAGAAGAATCACTCTAAAGCAAAATATTTTGGACCTTATCCAAACGTTAATGCAGTTAGAAGTACAATAAGTCAATTACAAAAAATATTTCAATTGCGTAATTGTGATCAATCTTTTTTTAAAAATCGTTCTAGGCCTTGTTTGCAACATCAAATTAAGAGATGTTCAGCTCCATGTGTGGGATTAATCAAAGAAGAAGATTACTCTTTTAGTGTTTCTCAGGCAATGGAATATCTTAAAGGCAATAATCAAAATATTGTTAATCAATTGATTGAAAAAATGGATGAGTCTTCATCTCTTCAGGATTATGAAAAAGCACTTATATTTAGAGACCAGATAAGCTCTTTGAAAGTAATACAAGCCCATCAATATGCGGATGGTGGCAAACCTATAAACCTAGATGCTATTTCTTTAACTAGAAAGACCGATATTTTTTGTATAGCCGTCTTATTCATTCGAGCTGGGCGTATATTAGGAAGTCGTACATTTTTCCCAGTAAAAACAAAATTTGCTGATGAATCTGAAGTATTGGAATCTTTTTTAACTCAATATTATTTAATGCATGAGCCACCTAAAGAGATATTGATTGATCAGAAGCTGAAAAGTCAAAAAATAATTCAAGAAACTTTTTCCTCTGTAAAAGGAATCAAAATAGCTATAAAAAATAATTACAGATCACAAAGAGCAAAATGGAT
>CALMWC010000015.1 GCA_937801655.1 uncultured Gammaproteobacteria bacterium
CTGCAACTGAAAAATCTTCAGGAATACTCATACCTGCTTCTGTAATTACTTTTATTATCCCACCAGCCATCTCATCATTAGCAGCAAAGATAGCTGTAGGTCTTTCTTTTAGCTCAAGTAATTTTTTTCCACACTTTATGCCTGATTCATACGAATTATAACCCTGAATAATTAATTCATTGTTTATCCTAATACCGCTCTCTTCCAAAGCATCAATATATCCTTTAGCACGATTATTAACAGCTAAATGATCAGGGTGTCCTTTGACGAAGGCAATTTTTCTATGGCCATTTTTTATCATATGCTGTGTCATTTTCTTTGATGATTCATAGTCATTAGTAGTAACACAATTCGAGTTGATATCTTCACTTCCTGGAGAGATCAGAACATTAGGTATCTCTATATTATCCAACATTGTTAACAATTCTTTAGAGTCAGATAAAGGGGGTGTTAGAATCATTCCTGTTAACCGAGTTTTTTTAATTAGCTCGCTCATAACTGAAAGTAAATCTCTATCTTCAAATTTACAAGGATGAATAATAACAGCATATTCCATCTGATAGCAGTAACTTAAAACACCATCCATAATATGACTGATATAAACTGGATTAGGGTTATCGTAGATCAAACCTATAATTCTAGTTCTACCCCCTGCTAGGCTTTGAGCAAATACATTAGGCTGATAATTGAGATCCTGAATAGCAGACTGTACTTTGCTTATTGTAGCTTTTCTTACATTGGTTTCTTTGTTAATGACTCTTGAAACGGTTTTAATAGAAACACCAGCTTTTTCAGCTACATCATGAATAGTTGTTTGTTTTTTCTTATTCATCAAGATAACTCCTTAGAAAGAAGTTTAAACCAAAGAGAATCAGAATATCGATATTGTTATATTTTTTATTATTAAAGTAAATGACCTTTCTAATTTATTACCTTAATTACAAGTTCATTCTAAAAAGCTAACTATTTAATCCCTTATTATTTAACCTTTAAAAAAAACTCCTTTTAACTTTTTCTGAGTAAAACTATTTCTTATAAATTTATTCTGGATTGATACTTCTTTCACCATGCAAAGTAATGTCAAGGCCATCATATTCTTGGTCTTCGTTAACCCTAAGATCAGTTATAAGTCCTATCATTTTTAATATCAACCAAGAAGCTACAGCTGTCCAACCACCAATTACAACTATTCCCTTCAATTGAATTAACAATTGATTAATAGAACTTCCTTGTGCTTGATCTGATAGACCTGCTGCTGCTGATCCCAAGAAACCACCTTCTGTACCTAGGAAAGACAACATGATAATTCCCAGCATACCACCTACACCATGGACTGGAAAAACATCCAATGAGTCATCAATTTTTAATACGCTTTTTATTAATTGAGTTGCATAGAAACAAATGACTCCAGCTAAGAAACCTATTAAAAGTGCTCCTTCAGGTCCTACTGTTCCTGCTGCTGGAGTAATAGTAGCAAGACCAGCTACCATACCTGTTGCTATACCAACAACTGTTGGTTTGCCTTGTTTAATCCATTCAATTCCCATCCAAGTCAGTGCACCTACAGCTGCACTAATATGGGTAACTAACATGGCCATACCTGCCGATGAATCTGCTGCAACAGCACTACCGGCATTGAAACCAAACCAACCCACCCACAGCATTGATGCTCCTATCACAACCATAGTTCTATTGTGAGGTGGCATGGGTGTATTTGGAAAACCCTTACGAGGCCCTAAAACAATTGCTGCAACTAAAGCACCAACACCACATGTCAAATGAACAACTAACCCGCCTGCGAAATCAGTAACTCCTGCCTGTCCTAGAAAGCCACCGCCCCAAACCATATGGCAAGCTGGAAGATATACAATCGTGAACCACAGTAAAGAAAATAAACACATCGCACCAAACTTCATTCGTTCAGCAAAAGCACCTACGACTAATGCTGGTGTAATAATTGCAAAAGTCATTTGAAACATTATAAAAACAGATTCAGGAATGCTTCCAGACATGGAATCTCGACCAATTCCAGAAAGAAAGAGAGCACTAAAATCTCCAATGTAAGCACCGTCCCCTTTGAAAGCTAAACTATAGCCATAGACCACCCATGCAACTGAAACAATACAGGCAATAGCAAAACATTGAATTAAAACAGATACCACATTTTTACTTCTAACAAGACCAGCATAGAATAGTGCGAGTCCCGGCAATGTCATAAATAACACTAAGGCCGTGGAAGTTAAGATCCATGATGTATCACCTGAATTCAACTCATCAGTGTATCCAACTGATGGTATCAAAATGGCTACTATACAAGCTAATAAACCAAAACTAATGACGAATTTTTTTAGATGTAATGTTGTTAATTTGTTCATAATCTTATTCCTGAATATTTTTTTTATTAATTGATATGTGTTTTGCACTTAGATTGCATTATTGCCTCTTTCACCTGTCCTGATTCTAATGACCTCTTCCAAATTAGTGATGAATATTTTTCCATCGCCCATATTGCCAGTGGAGGCATTTTCGATTATAGATTCTGTAACCTGTTCCACCATGTCATCAGTGACAATGATTTCGATTTTTATTTTTGGTAAAAAATTAACTTGATATTCAGCACCTCTATAAAGTTCTGTATGTCCTTTTTGTCTTCCTATTCCTCTTACTTCAGATACGGTGATGCCTTGAACTCCCAGGTTTGTTAGTTTTTCATGCACGTCATCAAGTTTAAAAGGTTTAATAATTGCTGTAATCAGTTTCATAATCCACTCCTCATATTTATAGGGCTCTTTGAAACTATCTTATTACGGACGGAGCAATAATAAAATAAATCATCAAAGCCAGAGATGTTACCTATGTCAAAACTCAGGATGTTATTGATTTTCTTATTCAAAGGAAAAAGACTTGGCTAAACTTAAGATTAAAAAATTATCACCTGTTGGTCCTACCAAAGTACTATCTGATGAAATATATTTAATGGTTGCATCAACTACATCCAGTGAGAAGCTATATCCCAATTCAATATAACTGCCAGCTGCATCTTGTGAAAAATCTCCATAGGTAAGGTAGATACCATTATCAAAGGCATAAGAAGTAGAAATAAAAGTATAGTCAAGTGTGGGTCCATCGAAGTTTTCATAATCACCAAAAGCACTATCCAAACAAAAAGACTTATAACAAAACCCTAAATTAATCTCCTCATAAGTATCATCAAAATCATCTGTATAATAGTAGCCAGTAAATCCAATAGCATATGAAATATCTCCTGACTCAGTTGAACCGGAGTAACCAAAAAAGCCATCTATTTCCAGTCCATCAGTAACTTGTGCAGCCCATGTTCCTGCATAAAAGCCATTCGAGGAATAGTCTAGTCCAGCTGATGCTGAAGACTTCTCTTGAGCAATACCTCTAAAGATGTATTCACTCTCATAACCAACGTTAGCTGTTGTTTCAGCACTAAGTTCATAAGTGGGTAAGAGAAGTATAAAAAGTATTATAAATGTAGTATTTACACTATTTTTCATTAGTTTAGTCTCCTAAAAAAGTTATAAATGATTGACTCATTGATTTCAAAAATTAAGAAGAGCACAAGGAATGTGCTTTATTTTTTTTAAAAATGGTAACTTATTTAGAGAACTGTTTAGCTACTTGCTGCAAATTTCTCTAGTAACAAAATGAAATATACTATGTGTTTTTTAAGTGTCAAGAAAAAATAATTTTTAGCGTATTATTGCTTCTTAAAGTATTATTTCTTCATTAATGGATATCAATTAAATAAATAATTCCCCGCAAAAAAAACACATTATTACTAATAATTATTGAATATAAAATGAGCAAACAATCTAAATTATTATTGATATCGATGTTCTTGGGAACTCTAATTGCGATTACTTCCATTATTGAAAATAACAATGATTACACAGCCCTACCTGATAATGTTATCGCCATGGTTAATGATGTCATTATAGAAAGAGAAAAATTAGATATTGCTTTAAATCTAATTGGAAGTGATAAGCGAGATGGATATACAGATAAAGATCAAAAACTAGCATTAGAACGGATCATTGAAGAAGAGTTACTGGTTCAATACGCCTATAAGAGTGGTTTTTTAAGTACGGACGACAACATAAGGAAAACTGTCGTTAGATCTGTTGTAGACACCATTGTTGAACAAACAATTTCTATAATGCCTGAAAATGATGTGTTGCTAGATTTTTACAAATCGCATCAAGAAATATTTACCATTAGTGAGCAAGTTAGAATAGTTATTCTAAATGTTAATGGTTTGGATGAGGCAACTAAAATAAAAAAAATCTGGGAAGAGACCAATAATGAAACAGTAATTTTAAATACTATTGATAACATTAGGAAATCAAAAATCCCAAATGGTTATATTCCAATATTTACCCTACCCCGCTTAATTGGGCCAAAACTTGCAATGACTATTGGTGTCCTCGAACTAAATGAAATAAGTCTCCCTGTAGAAACTTCATCTGGTTATAGCTTAGCAATCCTAATAGATCGAAAAGCTAAACAAACTCCTTCTTATAATGATGTAAAGGAAGCAGTGCTCCAAGAATATAGAAGACGCTCCAGAGATGAACTGTTACTGACATTATTAGATGAATTAAAACAAAAAGCTGATATTAAAAAAAATGTAAATATAGATTAATGCTTGCTCCCACTAGTAATTATGTTTATGGATTTATATTTATAGCATTCATTAATTTATTTTCACAAGAGGCATTTGCTCACACTAGGAGTGTTTCATATTCAAGCTGGTTAATGACAAATGATGAAATTGTTATGACTTTTTCTGCTCCTGCTAGAGAAGTAACCAAGTTAAAAGAATACAAGGCACTGTATCCTGATTTATCAGCCAGTCTTAATAAACACCTATTGGACTCTATCATTCTTAATCCAGAAGGATCATTGGTAAAGAGCAAGTCATTGATTGCCGAACAAGGCACTATTGCTATTGAGCATACATATAAAATCAAAGCAAATAGCTTATTGACCATTGAGATGAATGCATTTTATGAAGTGTCATCAAACCATACACATTATGCAACTCACAAAACTACAAATGGTAAAAACAGAAGCATTATTCTTAATCAAAATAATCGCTCTTTTGAAGTGACTTCAACCAGTCAAAATTTAAAAGATGAAAGCTTTCAAGCTGTTCTACTTGGTTATATTAATTTAGGATTCACTCATATATTGAGCGGCTTTGATCATTTAGTCTTTTTATTGGTTTTATTGTTGTTATGCAGAAGCCTTAAAGAACTAATTTTTACAGCAACTGGCTTTACCATTGGCCATAGCATAACTCTATTTTTAGCAGCATCTAATTTACTGATACCCAATACAAAGATTATAGAATCATTGATAGGACTCACAATTGTTATTGCTGCTATTGAAGCAATCCGTCTGCCAATCATAGAACTCAAAAAATTAAGGATGCTCTCTGTCTGCCTCTTTGTTAGCATCTTTTTGATATCTTTCTTCACATCTTATATTAATAATTCACTATTAATAATCGGTATGGGCTTATTAACTATCAGCTATCTTAGATTAATTGAAGATGAAAATGCATCATCCAAATACCGACCACTATTAGCTACTATTTTTGGAATTATTCATGGATTTGGATTTGCAAATATATTGAATGAAATTGGTATTATAAAAGCAAATTTCTTGCTTGCATTGCTTGGTTTCAACCTCGGCGTGGAATTAGGACAAATCCTTGTTCTCAGTGTCCTTTGGTATATTTATGTTCATGTAAAAAAGAATATGAAAAATATA
Source organism: uncultured Gammaproteobacteria bacterium (assembly GCA_937801655.1). Taxonomy (GTDB): domain Bacteria; phylum Pseudomonadota; class Gammaproteobacteria; order Steroidobacterales; family UBA11654; genus CACPJA01. The sequence goes on from CALMWC010000015.1 coordinate 5,806, forward strand.
CATTTTGCTGAAATTAGAAGCCTATTGTCTTCTATCTTATTAGCAATTGGTCTATATTGGTTCATTACAAGATCTTTTATATAAAAAAATCTTGTACAGAAAAGGACCCAGAAAATGAAAAAAATTCTTAAAACACTTATTCTTGTTTCATTAACTTTAGGAATAATCTTAAGCCTATATATTTATAGCATCTCACCACAATCATCAAAAAAATTAACTACTGAATATTTTGATACCAATCCATTTACTATTGAACGTCCAACGAACAAAACAAGACCCATAGATAATTTAGACCAAAAAGACAATACAAAGCAGATTCTATGGGGTGATACCCATGTCCATACCACATATTCCATGGATGCCTTTTATATGTCACTGCCTATGATGCATGGCTCTAGAGGGGCTTTTCCTGCTGCTTTTGCATGCGATTATGCACGTTTTATTTCACAACTAGATTTTTATGTACTAACAGATCATGCTGAATCATATATACCAAGAACCTGGAAAGATCAGGTGGATAGTATCCGACAATGCAATGCTATTTCTGGCAATGAGGATAACCCTGATTTAGTGGCATTTATAGGTTGGGAATGGACCCAAGCTGGAGCAACACCTGAAACTCACTATGGGCATCATAATGTCATCTTCAAAGATTATAAAGAGGGCCAGATTCCAGATCGTCCCATTGCTGCAGCTGGAGCTTTATCCAATGTCCTGAGGACCCAATTGGCTGATGTAAATAGAAACTTATTCTTATTAGACCCTCTAAATAAAGACTATTACTTGTCTTTTGCAGACTATCTTGATGCTATTTTATCCACCCCAAATTGCGAAGAAGGAATTCCTTCAAATTACCTCCCAAAAGACTGCTATGAAAGTGCAACCACGCCTGGAGAACTCTATGCAAAGCTAGATGACTGGGGTTTTGATGTAGAAGTTATACCGCATGGGACAACATGGGGATTTTATACCCCTCAAGCAGCAAGCTGGGAAGAATACACCCAAACACCCGATAATATTAGGCCAGATTACAACAGTCTCGTTGAAATATATTCCGGTCATGGAAATTCAGAAGTGTTGTTTGATTTTCTAGAGGTCGAAAAAGATGAAGAAGGAAACCTGAACTGTCCAGAACCAACATTAGATTATCTACCATCATGTCATCAAGCAGGAGTAATTATAAAAAGGCTATGTCTGGATGAAGGAAAATCAGAATTGACTTGTAATAACCTCGCTGCAAAAGCTAGTGAGGATTTCAATAAATTCCCAGGGGGTACAGGTGTAAGGTTACTTTTTGGTGCTGATAATCAATCATGGTTGGATGCTGGTCAAGCAAGAAATACCTACCTGCCCTCTTTCAATTACAGACCTAAAAAATCCATTCAATTTGGCCTAGCACTAAGAAATGAAGATTACAGTGAAGATAAAGAAAGATTTCGTTGGGGTTTTATTGGCTCCAGTGATACTCATAAATCACGAGCTGGTCATGGGTTTAAACAATTACTAAGAAATGGTGGAACTGAAGCCACGGGTGTTACGACTGAGAAATGGAGAAATCTTTTAAATACAGTTACTACAGAAAAACGAGACAGTAGATTAAGAACTCTGGAAGAACTTAATGAATTACGAGGAGTTTCACTCATTGATACTGAAAGGCAGATGAGTTTTTTTACACTCGGTGGTTTAATGGCAGTGCATTCAGAAGGCCGTGATCGTGAATCCATTTGGAATGCTATGAAACGTAAAGAAGTTTTTGCTACTACAGGTCATAGAATCTTAGTCTGGTTTGACTTGATTAAAGATGATATTAATTTACCAATGGGATCTGTAACTGAACAAATAACTAATCCCACTTTTAACGTCAAAGCTATCGGCTCTTTTAAACAACTGCCAGGCTGTCCTGATTATGTCCATGAAGCTCTATCAGTTAGACGGTTGGAAAAGCTTGCTGACAATGAATGTTACAACCCATCAGACGAAAGATATAGCTTATTGAGGATTGAGATAATACGAATAATGCCACAAATCAATTCTAGTGAAGATCCAAGGAATCTAGTTGATGATGTCTGGAAAAGCTTTGAATGCGATCCTAATAATATTGAATGTAATATAGAATTTACTGACGATGATTTTGAAAAGAATTCAAGAGATGCTGTCTATTATGCGAGGGTGATTGAAGAAGATACCTTATTAGTCAATGGTGGGAACTTGAGAACAAAATTTGATGAAAATGGAAACCCAATTTCTGTTGATCCTTGTTATGGTGACTTTCGTACTGATTATACTGATGAGTGTTTAGCACCTGGAGGTCATAGAGCTTGGTCTTCTCCTATTTTCGTTGACTATGAATAAGAACTTCTTAATATAAAAAGAATAAAAAAAGAGCATTAAATATGAATTCAATAGAAGACATAAATCTTTCTAAACGAGACTTTCTCAAATACACAACCAGTTTACTTTCAGCCACAGTTCTGCCTTTCTCCTACCAATCAGCTCTAGCAAAAGAGAATTGGGATGCCATAGTAATCGGTGGAGGAACAGCTGGTTTGCCTGCGGCTATTTTTGCAGCACAAAGAGGACTGAAAGTACTCATCATAGAGAAAGCTTCAATTTTAGGGGGAACTTTGTTCTTATCGACTGGACAAATTTCAGGTGCTGGTACTGTATTTCAAGAACGAAAAGGTATCAAAGATACTCCTGATCAACATTTTGATGACATCATGAGAATCAATAATGGTACTTCTGATCCCATACTTACGAGAACTCTTGTCGATCATGCTGGTCCCACTATTAATTGGTTAGAGAAGAATGGCTATACCATTTTTGAAAATCATCCTGTCAAAAAGATTGCTCATGATCCTTTCAGGACAGCAAGATATCAGCAAGGTCCTATGGGTGGAATTTCTATTCTGAATGTTTTAAAACCTATTGTTGATAGTGAAATTAACAAAGGCTCCATTACCGTCCTTTTAGAAACAAGTGCCAATGATCTTATCCAATCCAATAATGGTGAAATAACGGGTGTAATTGTTGAAAATAATAAAGGTGATATTCTAGAATACAAAGGTCATAACATTATTTTAGCTTCGGGTGGATGTGCTTCAAACCCCCTCCTATATGAAGAACTTCATGATGTTCCACTATATTGCCAAATGGCCTATCCTCAGAGTCAAGGTGCAGGGTTAATACTAGGACAGTCTGTAGGAGGCTATCTTAGAGGTGGAGAAAAATACTCGCCACTATACGGTATGGTTCTAGCAGATAATAAAGCACCCTCAACACCATTTGCTGTCGCAAAAAATGTTATTGAAAGAATGCCTTGGGAAATTCTAGTTAATTCAAAAGGAAATCGTTTCGTCCAAGAAGATCATGAGAGCATTGATCACATAGAACATGTAATAGGCGATCAACCAAGTCATAGACATTGGGCTATTCTAGACCAGGCAATGCTGAGCCAAATGCCAGATATGTTCTATGATTGGAAAAATCAAAGGATTATTGATGAGTCTGGAAAGCAGAATATGTTTCAAAAAGCAGACAATATAAGGGAATTAGCTTTAAAGACTGGTTTACATCCACTGAATCTAGAATCAACAATTGAAAGGTATAATAATAACCTGACAAACAATAAAAGAGATGAATTTGATCGAGAGCATCGCCCACTACCAATAAACAGTGGTCCATACTACTCAATCAGAATGAGTGGATGGAGTTTATGTTCGTTTGCTGGGTTAGGTATCAATGAAAATTTTGAAGTTATAAAATCATCAGGAGAACCTATTAAAAATCTCTATGCAATTGGAGAAGTTATTGGTTTCGGTGCTACTTCTGGGAATGCTTATGTTAATGGTATGGGTGTTACACCAGCACTCACCTATGGAAGATTATTAGGTCAGAATATCAGCTCCACTTAATCACTAGTTTTTAGAGAGTATGTCCTCTTACTCAGCTGCAGTGCTGAATAGAATATAAGTGAAAAGAAAAGTGTACTAAGTAGTAATCTGAAGTCAAATGGTATAGCTAAGGCATAAGTTTGTGCCAATGTTTTAGTACCAAGACCATTTAAATAAACCCCAAAGTTCACAATTAAATGCCATAAAATAACACTAGAGATGGAACTTTTTAATAATGATCCTAATGAACCATCATTTATTTTTCTAGCCAATAGTCCAATCAGAATCATTGAACCATAAACAAAAAGCATTGTCTGGCCATAAAAACCTAGTAATAAATCAGAGAGCAATAATATTGAAACAGGAAGAAATAATTGCATCGTTTTATTGTTTGACATCAAAGGCATGAAAATTGCCATTGCTATAATTGGTGTATAGCTGGGGGGCATAATAAATCTCGATAAAAAAATACAAAAAATGAGTAAAAAACTAGATTTTATTAATTCATTTATATTCATTTTTGGCCTCAATAATATTTTAGAAAATTATAACAAATTTTAAGATAACATCCCTTTTTATTTCTCAGCAAAGATGAAATCAAACTCCTCAACTATAATAGGCATATCATCTGTGCATGATTTATTATACTTCTTTAAAAGACCATTCCAATAATCTCTATGCAAAGGTATCCAAACATCTGGATCTTGAACTGGTGGGCCATCTAATTGGGTCTCTTTATAGGTGATTTCTCCAAAGGTTGTATTATAGAGGTTTGATATTTGAATCATTACTTCTGGGCTTCCATCGTAACCAAGAAGAATGATTGGCATACCAATATCTGAAATTGGATGTTCCTCAATTTCCATGATCCAAGGCAAACTAAATGTTGCTATTTTTTCCTTTTTTTTAATAAAGTTTAGAATCAAACCTGTTGTTTCTTCATCTATGCCGATGCATCTAATTTGGTGATTTATGGCTAATTTAGAATCATAGCTCACTGCCTTATTAAAAAAGATATCAATTGAATCATGATCTAAGTTTTTTTCAGGCCCATCACGATCTATCACCACTGATCTTCTCATAAGCCACTCTCCTTTCTAATTAGTTATCGATTTCATTAATATAATTTCTTTCAATATAATACTAATGTTTTCAATACTATGAAATTTTTTAATACGACTTTTAATTGCATGGTAGACTTCGATTAGCTATTAATTTTAAAAAAATTGATTTAGATGCTCCTAAAAAATTATAAATACAAGAAAATAATTAAGATTACACTTTGTTCTCTTATTGTCTCATTGTTATCCATACACAGTTCTAATTCATTTGCTGATTTTGAAGCCAATCAAGGCCTTGAACAATTAACAATACTGCAAGATCAATTAAATAATAAGAACATCAATGAAAGAAATATTAAAACCATCAGAGAAGAATCAACTCAGTTAAGAGCATCAGCTCTAAGTTGCATAGATGAAGTTGAAGATCAAGTTCAAAGCTTAAAACTTGAGGTAGAACAGTTTGGGCAAATAGATCCAGAGGTGGACATTCGTACTTATGATCGACTGACTAAAGCCAGAAATAACTTAAAAGAGGAAAATAATGTCTTAGGGGCTTGCTCTTTGGTTGTACTTCGATCAACAAGATTGATTGATCTTTCCAATAAGTTATTAAATGAATTAACAACTCAGCTACTGAGTGAAAAAGGGAAAAATATTCTTGATGCTATTACCTCTATCCCAAAACAAATATCCTTTCTGCCGACTCTATTCTTTGACCAAACATTAAAAAAAATTAATCAAGAGACCATTATTATATTGGTCTTAATGCTCCTGTTTGGTTTTAGTTTTGGATTCTTCTTGGGCGATCAAATAAAAAAAATACAATACAATAACTTTTTTAAGAGCATTAATAGGCAATTAATACTGGATTTAAGGACCCTTTTTAAGCCTTTTGGAAGAGTCCAAGCACCCTTTCTCATAGGCACTCTAGGGCTTACTGCTGCATTGAGTTTAAACCTATCCTCTGGACCAAATGAATCTTGGCTAATAAGATTGACACTAAGCCCAATAATCATTTCCTTGTTCTATCTTGTTATTAATTGGGTTACTGGATCTTTATCTCCTGCAGCAATTAATGTAGAACTTAATAAGGATGATACAAAATCATTAAAAAATAAATTAAAGTTTTTAACACTTGTATTGGTTTCTAGTTATATTGTATTTGGTCCTCAATGGCTTGCCAGTGATACAGCTGCAAACCTATCATTAATCAGAATTAGTATTGTAAGCCTAATTGTATTATCCATAACTTCAGTTCTTACTTCCGTTTCAAAAGTATTTTCTCTTAATGGTGAATATGGAATATTAAAGTTTTTAGGCTATTCAGCTCTTGGTATTAGTTTTTTAGCAGAATTATCTGGTTTTCATAACCTTTCAAGTTTCATTCTTAGCGGCTTTATAATCACACTTTTTTCTTCCTATGTTTTTTGGTCCCTTCTCTCTTTAAATGAAAAAAGTGTCGAATGGATTAATACCAGTACCAATATCATTGGAATAAGAATGAGAGGATTTCTTAATATATCAAGGGATCAAGGTAAGTCTAAGTTAGGGGTATATCAACTATTCTTCGATGCATTGTTCTGGGTTGGTTTCTTAATGATACTTTTTCAAATATGGGATCCTACTGGAACTGTTTTAGGAACAATCTCATCTTATGCAACAGATGGTATCCCGATGGGAGATATACGGATTATTCCAACAAATATTATTGCTGGAATAATAGCTTTTGTAGTCTTAACTGCAATAACAGGGTGGATAAAAGTTTGGATTGAAAAAAGATGGCTAAGACAAATTACAGCTGATCGAGGTGCAAGAGATGCCTTGGTTACCATTGTGGGTTATGCAGGATTTACACTCTCCTTGCTTGTTGGTTTATCCATAGGCGGTATAAACATTACTGGTTTAGCTGTTGTTGCTGGTGCACTTTCAGTAGGTATTGGTTTTGGATTACAATCCATTGCAAATAATTTTGTCTCAGGAATTATTCTTCTATTTGAACGACCCATTAAATCTGGTGACTTCATTAGTGTGGGTGATGTTGAAGGCTATGTAAGAAAAATAAGTATTAGGGCAACAGAGATAGAAACATTAGATAATCAGGATATGTTGATTCCTAATGCTGAATTGGTTTCAGGAAGAGTGACTAATTGGGTTCTTCATAATCCATATGGAAGATTGAAACTTAAGATTGGGGTTGCTTATGGCAGCGATGTAAAAAAAGTAATTAGCATCCTCGAAGATATTGCTTCAACCAATAGCCAAGTGATCACTGATGGGAGAGCGTCCCCTCCCAAGGCATTATTTATGGGGTTTGGTGACAGCTCTTTGGAATTTGAACTTAGAGTTAGAATTCTGGATATTAAGAAAAGATACGATGTTTTAAGTGAACTAAATTTAGGAGTTAATGATGCATTCATCCAAGAAGAGATTGAAATACCCTTTCCTCAAAGAGATATTCACATTAAAGATTGGTCTGAAAAAAATAAATAAGTAGATAATTACAGTTAAAAATCAGTGGATATTCTGACGAAATATTTATCTATAGATGGGCTTATCGAAGACCCATCACAACTTCTAATTATTCAAGAACTATCAATCTTGCAATCACATTTAATTACTCTTGATAAGAGAGAGACTAACTTCTTAAATATGTCGTTCTCAAACAAAGAGGAATGGAATAATAAAGGAATGTATTTATGGGGTGATGTGGGTAGAGGTAAAACATTCCTCATGGATCTTTTCTTTGAAACATTGGATGTCAAGAACAAAAAAAGATTACATTTTCATCATTTACTGGATGAGATACATGAAGAGCTTAAATTAAGAAAGAATGCAGAAAACCCCATTAAAGGTATCGTTAAATCCATTGCTAAAGATGTAAAAGTAATATGTTTTGATGAATTCTATATAGAGGATATAGCTGATGCTATGATATTAAGCAGACTGTTAGATAATATATTTAAACATAATATTTATTTAGTAATAACATCCAATACAGAACCTTCTGAATTGTATAAGCATGGTCTTCAGAGAGAACTTTTCTTACCTGCTATTGAGTCAATTAAAAAACACTTAAAGGTAATTAATATCAGTAAGGGCGACGATCATAGGTTAAAAAATAAAGACAGCAGTTCCTATCTTATGAACCATGATGATTATCATGATAGTAAACTTGAGAAATACTTTAAATCAGTCAATGGATCTAATTATAAAAAAGATGAATTCATTATTATTCGTGGAAGAAAGATTGAAAGTCGTTATTGTGGAGATGACATTATATGGTTTGATTTTTTTACTATTTGTGGCGATAAAAGAAGTAAGAATGATTACATCGATATAGCAAAGAAATACAAAACCATCATAATTTCAAATGTTATAGAAATGAATCTAGAAATGGAAAATGAAGCTCGAAGATTCATTGCACTTGTAGATGAATTGTACGATCAAAATACTAATCTCATATTAGCGACAAATAGGGATTATAAAAAACTATATCAAGGAGATAAACTCAAATCTGAGTATGAAAGAACCAATAGCAGATTGATTGAAATGCAAGATAATGATTATAAAGTTCAAACTAAGAAAGAATAATCTTAAATAGCCTCTTTATTGTCCATATAAGACCTTAATACTTTAGGAATAATAACTGACCCATCTTGTTGTTGATAATTCTCTAAAATAGCTATAAAAGTCCTACCAACTGCTAAACCTGATCCATTTAAAGTATGAAGATATTCACTTTTTCCTGAAATATCGTTCTTCCATCTTGCTTTAATTCTCCTTGCTTGAAATGATTCACAGTTGCTGCAAGAGGAAATCTCT
>CALMWC010000016.1 GCA_937801655.1 uncultured Gammaproteobacteria bacterium
AGGCAACCAAACTTCAATATCATAAGTTTTAGCAGAGGTATCTCCAGTATCCCCTGAACATAATAAAACAACTCTGTAAGGTAATTCTAATTCCACAAGAATAGATTCAGCATGTCTGGTGAGTTCTTCTAATGCGTCATATGATTTTTCGGGTTTCACTATTTGAACTAACTCTACTTTCTCAAATTGATGTTGCCTTATCATGCCTTTTGTATCTTGGCCATAAGAGCCTGCCTCTGATCTAAAACAAGGAGTATGGGCTACCATTTTAATAGGTAATTCAGATTCATCTATCATTCTTTCTCTAACAAGGTTCGTAAGAGGAACTTCAGCCGTTGGGATTAAATAAAGATCTTGATCTCCGTTGATCTTAAAAAGGTCAGACTCAAATTTAGGCAATTGTCCAGTTCCCTCTAAACTTCTTGATTTAACAAGACTTGGAACATAGTGCTCTGTATAACCATTATTATTAGTTTGATGATCAAGCATAAAAGCAATCAATGCTCTGTGAAGTTTTGCATAATTATCTTTAATCACAGTAAATCTTGATCCTGATAACTTAGATGCTGCTTCAAAATTAATGTTTCCTGATTGCACACCCAAATCTACATGATCCTTAACCGCATAATTGCTTGTTATTGGATCGCCCCATTTTCTTATTTCTAAATTATCTTCTTCATTTTTTCCAGATGGAACTGAATCATGCAATGTGTTGGGTATAGTCATAGACAAATAATTATGAGTGGCTATTAGTTCAGACATGTTACTCTCAGAATCTTTCAGAGTTTTGTTCAAAGTTTTCATCTCTGTTTTTAATTCTTCTTTAGTGATTTCAGGTATCTCAGTTGATCCTATATTTTTTGAAATAAGATTTTTTTTACTTCTCATATCTTCAACACTCGATTGAATCTCTCTCACTTTCTTATCGATTTCAATAAAAGATTCTAGATCAAAGTCACTGGATCTCTTATGAAGACTATCGCTTATCAAGGCAGTATTTTTTCTTATAATTTTTGGATCAATCATGAAATTTCTATTTTATTGATGTTTATTAATTATTAATTATATCCATTTACGGATAGTAAAAAAACCTACAATCACACCTATACTATCAGCTAACCAATCAAACCATTCAAATGATCTAAAAATAAAAAACTCCATTTGCATCAATTCTAATAAAAGACCATAAAGCACTAAAGAAGATAGAAGTGTAATTTTATGCTTATCTCCATATACCATTAGAAACCAACATGATAAGAGAAAGAACATGAGAAAGTGAATTAGCTTATCAAGCTGTATCAATGAATCAAATGTTGCAATGTTTGGAGGTCTAATGAAATGAAGAATAGCTATAAATAAAACTATTGAAATACTAATAATATTCTGAATGCTTTTGGATTGATTTTGAATATATTCAATCATTATTGTTGATCAATAATTTCAGTATCATTAGGCACATTAAATATAAAATTTTTATCAGCAATGTTTTTATTAATTAAGACATTCATTAGCTCTAATTCTATTGACTCATTATTATCATTGACAAAAATAAACTTACTTAGTTTGCCTTCAATGATATAAAGTTTTATTTTTTCAAACATATTCTTTCTGTTATTTCCTGTAAGAGAAAAGAGCTGCTCATCACCGTTTTTTTCAATTTTATCAATTGAATAGAAATTCAGAATACTTGTATCTCTAAGAAGCAGAATAAGAAATGAATTTTCAATTTCCATTGGAATTGAAGATATTAACAACTGATTAAGTTGTGAATCGTAGACCCTTAAAGTATCTTCTTGAAGTATAATCTTCTTTGCAAAAGGTCGTTCAATATCCCATATTAAATTATCAGGTTTTTTTATTTTTATACGTCCAATAGATTTATCAATCAATATATTAGAGGTTGAGTAATTCCTCTGCTCAAAATCAGCTTCCATAGTATTTATATTGGTTAGATATTTTTTTAGATTTATTTCTTCTGAATCAATATTTTGAAAAAAAAGTGCTAGCGATATAAAAAAAATCAGCTTACTTTTATTTTTCATTAAAATTTATATTTAATCTTTGGGTGGTGGTGGCGCTAGTATTTCCCTCTTACCATTGGGTTCAACTGCACTGAGTATCCCTATTTCTTCCATTTTCTCAATGATTCTTGCTGAACGGTTATAACCTATTCTTAATTTTCTTTGAACGGATGAAATCGATGCATTTCTTGACTCAGTTACAAGTTTGACAGCCTCATCAAATAGAGGATCATTCTCGCTATCATCATCTGAAGATTGATGATCTATACCTGGAAGAGCATCTGCAGTGCCAGATGTTATTTCTTCAATAAAGATTGGCTCAGATTCTAATTGCAGTTCTTTTGAAACTTGATTAACCTCATCATCAGATACAAAAGCACCATGCACTCTTAGAGGGATAGATGAGCCTGGTGCAATATAGAGCATATCGCCATTTCCTAATAAACTCTCAGCACCCATTTGATCAAGAATAGTTCTAGAATCGACCTTTGCTGTAACCTGAAATGCAATTCTTGATGGAATATTGGCCTTAATAAGGCCCGTTATCACATCAACAGAAGGTCTTTGAGTTGCAACAATCATATGTATACCAGAGGCTCTTGCTTTTGCAGCTAGGCGAGTTATCAGTTGTTCCACTTTTTTACCTACTGTTAACATCATGTCAGCTAATTCATCAATCACAACCACAATGTTTGGCAAAGTTTCTAAATCAGGTATTGCTGTACTCTCCCCTAGTTGTATTTGTTTATCTACATCAAATAATGGGTCTTGAATCGGTTCACCATTTCTTATTGCATCTTCAATTTTCTTATTAAACCCTTTAAGGTTTTTTACTTTTAATTCCGACATTAGCCTGTAACGTCTCTCCATTTCAACTACACACCAACGAAGAGCATTTGCTGCTTGTCTCATATCAGTCACAACAGGAGCTAGTAGATGCGGTATTCCTTCATACACTGATAACTCGAGCATTTTTGGGTCGATGAGAATCATCCTGACATCTTTTGGAGTCGCTTTATACAATAAGCTAATTATCATGGCATTAATACCGACTGATTTTCCAGAGCCTGTTGTTCCTGCTATGAGAAGGTGTGGCATCTTTTGCAGATCAGCAACTATCGGGTTACCTGCAATATCCTTCCCTAAAGCAACAGTTAGAGGAGAGTTCATATCTTCAAATGTCTTTGATCTAAGTATTTCACCTAAAACAACAAGAGCTCTTTTTTCATTCGGAATCTCAATTCCAATATAAGACTTACCTTCTATCACTTCTACAATCCTCACACTTGAAACTGAGAGTGATCTTGCTAAATCTTTAGAGAGATTACTGATTTGGTTGACCTTGACTCCAGGAGCTGGATTAATTTCAAATCTAGTAACAATAGGACCTGGAAGCACTTCTTCAACAGTAGCATCAATACCAAAATCTTTTAATTTTAATTCAAGCAGTCTAGAAAGAGCTTCAAGTGATTCTTCCGAATTCCCATATTTTTCATTGGGAGCTTCATCCAATATTTCTAGACTTGGAAGAGATGATGATTCATTGGATTCAAACAATTTTGATTGTCTTTGTTCTCTGGCTTTTGCACCTTCCTCAATTATCGGTTTAGATTTTTCAATTTTTGGTTTTGTTGTATATTGTTTATCAGTTGCTTCAGTTTTAAGATTTGTAGATAAAACTGTTTTTTTATCGTTTTCTTTTTTTACCTTGGCATTCTTCTTAAGAGATTTCTTTATTTCAACTTTTCTAGAAATATCCTTAGTTTTCAATAGTACTTTTTTAGAGGCTTCAATCATTAATGAAGTAAGTTTTATTATAAATCTTCCTATTGATTCAATGACAGTAATCCAAGAAAAGCCTATAAAAATAGGTATAAAACAAAACCAAATACTCAACATGAGTAACGTCGTGCCGATAATACTAAAGTTATTCAATAAGGAAGAAGCAATTGCTAAACCTAATATTCCACCTGCACCTTCAGGCATCCAGGATATGGATAAATGAACTGATGTGATTACACAAGTTGTAATGAGAAGCATAATAAATGAGACAGTTCTAAGGATTATTATTTCTCGGTAAGATTTAATTGATTTCTCGGATGTAATTAAAACTAAACCCAAAATAAAAAATAATAGCGGAATAAAATAACTAGATACCCCAATAAACGTTATTACTAAACTAGAAAAATAAGAACCAATAACACCAATAAAGTTATTAATATTTTCATTAGTACCAGTCGAATTAAATCCTAGATCATTTGGACTGTAGGTAATTAGTGCTACTAAGAATATAAATGCTACAGAAAATAGAGCAAGAATAAGTGACTCTCGAAGTAACTCGCCTTTACTAAAAAACTTCTTGATATTAATCTTTGAAATAATGATTCCTTATTTATAAATCAAATAATAAAATGAATTTAAGATAATATTTATAACTATCTATAATAATATCATTTTTTAAACAAAATCTAGTATCACACTTTCATATGAAAAAAACTAAACATGCAAAACTAATTATACTAGGAGCTGGTCCTGCTGGATATTCAGCAGCTGTTTATGCTGCGAGAGCTAACTTAAAACCACTTTTAATAACTGGTTCTGAGCCTGGCGGCCAGTTAATGACAACAACAGAAGTTGATAATTGGCCAGGTGATCCGGAAGGTCTGCTGGGTCCTATATTGATGGAAAGAATGCTAAAGCACGCTGAAAGATTTGAAACTGAGGTGGTCTATGATCATATTGAAAATTCTGATTTGTCCTCCAAACCTTTTAAATTAATAGGTGGAGATACAATCTATACAGCGGATAGTATTATCATAGCCACTGGATCAACAGCTAGGTATCTAGGTCTTGATAGTGAAGAAAAATATAAAGGCAAAGGTGTTTCTGCTTGTGCAACATGTGATGGATTCTTCTATAAAGATCAAAATGTAGCAGTAATTGGTGGCGGTAATGTTGCAGTAGAAGAAACTCTCTATCTATCTAATATTGCAAAACAAGTGACTCTCATTCACAGAAGAGATGAGTTAAGAGCTGAGAAGATTTTACAAAAAAGACTCTTTGAAAAATCAACAGAAGGTGGAAACATTTCAATCATTTGGAATCATACTTTGAAAGAAGTAATAGGAGATGATAATGGCGTAACAAAGATTCTTTTAGAAGATATTGATCAATCAAAAGAAACTAAGCCTATTGATGTTTCTGGTCTTTTCATAGCTATTGGACATGATCCCAATACTGAGATATTTAAAAACCAGTTACAAATGGATGGATCGAATTACATTATTTTAGATAAAAATAATAATCATTTTGCAACACAAACTACTGTTGAAGGTATTTTTGCAGCCGGTGATGTGGCAGATCCCACTTATAGGCAAGCAGTGACTTCTGCGGGTAGTGGATGCATGGCTGCTCTTGATGTTGAAAAATACTTAGATAATTTATAGTAAATATAGTTTAGAATATTTTTTTAATTAATTAGAGAGCTATATATGCCTAAAGCAGATGCAATACAAATGAATGGAGTAGTAAAAGAGACACTTCCTAATACAATATTCAGAGTTGAATTAGAAAATGGACATATGATTACTGCCCATATTTCTGGAAAAATGAGGAAAAATTACATCAGAATTCTTACTGGGGATAAGGTTCTAGTTGATATGACTCCCTATGATTTATCCAAAGGTAGAATTGTTTTTAGGGAGACCTAATTTAATTGCTCTTTACAATATTTTATTGGAATATAAACTAATGATAAAAGATTTAACCCATGGGATACATTACATGAATAATAAAAATACTCTTAAAATTATACTAGCCATCTTATCAATATCACTTATTAGCGGATGTTATTCTCAAATTGGAAGTAGAGCTGAATTAGAAAATCGTATAGATGAGCTAGAAGAAGAAAACATTGCTATACAACAAGAAGCAGAAGAAGCAGTTGAAGCCGCTCAAGAGGATGTGGAAAAAGCTGAAAGAATCTGGGAAAGAGACCAATCTAAGAAATAAATACTTTTTTCAAGTCTGATCTTCATAGGATATTTGATCGATAAGTCCAGACTTTTCATTAAATATTTTCTTCACTTTAATCCAGTTGATGGAATTAATATCAATGTTATTACTAGCAACATAATTCATTACCTTGGTTTCAAGATATGAATAGTTTTTATTAATAATAGAATCATATTTGGAATGATGAAGCTGAAGAAATATTTTATTTCCAGATTTAGCTAGTTTGATAGGTTCATCGATCACTAGTACTCTAGTGCCAATTGAGCTCATCTTAAACACTTCTTTTATATCTTCGGGGAAAAGTCGAATGCATCCATGAGATATCTCCATCCCAACTCCATCGGGCCTATTAGTCCCATGAATAAAATAACCTCCAGGGATATTTATTCTCATTGCTAATTTTCCTAATGGATTATTAGGCCCCGGTGGTACAATTGCATCTAATATTAAGCCTTCACGTTTATATTCTTCCCTGACTGATTTTGGTGGGTACCATGCTGGATTTTCAAGTTTTAGATCAATTTCTGATAAACCTAGTGGTGTTTTCCAGTCCATTCTTCCTATACCAACTGGAAATGTTATTAATTTATTATTTTGAATCAAATAACCTCTGAATTCAGACAAGTTAATAGTTATACCATCGGTTAAATAGTTACTAGGTAAAATGTATGCACTAGGAATCTTTACTAAGGTCCCTTCTCCAGGTAACCATTTATCAACAGAAGGATTTGCCTGTATGATTTCATTAAATCCAAGATTATATGTCCTCGCTAGATCAACCAAGGTATCTTCATAAATGGCTTTTATCTCTTGTGACTCTCCGTATACTTTCTTTGAGGATTCATATGAAAATAAGGTTGATGAATGCAAATTATTAAGGGTAAAAAGAAAAAATAATACTATTGCTTTATTAATATGCATTATTAAATTTTAATAATTACAGTGCCCCAAGTAAATCCTGCACCAAAGCTCTGTAATAATACCGTATCACCAGTTTTAATTTTTCCTTCTCTAATTGACTGATCTAGTGCAAGAGGAATAGAAGCAGCAGATGTATTTCCATGATCAGCCAAACTAATAATGACTTTTTTTTCTGGAATATTTAACCTTTTTGATACCGCTTTTATAATTCTAATATTCGCCTGATGTGGAATAAACCAATCAATATCTTCACTTGTCATATTCACTTCTCTTAGTGACTCTTTTGCAATACTTTCAAGTGTTTTTACAGCTACCTTGAATACCTCATTGCCTTTCATTTGGAGAAAATTATCGTTTCTTTGTTCCTTTAAAGGTCTCTTAGAGGTTCCATAGGGTACATATAGTAAATCAGAATAAGATCCATTGGCTCCTAATTTAGAATAGATAATTCCTGGATCTTCAGAAGGTTTTAAGATCGCAGCACCTGCTCCATCTGCGAATAATACACATGTATTTCTATCTTCCCAGTCAGTGATTCTGGATAATGTTTCTGCACCGATTACCAAGGCACATTTTGAATCTCCCGATAAAATAAATTTATTAGCTAAATTCATTGCATAGATAAAGCCGCTGCAGGCAGCTTCTATACTAAAAGCAGGAAAATCTTTTAAACCAATTTTTTCCTGAATGATCGCACCAACATTGGGAGTCGGTACATCTGGTGTACAGGTTCCAACAATAATTAAATCAATTTCATGTTTATCTATACCTGATCTTTCAATTGCTTTCTTAGCTGCTTCATATCCTAAATCTGAAGTGGCTTGCTCTGGATCTGCAATGGATCTCCTTTCAATACCAGTTCTAGACCTAATCCATTCATCAGTAGTATCTACTTTTTTTTCTAGATCTTGATTGGTTAAAATATTACTGGGAAGATAGCTTCCAGTTGAGATTATTTTTGAAAACATTTTTAACTTAACCTTTTAAAATGTTGATTTTAATTTTGATACTATATCTTTTTCAATCTCATCAACTGCAGTTAATAGAGCATGATGATAACCATATGAATCAGTTCCTCCATGACTCTTTACGACAATTCCATTTAGACCTAAGAGTAAAGCCCCATTATAGTGTCTTGGATCCAATCTTGCTTTAAATCTTCCAAGTACTGGTTTAGCCATAAGTCCAACTAATTTATTATAGAAATTATACCCAAAAGCTTCCTTAATATAATCTGAGATTAAATTGACACTTCCCTCCATCGTCTTTATAACTATATTCCCTGTAAAACCATCAGTGACAATAACATCTGCAATGTCTTCAACAATATTAGTAGGCTCAATAAAACCTATGTAATTAAGGGATGTTTTACTGATTAAAAGAGATGCATCTCTAATGGCCTCATTGCCTTTGATCTCTTCTTGTCCAATATTAAGTAAGCCTACTCTTGGTTTATCTATATTTTTAATCTCTTTTGCAACAGTGGATCCCATTAGAGCAAATTGTGTGAGTTGTTCCGCTGAACACAAAGTGTTTGCACCTAAATCCAAAATATAGACAAAACCTACTTTAGTTGGTATTGATGTCATTAATGCAGGTCTATCAATAGTTGGTATAGTTTTTAGTGAGTTCTTAGAAATTGCCAGTAGTGCCCCTGTATTTCCTGAACTAATACATGCTTGAGCTTTTTTATCTCTTACTAAATCTATAGCTACCCTCATTGAAGAATTTCTTTTCTTTCTAAGTGCATCTATAGGTGAATCATCCATTTCAATAATCTCATCTGTATGGATAATTTCTATTCGATTCTGATCTGCATTGGTAATTTTATTTCTTATAATTTCACTATTACCAACAAGTATGAGTTTTATATCTTTTCTAGATGAAAGTAGATCTAACGCTCCTAATATAGAGGCATCCGGGTCATTCTCACCACTCATCACATCCAGTGAAAGTGTTAGATAACTATTCAAATGAATAACCTACTCTTGCTCTTCTTCTGGAATACTTTTTACTTTGATACTGATAACTTTTTTTCCTTTATAAAAGCCTTGAGGGCTAATATTATGTCTAAGATGAGTTTCTCCAGTATTTTCATCATTTGTTAATGCGGGTGTACTCGCTTTAATATGTGATCTTCGCATGTCTCTTCTAGATCTAGTTTTTCTTTTCTTTTGAACTGCCATTACTCTCTCTCCCTAGGAGTTTTATTACTTTTTATCCTTTTTCAGTATTTTTGATAATTCTGAAAAAGGTCTTTTCTTCTTATCTAAAGATTCTTTTTTTTCATTAATAGATAAAAACAAGCTTAAGGTATCGTTATTTTCACATAATTCAATACTTTTATGCATTATTGACATTGGAATGATACTTAATATCTCATCTTCAATTATTTTTGCAATTGAAATTCCTTCCTCATTTACAGTAATTCTATTTATATGTGTTTCATTTGATAATGATGACTCATCATCATCAATTATTTCACAATCTATATTTAATGATTCATTCCAGTTTACTGAAGCTAAACAACGCTGACATTCCAAAGCAAAGTCCACATCTGAAGTAACTATTATTTTAGGGTTCATTGAAGCTCCTCTTAATAATTTTATATCAGAAACTATCCTATTAGTTTGAATATTAGAATCCATTACGATATCCGATAATCTTGGATACTCATGAGCATGATTGGTAATTTTTAATGAATAGTTTTTTTTTGAAAGATCCAAAAACTCTTTAAAATCTAATTTTTGTTTAAACATTTTTTATTGGACTATATAATTCATAGACATCTTATCAGGTAAAAGATATTTTTTTATTAAATCCAAATATGAGAAACACAAACAATAAAAATATTATTCTTGCATCGAGTTCAATTCATCGAAAAAAACTTTTAGAAAAATACATATCTGACTTTCAATGCATAAATCCAGATGTAAATGAAAATGAATTTAATAAAGAAACTGGAAAAGAGTTATGCATTCGACTTGCGAGAGATAAAGCTGAAATTGTTGCCAATGATAATCCCAATAGCATTGTAATTGGTTCAGACCAGGTTGCTACCTTCAATCACAAAAATCTAGGCAAACCTTACACTTATGATAATGCATTTAAAACAATTATGAGTTTCTCAGGTAAAAATGTTTTCTTTAATACTGGTGTCGTTATTATAAGTCCAAATAATGGTATTGATCTCTCATACATTGACCAAACAATTATTACTTTTAAAGTATTCAAAAATACTGATTTGATTCAATATCTAAACAGTCAGGATGATTTTAAAACTACAGCTGGAGTCAAAACTGAATCAAAGATGTTCCAACAATTGATTAGTGTAATTACCAGTGACGATGAAGAAGCAATTATTGGGCTTCCCATACAATGGACTCTATCTCAACTTGATAATATTTTTCCTAATCTAAATTAATAATTCTCTTCTAGATAATTTCATCTAAAACTTTTTGTAAACTTTTTGGCAAATCACAATTTATTTTAAAATTTTGGCCATTTTCACTTAAGCATGGAAATGAAATTGATTCTGCATGCAAAAATAACCTATTGAGACTGGTACTCTTTTTGATTATATCGGGTTGCTTCCCATATCTTTCATCACCTGCTAATGATGATTTTAAAAACTTAGTGTGAGCTCTTATTTGATGGGTTCGACCAGTCAATGGTTTAATGTTATATAAAGAACAATCATTATATTTTTTTATTCTATTGAACAATGTAATTGACTTTTTACCTTCAATATCAGGAATAGCCATTCTTTGATTATTATTAGCTCTAATTACATTAAGAGGTTGATCTACAGTAAAATTATTTTCATCAGTTTTTCCAACCAATAATCCAATATAATTCTTTTTAACTTGCCCTTCTCTAAAGTATGTATGTAATTTTCTTAGGCGAGAACGTTTTTTTGAAATTAATAAACAACCACTGGTATCTTTATCTATTCGATGAACCAGCTCTAAATCTTCTCTAATATTTTTTCTATGCAGTCTTAGTAATTCTATGATGCCTCCACTAATGCCACTCCCACCGTGAACAGCTATACCTGATGGTTTATTCAAAACTAAAAATGAATCATCTTCATAAATAATAGTATCCTCTATCCATGATAAAGATTCTGGTTTAACTTTAAGTACTAATTCCTTGGTTGCATAAGTCAAATTAGGAGGAATTCTAACGATATCGCCACTTCTTACTTTATCTTTTGGCTTTACTCTCTTTGAATTAATTCTGACCTCGCCTTTTCGAATCATGCTATATATTTTTTTCTGAGGTATTCCTTTAATTGTCTTTACAAGATAATTATCAAGTCTCATACCGTGATTTTTTTCATCAATATTAAACTTATATGGTTGGTTTTTTATTCATAATTTAATTAATAAATACTATGTAAAATATTGATTATTAGTGATATTCAGTTAAAAGTGCTATAGTTCTTCGTTAAATATTAGATTATTTAATTATGATAATCTATAAACGCTAGATAAATTGAATAAATCTAGAGAATGTCATTAATGACAAGAATTTTTTAAACAAAGACAAATAGGAAAATTAGATAGATCATCTTTGTTGGTAGACAAACAGTTTTAAGTAGTAAATTAATTAAAGTAAGAGAAAAAAACTTAATCTTAGCATTAAATTCTAATGCTAAAATCCAATAGGATCATTTGAATACATCTATCTAGTTGCCTAAAAAAAGAGGTAACAATGAAAAGAATACTTATAAATGCAACTCAAAAAGAAGAGTTGCGGGTTGCAATGGTGGATGGCCAAAAGCTCTATGATTTAGACATAGAGATTGCATCAAAAAAACAAAAGAAAAATAATATCTATAAAGGCACTATCACAAGAGTAGAGCCAAGCTTAGATTCTGTATTTGTTGATTTTGGATCAGGAAGAAATGGTTTTCTTCCAGTTCGTGAGATATCAAAAGAATATTTTCTCACAGAACCTGTCCCTGGTGAAAAGCAAAATATTAAAAAGCTTTTGCAAGAAGGACAAGAAATAGTCATACAAGTCGTTAAAGAAGAAAGAGGCAATAAAGGAGCAGCATTAACTACTTTCCTAAGTTTAGCAGGAAGATTTGTGGTCCTTATGCCAAATAGTCCAAAAGGTGGTGGTGTTTCAAGAAAAATAATAGGTAAGGATAGAGCTCAAACCCTTGCAAGCTTAGGCAATATAGAAATTCCAAAAGATGTCAGTATGATCATAAGAACTGCTGGAGTAGGAAGAGATGATATTGAGCTGCAATGGGATTTAAACTATCTCATGGAAATATGGAATTCTATCAAAGAATTAGCAATAAAAACTGAAAGCCCTGCCCTAATATTTCAAGAAAATAATCTTATTGTAAGAGCTATGAGAGATCATTTGGATGATGATATTGGAGAAATCATTATTGATGATGAAGCAACATACAAAGATGCAAGAAAATATATTAAACAAATAACGCCTAAGTACCTAAGGAAACTAAAATCCTATAAAGATACAACTCCTTTATTCACAAAATTTCAAATTGAGAATCAAATTGAATCCGCATACGCAAATGAAGTGATTCTTCCATCTGGTGGAACTGTTGTGATTGATTTCACAGAAGCATTGGTTTCTATTGATATTAACTCAGGAAAAGCTACAAAATTAGCTGATATAGAAGCAACAGCCCTTCAGACAAACATAGAAGCTGCTGAAGAAATTGCTAGACAATGTAGATTAAGAGATATGGGAGGCCTACTTGTTATTGATTTTATAGATATGAGGCAATATAAAAACCAAAAGACAGTTGTAAACACCTTAAGATCTGCTGTGAAACAAGATCGTGCAAGAATATCTATAGGAAGTGTTTCAAAATTTGGTTTAGTTGAAATGTCCAGACAAAGGCTAAGACCTTCATTGGGAGATTCTGCTTATAGAATTTGCTCTAATTGTAGCGGTGTTGGCAAAGTAAGAAGCACTGAGTCATTAGCACTTTCAGTATTAAGATTGGTGGGCGAAGAAGCTAGGAAAGAAAACACAGAGAGTGTAGTCGCTGATATTCCTTCAGATGCTGCAACCTATCTGTTAAATGAAAAAAAAGAATGGATTAAAGCAATAGAAGAAAGAGAGGGAATTAGTGTTGTATTGATGTCTAATACTGAACTCTCTAGTGCAAATTTCTCACTCAAAAGAGTAAGAAAAGATGAGGATAAATTACCTGAAAATAAAAAAGCTACTTTTAAACTTATGGGGAGTGCAAATAACTCTCATCAGAATTCAACTAAAACTCATCAGAACAATAATAACAGTCAGACTCTCGATTCTGAGTACCCTCCATTAACAGCATGGGATGTTGATGGAATAAAAAGTCCTAACATTATAGATCGTTTAAAATTTTGGATGTCTTCCACTAGCAGAAATAAAGTTACAAAGAAGAAGAAAGCGAACCCAAAAAGAAATACGAGAAACTCAAAAATACATAATAAAACTAAATCAAGATCAAATGTAAGAAGACAATCAGCATCAAAAAATAATCCTAAAAGGAAAAAAGCCCCGACTAAGAAAAATAATAACAAGGCTCCTGTGAAGAAAGCTGATAATAAAGCTCAAATAAAAGATAATAACAAAGCTCCTGTGAAGAAAGCTGATAATAAAGCTCCAATTAATAAGACTAATAACAAAGCTCCTGTGAAGAAAGCTGATAATAAAGCCCCGACTAAGAAAAATAATAATAAGGCTCCTGTGAAGAAAGCTGATAATAAAGCTCCAATTAAGAAGACTAATAACAAAGCTCCTGTGAAGAAAGCTGATAATAAAGCCCCGACTAAGAAAAATAATAACAAAGCTCCTGTAAGAAAGCTGATAATAAAGCTCCAATTAATAAGACTAATAACAAAGCTCCTGTGAAGAAAGCTGATAATAAAGCTAATAATAAGGTAGCTAAAAAAATTACAGAGCAAAAAGGGAAGTCTTTACCAAAAAATAACGATGCAGATAATCAAAGAGTATTGCCTTGGGAAGACATCATTCCTCCGAAATCATAATTTTTTCTTCAATGTAATCTAACAAGCCGTCACTAGCCTCATCAAGAAGATCTAAAACTAACTCGAAACCATTGGTCTTTCCATAATACGGATCTGGTACTTCAGTCCATTCAGCTTGTTTTGAAAAGTCTAAAAAAAGAAGCAGTTTTTCTTTATCTTTATGATTCATCATTGATTCAATTTGAGAAAAATTCATTTCATCCATTGCTAGAATAAGGTTAAATTTAGAAAAATCAGATCTATTAATAACTCTGGATCTTTGCGAAGAGAGATCAATACCTCTTTTTAAAGCTGCCTCTTGAGATCTCTTATCTGGCTGCTGCCCATGGTGATAATCGTGTGTACCGCAAGAATCAACAAAAATGATATCGCTTAACTTTCTTTGTGTTATTTTATGTCTAAAAATACCTTCAGCTGTTGGCGAACGACATATGTTTCCCATGCAAACAAATAAAACCTTAAATTTATAACCTTTTTCTGAAATCATATTAAAATGATCTAAATATTCTGCGAACTGTTTCTAAATCATACTGTGTATCAACATCTGGACCAGGGATTGTATCTGCTTCATCAACGATAATATTAATACCTAAGTCAAAGGCTCTTAGTTGTTCTAGCTTATACTTTATTTCAGTTTTAGAAGGCTCTCCATTACTGAATACCTTAAGAGAATTAGCAGTGTATGCATAGATGCCAATATGTCTCCAAAATTTCTGTAACTTATTTTCACTATGCACGGTGCGTTTAAAAGAAATTGCTTTTTTTGTTTCGCAAATAAAGTCAACCTTAACAACATTAGGATCTTCTATGTCTTTTTCCTCTAAAATAAGTGTTGCAAGTGTTGCAATACATAAGCCAGAAGTCTCAACAATCATATTAGCAAGCTGATCTATATTCTCATGAGGCATCAAAGGATTATCGCCTTGGAGGTTTACAATTACTTGATCATCAACCCAATTCTCATAATTCGCAATCTCATTAATACGGTCTGTGCCTGACTGGTGATTCGAATCTGTCATTATTGTTTTGGCATTAAAACCTTTAGTAATGTCCATAATAATTTGACTATCTGTAGCAATAATTACCTCTTTAGCTGTCGATCTTATAGCCGCATCATAAACTCTTTGAATTAAGGGTTTTCCTTCAATATCAACCAAAGGTTTGCCAGGTAGTCTTATTGACTCATACCTAGCTGGAATAACAATTACATAATCTAAACTCATGATTTATTCTCAATAACCTCATTAAGAAGTGAGTCAATCTTAGACCCATCCTTTATTTCTAATTTAGGATCCAGAAGCCATGTGTTATCTTCCACCCTTCCTTGATACTTGACATAATCCTTGGGAGTTATGAATAAAGGAATCGTTTTGATATTTTGAATCGTACCTAAATCAATCTCTCCATGATCCTCAGTTATGACTGGTATTATTTTTAGTCCTTCTCTTTTGAGTTCTGAATATAATTTCTCTGGATTGCCTATACCTGCTAGGACCTGAACTTCTGTATCTGAAAATTCAATAATTGGCCTCACTTGATTCCCATTTATTTCTCTTACTTCATCATTGATTAACTTAAAATACTCAATTTGATAATTTGACAATAGAGGTTCTTCTTTTATTGATTCTTGTGAACCATTAACCATTAATAAATCAACTGAAGAGATTCTTGCAACATGTTCTCTAAGCGGACCAGCAGGTAACATCATATTATTTCCGAATAACCGAGTTCCATCGATGACTAATATTTCTAAGTCTCTATCCAGAGCATAGTGTTGCAAACCATCATCAGAAATAATGACATCAACGCCCTTCTCTTTTAAGAGCTTTGCAGCTTTTATCTTATTCTTACATACACAAACCATTGCTTTAGATTCCTGAGCTAAATAGACAGCCTCATCTCCGTATTGAGTAGCAGAATGATCCGAATTGATAATAATTGGCTCCTGTCTCTTCTTATTGCCCTTGTAGCCTCGTGAAATGATTCCAACTTTCTGATTCTTTTTACTCAACTCTTCACTCAACCAAAGTGTAATAGGTGTTTTACCTGTGCCACCAATTGAAATATTACCAACGATAATTACTGGAATACCTACATTGATTATCTTAAGAAAACCACTTTCATATAAGAATCTTCTTAAATAGACTATGCATCGATAAAATACAGATAATATCCTTAAGATTATTGGCGGCCTTAATCCCTCATACCAAATAGAATTTAGAAATTTATGACTAAACTTTCTCATTAAACTGTAATTTATGAAGTAGTGCGTACTCTGAATTATTTCTGATCAATTCATCATGAGTCCCTATCTCCACAATCTCTCCTTCAGAGAGCACACATATTCGATCTGCTTTTTCAATTGTGGAAAGACGATGAGCAATAACCAGTGTTGTCCTATTTTTCATTAGATTCTCTAGTGCTTCCTGAATGTATTTTTCTGATTCTGAATCCAAAGATGATGTAGCCTCATCAAGAATCAGTATTGGTGTATTTTTTAGTAATGCTCTAGCAATAGCTATTCTTTGTCTTTGACCGCCAGACAAAAGGACACCTTGGTCCCCTACTTTTGTTTCGAGCCCATGAGGTAGTTTTTCTATAAATTCATCTAAGTGGGCAGCACTGATTGCTTTATCTATTGCTTCGCTAGAATAATCCCCATAAGCAATATTATTCATAATTGTGTCATTAAAGAGTGTAACCTCTTGCGTCACTACACTGATGTTAGCCCTTAATGAGGAAAGTGAATATTCTTCTATACTTTGATGATCAATAGCTAGAAAACCACTAGAGATGTCATAGAATCTTGGTAAAAGATTAACCAATGTAGTTTTACCACTTCCTGATTTACCTACAATTGCCACAGTTTCTCCAGACTTAATACTTAAATTAATATTTTTGAGTGTTGACCCATATTGTGGATCATATGAGAAGGTTATATCTCTAAATTCAATTGAACCTTTTAGAATTCCAGCTTCTTGATGCCCAATATCTTGTTCATTATTTTCATCAATTAATATAAATATACTTGATGCGGCTGCAACTCCTTTCTGAATCATAGCATTAACATTGGTCAATCTTTTTAGTGGCGTCATCAATAAAACCATTGCTGTAATAAAACCACTGAAGTCCCCCACACTCATGGTATTTTTTACCTCATCTGTTGTTGCCACAAAAACTACACCCGCTACTCCGAGTGATGCTATAAAAATAGTTAAAGCATCGCCGATAGCCTTAGTTGATAAAAGCTTAGTGTTATGCTTTCTATTATTTTCATTAATGACTGAAAATTTCTCATTTTCAAAATCTTGTCCATTGAAAATTTTTATAATTCTATGATTCTGTAATGTTTCCTTGATGGCATGTGTAACATCGCCCATGGAATCTTGGATTCTTTCGCTATACCTTCTAAATAACTTGCTCAAAGATCTAACAAGTAAAGCAATGATAGGTGCTGCCAAAAAAATGACTTTTGCTAATGTAGGGCTGAGGTAAATCATATAGATAGTAAGAACGATGATAGTCAATGTATCTCTAATAAGAATCGTAATAATATTAGATGTTGATTCAGCAACTTGCTCTATGTTAAACGTGACTTTTGAAAGCAGCTCTGCATTTGATTTTCTATCTAAAAATATTGTTGGCAGATATAAAAATTTATTATATATTTCAGCTCTTAGTGATTTAATAACCTGTCTACCAATCCAGGCAATATTATAAGTTGAGAAAAATCCAGAAAGACCTCTAATAAAAAAAATAAAAATAACAATTAAAGGTAAATAACCCTTAATTTGATCTATACTTTTCGAGTTTTCTGTACCAGCGAAGCTATCGGTTAATGTTTTAATTAAAAAAGCAAAACCAGTATCTGTGATAGCAAATATTAGCATGGCTAGTGCTCCGAAACTAAACATGAGCCAGTAATGAGATGCGTACCTCAATAATCTTAAATAAGTTTTCAAACCATCATTCATGTCAAAATATTATACGCTACTTTGGTGCCCTAGAAGCTTTTCTAAATATGAGGTAATTATGAAGATTATCCAAGTCTTTTTTAGTAATAATTATATATATTTTAACTTGCCTAAACGTAATTCAATGACAGTATCTAGTTTTTTAGCTAACTGCTGATTATGTGTTACAACAATTAGAGCAGACCCTGAGGTCTCATTCAGTTCAAGCAGACATTCAAAAACAGATTCTGCAGTTTCTGGATCAAGGTTACCCGTTGGTTCATCAGCTAAAATAATATTGGGTTTCCCAATCATTGCTCTAGCAACAGCAACTCTTTGACATTCTCCACCAGAAAGCTCTGAGGGCCTGTGATCAAGTCTCTCACTAAGACCTATTGCTGATAACAATATTCCAGCCGCTTTCTTTGCCTTTGAGATCCCTATTCTCCTCACAAGGAGTGGCATCATTGTATTCTCAAGTGCAGTGAATTCAGCAATAAGATGATGAAATTGATAAATGAAACCAAAGTATTCATTTCTCAATTTACTTGTGGCTTTATCAGATAAGGTAGATGTATCACTGCCATCTATCTTAATGTTTCCAGAGTTAGCTTGATCCAGCATGCCAATAATTTGAAGCAAAGTAGTTTTTCCACTTCCCGATGGTCCAATAATTCCTATCGTCTGTTTTTCATGAATATTTAAATCAATGCCATCAAGAACTTTTATTAACTCAGAACCCTTGTTAAATACTTTCTTAATATCCTTTAGTTCTAATAACACTTTTTGCATATCTAGTTGTCCATTTTTAATAGTACTGCAGGATTTAGTTTAGATGCTCTATAGGATGGCACCAATGATGAAATAACTGAAAGAAATAGAACTACTGTGAATATCATCAGAACCTCCAACCAATCAATTCTTGTAGGTATCTCATTCAGAAAATATATTTCTGCTTGATACAAGGATACACCAAAGATTTTCTCTATGAATTGAATCAGCACAGTTAAATTAAGAGTAATAACTACACCTAACAATATACCAATGATGGAGCCTATGGTCCCTAAAACCAAGCCAATTGAAAAAAATATTCTAAAAATACCAGATTGATTCACCCCCATGGTCCTAATAATACCAATGGTAGATCTTCTCTGTCTGATCATCATGATGAGTGTCGAAACAATGTTAAATGAGGCAACACAAAGAATAATAAGTAGCACCATAAATATTATTTTTTTTGTTAACTCCAGGGATCTAAAGAAATTAGGATTTTGTTTTGACCAATCACTAACTAAGAAGCCTCCATTGGCTTCCAATGCAATATCCCTTATTTCATATCTAGCTATATCAGGATTATTAAATTCAATGTCATACCCGTCTATTTGATTCTTTAATTGAAGAAATATTTGTGCATCAAGAATATTTATTAGAACCAGATTTTGATCGAAACTAAAGATACCCGATTGAAATATTCCACTGACATTGAATTTTTTTAATCTGGGCAATCTCCCAAAAGGAGTCAAGGCATTATCTTGAGTCATTAATGTAATGGTATCTCCCATTTTGACATTCAATTGCTCCGCAAGACCACTGCCTATAACAACATTATAATTTCCTTTTTTCAAAGTATAGAAGTCGCCTTCTGTAATTAGATTAGAGACTTTCTTTGACAGACCATTTTCAACTGGAGAAATAGCCTTTAACTGTACAGCGGAAAACTGATTGTCACCAATTACTATGATTTCGCGATTAATAAACACTGAATAAGACTTAACTTTGGAATTATTATTGAGAACCAAAGGTAATGTTTCCTTATCTTGAGAACCTTGAGCATAAGTAATAGAAGCATGGGGTAATAAATTTAATATTCTCTCTTTTACCTCAATCTGAAAACCATTCATCACTGACATTACAGTTATAATAACTGCAACACCTAAACTAATGCCCAACATACTGAAAATAGATGCATTGGATAGAATAAATGCTCCAGATTTTGCTTTCATAAATGATTTTAAAACTGCGTATTCATATCCTTTATTGATCATCTTTACTAACCGTTATGAAAACGAGTAATGTTTGCTGGATCTTGCTTTCCTGCTTTGATGGAAGGAATTAAACAAGCAAGGATACTCAAAATAATAGCTGAGGAACATATAATAGTAATTTCATTGGTTTTTATTAGATATGGCATTGAATCAATGTAATAAAGTCCTGATGGAAATAAGTTTAGATTAAATAAATAGTCCAATACTCGTTCTAATTGATCAAGGTTCAAAAGCGTAGTGATTCCTAACAAACAACCAAAGAAGATGCCAGTAAGAACATTAAGCATTCCTTGAAAAAAGAAAATATGAGAAATGTCCAATGAATTAAAACCTATAGTTTTGAGTACTGCAATTTCTTTCTTTTTTGCATCAATAGACATTGAGAGCATTACAATCACATTGAACATGGCTATGATGACAATAAGAAACAGTAAGGAGCTCATTGTCATTTTTTCTATGTTGATTGCTCTGAATAGTACTGAATTATCTACAGTCCAATCTGATATCCTATAGTCTTCTCCATCAAGCATCATTCTGAGCATAGTTGAGATTCTCTTGGCTTGATAAATATCAAACAAATCGATTGATATTTTCTTTGCAAACTCATTGGACTTGACTAATTCATAAGCATCCTCTTCATTTATAAGAATGAGGGATGCATCATACTGTTGCAAACCATAAACCAATATTTCTTTGATTTCAAAAGTCTGATTATTTGAAAATGAAACCTTACCTTTTTTACTGATACTAGGAATAGTCAAAGAAATCCTATCGCCCAGTTCAAGATTCATTCTTTGAGCCAAGCCTTGTCCTATAATCAATTCTGATCTATCAATAGAATTACTTTTAATTTTCAGCAAAGGATCATTCGTAGGGAGATTAGTGTTAAAACTTTTAACAAGAACAGCTGAGGTTTTTTTATTGTATTCAATAAGTCCCTTTACCTGATAATCTTGAGTGACTTTCTTAATTTCTTCAATTTGACCTAAGCGTTCTATTAAATTATCACTAGCAGCTCTGGATTCCTTAAAAGAAATAGTAATATGAGAATTAAGTTGTAAGATTCTCTGGTGAATTTCAGATTCAAAACCATTCATAACTGAAAGAATAATAATCACCGCTGCTATACCAATTGAGATAGCTATTATAGAGCTAAGAGTCACTATGGATATAAAGCGACTTTCTTCTTTTGATCTTAATAACCTATATGCAATAAATAATTTATTCCTCAAAGGTTTACCTCACTATTAGCTGTTATTGAATATCATAATTAGTTTCACAGCAAAGACGAAGAAAAAAAAAATTAATTTATGAAATAATACTCTGCTTAATCTCTATCTATGCGTATGAACGAAAATTATCAAACCATTCTTTTTGAAGGTATTGCTTCTCAATTAAAGAGGAAGGTAAACTGTATTGGTCAACTATATGGATCTGCAATGAGCTTGGCCATAGCAGAGTGCTTAATAGAATCTAACAATATGAAGGTCGTCATTACTCCAAATATAGAGACGTCTGAGACTCTTTTAAATGAAATTAAATTTTTTAATCAAACTAATCAGGTTGTAGAAGTATTACCGGATCTTGAAATTCTACCATATGATATCTCCCCTCCTAATATTGATACTGTTTCAAAACAATCAGACATACTCTATAAATTAGCTCATAAAAAAATTGATCTTTTAATAGTTAGTGCCACAAATTTACTCTGGAAGCTCCCGCCTAAAGAGTACATTATAAATAGCAGTTTTAAACTCAATACGAATCAAATATTTGACATTGATACCCTTAGATACAAGTTAAGATTAGGTGGTTACAAAAGGGTATCGATGGTCAAAAATCCTGGAGATTTTAGTATAAGAGGATCTCTGGTAGATCTATATTCCCCATCTTTAGATGATCCTCTTAGAGTTGACTTTAGCGATGACATTATTGACTCATTAAGAATCTTTGATTCTGAAAATCAACTTACATTAAGAAAAGTTGATCAAGCAATGATTATCCCTGCTAATCATTACCCAAACAGTTCTGAAGCATTTGATATTTTTAAAGAAAATATGAGAAATAGTTTTGAGGGCAATCAAATGGATTGGCCCTTATACAATCTTATAGAAACAGATGCCGCTTCATATGGTGTACATAACTACATTCCATTCTTTTTTAAATCAATGAATACCATTTGGGATTATGTCGAAGACAATACTCATATTTATTGCATGAGTGAATCCATCGAATCCATCAAAATTTACCAAAAACTAATAGAAGAGAGATATCAAAGTGTAAAAGAAAACGATCAACCGATGATGAAACCTGATGATTTATTCATAAATTCTAATACACAAATTGAAATCATCGAAAGCAAAAAGCCCGTAATATTACAGTCAGTAAAATTTAGACTGAATAAGAAAAAAACAATTATTAACTTAGAAACACAACCCATCTTATCTCACAGTAAAGGTGACCATAATTCTTATAAAGAAATAATTGAAGAGTTGATGGCTAAAAAAGACCTAAAGAAAATACTGATTTCAGCACCGACTGAGAATAGAAAATCTATGATTATTAGCCACATTAAGAATCATACCGGGAGTATTGTTGAAGCTGAATCATGGGAAGATTTTCTAAATCAAAATGAGATGTTCAGTATTACTAAAAGATCGATCAGTGAAAGTTTCTACATGGAGAGCAAGAAAATAGCTGTCATTGGTGAAATAGATTTATTTGGTCGGACAACCAGAAGTAGGATAACTCGCAATAGAGCTTCGAGAGATCCTATGGCAATAATAGAAAGCCTAAAAGATCTAGATGTTGGCTCCCTAGTTGTACATAAAGATCATGGTATTGGAAAGTACAATGGACTAACAAAACTAATTATTGATGATGTGGAGTCTGAATTTCTATCATTATCGTATGCTAAAGGTGATTTACTGCAAGTGCCTGTTACTCTCATGGATCAAGTTTCAAGATATATTGGAGAAAGCTCTGATGAAAGTATTTTAAGTAATTTAGGCAATGATCAATGGATAAAAATATGTAAAAAAACAAAAGAT
Source organism: uncultured Gammaproteobacteria bacterium (assembly GCA_937801655.1). Lineage (GTDB taxonomy): Bacteria > Pseudomonadota > Gammaproteobacteria > Steroidobacterales > UBA11654 > CACPJA01. The sequence continues at coordinate 23,030 of CALMWC010000016.1, forward strand.
CAAGCTCATGATGTAGCAGCAGAATTACTGGATATCTATGCAAAAAGATCTTTAATTCTTGGAAAAAGTCAGGTCGTTGATTCCAATAACTATGCGAAATTCACTGAAGGTTTTGAATACGTTTTAACTAGAGATCAGTCAAAAGTTATTGAGGAAGTATTGGATGATCTCGCATCAAGCAATTCAATGGATCGATTGGTTTGTGGAGACGTTGGTTTTGGAAAAACAGAAGTTGCTTTGAGAGCTGCTTTTACTTCTGCAATCAATGGGTACCAGGTTGTGATCCTAGTTCCAACCACAATATTGGCACAACAACATTATGAAACCTTCACAGAACGATTCTCTGATTGGCCAATCAATATAAACTTAATGACAAGAACCCAAACCAAAAAAGCTAAAGATCTACTTACTGAGAACATAAGAAATGGTACAGCCGATATTATAATTGGAACCCATGGAGTACTCTCAGAAAATATCAAGTATAAAAACCTTAGTCTCGTTATCGTTGATGAAGAGCATCGATTTGGTGTAAGACAAAAAGAGAAACTTAAAAAAATAAAAGAGAATATTGACTATTTAGCACTCACTGCGACGCCGATTCCAAGAACATTAAATATGGCAATAGGTGAATTAAAAGACATTTCAATGATCACTACTCCCCCTGAAAATAGAATGCCAGTAAAAACATATTTGAGTCAATGGGAAAATAGTTTAGTAAGAGAAGCGTGCCAAAGAGAGATCAATAGAGGTGGTCAAATTCTATTTGTGCACAATAGAATTGAAGACATAAATAATATTGCTGAAAATATTAAGAAGATTGTACCTAATATTTCCATTGGTATTGCGCACGGTCAAATGAAGGAAAAAGTATTGGAAAAAATTATGATGCAGTTCTACAGCAATCAGTTTGATCTTTTATTAGCTACATCAATAATAGAAAGTGGGCTTGATATACCCAATGCTAATACTATCATTATCAATCAAGCTGAGAGATTTGGATTAGCACAATTGCATCAACTCAGAGGACGTGTCGGAAGATCTGAGAGACAATCTTATGCATATCTTCTCATTCCACCAAAACATAAATTAACGCCTCAAGGTGAGAAAAGGTTACAGGCTATTGAAGCAATTGAAGATTTAGGTGTAGGTTTTATTTTAGCCACTCATGATTTAGAAATAAGAGGAGCAGGAGAAATACTCGGAGACGAACAAAGTGGGCAAATACAAAAGATAGGTTTTACCTTATACAAAGACATTTTAGAGCAAACAATAAATACAATGAGGAGTGATGGTAGTAATCCAGTTATTGAAAGTTTCTCAACTGATATTAATTTGAATATTCCAGCCTTGATCAATGAAGAATACATGCCTGATGTGCATTTAAGATTGACTATGTATAAGAGAATTTCATCAACTTTTAATAATAAAGATCTCAATAAAATAAAAAGTGAATTATTGGATCGCTTTGGTAATCTTCCTGAATACACTGAAAACTTAATTGCATTAACCAAAATGAGAAACAATGCTAAAACTATAGGCATTGAGAAAATTAGAGTTGATAAAAAATATGGAAGGTTATATTTCAACCCTACTTCAACAATTGACACTCAGCTTTTAATTAATTTAATCCAAGAGAAAGCTGAATATAAGCTCTACCCAGATCAATCTCTAGGTTTTAGTGGTAATTTTGAAGATACAGCAGACCGATTTAAAAAAGTTAAATCAATTATAAACTACCTAACAAATGGTTGAGTTTTAGAGTTGATTCCTTGAAAGAATGCTCAATGATTCCATTATTTATAGCTTTGCATCTTAAAGTATCAATTTTTTTACTCATCTCATTTCCATTAATATCGAGGTCTAAGTTATCAAGTAAATAAGGCATTTGTGATTCCATGTTACAAACTAAAACAAAATCACATCCTGCTGATAAAGCATGGTTTATTTTTTCATTCATACTTAACTCGCTATTCACTGCTTTCATCATTAAGTCATCTGAAAAAATTAATCCACTGAATCCAAGCTCTTTCCTTAATATTATTTTTAACCAGCGCTTAGAAAACGTAGCTATATGTCCATCTACAAGCGGATAGTGAATGTGTGCTGTCATAATTGCATCGAGATGCTTATTCATCAATTGTAAATAGGGTTTGATATCATTCATTAGTTCATTCATCTCTCTCTTATCAACAGGAAGTTCAGTATGAGAATCTAGAATAACTCCGCCATGGCCAGGAAAATGCTTCCCAATCGAAGCCATACCAGATAATTTAAGTCCATCAATATAAGAAGCGGCTAACTCTGTAATAACATCAGGATCCGAATGAAATGAACGATTACCAATGATTGTTGAATGACCATAATCTATATCTAAAACAGGAGCAAAACTAAAATCAATGTTAACCTCAGCTAACTCTAAGCTCATTATCCTGCCAGCCAATAATGCTGACTCCAGGCCTTCTGATTTAGATTTGTCATAGAGTTTTCCCAAGGTTCGCAATGATGGAAGTGGGTAAAAATCATTTAAAAATCTTTGAACACGACCTCCTTCTTGATCCACACAAACAATTAGCTCTGGTGACTTGATGTCTTTTATGGCATTGATAAGCTCTTGCAGCTGAGTTTTATTCTCATAGTTTCTAGAAAATAAAATGACCCCACCCACATAATTACTATTGAGATTCTTCGTATCATCCTTTGAAAGAACTGTGCTTTCAATTGAAATAAATAAGGGCCCCAAATTCATCTTAAATCTTATTGAATTAGAACTGAAGTGCCAATATCAACAAGATCAAATAGTTCGATGACATCATCATTATTCATATTAATACAGCCCTTGGAACGTGGGATATTAAGAGAAAACTCATCTGGTATACCATGAATATAAATATATCGTTGCATCGTATCGACATTACCCAATCTATTTTTACCTACCTCAGTACCACTTAACCATAGGATCCTAGTAAGGATCCAATCACTATTTTGATCATGCTGGTTATTTATTGAATACACTTCCCCTGTTGACCTCCTTGATTTGAATATCTCACCTCTGCTTGCATTCATGCCTATTTTTGCTCTGATAATATGTTTACCGCGAGGAGTGCAATAACTATTCTTTTTCTCACCTGGACCTAATTTAGCGGTAGAGACTGGGTAAATATATTCTTGTTTAAGTGAATTCAGGATCAATGATTGATCGGCTATGGATACAAGAATAGTGGACATAATTAGTCAGATGAATGCATCTGTGTAGCAAAAGTATTTAAAGCTTTGTTATCTATTTTTTCAAGATATTGCTTGAGAGTAGTATTTTTTTTATCAAAATCATTCTCAGATAACATGCCAGTTATAAATTCATATCGTATATATAGGAGGTAGGTATTTAGTACATCAATCGTGCAATAATCTGCTATTTCAGTTATGTTTCCATCCAAATACAAACTCCATACTTCTGCGCCTGAAGATAATTTCTTTCCTGGCATTTTCAAACCTTTAGTAATGACATCTAGCCCGGATATATTACTAATATTGTGATTAGATAGAAGATCTTTTAAATCAACATGTTTGTCGCTTAGAAGAGTGTTTTTAGTTAAATGTTTAAGACTTCTACAATTCAAAACAGGCACATCAAACATCTGGCCATTCCATGAAATTAAAACATCCGACTCTTCAAATGATTTAAACACATCAAGTAAGATAGATTTTTCATTGCAAGTCTCATCAAGCTTGTAAGACTCTATATTTAAGCTATCTGAGTTATCAGTTAATATTGATACTGCAATAATTTGATGTAAATCATAAGGTAAGAATTCGCTACCATTTCTTTGATGTTGTTGAAAAAACATAGACTTACCTATGTCTTCTTCAGTCAATCCATCTAAGTTAAGTTGCTCTCTTCCAAAATCCAGATCCGGTATGGTTTCGATATCGAATACTAGTCTATTCACTTACTTTCCTTCCAAAACAACAAAAGCAATAGAGAGTGGAGGCTCATCACTAAAACTAACATGTGATTTATCAATCCCTTCATTATTAAAAAGTAATTGCATTTTTTTTGATAAAACCAATTTAGGTTTACCAGTATCCATTCTAATAAAGCCAAAATCTTTCCAGGTGATGCCTTTGGAAAAACCAGTTCCAAAGGCTTTAGCTGCAGCCTCTTTTCCAGCGAAACGATTGGCAATAAAATGAACTGGATTTTTTTCTTGATCAAATAATTTCATTTCTTCTGGGTGCAAAAGCTTTTCAGCTAGGCCATTGCCATACTTATCATGCATCCTCTGAATACGATCTATATTGACCATATCAACGCCAATACCATAAAGATTCACTTTCGGGCCTCAATCATTATAGTCTTCATAGTATTTACAGCTTCAGCTATCCCTGTATCTAATGATTTTGCAATAATTGAATGGCCAATATTCAATTCTTGTATTTCATTAATTTCGGCTATTGCTTTTGTATTCTCATAATGCAATCCATGTCCTGCATTAACTCTAAGACCAATTTTATTTGCATGAATTGCACACTCTCTAATTCTATTTAATTCATACTTTTGATCTTCAAGATTGAGGCTATCGGCATAAGTACCCGTGTGAATTTCTACAGCATCAGCACCAGCCAATTGACTTGATTCAATTTGTTTTGGATCTGGGTCAACAAAGAATGACACTCTTATTCCTGATTTTTTCATTCGCTCTGCAGCGATCGATAAAGCATCCATTTGGCTAAAAACATCCAAGCCACCTTCTGTCGTTAATTCTTCTCTTTTTTCTGGAACCAAACAACAATCATAGGGTTTAAGTTGACAGGCCATTGCAATCATTTCTTCCGTTAAAGCCATTTCAAAATTAACCCTAGTTTGCGAAACTCCTATTATTCTCTCGACATCATGATCCTGAACATGCCTTCGATCTTCTCTAAGGTGAATGGTAATGCTGTCCGCACCATTTTTTTCAGCTATTAGTGCTATTTCTACCGGATCGGGATAATTAGTGCCTCTTGCCTGTCTCAGTGTTGCAACATGATCAACATTAACGCCCAATAGAATGGGTTCTTTTTGCTTCATAATAATTCTTCCATTGACTACATGATATCTTAGAGTTTAATTGATTTGAATGATGAAACAATTTAATATTGTTTTTAGGATCCATAACTTCTCCTTCATGAACACAAATGAAGTTAAAGCTGTCTTTAGGTCAATAAATTTAATATTGAATCTAAAAGAGAATTATGAATTATTTGAAAAGCTTTGCAACGGTCCATCCTTTAGATGGAATAAATGAAGATAGACTTGGAAAATGCCAAAATCTTCTAGACGGACAATGGATTGATGGTGTCAATTATTTTGATGATATCCCAGACCCAATCACTGGAAAATCCTTCTTAGATATACCTAAAACAGAAGAAATATCTGAATTCATAAGAAGTCTAGATCAATGCCCAAAAAGTGGACTTCACAACCCCTTAAAGAATAATGATAGATACATTATGCTCGGCGATGTTTGCAGTAAAGCAGCACAAATACTTCGTGATGAAGAAGTGGAAACATTTTTTACCCTTCTGATTCAAAGAGTAATGCCAAAAACATACAATCAATGCCTCGGTGAAGTAAGAGTTACCAGAACATTTTTAGAAAATTTTGCGGGCGATGGTGTTAGGTTCCTAGGACGTAGTTTTTCTAATCCTGGTGATTACACTGGACAAGAATCATCCGGTTATCGTTGGCCTTTTGGATCCGTAGTAATTATTACACCTTTTAATTTTCCATTGGAAATCCCAGCATTGCAATTCTTGGGTGCTTTATTTATGGGAAATCGTCCACTGGTTAAACCCGATGAAAAAGTCGGTGTTGTTTTTGAACAGTTTTTAAGGTTATTAATATATTGTGGCCTCCCAAGTCAAGACTCAAACTTGATCTACTGCAATGGATCTACAATGGCTAAATTAATTAAGCAGGCCAAAGAACAAATCAGGATGATTCAATTTACTGGTTCATCGAATGTAGCGCATCAAATTATTCAAGAAATGGATGGTAAAGTTAAGATTGAGGATGCGGGTTTTGATTGGAAAATTATTGGTCCCGACTTCGATCCTAAATGGAGTGACTATGTAGCATGGCAATGCGACGAAGATGCTTACAATGCATCAGGACAAAAGTGTTCAGCTCAAAGTATTCTCTTTATTCATGAAAATTGGCAGGAAGATCTACTGCCTAAAATGAAAGCCTTAGCTGAACGAAGAAGTCTAGATAATCTCAGTATAGGACCAGTTCTCACTTGGAATAATGAACAACTCTTTAACCACATCAATCAATTGTTAGCCATACCTAATTCCAATTGTCTATTTGGTAATGAGTCATTAAAGAATCATAACATTCCATCGCATTATGGTGCGATAAAACCAACAGCCATTCAGATACCCATAGAACAATTAATGACAGAATATTTTGATCTAATTACCAGTGAAGTCTTTGCTCCAATTCAGATAGTAATCTCTTATAATGACGATACTTTACCCATCGTGCTCGAAGGATTAGAGAGCATTACCCATAATTTAACGGCAGCTGTTGTTAGTAATGATTTACATTTTCAACAAAAAATCTTAGGAAACACTGTGAATGGAACAACCTATGTAGGTATGAGAGCAAGAACAACAGGCGCACCGCAAAACCATTGGTTTGGTCCAGCTGGGGACCCAAGGGCAGCAGGTATTGGAACCACTGAAGCAATTGTCAATACATGGAGTGGTCATCGAGAAATCATCAAAGACATAGGCCCTATAGACCCTGATTGGAATATACCGGAGATAAACTGATGACTTATTCTAAACAACAGAGTTTTATCGACAAAGAAACAGACTTTGGACCTGATAATTATAAGCCCATACCCGTGGTTCTATCTAAAGCAAAAGGAGTTTGGGTTTGGGATGTAGATGGCAATAAATATTTAGACATGATGTCTGCTTATTCAGCTGTCAGCCATGGTCATTCACATCCTGAATTACTAAAAGTATTGCATAAACAATCCAGCCAACTGGCTTTAACATCCAGAGCATTTTATACAGATACACTAGGGCCTTATCTGGAAACCATTACCTCGTTGAGTAATTTTGATATGGCATTGCCAATGAACTCAGGAGCTGAAGCTGTCGAAACTGCAATTAAAGCAGCAAGAAGATGGGGTTATCGTTCTAAGAATATTGAAACCGATAAAGCTGAAATTATAGTTGCCGATGGTAATTTTCATGGTAGAACAACCACCATCGTAAGTTTTTCTAGTGAGCCAAACTCAAAAGATGATTTTGGCCCCCTTACGCCTGGTTTTATTTCCGTTGAATTTGGTTCAGCTAAAGCTATTGAGAAAGCAATCAATAAAAATACTGCAGCTGTTTTAATTGAACCCATACAAGGTGAAGGAGGAATTATAGTACCTCCAGAAAACTATCTCAGTGATGTAAGAGAAATCTGTACACAAAAGAATGTACTAATGATTCTTGATGAAGTGCAATCTGGTCTTGGCAGAACTGGCAAGATGTTCGCATTCCAACATTCAGATATCCAACCAGATGGACTCATACTCGGAAAGGCATTGGGCGGTGGTTTTATGCCTGTTTCTTGCTTTTTATCTTCCAGTGAAGTCATGCAATGGCTCACACCAGGTTCGCATGGCTCCACATTTGGGGGAAACCCTCTTGCAGCTGCAATAGCCAAAAGAGCATTGGAATTACTTGATGAAGAAGGCTTAATAGAAAACAGTCGTGTACTGGGTGAATATTTTAAAAATGCATTCATTGAAATGAAAAGTAATGTTATTACTGACGTCAGAGGTAAGGGGTTATGGATTGGAGTGGAAATTGATCCAAGCTATATCTCCGGTAAAGAATTGTCTATGTTGCTTCTTAAAAAAGGCATCCTATCCAAGGAAACTCATGAGACTGTTATCAGATTTGCTCCTCCATTGATTATTACAAAAGAAGATATTGATTGGGCAGTAAATATTATAAAAGAAACTCTTGATGAAATTGTATTAGAAAAATAAATGTCCTTATGTCAACACAATCAACCAATCATATTCTACTGATCAAACCTGCAGAATTCTATTGCAATGAACAAACAATAGAAACCAATCATTACCAAATACAAGATCATAAAAAAACTAAAGACATAATGCTTCAAGAAGCATTAAAAGAGTTTAATAACTTTGAGGAAATCTTAGAAAATAATAAGATAAAAGTAACAACTTTAATGGGTCAAACAGGTTGTCCTGATAATATATTTCCAAATTGGGCTGTCAGTTATGATGACCAAACTATTGATATCTTCAGTATGCTCGGCAAAAATAGAAGGCTTGAAAAATCTGACAAACATATATCTTTTTTAAATCAAACGTATGATACAAAAATTGATTACAGTGCTTTTGAAGAACAATCGATACATCTAGAAGGCACAAGCAGTTTGGTATTAGATCGAGTGAATCGTCAAGCATATATGGGTATTTCAGCAAGATCCGATCCTAATCTTGCACATCAATGGTGTCAATCTAGAGATTATGAACTGATAGAATTTGATACGAAAAGTCATACTGGAGATGCCATCTATCACACTGATGTGATGATGTATATTGGCACAAAACTTGCTGTGATATGCTCAGAATGCATAGTAGATAATTCCAGAGCATTGGTTTTGGAGAGATTACAATCCACGCATCAGATTATGGAAATCTCAAGTGAGCAGTTAGTGAGTTTTTGTGGAAATTGCATTGAGGTTTGTGATGAGGAGAGTAATTTACATCTGATCATGTCTACAACAGCCTATCAAGGCTATAGTAATGAACAAAAAGAAGTGCTCTTAAAATATTACAAAAGCATTATCCATTCTGATCTAGAATTTATTGAAAAATACGGTGGAGGATCTGCTCGATGCATGATTATGGAATTATTCTAAATCTAATACACTTCTATATAAATCCGGATCGGTATCACCTTCAGTTGAATAGAATAGGACGTTCGATTTTTCATTAAGATCAAGGTCTTTTTTAATATGCTCATAATCTTTATTGACACACACTGTGTGTAAAAAACCAATTGGTACTGCTCCACTTTCTCCTGAGATAATTTTTTCATCGCCTTTGGTTGGATTACCACAGATCTGCATACCTTTAAATGCAATATCATCACCGCATATGGCAAAGTAATCACTCAGTTCTTTGATAATATTCCAAGCTAGTAAACTGGGCATGCCACATGACAATCCTGCCATGATTGTATTAAGCTCTTTGGTTAAATGGGCATTTCCATCCCCTATTTTCATGGAATTATAAAAACAAGCTGCACCATTAGGCTCAAGTATAATTAATTTAGGCTTTGGTTTTGATTGATTAAAAAAATTTATCAATATTGAAGCTGCAAAAGACCCAACACCAGCTTGAACAATAATATGAGTTGGCCACATCACTATACTGAACAAGAAATTCTGTCACCATAGTTGAATAACCCAACATGATGTTCTTTGGCACCTCCACATAACCATTCCAGGATGAATCTTGTAATAATATCCAATTATTTTCAGATGCTTTTTTGGCTGTATGTTTCACAGTATCATCGTAATTAAAATCAGTTATTTCAGCTGATGCATTAGTATCAAGAATAGCATCTAGCCTGATCTTTGAAGTGCCTTTGGGCATATAGACCATTGCTTTACATCCAAAATTCTTTGCAGTCCATGCAACAGCTCTGCCATGATTTCCATCCGTAGCTGTTGTAAATGTGAGATTCTTAATTTGATCTGAATGTTTCTTGATAATTTCATAAGTTACATTATCAAGATCTAATTTTAAATACTTAGCAATTTCTATTGCCATGGCATAACTTGCACCTAGAACTTTAAAGGCATTGAGGTTCAACCGATGGCTTTCATCTTTGACCAAACATTGATTGATACCAATGGTCTTTGAAAAGTTTTTTAGCTGTATTAATGGTGTCGGTTTATAGCCTGGTAAACTTTGATGAAAGCAAAATGCAGATTCACTACTCCAATCTAAATCAAAGTTATGATTCTTAAATGGATTAGAAATACATTCGAGTTGATCGTTCAAAAAAATACTCTATTTTGCAAACTGATTAGCGAACAGACAAAGGATCTCATACATCATCGTAGCACCTACAAGTGCTGTATTCCCTGATAGATCACTAGGGGGTGCCACCTCGACGACATCGCCACCTATGAAATTCAGTCCATTCAATCCTCTTAAGAATTGCTGTGCCTCCAAAGTGGTAATTCCTCCTACTTCAGGAGTTCCCGTACCAGGTGCATAAACAGGATCCAATCCATCCACATCAAATGACAAATATACTGGACTATTACCAACTATTTTAATGGCTTCTTTTACAACTTCTTTAACACCCAACTCAGAGAACTCTTCAATGAAAATAACACGCATCCCCGTTGAAAGAGAAAAATCAATTCCATCTGTAAAATTTTGAGCACCTCGAATACCAATCTGTATGGTTTTCTTAGGGTCCAATAGGCCAGATTCAACTGCCGATCTGAATGGTGATCCATGATGAAACTTTGAACCCCATACCTCTCCCCATGTATCTGTATGAGCATCTATATGAATCATCCCAATTGGATCGCCTTTGACTAAACCTTCAAATATTGGATAAGTTATAGAATGATCCCCTCCTGCACTCAAAGGAATAACTCCTGCTTTTTGCAAACAACTATAAAATTCAACAATATCATCATGAACAGACTGGTGATCAAACGGCTTTTCAAAGGAAACGTCCCCCACATCAGCAATATTAGCGATCTCGTATGGATTAATTCTTGTGACATGATGTATGTTTCTCATCAAAGTTGATTGATTTCTTATTTCACGAGGGCCATGTCTAGCCCCAGCTCTATTCGTTACACCACCATCATATGGGACACCCGCCAAAGCTATATCCAATCCTTCCAAAGAATCAGCAATTGGTGTTCTCATAAATGTAGGGAGACCAGCATAACGGGGCTCTTGATTGGCAAAATACTCTTTTCCAGTGACGGGTGATTTATATTTTTTATGTTTCATAGATTTATATTCTATAAACATTTAAATTAAGATCAATAATTAAAGCTATTTTTAAGAATTATGAAATATAAAAAACTAGATCTTCATGGTGTGAGGCATGGAGATGTTGATCGCTTGGTGGAAAACTTTATTCTAATGAATCAAAACATGGTTCCATTAGAGATTGTCTGTGGAAATAGTGAAAAAATGATCAACTTAGTACATTCCGTTTTAAAAAGAATCGAATGCGAGAACTATGAAATGATTCAATATGGAGTTTTAATGGTGAGAAAAGTATAAAGACTTCAGTTGCATATTGGCTCAATTATACTGTCATTTTAAATCACACATGAATTTCACCCTATTTCTTAGATGTGATTGATTGAAAAACTTTCTTACTGTTTAATTCTTTACCATCAAGATGATGTTCTATGGACAAACGAAGTATTTTTTTTGCTGCCCTAAGAATATTAGGTGAAGAAAAATCTTGATTCTTGATTGCTTTAATTTCTGAGCCTTTGATAATAGTTTTAGTAGCATTACTATCATTTGCTAATCTAAAGCCTTGCTCAGGATAAAAAATATAACCCTCTTTTGCTTGAATATTCTTTGAACTCATTGCCTCTGTATCAAAGTTAATTGCATAGCCAATTTCAGAAAGCATGGATAATTCAAACTTCCTCAATACTATCTCAATATTTGCTGCATCAGAAAGACCAGTAATGGCATTGGAGTAATCTGTAAAAAGATCAGGATAAGGATCTGCCACTGTTAAAAAAGATAGAATCAATTCATTTAAATAAAAAGCAGACATTAAATGCTTGCCTTTTATTTTTTCAATATACACACCAGTAACCTCAACTTCTCTGAGTGTCTTTAGTTTTGATCTTCCTGACCAAGAGACACGAATCGGTAAGAATGGTTGAAGAAAAGATTTGAATTTTGATTTAGGTCTTTTCGATCCTTTAGCAATTAAATCTACTCGTCCATACTGTTGAGTAAAAAGATTAATGATCTGACTGGTTTCTGAATAAGGTCTGTGATGGAGCAAGTAAGCAGGCTCATGCTCAATAATATTACTAGTTGGCATATTAGTTTGAAATTTTCATTTTTTCATTAACTCTAACTTGGGATGATAGAAAAACTTTCTTTTTCAACATCTCCTCTACTTCGAGTCTTGTCTCAGTGCCCACTTTTTTCAAGATATGCCCTTTCTTACCAATAATTATTTTCCTATGAGCACTTTTTCTGACACAAATAGAGATCTCAATGAAGACAGTGCCCTTCTTTTCACTCATGCTATCAACTTCACAAATCAAACTATAAGGTAACTCTTCTCTTAGACAACTCATAAGTTTCTCTCGCATGCTTTCAGCAATCCTAAAGTTTATGTCTTTATCTGTTTTAGTATCAGAAGAAAATTCTGGATTTTGATATGGTAAATACCTTTCAATAGAGACTAATAAGTTACTTATATTTTTTCCACGTAGTGCTGATAACGGTATAATTTCTTCAAATATCGATCGTTTATCAGAACTGGCAAGAAAATCTAAAATCTTAGTTTTATCTTTGAAACGATCCACTTTATTTACTGCTAATATTTTTTTTAATCCAGTTTGTTCTATATTTTCTAAGAGATACTGATCCGCCTTTTTCCATTGATTGACTTCAACAAGCATAACAACAAGATCGGCCATAGAAAGAGCGAGGCTGGCTTCTTTGTTGAGTCTCTTTAGATTAAGTTTCTTTGTGTTATCCGATAACAAACCTGGCGTATCAATCAATACAATTTGAGTGTTTTCATAATTAACAATACCCAAAACATTTATCTGAGTGGTCTGCGGTTTTGAGGTTACGATAGAAACCTTCTCACCAACAAGGTAATTTACTAGAGTGGACTTACCTACATTTGGTCTACCTACAACTGCAACATAACCACTTTTGACTTTTTCCTTAGTCATTTTATAGTAACCTCAAGGCTTTCATTGCAGCTTTCTGTTCAGCAACTCTTAAACTTTTAGCACTCGCTTTGGTTGATATTTTTCCTTTCTCAATAATGCATTCAACATGAAACGTCTGATCATGTTGCTCTCCTTCTGTATTTAATAAATGATATCTAGGGAGTTCTTTTTTCATTTTCTGCATTTTCTCTTGCAATAAACTCTTATGGTCTTTATTTTCAGATTCTGGATTCAACGATTCTAACTTTGAGGAAAATAGATTAAGAACACTAGTCTTTAGAGAAGAGTAACCACCTTCTATAAAAATAGCACCAATAATAGCTTCCAAAGCATTGGAGAGAATAGATGATCTATCTCCCCCACCCGATTTTATTTCACCTTGTCCTAAAATTAAGTATTGATCTAAGTTTATTTCTCTAGCCAATTCCGACAAACTTTCTTTGTTTACGATACTGGCTCTCATTCGACTTAGGTTGCCTTCTGATTCATCAGAATATTTTTCAAATAACAGTTCACTAATGACAAGGTCCAATGCAGAATCTCCTAGAAACTCTAGCCTTTCATTGTTATTTGATGAAAAACTTCGATGTGTTAATGCATTCTCAGCTAAAGACTGATCCTTAAATGAGTAATCAAAGGTCTCAATGATCCATTCTTGTATCTTTTTGGTTTTCAAATTATCTAGAACACTTAATCAATTGATTGGCCGATTCTATTCCATTCTGGTAATGAACTAAAATCCCAATTAAACCAGATTGTTGTAGCTTTCCCTACAATATGATCTCTGGGAACAAAACCAGGGCAATCGTATCTGCCGTCTTTACTGTTATCTCTATTATCACCCATAAAAAAATAATGGCCTTCCGGTACATCAAAGACACCCTCTTTTCCTCTTCTGGAAGGGGTTAATAAAGCTAGATGTGAGTTCTTACCAATACTTTCTTCATAAACATGTGCACCATATTGTTTAGTGTTTTTATAGACATACTGGAACTTATTGGGCAATAATTCTCCATTGATTTTAATTTGTTTATTTTTGTAACTGACTTCATCCCCTGGCAAACCAATTAAACGTTTAATGTATTTAATGGAAGTATCACAGGGGTAATCAAAAACAACAACGTCTCCTCTTTTCAGTTCATTGGTATTCCAAAATGACCGATTGGTTACTGGCAACCTTAAATCATATGCATATTTCTTGACTAAGATAAAGTCTCCTTTAACCAAGGTTGGCATCATCGAACCAGAAGGAATACGAAATGGCTCAAACACAAAAGACCTAAGGATAAAAACAACCAGAAGAATGGGAAATAAAGCTCCGGATAGTTCAATAATACTGTGGTCTTTCTTATTATAGAAATGACCCACTAACCACATCAATCCTAATGAAAGAACTATAAAAAATAAAATTGCCTGAAAATCAAAATTCATAGATGACATTATAGATGATGGATTAATAAATAATTATGATTTCTTTGTGGAGTCTTTTTGCATGATAGAAAGAAAAGCTTCCTGAGGAATCTCTACAGATCCAAATTGTTTCATTCTTTTCTTTCCTGCTTTTTGCTTTTTAAGTAGTTTCATCTTTCTCGTTACATCACCACCGTATAATTTAGCAGTTACATTTTTTCTGAAAGCTTTGACATTGCCTCTGGCAATCACTTTAGCACCGATCACAGCTTGCAGGGCAATTTCAAACATTTGCCGTGGGATTAACTTTGAGAGCCTATCAATAATCTTTCTCCCATGAGAAACAGACATGTCTCTATGAATAATACTTGAGAATGCATCGACCTTGTCTCCATTAACTAGAATATCCAATCGAACTAGATTATCAGGTTTAAATCTCAGAAAACGATAATCAAAAGAAGCATACCCTTTTGAGACTGATTTAAGCTGATCAAAAAAATCCATCACAACTTCAGCCAATGGTAGTTCATAATCAAGAACAACTTGTCGACCTAGATATTGTAGTTTTTTCTGTATGCCTCTTCTGGATTCACACAGTTGAATAACATTGCCAACAAATTCAGGTGGCATCAATATACTCGCTTCAACAATAGGTTCTCTTATCTCTTTAACATTATTCATTTTTGGCAATGCATCGGGGTTATCTATTTTTATGACTTCACCATTAGTTTTCAAAACCTCATAAACCACTGTTGGAGAAGTCGTGACTAAGTTCAAATCGTATTCACGCTCAAGACGTTCTTGAACAATCTCCATATGAAGCATCCCTAAAAATCCACAACGAAAACCAATACCCAGTGCAGAAGAGGATTCAGGCTCATAATGGAGAGATGCATCATTCAATTTAAGTTTATCCAATGCCTCTCTGAAAGCTTCGAGATCCTCTGATGATGCTGGAAATAAACCTGCAAAAACTCGAGGCTGTATGGTTTTAAAATCAGGCAATGCTTTCTCACTGGACTTTTTAAAGTGAGTTACCGTATCACCAACGGGAGCTCCAAAGATATCTTTGATACCAGCAACTAGAAAACCAACCTCACCAGCGGATAACGAATCTCTGTATTCCATTTTTGGTGTGTAAATACCCAACGAATTGGCAGTGTATTCATAGCCTGTAGACATCAATTTAATCTTGTCACCCTTTTTTATTGTTCCATTAACTATCCTCAGTAGTGAAACAACACCGACATACTTATCGAACCAAGAATCAATGATTAAAGCTTGCAATGGTTCATCAGGATTACCTATTGGTGAAGGTATGATATTAACAATTTGATGCATTAACTCTTGAACACCTTGTCCTGTTTTTGCACTGATTAATATTGCATTATCCGTTTCAATACCTATCACTTCATTAATGTCATGCAATACTTTTTCTGGATCCGCAGCTGGCAAGTCTATTTTATTAATAACAGGTAATATCTCAAGACCTTGTTCAATTGCACTATAACAATTAGCCACACTTTGTGCTTCAACACCCTGAGACGCATCAACGACTAATAAAGCACCCTCACAAGCAGCCAATGATCTTGATACTTCATATGAGAAATCAACATGGCCTGGAGTATCAATTAAATTAAAAACATATTCTTTATCATCATCGGAAGTAAAATTTAATGAAGCACTTTGAGCTTTAATTGTTATTCCTCTTTCTTTTTCCAAGTCCATACTATCAAGAACTTGTTCTTCCATTTCTCGTTCTTCCAATCCACCAGTTTGTTGAATTAATCGATCTGCAAGAGTCGATTTACCATGATCTATATGAGCAATAATTGAAAAATTTCTAATATTCTTCATTGAATAATTAATCCTTGGTCTGAACCTAGTATCTCAGTCACCATATGTCTTAGATTAAGATCTTCAATTACTTTTGGTGCAGCAAACATTTCAATAATAATAGGATCTTGCAGCATTAAGATTTGATTAAACTGTTCTTTTTTTTCAAAATCCATAGACTCATAATGATTTTCAAAATAAGAAAGTAAAAGCAGATCCAATTCCTTTGTCCCTCTTCTGCATCTCCATCTTATTCTAGAGAGTTCGAATGAATTATCACTCATCAAAATCGTGCGTGGCTATCATTTTTTTAATTTCAGAAATCGCTTGCCCTGGATTAAGATCTTTTGGACAAGACAAAGAACAATTCATAATGGTATGACATCGATATAGCTTTGATGAATCATTGAGTTCCTTCAAACGTTCTTCTTTGGCTTCATCTCGACTGTCTTGTAACCAACGGTACGATGCTAATAATGCTGCTGGTCCGAGATACTCATCACTGTTCCACCAATAACTAGGGCAAGCAGTTGAACAACAAGCACAAAGAATGCAAGCAGAAGGCTTATCAATTTTCTCTTGATCTTCTTTGGTTTGGTACCTCTCTTTACCTTCTGGACTCTCAGAGTCGTTTTTAAGCCAAGGTTCTACAGACGCATATCCTTCATAAAACTTTGTTAAATCCGTCACTAAATCTTTTACAACATTCATATGAGGTAAAGGATAAATTCTAATATCCCCATCCAAATCTTTTATTGGTTGTGTGCAAGCAAGTGTATTCAATCCATTGATATTATGTGAGCAAGAACCGCAGATACCTTCCCTACAGGATCTTCGAAAGGATAAACTGGGATCAAGGTCTGATTTAATTTTTATCAATGCATCCAAAACCATTGGACCACACTCATCAAGATTTATCTCGAATGTATCCAATCTTGGATTGTCTCCAGTATCAGGATCATAACGATAGACAATGAAAGTTCTAGAATTACTCACATTAGCTTCTAAATTAAAACTATTGCCTTTTTTTATTTTTGAATTCTTAGGTAATATAAATTCAGCCATTCGTTAGTACTCCTAGTAAACTCTAGCTTTTAAAGGAACAGTTTCAACCTCATCAGTCTGAGTCTCAAGTGTAACAGGGCTTGAATCTATTCTTGTTTTATTTTTTTCATCCAGCCAACCTAAACTGTGTTTAAGCCAGTTTGTATCATTTCTATCAGGGTAGTCTTCTCGAGCATGAGCCCCCCTACTTTCTTGACGATTCAGTGCACAATCCATAGTAACCATAGCTTGACCTAGAAGATTCTCAAGCTCCAATGTTTCAACTAAATCTGTGTTCCATATCAAACCCTTATCTGTAACAGAGACATCTTTAAAAGAGTTAATACAGGCTGACATCTTATCCACACCATCCTGTAATATTCCTTCCGTCCTAAAAACTGAGGCATGCTTTTGCATGGTTTGTTGCATTTCATCTCTTATTTCAGATGTTCCTAAACTCCCATTTGAGAAGCGTATTCGATCAAACTTATCAATGGCTTTGTCAATCACTGATTGAGGTATATTACTTTTAAGTGCTCCTGGTTTAAGTGTTTTAGCACATTGTTCTGCTGATGCTTTACCAAATACTACTAGGTCAAGAAGAGAATTTGAGCCAAGCCTATTAGCGCCATGAACAGAAACAGATGCCGCCTCTCCCACAGCCATGAGCCCTGGAACAACATGAATATCGCCCTCAGCATTTTTAGTAATCACTTCTGTTTGTACATTGGTTGGTACACCGCCCATATTATAATGAACAGTAGGAATCACTGGTATCGGATCTTTGGTTACATCAACATTGGCAAAGATTCTTGCAGTTTCAGCAATGCCTGGCAATCTTTCATCAATAACCTCGCCACCCAAATGTTGTAAATTGAGATTAATATGATCATTTTTATCACCGACGCCTCTGCCTTCTATTATCTCCATAGTCATGGATCGACTGACAACATCTCTTGAAGCTAAATCTTTTGCATTGGGTGCATATCTCTCCATGAAACGCTCACCTTCTGAATTTGTTAAGTAACCACCTTCTCCTCTTGCACCTTCAGTAATTAAACAACCCACTCCATAAATACCCGTTGGGTGAAATTGTACGAATTCCATATCTTGAAGAGGCAGACCTGATCTTAATGCCATTCCAGACCCATCTCCTGTACACGTATGAGCTGCGGTACATGAAAAGTAAGCTCTACCATGCCCACCGGTTGCTAAGATAACCTTATTGGCTTTAAAGACATGTAATTTTCCTGTGGCCATTTCTAAAGAGATAACTCCCTTGCACTCGCCTTCATCCATAAGTAATTCCAATGCAAAGTATTCAATGAAAAACTGGGCTTTATTCTTGATGGATTGCTGGTATAAAGTATGGAGCATGGCATGACCCGTTCGATCAGCAGCAGCACAAGTTCTCTGGGCTATGCCTTCACCATAATGTGTAGTCATCCCACCAAATGGTCTTTGATAAATTTTCCCATCATTGGTTCTCGAAAAAGGAATGCCGTATTTTTCAAGCTCTAAAACGGCTTTAGGTGCTTCCTTACACATGTATGCAATTGCATTTTGATCGCCCAGCCAATCCGATCCTTTGACTGTATCGTACATATGCCAACGCCAATCATCTTCGCCCATATTTCCCAAAGCTGCACTGATACCACCTTGAGCAGCGACCGTATGACTTCTCGTTGGAAAAACCTTGGTAATGCAAGCAGTATTGAATCCTGCTTCCACAAGACCTAATGTAGCTCTAAGTCCTGCACCGCCTGCTCCAACAACAACCACATCAAAATCATGTTCAATTATTTCATAACCCTCACTCATAGATTTTTCCTTTTAATCAATTCCGTTTAATTAGTGCCAACAGTAATCGAAAATATTGAATAGAATGTGATTAGAACAACTGCAATTCTAAAAGCCCTTATAACATAAAAACTCATAGTCCTTAGACTCAGTGTTGACACATAATCTTCTAAAATGACCTGCAGACCTAATTCAGCATGATAAATTAAATACAAAGACAACAAACATAGAATGAGAGCATTCAATGGTTCGCTTGCCCAAAATAGAACTCCATCGTAATCTAAATATTGCAAGTTAAATAAAATTTGGTAGATGAACCAACCTGACAATAGAACCAGAATAACTGCTGTTTCTCTTTGGCTTTTCCAATGATCTTTTGCGTGTTCAAAACCAGATAGGCATAAAAGGTTTAATATTCTTTTTAAGTAAATCATAGGTCAGTTGGACTCAGAAAATATACACAGCCAAAAAAGAGCTGTCAAAATAAGAGAAAGAATAACAACAATGGCACCTGATATTTTTAATTCTCTTGTTTCAAAACCTTTTCCTATATCCCAGAATAAATGCCTTATGCCATTTAAGAAATGATAAAAAAATGCTTGTGTTACTAATACCCATAGACCTATCGCGATCGGACTGATAAATATGCTGGATATCGCATCAAACATTTCCTGGCCAATTGAAATGGATAAGATCCATATTGATAGACTGAAACCTACAATAAAGAGTGCAAACCCAGAAAGCCTGTGCAGTATAGACAGTGTATTGGTTACCTGCCACTTATACACTGATAAATGTGGGGACAAAGGTTGTTTTTCTTTACTCATATCTTGGTAAGCTTTAATGGGTCAATTATACTGACTTTAATAGTTTCGAACATTTATTTTTACTGGATTTACATTATTTTTTATAATTAGATTATGAATCATTTATCTCATCTATCAATATTGTCTTTCTCAGGAAGTGATGTGAAAGATTTCCTACAGGGTCAGATGACTCAGGATATAAATTCCATTTCAAATCAGAGTTATAAAATGACCTCTATACTCAACCCTAAAGGTCGAATGATTGTTTCTGGATTAATAAAAAGATCTGAGGATATTTTCTTTTTAATAATTAGTAAGGATCTCAGTGAAGATATTCTGAATTGGTTATCACGTTACATCTTAAGATCCGATGTAATCATTACAATAGAAGATTTTAATATTATTGGATTGGATAATGTGAATCATAAAAAACTCATTAATCATCAAGATGATAGCCAGCAACTTAACATTTCTCCCATTGATGTTGATAAGGATAGGTATATCTTAATTATCAATAATCAGGTCGTTACAAAAGACAATTCAATTCAATCAATCAATGAAAATGATTGGATATTGGCTGATATCAAAAGTGGATTAGCGATAATAGATAAAAATAACAGTGAGAAATATATACCACAGATGATAAACCTAGATTTACTGGAAGGTATTAGTTTTTCAAAGGGGTGTTACACCGGGCAAGAAGTAGTTGCTAGAGTTCAACATAGAGGCAAGATTAAACAGAGAATGTTTCATATAATCATTGAATCTAATAGTAATGAAATAGATGCTCGATCTGAAGTGATGTGCGAAGATAAAAAGGTTGGATCAATAGTTATATCAAAAAAATCTAATAATTATTTTCATGCGTTAGCCGTCATAAATACTATTAATTCTGATGAAGATTTATCCATGAATGGTTATGAAGTCAATTTAAAGAAGATTTCCTAGCAGTTCTTACCTAACATGACTGATTTACTTATTTCTCATATGAGGAAATAATAGCACATCCCTAATAGAAGGGCTTTCTGTGAACAACATGACAAGCCTATCAATGCCAACTCCTAATCCAGAGGTTGGCGGCATTCCATATTCAAGGGCCTCAATATAATCTTGATCAAAAACCATAGCTTCATCATCGCCATCATTTCTTTCTTTGACTTGGGCTTTAAAACGATCCGATTGATCATCAGGATCATTGAGTTCTTGAAACCCATTGGCCAATTCACTACCTGCTATAAAAAATTCAAAACGGTCTACCAACCATGGATCATTATCATTAGCTCTAGATAAAGGGGAAACATCTCTGGGATAACCGGTAATAAAAGTAGGTTCAATTAAATTATCTTCCACTGTTTTCTCAAAAATCTCAAAGAGGAGCTTTCCAGTTGATGCATCATCATTAGTTTTAATTCCAAGTTCCTTGCAAGTATTTAATAGAGTTTCTCTATCTCTTAGTTTTTTTGGATCCATCTTAGGATTATATTGAATCACAGATTCTTCCAAAGTCATGCGCTTGTATGGACCTGATAGATCATATTCTCGATCTTGATATTGAATGGTTGTCGAGCCGTTTAGTGCGATTGCTATATCAATAATCATATCTTCAACAAGTGTCATGATCTCTTCATAGGACGCATAAGCTAGATAGAGTTCAAGCATCGTAAATTCTGGATTATGCTTTGTTGATATCCCTTCGTTTCTGAAAGATCGATTGATCTCATAAACGCGATGCAGACCACCAACCACCAACCGTTTTAAATAAAGTTCAGGAGCAATTCTTAAAAAGAAGTCTCGATCCAAAGTATTGTGATGAGTAATAAAAGGTTTAGCAATTGCACCCCCAGCAATTGGATGCATCATAGGGGTTTCTACTTCCAATATTTCCTTTTGGTCTAAAAAAGCACGTATCGTTGTGACAATTTTGGAACGCTTTTGAAAAACAGCTTTACTATCATCGGACATAATTAAATCAAGATAACGCTTTCGATAACGTGTCTCAGTGTCTGTCAGTCCATGGTACTTCTCAGGCAAAGGCCTTAAGGATTTTGACAAGACTTCTATTTTTCCAACATTAACTGTCAACTCATCTGTTTTAGTTCTAAATAGGACGCCTTCAACCCAAATAATATCGCCAACATCATACGTCTTAAAGTTGTTATATGTTTTTTCATCAAGGTTCTTAGAATTCAAAAAAAGTTGAATCGAACCTGAACTATCTACCACTTTTGAAAAACTGGATTTACCCATAATTCTTTTTGCCATCATTCTTCCAGCAATCTTCACCGTCTTATTGGCATCAATCACCTCTTCTCTTGTTGATTTCCCATAGGTCTCGAATAGATCTTTAACAATTGCATCGATTTCTATTGATATTGGGTAATTAAAGCCTTCTTCTCTCATTGAAAGAAGTTTATTTCTTCGTTCTTCTACAAGCTTATTCTGATCTTCTTTTTTTTCAGTCATCGATTGTCCATTTATTTACTAAACACCTTTTTTGAGGCTTGCTTCAAGGAATTTATTGATATCACCATTCAGTATAGCTTCTGGATTACTGGATTCAATTTGAGTTCTCAAATCCTTCACTCTAGACTGATCCAAAACATAAGATCTAATCTGACTTCCCCAACCAATATCGGCTTTAGTTTCTTCAACGGCTTGTGCTTTGTCCACTCGTTTCTGATGTTCCAACTCAAATAATTTTGCTCGCATTTGTTTCATTGCTGTGGCTTTATTTTTATGTTGTGAACGATCGTCTTGGCATTGAACCACAGTGCCCGATGGAACGTGAGTGATTCGTACTGCCGATTCAGTGGTATTAACATGCTGTCCGCCAGCTCCACTGGCTCTATAAACATCTATTCTAAGATCGCTGGGATCCATTTCAATTTCAAAATTATCTTCAATCTCAGGAGAGGTAAAAACAGCTGCAAATGATGTGTGTCTTCTGTTTCCTGAATCAAAAGGTGACTTTCTAACCAATCGATGAACTCCAGTTTCCGTTCTCATCCATCCGTATGCAAAATCTCCAGTGATATGTATGGTTGCACTTTTAATCCCCGCGACTTCACCGGGTGATACCTCTATGAGTTTGGCAGTAAAATCATTGGACTCGCACCAACGCAAATACATTCGCAAAAGCATATTAGCCCAATCTTGGGCTTCCGTTCCACCCGAGCCTGCTTGAATATCAAGAAAACAATTGGAAGCATCCATTTCACCACTGAACATTCTTTGAATTTCAAGTTGATTAATGATGTTCTCAAATGCAACTAATTCCTCAGACAGTTCTTCTAGACTTGAAGCATCATTTTCACTCATAGCCAATTCAAGTAATACTTCAGCGTCTTCAAGACTGCTGCCAATGGTTTCGATTCTATTTAATACTTTTTCCAATCTAGATCTTTCTTGATTGAGTGTTTGACTCAATTCACGATCTTCCCAAATACTAGGATCATTGAGTGAATTTAATACTTCATTGAGTCTTTTGGATTTTTCATCAAAGTCAAAGATACCCCCTGAGTGCATCAAATCGTTTTATTAAATCATTAAGAACTATTTTTAATTGGGCTTCATCCATCTTATTAATCCTGAAGAATTAATTCATTATGTCATATGTTTTTCTTAAATCTATGAACTGTTGAAGATATTCAGTGCTGTCTTTAATAAAGACTTGAGAACGATTATTTTCTACAGCAATCGCTATTACTATTTTATTTACTTTTATCCCTGTAAGTTCTTCAAACATTAAAGCATAAGCTGAAGATTGCATGAAATAGCCATCTATCCAGCTCTCTTTTTTTGTTTTGGAACTGGTTTTAAAATCAATTACAGCCAATTCCCCATCCCATTCAGCAATGACATCCACCCTTCCACCCACTTTTAATTGATCGCTATACAGTGGGGCTTCTATAGCATTAATAATCCCAATATTATTATCCAATAGTTCCGTCAGTTGAAGAAACATATCTTCAATATGAGGCATTGGATCTTCAAATAAGTTTATTTGTGATGCCATTTCATTACGCAAGTACATTTCAGCCATCTTATGAACTTTATTTCCTCTAGTGGTAGCAGCTTTTGTAATGGCATCTGCTTTACTATCCCCTACTCTTTGACGCCAAGCCAAAATGGAGGCTTTGGATAACAAGCCAGTGATCGTTGTGACTGAAGGGTACGATTTACCTTCTGGAGTTTCATAAAAACGGCCACTATCGGAGCTTTTTGTATTGAGTTCTTTTAATTGAACTATTTCGTGTTTGAAAGTCATGGTTTGCTGATTTTAGTAATGATGATCTATAATTATTCTAATGTTAATGATAAATGATTTTTTAAATGAAAGAAGAAAATAACTCGCATATACAAGCATTGGGTGAAGGGCAAATAAAGTACAAAGAACAATGGTACACCGAGAGTTTTATCCTTTTTAATGAAGAAATTATAACTCCATGGTCTCATCCAGAAGTCAAGAATCTAAATATCAATGATTTTAAATTTGCTCTCGATAGTGAATGTGAACTCATACTTTTAGGCACAGGATTAAATCAAGTTTTCCCCGATCGTTATTTATTGACTGAAATTCTTAAAACAGGAAAAGGCATTGAAGTCATGGATACCATGAGTGCTTGTCGAACTTACAATGTAATCAGCTCTGAGTATCGATCTGTGGTTGCCATGTTGATGATAGGTTAATTACTGAGTTATTTTGGCAATCTAGAAATCAAAAAATAAACGAGAAGCAGCAGCGCTATAAATACAATTACTTTTGGAAACACATTAACTCCAGCTTTTGATAATAATGAATAATAAGAAAACCACTATGACAAAATAACCCAATTTATCGATATTCTTTCTGATGGCTGGTAATCCCTTTTCTCCACCAATTTTAGCTGCATAAGCAACCAGATAAAAACGCAAACCTCTTGAAATAAGTGTCGCGAATATAAAGAATATAAAATTCATTTTCATAGCGCCAGCCATGATAGTGAATACTTTAAAAGGAATAATAGTAAATCCTGCTATTAAAATAACCGCAGGACCCCAGGCCTTAAACCAATCAACTGCTTGTAGATAATAATCAATCATGCCTATTGTTTTAATAAATTCCATTGCAAAATCAATGGCATAAAAACCAATTAAAAACCCTAGAATACCTCCCAATAAAGACCCAAGTGTGGTTATATTTGCATATAAAAAAGCTTTTTCTGGTTTGGATAACGTCATCGGTGCAAGTATCACATCGGGTGGGATCGGAATAATAAACCATGATTCTACAAAGCTGTATAAAAATAAAAAATAAATGGCTCCAGGCTTTGAAGCTAATTTGAGACAGTATTCAAATAATGATGAAAAAAACTCTTTCATTAAATAATCAATTTACCCCACTCTTCTATTGATTGCATTTGGGAATAGTTGGTTAAATCAGAAGCCAGTGGGGTTATGGACACTTTGTTATTATTAATTGCATGAAAATCAGTGCCCTCATCAAGATTCTTTGGAGGTGGAGGTGGTCCGACCCAATGAATATCATCTCCATAAGCATCTTGGTTTTGACTGTTGTTTTCAGGCATAGCTCTTTGACCTAATCGAGTTACAGCAAACCCTTGCAATTCGGCGTATGGAATATCTGGAACATTGATATTCAAAACTGGATTTAATTTTAGATGTTCTATATGAGTTTCAATCAATTCGCTTGATACTTGAACCGCTGTCTCTAGATGTTTTGGCTTCAAACTGGTAATGGAAAGAGCAAGACATGGCATGTTCATAAATCTTCCGCCCATGGCAGCACCCACCGTGCCTGAATATAAAACATCATCCCCAAGATTAGCTCCATGATTGATACCACTAACTAATAAGTCGGGAGGATTCTCTAATATTCTTGTCAGGGCCATAAAAACACAATCACTTGGTGTTCCGTTAACATAGTAGCCATTGTCTTTAAATTTTCTAATCCTTAAAGGATTTTTTAATGTCAATGAACTGCTGGCACCGCTGCAATTATTTTCAGGCGCCACTATTGTCACATCTGCAAATACTGATAAAGCCTCAGAAAGCATCTCAATGCCTTTAGCATAATACCCATCATCATTGCTTAATAAGATATTCATACAATTATAGTGACTTTACGATTTCTTTCATTCTGATTTGAACTTCATCAGAAAACCAGTTGTCTGCAAATTTATTGCCCATCGTAATCAAATCTTTATCTATTAAATCATTGAGGTCTGCTTTAGCATTCATTCGAGTCGAATTCATTGCAATTGTCGGAAGGGATACTAATTGCTCCAACCATTCAAACGATCTTGGCACCACTTGATCCATATCAACAAGTTCATTGATAAAACCAATCTCATGTGCAAAATCAAACTTCATCAACTTGCCTTGCATCATTAATATATTTGCATGATTCTCTCCTACCAATCTGGCAAAAGCTTTGAAAATGATTTTAGGCACAGACAATCCCACAAAAACTTCATTCATACCAATTTTAAAATCTCCTTTGGCAGCAATTCGATAATCACAAAATGTAGTCAATACTGCTCCACCAGCAGGGCTATGACCAGTTATTGCGGCCACAACTGGAACGGGTGATTTTGATATTTTTGCCATCAAACCCCAAAACGAATGAAAGAAATTAGAAATTTCTGTTTCGGATAAGGTGATTAAGCTCTTTACATC
The DNA here is from genome assembly GCA_937801655.1 of uncultured Gammaproteobacteria bacterium. Classification (GTDB taxonomy): domain Bacteria; phylum Pseudomonadota; class Gammaproteobacteria; order Steroidobacterales; family UBA11654; genus CACPJA01. Next base: position 49,616 of record CALMWC010000016.1, read on the forward strand.
CAATCCTGCAGAGAAGATGCCCTCATTTCCACTGAGAATTAGTCCTTTAGCACCTTGTTCTGTTAATAAGTCAATTGCATTATGAATGCTTTGAACGAGTTCTTGATTTAAAGCATTCACTGGCTTTCTATCCATCTGTATCTCTGCAATGGAATTGCTCCAATTGATCTTGACTAAATCATTCATTCTGTTGCCTCTTTTTGATTTCCATCATTGATTAAATAGAATTCTTCTCCTTCTTTCACCATACCAATGTCTATTCTTGCTTTCTCTTCAATGGCATCTTGTCCATTTTTTAAATCCTTAATTTCTTCTTTCAGTCTATTGTTGCGAATGGTCATGTTTTCATTCTCAATTGTTTGTAAAGCAATAAGATTTTCTATTTCCTTCATTTTTTTATAACCATCTTTCTTAACCCAAATATTGATTTGAAGTGCAATCAATAAAGCCAGGAGAATTATAAATACCAATTTCACTATTCCTTGAACCTATAAGGTTAGAATCGGTCTGAATGCTTGCTTTCCAAGATAATGTGCATCTTTTCCCAAATGGGATTCTATCCTCAAAAGTTGATTGTACTTCTCTACTCGATCAGAACGACACAAAGACCCTGTTTTAATTTGAGTAGCATTGGTACCAACTGCAATATCAGCTATGGTTGTATCAGTGGTTTCACCGGAACGATGAGAAATGACGGCTGTATAATTAGAATCTATCGCTAGATTAATAGCCTCGAATGTTTCTGTTAGAGTTCCTATTTGATTGGGCTTAATTAAAATTGAATTAGCAATACCTTGGTCAATGCCTTGTTGAAGAATCTTTTGATTGGTAACAAATAAATCATCTCCTACAAGTTGTACTTTTTCTCCCAAAACTTCTGTTAAGTTTTTCCAGCCATCCCAATCGTCTTCAGCCATACCATCTTCTATGCTGATGATAGGGTAATCATCAACAATTTTAGTTAGGTAATGAATAAATTCTTCGGAGTTGAAAGATTTACTCTCTGAAGAGAGGAAGTACTGATGATCTTTATAAAATTCTGAACTGGCCACATCCAGCCCCAAATAAATATCTTGTCCTGGTTTTAATCCAACACTTTCAATTGCCTCAATAATCGTTTCAAGAGCTACTGTATTGTTGGGTAAGTCTGGAGCAAAACCACCTTCATCTCCTACAGCAGTATTAAGACCCTTCATCTTTAAAACAGATTTCAATGCATGAAAGACCTCAACGCCCCAACGAAGAGATTCTTTGAATGTAGTTGCTCCTGCTGGCAAGATCATAAATTCCTGAATATCAATATTATTATCAGCATGTTCTCCACCATTAATAATGTTCATCATGGGAACAGGAAAATTGAAACTGGTTGGATTGAAATATTGAAAAAGAGGGATATTTTTAGAGTTTGCTGCTGCATGAGCAGTGGCTAGAGAAACAGCAAGCAATGCATTGGCTCCTAATCTTGATTTATTCTCAGTACCATCGAGCTGGATCAGTATATGATCTATTGATTCTTGATCTAGAACAGATTTACCTTTTAGAGCGCTCTGGATTTCCGTATTGATATTGTCAACTGCTGTTTGAACTCCTCTTCCTAAATAATCATTACCTCCATCTCTAAGCTCCATCGCTTCTCTGGAACCAGTGGATGCCCCTGATGGAACCGAGGCTCTGCCAGATTTACCATCTTCCAATTGCAGCTTTGCTTCAACAGTTGGATTGCCTCTGGAGTCAAGTATTTGTATGGCTTTTATAGAATCTATGATTGACATAATTTATATAATTAAATTTGAAAGAGTGAATGTTAATACTATTTTTTAACAAGTTCATCAATTGACTTTAAATCAGTCAAAAGTGACTCAATGTCCTTAAGTGGAAATGAATTAGGTCCATCACTCAGGGCTTTCTCTGGTTCAGGATGAGTCTCAATAAAGATACCACCAATACCAACCGCTGTCGCTGCTCTAGCTAATGGCGGTATAAATTCTCTTTGGCCATCCGAAGAGTTACCTTTGCCCCCTGGTAATTGAAGAGAATGCGTTCCATCAAAAATTACTGGGCATCCTGTTTCTCTTAAAATAACCAAAGAACGCATATCACTGACTAAATTATTATAGCCAAAACTAAAACCCCTCTCGCAGACTAAAATATTTTCATTGCCGGTAGATTTTGCTTTATCAACTACATTTTTCATTTCCCACGGAGATAAGAATTGTCCTTTTTTAATATTTACTGGTTTATTCTGAGCCACAACATTCAATATAAAATTTGTTTGTCTGCAAAGGAATGCTGGCGTTTGAAGAACATCCACAACCGATGCAACCTCATCCAAGGGTGAATCTTCATGGATATCAGTCAGTATTGGCACGCCTATACTCTTTTTAACACCATCTAATATTTTTAAACCTTCATCGATCCCAGGACCCCTATAACTTTTCAAAGAAGTTCGATTTGCTTTATCAAAAGATGATTTATAAATAAAAGGCACAGAGAGTCTGTCTGTAATTTCTTTGAGATTACCAGCAACTTCTTCAGCAAGTGTCTTAGACTCAATAACACATGGTCCAGCAATCAATAATAATGGGGATTCATTACTTATCTTTATATTTCCAATATTAACACTCACAATACTACCTCTCATCCTTTTGAGAATATTCTACAGCAGCTTCTATAAAAGATTGAAAAAGTGGGTGCCCTTGAAGAGGTGAAGAAGTAAATTCAGGGTGAAATTGGCATGCTAAGAACCAAGGATGATCAGTTAATTCAATCATTTCTGCCAATCCATCTTTGGAGAATCCAGAGAATATCATTTTATGTTTTTCCAACTGATCTTTGAAATTAATATTGAATTCATATCGATGGCGATGCCTCTCATAGACAGAATCTTGATTATAGATTTGTTGAGCCTTAGTATTGTCTTTGAAAATACATTCTTGTGCACCCAACCTCATTGTTCCCCCTAAATTAGAATCTTCAGATCGATTTTCAAGAGAACCATCTGTATTCATCCACTCGGTAATTAAAGCAATCACTGGTGAGTTTGTATTGGGATTAAATTCGGTACTATTAGCATCTGATAAGCCCAGTATATTCCTTGCATACTCAATAACAGCAGCTTGCATACCGAGGCAAATTCCTAGATATGGGATATTATTAGTTCTGGCATACTCAATAGCGTCTATCATTCCTTCTATACCTCTGTCACCAAAACCACCAGGTATTAGTATGGCATCCATACCATCTAAAGACTGTGTGCCATTTTTTTGTATCTCTTCTGATTCAACATAAATAATTTCAACATTTGTTTTTGTTTTAAAACCAGCATGTCTCAATGACTCACTGAGTGATATATAAGAATCTTTAAAATCAACATACTTACCAACCATTGCTACTTTGACACTGGAAATAGTGGTTGCTTTAGCTTCTATGATCTTACTCCATTCAGAAAGATCAGGTGCAGGTGCTTTAATGTTCAATTTATTAATCATAATTTCATCCAAGCCTTGCTCATTAAGGATTAGAGGAATTTGATATATATCTTCAGCATCATGAGCAGAAATCACAGCTTCTTCTGCCACATTAGTAAAGAGTGCAATTTTTTTAAAATGTTCTTTTGGAAGTGGCTTTTCAGATCTACAAACCAGAGCATCTGGCTGTATTCCTATTGCTCTAAGCTCTCTAACAGAATGTTGTGTTGGTTTAGTTTTGATTTCATCTGATGCTCTGATATAAGGCACTAATGTTAGGTGAACATAAGCAACACTACATCCATTTTTCTCTATACCCATTTGACGAATGGCTTCAATAAAAGGAAGTGACTCAATATCACCAACTGTTCCACCAACTTCAACAATAGTGATATCAAAATCTTTAGAGCCTAGTTTTATATTTTCTTTTATTGCGTCTGTTACATGAGGGATAACTTGTACAGTTGCCCCTAGATAATCACCTCTTCTTTCTTTAGCAATAACGCTCTCATAAATTTTACCTGCAGTGAAATTACTGTTTTTCCCTGTCGTAGTAGAAACATATCTTTCATAATGCCCTAGATCAAGATCTGTCTCAGTGCCATCTTCTGTAACAAAAACCTCACCATGTTGATAAGGACTCATGGTTCCAGGGTCAACATTAAGATATGGGTCAAGTTTCATAATACCTACTTTCAGACCTCTAGCTTCAAGAATAGCGCCTAGAGATGCAGAGGTAACGCCCTTTCCAAGAGCTGAAACTACACCGCCTGTTACAAAAATTAAATCTGACATACCCGGGTTTAAAACATTCCTATTTATATATTAATTTATTGGGATAGATCACAAGACTTTAGGTAATGTAAAGTAGCATATCCCGGTCCTTCAACTTAACAGATTATTGTTATTTCAACAATAATCAATTTTGCTTAATAATCATTTTTTTATGCCAATTGACGACAAAGCCAGCTTCATTTTGAGATGCTACATAGTTTTGATTAAACCAAAGATCAGCCACTGAGACTAGTTCATCTTGATAATAAATTAGTGGTATTTTATCTCTCATCCAAGGGAGTATCTGATTTTCTTGAAAAAGATTTTTTAGTGATTTATTAATACGATGACCGATTGGTTTTATTAATTCTCCGCCTTGACGGTAAGAAATAGTCAATTTATTTTTGCATTTCTCAATAGAAAGACCATCGCCATGTATGAAAGTTGCTTCAATTGTTCCTATATTTTCTCCAAGATTAACTGTTTTACCAATTTCCCATGGAATTCTTACATCGACTTTATTGGGTTCTAGATCTGAGTTACTTAAGAAATATAAATGATTCTTATACTTTCTAATGCAATAATCTTTCCATGCAATCACAGACTTATCAGTTTCAGGATCAAGCATTTCTTTCAAACCATCTTGCAATGTTTTCATGGATGGAATACTCATTCCATTAGCTAAGATAATATAGCGGAGCATATTATTAGCTCTTTCAAATGATTTATCCAAAAGTTTAGCCAATGGTAATTCATTCATATTCGCAATTGGACCTATATCTTCTTCAGCAATCTGATTTAGAATTTTTATATTCTGTGCTGATAATTGTGAAAGCCTAGAAACTGATGAAGCAATCGATGGCCATCTTTCTCTAAATTGTGGAATAATCTTTTTCCTTAAAAAATTACGATCAAAATGAGTATCTTGGTTGCTTGAGTCTTCAACCCATTTTAATTGATGCTCTTTTGCATAATCCATAACTGATGTTTTACTAACTTCTAGCATTGGCCTAAAAATAATGCCTTCACCAAATGAGTATTTTTCATTAATGCCTTGCAAACCATCCAGGCCAGTCCCTCTAGCCATTCTTAAAAAAACTGTTTCCATTTGATCTTCTTCATGATGAGCTGTTAATAAATACTCATTTTCATATAATTTTTCTTTAAGTTTTTTATATCTTTCATCTCTAGCTGCTGCCTCAAGACCATAACCGTTATGGGTTACTTCCAGTGAGATTATTTCTATATCAATTCCAAAGTTTTTACAAATTGATTTGCATGTTTTAGTCCATACTTTGGAGTTGTCCACTATATTATGATTGATATGTATAGCTCTTATTTGTGATTTCTCGTCAATAATATTTTTCATGACGTGCAGAAGCACAGTTGAATCCATACCTCCACTAAAAGCTATGCAAAACTTATTAGGGAGAAGTGGCTTAATTTGTCGTTCTATGATGTCTAGAGCTGAAGAAGTCTTTTTACTCATAAATCATATTTCCTTAAATTCTCCAATTTCTTTATATTTCACTCTTCTTCTATTTAATAAATCATCTATATCAATGGTTTTTAAATAATTGATTGTTTGTAAAACTTGTTTAGCTATCTCCTCATAAGTCTTCTCTGGATCTTTATGAAAACCTCCTATAGGCTCTTCTATAATTTTATCAACAAGGCCTAATTTTGATAAACTTTTTGAAGAGATTCCCATTGCTTCTGCTGCAGCATTTGTTTGCTCTTGATTCCTCCATAAAATACTGGAGCATGCCTCAGGAGAAATGACAGAATAAATACTATATTGCATCATAATAAGTGAATCGCCCATACCAATTGCTAGAGCACCTCCCGAGCCACCTTCTCCAATAACTAGGTTAATAATAGGTGTTCTCAGAGATGCCAATGTAAATAGATTTCTTGCAATAGCTTCACTTTGCCCTCTTTCTTCAGCACCAATTCCAGGGAAAGCTCCCGGTGTATCGATAATTGTAACGATTGGAATGGAAAATTTTTCAGCTAACTTCATCATTCTCAATGCTTTCCTATAACCTTCAGGTTTAGGCATCCCATAATTTCTAAAAACTTTATCGTTTGTATGATCGCCTTTTTGCTGTGCTATAAATAACACAGACACATTCTCTATTGTTGCTAGCCCAGAAACAATAGAAGGGTCATCAGCAAACATTCTATCGCCATGTAATTCTTGAAAATTATCAGCAATTGCATGAATAACATTGACAGATTTAGGCCTCTTAGGATGCCTTGAAAGTTGAGCTACTTGCCACTCTGAAAGATCAGAGAAGATATTATTTGTAAGTTTATTGCATTTTGCATTTAGTTTTTCTATTTCATCATCCAATTCAACAGATGAATCATCCTTAGAAGCTAATATTTTTAGCTCCTCAATTCTTCTTTCTAACTCTATTATTGGTTTTTCAAAATCTAAAAAATCCATACTCGATAACTCTTATAAAATTAACCCTATTCTACAATAGAACTAATAAAAATTAATTCCTAGTTAAGAATTGGAAATTATCAATACCAAACTCAGCCGTCAAAAGCTCTCTTAGTTGCTTTGAAGGATTAACAGTCCATTGGTCTCCAAACTGGAGTTTAATTTCATCAACATCATTTCTATAGCTGAGTTTAATCTTGCATTTTCCAGGTGTATGGGATTCTAATAATTTTTTTAACTTCTGAGGATTGAATCTAGGATCGCATTTAATCATTAATGTTTGGGCTTTCTTTTGTATCAACTCTTCCAAATCGATTGCCTCTTCCGCTACAAATTGCCATAAGTCTGCAAATCTATCAAACCTAAGCTTACCTTTTAAATGGAGTATTTTTTGATCTTGAATCAGCTCTCCAAAAGTCTCTCTTCTCTCCCCAAAAACGATAGCCTCAAGCACAGCTGTTCCATCCTCGACCTTAAAAACAATATTATTTCCCCTTCTTTTTGGTTCCATAATTAAGCCAGCTATCTCAATATATGATTCATTACTATAGCCATTATTATTTTTATCTGAATCCATCATTTTCTTAAGAGTAGACAGGCTGGATTTAGTCATGTGTTTAGAATCATTCCTATAAGAGTCAAAGGGATGCCCACTAAAATAAAAGCCAAGGCTTTGATACTCTCTATGCAATAATTCTTCCAAGCTCCATTCCCTTGTTATTTCTAATTTTGGCTCTGATTCTTCAACATTAGACTCAGAATAAAATAAATTTGATTGCCCAGTCTGTTCCTCCATTGCCATACGATTAGAATAGTTAAGACCGATCTTAATAGCATTCATTAATGTGGCTCTATTCTCATCCAAACAATCTAGAGCACCACTTTTAATTAAACTTTCTAATGTTCGTTTTGATATTTTCGCTTCATTGAGTCTTTTAGTGAAATCAAACAAGTTTTTATACCGACCATTAGTCTTTCTTTCATGTTCAATGGATTCTGCTACTAACTTTCCAATACCTTTGATTGCTCCTAATGCATATCGAATTTTCCCTGGCTCCTCAACTATAAAATTGAAATCCGAATGATTGATACACGGTCCTAAGATTTGGATATTGAAATCAGTATCAATGCAATCCTCCTTCAGCCTAATTAGTTTATCTGTATTATCCATATCAGCTGACATTGAAGCTGCATAAAATGAATCAGTATGATGCTTTTTTAGCCATGCTGTTTGATAAGCAATCATTGCATAAGAAACGGAATGAGATTTATTGAAGCCATAACCTGCAAACTTCTCAATTAAATCAAATATTCTTTTGGCTGCAGACTCTTTAACATTATTTTTTACTGCCCCTTGTATAAATATATCTTTTTGCTTAGTCATTTCTTCAGGAATTTTCTTACCCATAGCTTTTCTTAAAATATCAGCACTTCCTTGGGAGTAGTTAGCTAACTTCTGAGCTATCTGCATGACCTGTTCTTGGTAAACAATAACACCGTATGTAGGTTTTAATATGGCTTCTAATGTTGGATGAAGATAATCGATAATTTGAGACTGCCCACTTTTTCTTCGTTCAATAAAGTCATCAACCATCCCAGATTGTAATGGGCCTGGTCGAAACAATGCAACCAAAGCAACAATATCATCGAATCTAGACGGTTTCATTCTTTTAATTAGATCCCTCATACCACTAGATTCAAGTTGAAATATACCTACCGTTTTTGATGAAGAAAGAAGCTTATAAGTGCCTTTATCATCCAAAGGTAATTTCCTAATATCCAAATTACTATCGTTCTTTTTATTAATTAGATCCACAGCTTTCTGAATAACTGTAAGTGTTTTCAAACCTAAAAAATCAAATTTTATCAAGCCTATAGATTCAGCATCATCTTTATCAAATTGTGTTACCGTTCCAACTTCTTCATCCACTTTATAAAGTGGCATAAAGTCTGATAAATTACTTGGGGCAATAACGACTCCACCGGCATGTGTTCCAGCATTTCTAACGAGTCCTTCAAGCTTCAATGAAAGATCCATCATGGCTTCAACTTCCTCATCATTTTCATATTTCTCTGCAAGTTCAGAGGATTTCTTTAATGCATCGTTTAAAGTAATACCAATATCAAAAGGTATGAGTTTTGCTACTTGATCAACCATTCCATATGGGTATCCTAGTATTCTTCCTACATCTCTTAAAACTGCTTTTGCGGATAATGTTCCGTATGTTATGATCTGTGAAACCATTTCAGTACCGTACTTTTCAGAAACATATTGAATCACTGAATCTCTACCATTAACACAAAAATCAATATCAAAATCAGGCATAGATACTCTTTCAGGATTAAGAAACCTTTCAAAGATAAGATCATACTTCATTGGATCAATATCACTGATGTCTAAACAATAAGCTACTAATGATCCAGGCCCTGAGCCTCTTCCAGGCCCTACAGGTATATTATTTACTCTCGACCATTTAACAAAGTCAGAAACAATTAAAAAATAACCTGAAAAACCGGTGCTATGAATAATCTTGAGTTCACTTTCGAGTCTCGCTTCATATAATTCTTTCTGATCTATAGGTATATTTTCTAATTCTGAGAGTCCTTTTCTCGCCTCTTCACTTAAATAATCTTCAATTGTATAGTTTTCAGGTGTATCAAAATGAGGCAATACATGATCTACATTTTCAAAACCAAAATTACACATTTTAGCAACTTCATTAGCATTTGATATTGCTTCAGGAATTTCAGAAAATAGAGATTCCATCTGACTATAGTTCTTAAAGAATTGTTGATTTGTATATTTAACCACTCGATTTCTATCATCCATTACTGTAGCTTGATCAATGCAAACTCTTGCATCCAAGGCAATGAATTCTTCCTCTTTTAAAAATTTTGGATTGTTTAATGCAATAAGAGGGATTTGATGCTTTGAAGATAATGCGACACTTTTACTAAAGAGTTCTTCTTCTCTTTCTCTATTGATCTTAGTAACGCCAAGAAAAAAGTTTTCATCAAAATGAGTTTTTAGAAAACTGACTTGTTTTTCAACTTCATTTTCTTTATCTGAAAGCATTAAACTTTGAATAATGCCTTCATGGTAAGCTGAAATAGCAATTAAACCTTTTACATTATTTTTATTCAGCCATTTCATATTAACTCTGGCTTCACCTGCACTATAGCCATCAATATAAGACCTTGTTATCAAATGAGATAAATTTTTATAACCCAATTGATCTTTGCATAATAAAATTAATTTACAATCAGATTTACTAGATTCAAACTCAACTGATAAAGTTACCCCTATGATGGGTTTGATTCCTTTCTTAATTGCACTTTTGTAAACTTTATAAGCAGAAAATAAATTACCATGATCTGCAATACCAACAGCTGGGATTTCATCATTAAGGCATTGATCAAGCAGTTGCTCTATTCGAACTACACTTTTACCTATTGAGTATTCAGTATTAACATCTAAATGAATAAAAGTAGGTTTTTTTAATTCTTTTTCAGTCATACAACTCAGGTTTAAAAGTCAATCTATGTATAGGGGTTGGTCCGTGTATAAGAATAGCATCTAAATGCTCTTTTGTTGGATATCCTTTATTTCTATCAAACCCATAATGTGGATATATAAGATGCATTTCTCTCATATAATGATCTCGTGTAACTTTAGCCATAATTGATGCTGCTGATATACAAGGATAGATCTTATCGCCACCTATTTTTGACTCTATTTTTATTTGTAATTTTTTATCAATCTCAGGGCATTGATTTCCATCTACATAGACCTTTATGTATTCATTTTTTAGCTTTTCAATGGCTCTCTTCATTGAAAGCATTGTTGCATTGAGAATATTGATTTTATCAATCTCAAGATGTGAAGCAGAACCAATGGTGTAATCCAGTGACATCGATTTAATAATGGTAAATAACTCTTCTCTTTTCTTTTCACTTAGCAATTTAGAGTCTCTTAAGCCTAAAATAGGATTATCTTGGTCCAAAATAACAGCAGAAGAAATGACTGGTCCAGCCAAACATCCTCTTCCTACCTCATCCACACCAGCTAGAAATTCCATATTAACTTATTGTGTATTTTTAATGGGTGTAATTAATTCCATTATAGCTTCAGCACCATGACTGGTTGAATTAGATACTAAATTTTCATGCATGAGATCAAACTTACTAATCAATTTATCTTTTCTTTGACTATTAGAAAGCCACTTTAGTGATTCTTGGTAAATATTGTTTGGTGTAAAATTATCTTGAATTAACTCTGGAACAATTTCATCATCAAATAATATATTAGGCAATGCTGCATATTTAGTTTTAACTAGATTAAATATCTTGAGAAAGTAATATGTCGCATTCGACATTCTGTATACAACGATCATTGGTTTTTTATGCAATGCTGCCTGTAGTGTTGAAGTACCAGACTTAGTTATTACTAAATTCGATGCCGAAATTGCCTTTGTTGAATTTTTAGTAAAATGAAACTTCTTAGATAATTTAGGTTTACTGTGTTTTAGTATCTCTTCAGATTCACTAAAAACAGTTGGCACTATAAATTGTATATCGCCATTATTATTTTTATTTGATTCTTGTTCTATTAATTCTGCAGCTTCAAATAAAATTTCCATATGCTGATTAATTTCTGCTTTTCTACTTCCAGGCATTATTGCGATTAGTGTTTCTGTTTGAATTCCTAAATCTCTTCTAACGGATAACATATCAATGTTTTTCTCAATTGATTTTGCTAGTGGATGACCAATAAATTTAGTATTAATACTATGTTTTTTCAGTAACTCTTCTTCAAAAGGAAATAAACATAATAATAAATCAACGGATTCTTTTATAGTTTTGACTCGTCCTTCTCTCCATGCCCAAAAACTAGGAGCAACCATATGTATGGTTTTTATATTCTTTTTTTTAAGTTTTTTTTCTAAGCCTAAATTAAAATCTGGATAGTCAATTCCTATAAAAGCATCAGGGGGGTTATCCAAGATCTTTTTAAAAAGTTTATTTCTAATGCCTAATATTCTAGGTAAATGTCTCAATACACCAAAAATACCCATCACAGAAAGTTCTGAAACATGGAACCAAGGAACACATCCAGCTTTAATCATCTCTGGACCAGCAATTCCTTCAAACCTATGGTCAGGATTATCTTTTTTTAATGCGTTTATCAGTTCACATCCTAAGATATCTCCAGAAGGTTCGCCTGCTACTATTACAAAATAAGACACGGTTATTAAGAATTTACCTAACAATGCCTCTGGAAGACTGATTTAGAAAATCAATCATAACTGTTACTTCATCTGAGATCTCAGTCAGTGAAGAGATTTTTTCTATTGCTTCCTCTATTCTTAAATCTGATTTATACAAATATTTGTATGCATTTTTTATATTTCTTATTTGTTTTTCTGAAAAATCTCTTCTTTTTAATCCTTCTATATTGATACTTCTGGGTTTTGCTGGTTGCCCCATCACTACTACATAAGGTGGTAAATCTCTGGCAATGCCAGAATACATTCCTAGAAAACTATGGCTTCCTATTTTACAAAATTGATGAGCTCCTGAAAAACCCCCAAAAATAACAAAATCACCCACAGTTACATGTCCTCCTAAGGTAGTATTATTAGCAAATATTGTATGATTACTAATTTGACAATCATGAGCGATATGCACATAAGCCATAATCCAATTATCATTTCCCAAACGAGTAATACCAACATCCTGTGAGGTACCTTTATTTATAGTGGTATATTCCCTAATTGTATTACGATCGCCTATCTCAACTTTTGTGTCTTCATTATCAAATTTTTTATCTTGTGGATCATCTCCAATGGATACGAATGAATAGATGTGATTATCTTCGCCTATAGTCGTTGAGCCTTTTATAATAACGTGAGAATCAATAACAGAGCTCTCCCCTATTGTCACCTCAGGACCAATAATTGAATATGGGCCAACACTGACATTATCAGCTAAATTTGCATTCTCAGAAACTATGGCTGTTTTATGTATCAGACTCATTATCTTCTTTTTTTTTGATACTCGATATGATCGACTTTAATTTACTCAAGCTTCTGAATATTGCTACGTTTTTTTGCCAGACAGTTGTTTTTTGATGGGGAAAAAGATTACTTGAATAAACGCCTGGTTCTTTTATTGATTTCATTACAGCTGTCCTGCCAGTAAGAGTTGTATGATCTGCAATCTCAATATGCCCAGTGATGGACACATTGCCACTTATTTTACAATGTTTTCCAATAATTGAACTGCCTGCTATTTGACTATTAGCAACAATTGCTGTGTGTTCACCAATAATTACGTTATGACCTACCTGAATGAGATTATCTAATTTAACACCATTTTTTAATTGAGTGTCTGTCATAGTGCCTCGATCAATTGTGGTGTTAGCTCCTATCTCTACATCATTGCCAATTTTGACAGACCCAGTTTGAGGAACTTTAACCCATTGTGAATTTTCATCCTCTGAAAACCCAAAACCATCAGCACCAATAACAGCCCCTGAATTTATTATAGCTCTCGAACCAATAGTGGAATGATTCAGAACCATTACACCAGGTCCAATCCACGAATTATCACCAATCGATGATTTGGAAGTAATAACTGCATTAGCACCTATAAAAACAGACTTGCCAAGTTTGACACCTTTTCCAATATATACCCCTGCTTGAATTGAGCAACTTGACGGTACTGTTGCTGAATCTTCAATTACGGCAGAAGGATGGGAGCCTATCTCAAAGTCTTTAGACTTTTCAAAGTATGATGCAATTTTTGCAAAGGCTAAATAGGGATTATCAGTAATCAAGGCTGCTGTTGGACAATTTTCAAGATCCTTATTTTTAAGAATCACTGCGCCAGCTTTTGTGTATTTTAGAAAAGACTTATACTTATCATTTGATAAAAAAGCAATAGAACTGCTATTAGCATCCTCTAGTGAGGATACTTTAGAGATTAGAACTTTTGGGTCTCCACTAAGTTCACAACCATATCTAGAGGCTAATTCTTCCAGATTGATTGTAATATCAGGCAAAAATGTCTCCTTAGTTAATTTTTTTAATTAACTTAGCCGCCCGATTTCATATCTTGAAAGTTTTTCTCTAAAACCTTTGCAATTTCATTGGTGATATCAACAGAAGCTCCTTTGTAGAGAGTCCCTCCATTCAAAATAGTATTCTGACTTATTCGTCCTTCATTAATAATGAGATCATAACCATTATCTCTTCCAAATTTATTGACTTCATTGATAATCTCAACAAGTATTTTATTTGACTCAATTGCAGCACGATTTTGCTGATCTTCTTGTATACTTTTAACTAAATACTCTAACTCTCTTTGGTCTTTTTGTAATTGAAGCTGTGCATTTTGTCTTTCATCATTACTTAAAGCTAAATTATCTTTAGTTAAATTTTCACGCCCTGTATTAAATGCGGACTCTTTAGCAGTAATATCCCTAACTCTAGGTGCAAACTCTTCTTCAATTGCAGATTGCATATCTTGAGCTTGAGGTGACTCATTAATAAGCTTGTTCATATCAACAACACCTATTTTAGCCTGTCCAATATCTTGAGCCTGAATTGGGTGAATTAAAATTAATGCAGCCATCATTGTAAATAAATATTTTAATCTCATCTTATTTGTCCTTTATTAATTGAATAAAACCATTGTCTAGAAAGCGCCACCAATTGTAAATTGGAATCTCTCTAATTCATCACCGAATCTATTTCCTGTTGATTCATCATAGTTCATGGGAACAGCATAACTAAATCTAAACAATCCCATTGGAGCGAGCCATTGAGCTGCAATACCAAAAGATCTTTTTAGTTTTCCAGAATCAAAATCATAACTAATTTCTTCGCCTTGATAATCATAGAATTTAATTTCACTTGTTGAAAAAACATTACCTATGTCAAAAAATAAACTAAATCTAGCTCTGGCAGCCCAATCTTGTGGCATTGGCAAAATAAGTTCCATCTGTGATGAAACTAGAAGGTTTCCACCATAAGGATTCCCAAAATTATCTCTTGGCCCTAATCTATGCTCTTTAAAGCCTCTTATGGTATCTGGACCGCCTGCAAAGAAATTCTTATAAGGAGGTACTCCCACTGATTCGCCATAAGCATCATTAAAAGCAATATCTGCTTTAGCCATTAATGTTAAGTAATTAACAAATGGAAATGGGATAGCAAAATATTGTTTATAACTATAATTAATTCCATAATACTCAACATCACTTCCAGGTATTGCCACATTAGCAATGAGCCTTTGAGACATCCCTCGATCTGCAAAAAGATATCTATTCCTAGAATCATAAACCCAACCTAATGTAATTTCAGCTGAATTAAATTTTGTTTTACAAAAGTCAAATAAGTCTTGATCAAAGCATTCACTCTTTCCGTTACTTGTTACCCACTGTAATGCTTGGTCAGCGCTATAATCTCCAGCTAATAGTTCGGAACTCTGCAATGAGCCTCCAAAAATAACTCTTTGATATTCACTTAATGGATAAGAGTACTGAAGGCCTAATGAATAGGTTTTGGTTGAAAAATCTGAGGATGATGCAGTAAATTGATTAAAAGAAGATTGAGATAAGGATGCTGTTCTAGAGATCTCATCTATTCCTGTGTATGCCTTGGTATGCGAAAAACTATATAAATCTCTATACTTGCTAGCATTTAAATCCAGAGCTACTCTATCGCCAGTGCCAAAGAAATTAGTGTGAACAAAGTTACCATTTAGAATCAACTTCTGATAACCAGAGTAACCAATACCGCCTCCAAACTGTCCTGGTAATCCTTCCTTTATTGTAAATTCAGCATCAACCAAATCAGTTGTCCCTGGAACAGGTATTGCTTCAAAATCAACTTCTTCTATGAATGGTAATCGCTGTAATCTAACTTTGGATCTCTCAAGACTGCTTTTGGAATAATAGCCCCCTTCCAACTGTCTCATTTCTCGCCTAAGAGTATTGTCATTGATCGAGGGTGTACCTGAAAAACTTACTCGTCTTACATAAACTCTACTATTTGGTTGAATGTAAAAAACAACCTTAACTTCTTTGCTGTCTCGATCAAGTTCGGGAATAGCTTCAACTTCTGCGAAGGAATACCCATCCTCTCCTAACCTATATTTTATTAATTCAGATGCTTGTGTTAAAAGCCCTTGCGAAAATATTTGTCCTGATTTAGCAAAAACTAGTTGCTCTATTTCTTCTCTAGGTATAACAAATTCACCTGTTAATTTAACATCCGATAGCTTGTAAACTTCTCCTTCAGATATATTAATGGTTACAAAAATACCTGTTTTATCTTGAGAGATAGCTACTTGAGCTGATTCAATCTGAAAATTTGCATAACCTTGATCTAAATAAAAACTCTCGATCCCTTCTAAATCGCCTTGTAAATCTTCTCTAGAATACCTATCGTCTTGATTAATAAAAGAAAGCCAATTTGGCATTTTCAGCTTTAATAAATCCAATAAATCATCGTCATTAAAGATGCTATTACCAACAATGTTAATTTGCCTAATTTGAGCTCTTTCCCCTTCTTTAACTTCAACTTTGACAGTGACTGTATTGCCAGGTATATCTTCAATAATGGTGTCAATTTTTGCACTGTATTTACCAAAACTAAAATATTGATCAATAAGCGATCTCTCTATTTCATCAAGCACTGACGGGTCATAAGTTCTCCCTACTTTAAAACCAATATTGGTCAATGATTCTTCTAAATCTTCCGTTTTAATATCTTTATTTCCCTCAAATGTTATCGAACCAATAGAAGGCCTTTCGAGCACTGAAATAATCAATACTCCTGAAGAATCTTTTCTGAATTCTATATTTTTAAAAAAACCACTGGAGTAGACTGATCGGATAGATTCTTTTACCCTAATGTCATCAATACTGTCTCCAATATTGATAGGCAAATAATTAAGCAGAGCTCCCTCAGATATTTTCTGTAGGCCCTCTATTTTTATATCTTTGACTAGAAAATTATCTTCAGCTTCCACATATGCAAAACAAAAGAGGGAGATAGTAAAAATTGTTAATTCGGCTAATAAATATTTAGTTTTCATAATATAGTTTTGAATTTAACTAACTGAATAATCTTATGATGTCATTGTACAATGCAAATACCATTAAGAATAATAATGCTCCGACACCAATTTGTTGAAAAACTATTTGAATCTTATCTGGTAATGGCCTTCTAATAACTTTTTCTATTAGAACAAAAACAATTTGTCCGCCATCCAATACAGGTAAAGGTAGTAAGTTGAGTATCCCAAGACTGACGCTAATAATAGCCATAAAAGATAATGTTGCTATTAATCCTCTTTTAGCTACAGTACCAGCATCTTTTGCTATGCCCACAGGACCACTCAAGTTCTTTCCTGATATTTGACCACTAATCATTTTGCCAAACATATTCAACGTTAGAACTATCATTTGGTTCGTTTGATCTAATGCCATAGTAAAATTCTTGGGAAAACTATATTTCTGGACAGCAAGGTATTGCTCTAATTGTGCTTGGTCTATCGTCATAGATATGCCAATAAAACCTTTAGAAGGATTATCTCTACTGGATTCAAGTAACACTACAGTTTGATAAATCTCATTACCTCTTTTAATTTCTAGCTCAATCGTCTCATTAGGCCTAGAACCAATCATCTCGCTGAATTCTGCAGGACTCTTCACACTAATATTATCTAACTTAAGAATAGTATCTTCTGCTAATAAACCTGATTTCTCAGCTGGGCTATTTGGACTTGTATTAACTATGACTGGACTAGCTATAGGCTGAAAGGGTCTGAAACCCAGTCCTGAAAATAAAGCATTAGGTGCTGTGAGCTCCTTAGTCCTGCCAGTTAAGTCTAAATTGATCTTTTTTTGGTTATTTGTCTCATCAACTAGTAGTATTTCAATCTTTTCATCTTTTAATATTTCACCGATCATAGAAATAAGTGAAGTCTGCCAAGTTGTAACACTTTTTTCACCCACACTGATTATCTTATCGCCGGATCTAATATTATTTTCATATGCAATGGAATTTAACTCCACTTCTCCAATGATAGGTGCCTGACCCGGAACTCCAATAGAAAACATAACCATGTAAGCTACTATTGAAAATATAAAATTTGCTAAAGGTCCTGCAAATAATATAAAGATCCTTTTTGTTGCTGATTGATTATTAAATGCTCTATGCTTATCATCAGGATCAACTTCCTCACTACGTTCATCTAAAAGTTGAACATAGCCACCTAGTGGTATTGCTGAAACACAATATTCAGTTTGATCAACCCCATATTTTTTGCTCCAAAATATTTTTCCGAATCCAACCGAATATCTCAAGACTTTTACATTACATAATCTTGCAGCATAATAATGTCCGCCTTCATGAATAATGACAAGAATACCTACCAATAGGATGAATGCAAAAATAGAAAATAATATGTCCATGGTTTAATTATCAATAATGATTATGAAGGAATTATAAAGATTGAAGTAATTAAAGAAAGTAATAAAACTAAAATATAAAACCTAGAAAATTATAGTTCAATAATAAAGCCAATAAAAAGGATAGAGCAAAAAATGGAAGTATGGCTATAGTTCCATCTAAGAGATCAATAAAACCTCCATGACCTGGAATCAAATTACTGGATTCTTTTATATTTCTATTTCTTTTCAATAAGCTAAAAAATACATCACCTATAAATGATATCAAGGATACAGCTACACCAAAAAATAAAAAATGAATGATATTATTATCTAATATTAGTGCTGCAATAGAGGTGAATAATGGAGTTATTATTAGTGACCCTATAAGTCCTTCAACTGTCTTCCCTGGGCTCACATTAGGAATAATAGGTCTTTTACCTAGTCTTCTGCCAATAAAGTAAGCAGAAGTGTCTGCAATAGATACTGCGCCAATTATTAATAATGGGTACATTGAGTTAGTAAGTATAATAAATAAAGAATACATAGCAGGTATTAGAACTAAAGCTCCTAATAAGGAAACTCTTAAATCAGTAATTGGCTCGCCTTGATATTTAAACACCCAGAAACCTATAAAAATCCAACTAAAAGATGAGATAGCAAAGAAGTAAATAGATAATAAGTTGGACGATATAAATAATTTATCATTACTTAATAAAGCTAGAAGCATTATATTAATAAGAACAAACAATGATATGAAAATAATTTTATTTTTTCTTTTCTTAATAAGGCCTAAGTATTCCCAGAGTATGATAGAAAAAACTAATTCAGAAAAGATAATCCCAACTAGTGAAGCATCATATATCAAGTAAAGAAATACTAGAATCATTACTATGGCTGAAAGAATTCTCTTAGTAAGTTCTGACATGTATTATTACTAAGCTTTTTTCAAATCAATGTGATCTTCGACAGATCCGAACCTTCGTTCAGATTTTGAGTAATTCTGAAGAATTTCAATAAATTCTTGCTCTTCAAAGCTAGGCCAAAGTGTTTCTGTAAAGTAAATCTCGCTATATGCTGATTCCCAAAGCATAAAATTACTCAGCCTTGTTTCTCCCGAAGTACGAATTATCAAATCAAGATCTGAGACATCATTAAAAGACAAATGATCTGAAACCAAATCCTCATTTATTTCTTTCTTTGATAGTTTTCCTTTCTCTAATTTATCAATGATTTTTTTCATAGCTCCAACAATATCGTGTCTTGCTCCATATGCAATAGCTAGATTGAGCCTTAATCCTGAATTTTCTGAAGTAATACCTTCCATTTGTTCTAATTTTCTTTTCAGAACTTCTGGCAACATATCTAGATTACCGACTGGTTTAAAACAGACATTATTTTCAATCAATAAACTTGTATATTTACCAATTGTTCTTTCAAAAAGCTTCATTAATCCATTAATTTCTTTTCTTGGTCTACTCCAATTCTCAGAACTGAAAGCATAGAGAGTAAGGACTTCTAGTTTCATTTTGACGCATTGTTCGACAATTTCTTTAGCCTTAACTACTCCTGCCTCATGACCAAAGATTCTTCTTTTACCTCTCAATTTTGCCCAACGACCATTACCATCCATAATAATACCAATGTGTTTTGGTAGAATTGAAATAGCTGTTAAATCTTTATTTTGATCTGTCATAGCAGTACTCAAATAGTCATTAATTCTTTTTGCTTACTCTCACCCAATGAATCAATATTCTCTATCATATTGTCTGTAATATTTTGAATTGTTGTTTGACCTTTATGATAGTCATCTTCAGAAATCATTTTCTCATTAAAGAAGTCCTTAAGATCTTGAATGGAATCCCTTCTGATATTTCTGATTGATATCTTCGCATTCTCCCCTTCACTCTTGACTTGTTTGGTCAATTCAATTCGTCTTTCTTCTGTAAGAGGAGGGAGTGGAATTCTAATTATATTTCCAGTTGTTACAGGATTTAATCCTATATTTGCTTTCATAATTGCTTGCTCTATCTCAGGTATAAACTTTTCTTCCCACGGGGAAATTGCAAGAGTTTGAGAATCCTCTACTGAAATATTTGATAATTGCTTCAAAGGTGTTTCATTACCATAATAATCAAGGTGGATGCTATCGAGTATATCTGGTGATGCCCTGCCTGTTCTTACTTTAGTTAAATTAGCTCTGAAAGCAGCAATAGATTTCTCCATTCTTTCTTGTGCTTCCTGATTTACTTCTTCCAACAAACTTAATTAACCTATCAATGTTCCGATTTCTTTTCCATCAATAATTTCTGATAATGCATTTTCTATATTCATATCATATACCCTAACAGGAAGGTTGTTCTCTTTACACATAACGATTGAAGTTGTATCCATGACCCCAAGATTCATAGTGATAAAATCATTATAAGAGATCTTTTTATAATGCTCTGCTTTATCATTTTTTATAGGGTCTTCAGAATAAACACCATTGACCCTTGTTGCTTTTATTAATAAATCTGCCTCAATCTCAACAGCTCTCAATGAGGCAGCTGAGTCCGTAGTAAAATATGGGTTTCCTGTACCTGCAGCAAAAATAGTAATCCTTCCTTTTTCTAAATGTCTTATTGCTCTTCTTCTAATATAATCTTCGCAAACTTCATTGACTTTTAATGCTGACATTACCCTTGCGACTTGGCCTTCTCTCTCTAAAGCATCTTGAATTGCTAAAGCATTGATTATAGTTGCAAGCATACCCATTTGATCGCCTGTAACTCTATCAATTCCTGATTGCGCTAAACCCTCTCCCCTAAAGATATTTCCCCCACCGATAACTATTCCAAGTTCAATACCTTTTTCAGTGATTGATCTAATTTCTTTTGCTAAATAAATAAGAACTTTGGGATCAACTCCAAATTGTTGATTTCCTAGAAGCGCCTCACCACTAAGCTTAAGTAAAATTCTTTTTATTTTATTACTCACAAAAGAACTCTACTATTTAATATATTTCTAGTGAAGATCATAAAGCTACTGTGTAGCCTCAACTTGGGCTTTAACTTCATCAGCAAAGTTAACTTCTTCCTGTTCTATTCCGTCACCAACTTCATACCTTATAAAAGAATTTACTGTTGCATTAGAATCATTAAGTAATTGTTCAATAGTGATATCTGGATCCTTTATAAATTCTTGTCCCAACAAAGTTAATTGACTGATTTTTTTATTTAACTTTCCTTGTACTATTTTTTCAATTATTTCTTTTGGCTTTCCTTCTTCTTCAGCCTGAAGTGCTAAAATTCTACTTTCTTCTTTTAATAACTCAGTTGAAATTTCAGATTGATCAATATAGTGTGGATTTGATGCTGCTACATGCATCGCAATGTCTTTTGCTAACGCCTCATTGTCAGAATCTATTAATGCAATGGCAGCAATTTTATCTGCATGAATATAGGATCCTAGAGTGCCCTCAATTGATACTTTATCAAATCGTCTTAGTGAAATATTTTCTCCCAATTTTGAAATCACATGAGTTTTATAATCTTCCACTGTATCAAAATCACTTATTGATGACGATAATAAACTGTCTAGATCACTAATATCACCGTCAACTATTGCTTCTAATATATTTTTTGAAAAATCAATAAATTGTTGATCCTTTGCAGCAAAATCAGTTTCACAATTTACCTCTAAAATAACAGCTACTTTATTATTTAAGCATACTTTAATTGAAACCAAACCTTGAGCTGTTGTCCTTCCAGATTTGCTGTCTGCTTTACTTTGACCTTTTTCTTTCAAAAATAATTTAGCTTTTTCAAAATCCCCATTAGATTCTACAAGAGCTTTCTTACAATCCATCATTCCTGCGCTAGTTAATTCTCTTAGTTTTTTTACTTCACTGGCTGAGATTCCCATTATTATCTACCGTTAGTTAAATTATTTGTCTTTACTTTTATCCTCTGCTGGTACTTCTTCAGCTGGATTTTCCTCTGCTGGAGTTACTTCAGTTGGAGTTTCCTCTGCTGGTACTTCTTCAGCTGGAGTTTCCTCTGCTGGAGTTACTTCAGTTGGAGTTTCCTCTGCTGGTACTTCTTCAGCTGGAGTTTCCTCTGCTGGAGTTACTTCAGTTGGAGTTTCCTCTGCTGGTACTTCTTCAGCTGGAGTTTCCTCTGCTGGAGTTACTTCAGTTGGAGTTTCTTTCTTATTAATCATGATCTTTCTTTTACGCTTAACTTTCGAAGCATCTATTTTGCCTTCTTTATCTACTTCTACAAACTCATCATCAATATCATCTAAAATAGGTATAGTTTTCTTTCCAAGTAAGAAAGATTCCTTGATTTGTGAGGTAATAAGATTTGCTGTTGCTCTTGAATCATCATTAGATGGGATTATATAGTTAATTCCATCAGGCGAAGAATTAGTATCAACAATAGCAATGATTGGTATCCCTAAAACGAGCGCTTCCTTGACAGCATTTTTTTCATAATTGACATCAATAATGAATATTGCATCAGGGATTTTCTTCATATCCCTTATTCCTCCAAGTCCTTTATCTAATTTTTGATATGCCCTAGATAGAGTAAGTATCTCTTTTTTTGAGAGATTATTTGTATTTTCATCCTTTAAAGATTCCTCTATAACTTCTAATTTTTTTATAGACTTAGATATTGTTTGGTTATTTGTAAGTGTTCCACCTAACCAACGATTAGATACATATGGCATATTACACTCAATACCAGCATTCTTAACTTCACTTTTTACTGAAACTTTTGTCCCCACAAACAATATAGTCCCTGACTGCGAAGCAATGGTTTGAACGAAATTACATGCTTCTGATAGCATTGGGATAGTGGTTTCTAGATTAATAATATGAATTCCATTTCTTTCACCATAGATATAAGGTGACATTTTAGGATTCCAATATTTGGTCTTATGACCAAAGTGAGCGCCAGCTTCTAACATTTGACGCATATCGATATTTTTCATAATTCTTCCTTAATTGGGTTAAACTCCCATAAACCCCATACAAAACTATGAATAATATTCTTAGCACCCATTGTATGTGTCGATTTATGTTCGATTTTTATGCAAAATTGCGGGTGTTTTATAACATAATAAGTGTTTAGCAACAATAAAAAATGAAACTTTTAAACTTTTAAACATCATGGAAATAAATATAAAAACAAAGGAAGAGCAAGAAAAGATGAGAATTGCAGGGCATTTAGCCTCAGAAGTTCTTACTATGATTGAGCAACATATTGCTCCTGGAGTCTCAACTAAAAAATTAGACGAACTATGCAATGACTATATTGTTAATAAGCAAAAAACAATACCAGCTAATGTTGGATACAATGGCTTTCCTGCAACAATCTGTACATCTGTTAATCATGTTGTTTGTCATGGAATACCTAATGAAAAGAAATTAAAAAATGGAGATATTATAAATATTGATGTAACGGTTATAAAAGATGGCTTTCATGGGGATACAAGCAGAATGTATCAAGTAGGGAAATTATCTAAGATTAGTGAAAAAATAATTAATGTTGCTTATGAATGTCTTTGTGAAGGCATAAAAACAGTTAAACCTGGGAATCGTTTGGGAGATATAGGTCACGCAATACAAACTTATGCTGAAGATAATTACTTTTCAGTAGTAAAAGAATACTGTGGTCATGGAATTGGAAAAATTTATCATGATTCACCACAAATCCTACATTATGGGACTCCCGGTACTGGTATTGAAATGAAAGAAGGCATGACGTTTACCATAGAACCAATGATTAATAGTGGAAAAGCTGATGTGAGAATACTATCAGACGATTGGACTGTGGTTACCAAAGACCATTCATTGTCAGCTCAATGGGAACATACAATATTGGTCACTAATTCTGGCTATGAAGTATTAACACTAGCACCTGAAGAAATAATACTTTAACTCAATGTCACTTGAAGACAGAAGTTTTAATGGCCTTGGTATCGATAAACTCATAAATGAACTTTCTTTATTAAAAGAAAACAAAGTTACACCTAAAGAATTTCTTGTGAAGAAATCATCAATCTTAGAAGCTAATATAAATCAAAAAAATATACTTAAAATTCTTAATACCAGATCAAATATCAATGATGCTTTAATTATTTATGCATCAAAAATATTTAATATATCAAGCGATGAGATAACTCTTATTGCTGTTGGTGGTTATGGTAGAAAAGAGTTTTATCCAAAATCAGATACAGATCTACTCATACTGATTAATAATCAAAAAAAGGATCAATATAAAAAAAATATTGCTAATTTTTTAGCTTACTTATGGGATATAGGCATTGAAGTGAGTCATAGCACTAGAACCATTAAAGAATGTATAGCTGAAGGGTCAAAAGATATCTCAATAGCTACTACATTATTGGAATCAAGATACATCTGTGGATCCAAAATCATGTTTGAAAACTTAATAAAGACAATAGATGACAGCAAGTCATTCTGGAACAAAAAAGATTTCTACCAAGAAAAAATTCATGAGCAAATAAAAAGACATTTGCAATTCAACAACACAGCTTACAATTTAGAACCAGATATTAAAAATGGACCAGGAAGTCTTAGAGATCTTCACACTATTTTTTGGCTTTGTAAGAAGTTATTAGGCATTAATAAAATAGAAGAACTCTTGGATCATCATATCCTCACAGAGAAGCAACTCCAACAGCTAATTAATTCTAGAGACTTTCTCTCTCTAATAAGATATTCACTACATTCTCTAACCAAAAGAGCAGAAAATAGACTCCTCTTTGAATATCAAAAAAAATTAGCTAAACAACTGCATTATAAAGATCAAGATCACTTGATTGGCGTTGAAATTTTTATGCAAGACTATTATAAATCTGCAAGCACAATCAGCAGAATGAATGAAATAATCCTACAGATACTTAAACAAAATATCTTAGAAACAAATAACAAAAAAGCAAAATCAATTAATCAATCGTTTCAAATAAAAAATCAGTTGGTGGGATTAAAGGATGGCATCAGATTTAAAGATAGACCTTCCCTACTATTAGAGATTTTCTTACTCTTTCAAAAAGATAAAGATATTGAAGGTATTGATGCTAGAACGATAGGCTTGATCACAAATAATTTACATCTTATAGATGAAGACTTTAGAAAAACGACAGAACATAGGGATATATTTCTAGAGATACTCAAAGCTCCTGAAGGAGTAACACATGAATTGAGAAGAATGAATCTATATGGTGTTCTTGGCTCTTATTTGCCTGCCTTTGGATTGATAGAAGGTAGAATGCAGTATGATCTTTTCCATGCATTTACAGTAGATGAACATACCCTCTTTGTAGTCAGCAATTTAAGGCGCCTTGCACTCAATAGATTCAATCATGAATTTCCAGAAGACAGTCAAAAAATGCAAGCCATTGAATCGCCTGAAATATTATATATAGCAGGTTTATTTCATGATATAGCTAAAGGAAGAGGAGGAGATCATTCAGTTATAGGTGCAGATGAAGCTGAAGTTTTTTGCTTAGATCATGGTTTAACAAATTATGATTCAAAAGTTGTTTCATGGCTTGTTATGAATCATTTAGTATTTTCTTTAACAGCACAAAAAAAAGACATTTATGATCCTAATGTTATAAGAGAGTTAGCATTATTGATTGGTGATGAATTAAGATTGGATTACTTGTATCTCTTAACGGTATGTGATGTCAGAGCTACAAATCCAAATTTATGGAATAGTTGGAAGAAAAGACTATTTGATGATCTCTACTTATTAACAAAAAAAGCACTCAGAGAAGGTCTAGAAGAACCCATTGATAAAGAGGAATTAATAAAAGAAAAAATAACATTAACTAAAAGTGAACTTAATAATTATCAGTTTAAAAATGTGGAAGATTTTCTTTCATATTTTGATGATGATTATTTCATAAAATTTAATATGGATGAGATCTTGAGACAAAGTCTAGTAATGCTAAGTAGAAATATAACCAATAAAGCTGAGGATATTATTGATATAAGTGCTATGGATAATGAAGACTATTTTTATGCGTTTGTTTTTACTCAAATAGACAATGAGTCATTCTATAAAATTACAAGTATTTTTGAACAAGAAGGAGTTTCAGTAAGAGATGCTAAAGTTGTAAGAGTGAATGAAGAATATTGTATATATAACTTTTATTTTGATCATATGAGAACCATGAAAGATGAAATAAATCAAAAAAATATATCAATAAAAAAATATATCAACAAGGCTATAACCTCTGATACTTTCTTAGCACAAAGTAGACCTCAAACATTATCAAGAAGACTTAGAAGCTTTGACAAAAAAGTTAATATCAGTTTTTCTGAAGACCTCATTCACAATAGAACTGTCATGGAAATAACATGCATCGATAGGCCAGGCCTTCTGTCTGATATCTCTAAGATTCTTAAAGAAGAGAGTATTTGGATTCAGTCAGCTAAAATCGCTACAATTGGTGAGAGAGCTGATGATATTTTTTATCTCAATAATTCAAAAAAAGAATGCATTGATCAATCCATTTATGAAAATTTAAAGCAAAAAATCAATGATTCCATAAAAGTTATCTAGCTATTCGATTTAAATAATATCTCTTTTGTAAGTAATCCAGACGCCATAGTATCCAATCAAAGCTAAAAGAATCATTACCCATGCAGGCATGCTCAGTGATAAAAAAGACCAATCTACATTAGCGCACTCACCTGAACCGGTAAAAACCATCTCAAATACTTCGCTTAGTGGAAATGTACTAACCATGAAATCAAGTCCAGGTCCGCAGCCTGGTACTTTATCGGGAGGCAGGTTTTGAAGCCAAACATGTCTTCCAGCAATAATTACTCCTGAAAGACTGGTAATAGTAATAAGCATTGATGATATAAATTTTGTAATACTTGTTTTAGGAACAAATACAGCTAGTACTAGAAAAATAAAACCAACTAAGATTACAGCAATTCGCTGAAATACACATAATGGACAGGGTTCTAGTCCTAATACATGTTCCGAATAGAGGGCATAACTTATTAAAAGAAGACAATCAATAAAACCAATAAGATACAAGGTTCTCTTATTTAGGTTTTCTAATCTCTTCAAAAGTTTGTTCAATTTGCAACCTCTTCCATTAGATAATTTGGAATAATATTAAATGAATCAGTAATAATACCTAGTTCATATTTCTTAATTGCTAGTTTAATCATTGTTTTAGCATCAGGAAGAACAGTTTCAGGTCTCTCAATCAATTGTATTGTATTATTTTCATAATTTATTATTTCTTGGGAAAATCCATTACCAACACCATGAAATAAACCCTCTGATACATGTAACGAGTCAGTATCAATCAAGCAATCCTTAATCACTTCATGAGCGAGATTATCTTCACCTTTTTTATAGCAACCAAAGTATATCTTTCCTTTTCGTGCGGTCATAGCCACAGCTATTTTATCTAATGAGCATTGATCAATCGCAACTTGTGCTATTACCATTAAACTTGATAAAGAAACTATTGGAATTTTTTTAACATAAGATATCGCCTGTATAGCACTAGCAGAGACTCTGAGACCCGAAAATCTACCAGGGCCATTTCCGATTGCAATAAAATCTAATTCACTCATTTCCATCTCTGATTGATTCATTATGTCATTGATATTCTTATAAATATCCTTAGCATGATTCTTAGAATTCAGCACATTATATTCATGAAATATGCCTTCTTTATAGCTAGCTAAACTAAACTTTGTAGTAGATGTGTCTATTGCAATGCAATTAGTCATAAAATAAATCCTATAGAATAAACAATCATAAAAGAATTATTTAATGACGCAAGATCTAACATAGATATAATATTTCATTCAATATTAATGTTTATAAAATCTATGACTACAAATAATGAATTACTGAATAACTGGGTTAAAGAAGTGGCTAGCCTAACAAAACCTGATTCAATATATTGGTGTAATGGCAGCAACGATGAGTATCAAAGCTTTATTGAGAAGATGCTTGAAACAGGAGACTTATCCAAGCTGAACTCTGAAACTTTTCCAAACTGTTATCTTCATCGATCAGACCAATCTGATGTAGCCAGAGTAGAGCATTTGACATTCATATGCAGCAAAGAAAAAGATGATGCTGGTCCAAATAATAATTGGATGGATCCACAAGAAGCGCATGAAAAATTGGATCATTTATTTGAAGGATGCATGGAAGGAAGGACATTGTATGTGATTCCTTATTGCATGGGTCCAATTGATTCAAAACTTTCTAGATGTGGAGTTGAAATAACAGATAGCCCTTATGTTGTAGCCAATATGCATCTAATGACTCGTATGGGAACTCCCGCTTTAAAAAGAATAGAAGATGAAAACAAGTTTGTGAAGGGTATACACTCAATAGGAGATCTAGATCCAGAAAAAAGATTCATCATGCATTTTCCAGAAGAAGAAACAATAAGAAGTATCGGTTCTGGCTATGGTGGGAATGCCTTATTAGGTAAAAAATGTCATGCACTTCGTATAGCGAGCTGGCAAGCTTTAAAAGAAAATTGGCTCGCTGAACATATGCTCATTGTTGAAATTGAAAACCCAAGCAATGAAAAGTTTTACATTGCTGCAGCTTTTCCTTCAGCCTGTGGGAAAACTAACTTAGCAATGTTAATTCCACCCGAAGGATATGAGGGCTGGAAAGTAAAAACTATTGGTGATGATATTGCTTGGTTAAATATGGATGAAAGTGGACAAATTTGGGCCATTAATCCAGAAGCTGGTTATTTCGGCGTTGTCCCGGGGACCAATGAAGAAGACAATGAAAATGCATATAAAGCGATTCAAAGTGATGCCATATTTACCAATGTTGGTTTAACAGACAACAATGAACCCTGGTGGGAAGGACGTCTCGATGGGACTCCAAGTATTGATTGGAAAGGCGATCAACTTGAAAAAGGAAATCATTGCGCTCATCCCAATTCAAGATTTACCGTCTCAGCTAAAAATAATCCACAATACTCTGAACTAGCAGACTCCCCTTCTGGTGTCCCCATATCTGCTATCGTATTTGGTGGACGAAGAAGTGAGTTAGCACCTTTAGTTTACGAGGCAAAAGACTGGAATCATGGAGTTCTTGTGGGAGCAAGTGTTGGCTCAGAAACGACTGCGGCGGCGGCAGGTGATATCGGTATTGTCAGAAGAGACCCAATGGCTATGAAACCTTTCTGTGGTTATAATTTTGCTGATTACTTCTCTCATTGGTTAAGTTTTTCTGAACAATCAGATAATCTTCCCAAGATCTTTCATGTAAATTGGTTCAGAAAAAATGAAGAAGGTTTTATATGGCCTGGCTTTGGAGAAAATTTAAGAGTCTTGGATTGGATCATCAACCGATGTCAAAATAATGTGAATGCTAAAGAAATGCCAATAGGATTCCTTCCAAATAATAATGATATTAATACTTCTGGCTTAGATATATCCGAAGAAACTATGAATGAGTTATTTGCCATCAATCCGGATCAATGGCTAAAAGAAATGGATAGCATTGAAGATTTCTTTAAAGAATATGGCGATAGAATGCCCAGTCAGTTATTTGATGAACATAAAAAAGTTGTTGATTCACTGAAAGAATATAGCTCAGATTAACTCTTCTTTTCTCTCTTTAATAAAATCTTCAATGTCTTGAATTAAATTATATGAATCTGATGATTTATGCTGATTCGATCCAAGAATATTTCTCCACTTTCTAGCACCATTTGAGCCTTTCAATAATTGATTCATATGCCTAGTGATCAAATGAATACTTATACCTTGATCGGTTTGTTCTTTCGCATAAACCAACATAGCATTGATAATTTCATACTTACTCAGCAACTTTTTATCTGAATAGAAGTGTTCTTGAATATCTTGCAGAAATGAAGAATTTTTAAAAGCATATCTACCAATCATCGCACCATCAACGAACTTAAAATGAGTTTCTATTTCTTCTATGGAATTGATTTCACCATTAATCTCAATGGATAGTTCTGCAAAATCTTTCTTCAAACGATAAACTCTTTCGTAATCAATAGGTGGAATTCTTCTATTATCTTTTGGACTTACGCCCTGTAGTAAAGCTTTTCTTGCATGAATGATAAAATGATTGCATCCAGCATTCGCTGTTTCATCAATAAATCTAAATAGAAATTCATAATCATCTTGGTCATCGATGCCGATTCTGGTTTTAATGGATAAAGGTATATCTACCTCTTTTGACATCACCTTTATGCAATCAGCAACTATAGAGGGCTTATTCATTAATGCAGCCCCTACTTCACAATTTTGAACTCTTTCGCTTGGGCAACCAATATTAATATTGATCTCATCATAGTTATAGTTTGAAATAATTGAAGCAGCTTTTGCCATGATCTCAGTATTGTTACCAGCTATCTGGATACCAACATCTTTTTGATTGATGTTCTCTGTTTCCAATAACTGATTTTCAGAAAAAACAATCGTATCAGCATGAATCATGGGTGTATAAAGTTTTATATCTTTGGCAAGTAAATTAGCCATAAATCGAAAATGACGGTCAGTATGGCCCATCATAGGTGCTATGGAAATTCGTTTCAATTTGAAATAAGACCCATTGATTCTAGTTGTTTAGCTGATTCAACTGCTGAGTCTTCAGCTGTAATGTATTCCCAATCAAACAATTCTTTAGACTTACTTTTATCACTAATAACTTTCCTACCTACGGATCTTTTCATTCCAGAAAGTTTTTTTATAAAGATCGCCATAATTTTCAACATGAAATCAGGGATTTCTCTAGTAGGAGATTTACTATAGCCAGCGTCTTTAAGGATCCTTCCCATTTCTACAAAGAACATTTCTTTATCGCTAACAATGATTCTCTCGCCATTAGTTTTTTCTTCAGTCATAGAAAATATATGAGCTTTTGCAACATCTCTGACATCCACAAAACCAATATGAATCCTTGGACATGCTGGAATTGAACCGTCTAGTAGCTGAACAAAAAGAGTA
This sequence comes from uncultured Gammaproteobacteria bacterium, assembly GCA_937801655.1. GTDB lineage: Bacteria > Pseudomonadota > Gammaproteobacteria > Steroidobacterales > UBA11654 > CACPJA01. The sequence continues at coordinate 80,779 of CALMWC010000016.1, forward strand.
TTTGAAGTTCCAATATCATCTGAAAGCATTGGTCCTGTGACAGCAACTGGATTGAGTACAGTTAGATTAAATTTATCATGATCTGGTAATTCATTTACAAAATTCCAGGCAGCTTTTTCAGCTAATGTTTTACTTTTAGCATAAGCGCCTATAGTGGAATCAGTATTAGACCAGTCAGTTTCATCAAATATTTTCTCCTCATTACCATAACCTATAGCTGCAAAAGATGAAGTAAGAACAACTTTCTCTACACGATTATCATTACATGCATTAAGAACTCGTAATGTACCCTCTACTGCAGGTTTTATTAAATCATCTTCATGATTTGGCTCTTCCAATATAAATGGCGAGGCTACATGCAATACATACCTGCATCCCTCAACGGCTTCATTCCAACCTTCATCTTTAAGAAGATCTGCATAAACTATTGATAAATTTTCTGGATGTAATGAATTTTTTTTCATTGAATCAATGACTTCGTTCTTTTTATTCGAAGATCTTACTGTACCTTTGACTTGATAACCTTGATCTAGAAGTTGTTGAATGCAGTGGAGAGCTATAAAACCTGTTGCTCCTGTTACTAATACTTTATCCATTAATACCCCTCCTTAGAATATTCTGGCGTCCCCAAGGGGATTTGAACCCCTGTTGCCGCCGTGAAAGGGCGGTGTCCTAACCACTAGACGATGGGGACCCAGAAAAAATGCTTTTCATGGATCAAAAAGTCTTTTCAGGAATGAAGTATATTGAAAAAGACTTCTTCAATCCAACTTTATAATTTCTATTTTACCTAATTCAAGTTCCCTGATTTCATTTTCTATAATTGACAGGTCACCAACAATTATCCATGTCCATATATTCGGATCAATATAAGTATTGGTTGCTTGGTGTATATCATCAATTTTGATAGCCTGATATTTTTCAGGAAGACTATTAAGGTAGTCATCGCTTCGATTAAATGCCACTACACCCGACAGTCCACCCATTAATGCACCAAATGTTTCAAATTCACCTATTAAGCCTAAAGATCTATCTTTAACAATAGCTTCTAGCTCTTCTATTTCAGCAGGTCTTGATGTTAGGTATTCATCATATTCTCTAATAATTTCTTGAATTGATTGAACGGTCTTATCAGTTTGAACTGGTGCATAAACTAACATGGGTCTTGGTCCTTTGAATCTTGATAATCTCGTTCTTGCACCATAAGACCAACTTTTATCTTCTCTAAGATTCATATTTAATCTAGAGGTAAAGCTACCCCCAATAACAGCATTCATTAACTCTACATCAATCTCATCTTCCGTGTCTGGGGATGGTAGTAATTGACCTGCTACTATCAATGATTGAACTGCACCTGGTTTATCAACTAAATATATTTTTCTTTCAGTTGGTGCTTGATAGTTTTGATAATCAATCACATTGTCTTGATAACTTTGTGAATCACTCCATTTACCGAACTTATTCTCCAAGATGGTCATTACTTCATCTAAATTAGTGTCACCGACTACAAGAATGGTGGCATTACTTGGACTCATGCTTTCTTGCATATACTGAATCATGCTTTCTCTTTTCATCCACTGAATTGAATCCCTAGTGCCATTGCCACTGAATGGCTTACCATATGGGTGATTTTGACCATAGAGTAAACCTGGAGCAATATTAGAGACGATTCCATTTGGCGTAGACAGAGATTGGTCAATTGAGGCTAACCATCTAATTTTCTTTCTCTCAATTTCTTTCTCATCAAAAACAGCTTCAGTCATTACTTCATATAGAAGATCCAATGAAGGTATTAAATTTGATTTTAATGAGGAAACATTGATGCTTGATGAATCGAGACCAACATTGGTATACAGATCAGTTCCCAATTCCTCCAGCTTAGAACTCAGTTGCAATGCATTGTATCTTTTTGTCCCTTCTGTGAGCATTGACATGGAAAAACTAGCCAAACCTGGTTGATCATTAATATCACTGGAATGACCACTCTTGAGCTGTACTGATAAATTAATCATAGGCACATCATGTCTTTCAGCTAAAACTACTTCTAATCCATTGGACAATTTTGCTCTTTGAATATCGGGTAAATCTAGAGTTGGAAATTCAGTCGGGAATGGCAACTGACTTCGATCAACCGTAGACTCGGCATTAAAAGATCTTTGTGCATTGGGAATCACTGTTAAAACGTAATCACCATCGGATAACCATTTCTCAGCAGTGGCTTTTAAATCCTTTGCTGTAGCATTGAATACCATACTAATCAGGTTCTTATAGGCACCAGGGTCTCCTTGATAAACCTCGCCTTTAGCTAAAATATCAGACTTGCCTCCAAATCCACCAACTCTTTGTAATCCTTTAATCCAGGAAGCTCTCAAAGAAGTTATAGTGTTATCAAGTCGTTTTTTAGTTGGACCTCTTTTGATAAACTCATGAAGAGCTTTATCAATTCCTTTTTCCAGCTCCTCTAGTGATTGACCATTGGACAGATCGGCAGCAATCCAAAATTGTCCTGCAATCTCTCTATCGTAATAAAAAGCTGAAACATTAGTGGCTAGTTGTTTTTCATACACCAAAGACTGGTATAAGCTTGAATTCTTTCCGCCTGCAAGCAGACTGGCAATTAACTCAAGATGGGCTTCGTCTTTTGTCCCTTTTTCAGCTGTATTCCACACTTTGTAAATTCTCGTATTGGGAACACGGTCATACATAACTTCTCTGGTTTGGCCTGTTCTTTTAGCAATCCATTTCTTTCTTTTAATGGGTTCAGGTCCAGCTGGAATATCACCAAAATATTTGTTTACCAATTCTTTAGCTTGCTCTACATTAATATCACCGGCGAGAGACAATACAGCATTATTAGGCCCATAATAAGTTTTAAACCATAATTGAACGTCTTCAAGAGAAGCTGCATTTAAATCAGCCATTGAACCTATAGTTGACCATGAATAAGGATGGCCTTGTGGGAAAGTTGCCTTTCCAGCTTGAAGAAATACTCTTCCAAAAGGCTGATTCTCGCCTTGTCTTTTTTCATTCTGAACCACACCTCTTTGTTCATTTAACTTTTCTTCATTAACCACCCCTAAGAGATGACCCATCCTATCGGATTCCATCCAAAGTGCTAAATCCAAGGCTGGAGTAGGCACATTTTCAAAGTAATTAGTACGATCAGCATTGGTTGTTCCGTTCATATCAGTTGCCCCTACCTGCTGAAAAGGTCCAAAATATTCATCGTTATAATTTTCAGTGCCATTAAACATTAAATGCTCAAATAAATGTGCAAATCCAGTTTTCCCTGGTAACTCATCTTTTGAACCAACGTGATACCAAACATTAACAGCAACAACTGGAATTTTATGGTCCTCATGAACAATCACTCTTAATCCATTTGGAAGTGTGAATTTTTCATATGTTATCTCTGGTATATCTTCACTGGCCAGTGATGCAAAACTAAAGCTGATAAGAGAAAGAATGAGAAAAGTTCTTTTTATTGAAAACATAATATATATTAACCTTGATTAAATTGTGCAATGATAATACCGGATTTAGCACTCTTTGGTAACTATTTAAATGAAAATAATGACAGATCTATTAGAACGATTATTAGTCCTTTTAGGGTCGCTAATCATTAGCTTCACCCTCTCGGCAGACATATCACATGATGAATTTTCTAATTCCATTGATGGCTTATTTGACTCTAGAGAGAATAAACCTGGATGTGCTGTTGGTGTTATTAAGGATGGAGAATACATTCATAATAAAGGCTATGGAATGGCCAATCTTGAACACGATATTGCTATCACTTCAGATACCATTTTTCGTATCGGATCAGTCAGCAAACAATTTACAGCTATGTTGATAGCCTTACTCGAAGAACGAGGAAAACTGTCTTTTGATGACGAGATGAAACAATACATTCCAGATCTTTATAATTATAAGAAAAAAGTCACTATCAACCACATGATTCATCATTTCAGTGGCCTTGGTGACTATACAACATATAATGACTACCCCGATACATTTAAGAATGCAATTGATGAGGAATTTAGATGGGGTAATGAAGATTACTTTAGCAATGATGAGTTCTTTAATATCATTAAAGATTTGCCACTCATTAGGGACCCAGAAACAAAGTTTTGGTATAGCAATACTGGCTATGCTCTTCTGGGTTTAGTTGCTCAAAATATAAGTGGAATGACCTTAAGAGAATTGGCTCAAAAAGAAATATTCAACCCACTTCAAATGAATGATTCCATTTTTAATGATGATGTTAATCTCATTATTAAAAATCGAGCCGATGGGTATTCATCGAGAAAAGGTTACAAAGATGAATATAAGATCAATGTGACTAATTTAAGTTGGGTTGGTGATGGAGGACTTTACACATCACTTAATGACTTTATCAAGTGGGATCAAAACTTTTATTCCAATAAATTAGGCATGAAGAAATTATCGTTAATCAAGACCATGGAGCAGTCTTATCTGGAAACTAAATTAAATAGTAAGAATCAAAATCTAGAAAATGAAAAAGAAGACCAGTACACCTATGCATTTGCCCAAAATCTTTCATACTTCAATGGATTGAAAAAGTGGTCTCACTCAGGATCATGGGTAGGATGGCTAGCTCACTACACTCGTTTTGAAGAAATTGGCTTTTCAATTGTTGTTTTTTGCAACACCGATGAAATAGATGCGACTGAAATTAATAATGACATTATAGAACTTTACTTCAAGCTAGACGAAAATTAAAAAGCACTCTTTCCTGTTAGGTGTCTACCTACAGTTAACTGATGAATAGTCTCGGTTCCCTCATAGGTAATAACGCTTTCAAGATTTAACATATGCCTGATTGGAACATACTCAGCACTGATGCCTGAACCTCCAAGCATATCTCTGCAATCTCTTGCAATATCAAGTGCCATCCTAACATTATTCCATTTGGCTAAAGAAACTTGGGTTGGATTCATTTGATTCTTGTCTTTAAGTTGGCCTAACCTAATAGAGAGCAATGAAGCTGTAACAATTTTTCTTTGCATATCAGCCAATCGAATCTGAATACTTTGATTTTCTGAAAGTGCACGATCAAAGAGAATTCTACTATCGGTATATTCTAATAATTGATCTAAACAATCTTCAGCTGCTCCTATTACTCCCCAAGAAATTCCATATCGAGCCTGAGTTAAGCAACTCAAAGGTCCTTTCAAACCGATAATATTGGGTAGTACGCATTCACTAGAAACTCGAACATTGTCTAAGAAAAGTTCTGATGTTATGGATGCTCTTAGAGAAAACTTATTTTCTATTTTATTAGCGACAAAACCTTTGCTGGATGTTTCTACTATAAAGCCCCTAATCCCTTCATCAGTCATAGCCCATATCAAGGCAACATCAGCAATAGAACCATTGGTAATCCACATTTTTGAGCCATTGATGACCCAATCATCACCATCTTTTTTAGCATGAGTTTTCATATTAGAAGGATCGGATCCACCATGAGACTCAGTCAACCCAAAACAACCTATGGATTCTGCCTTAGCTAATCTTGGAAGCCATTTTTGTTTTTGTTCTTGACTGCCATAAGTATAGATTGGATACATAACTAAACTGCTTTGAACAGAAACAAAGCTTCTAATCCCGCTATCCCCTCTTTCCAACTCCTGACAAATTATTCCGTAAGATACTGCATTCATTCCAGCACATTCATAACCTTCAATTGAACTTCCAAGCAACCCTAGTTCTGCTATAGGTTGAATTAACTCAGATGGAAATCGATGTTCTTCAAAATGTTCCTGAATTATAGGCTTAACATTTTCTCTCACAAAGCGAGAAACATTTTCTTTCACCATTAACTCTTCTTCAGATAACAATGAAGCTGTATCAAATAAATCTATACTCATAATTGAAAATAATTAATGATTAAAATATTTTATGTTTGCCTTTAAGAATTTCAGTAAACATCACCCAATCTCCCATGAAACTATACAAGGGAAAATAAAAAGTAGCCGGCTTATTTTTCTCAATAAAGAAATGACCAAACCAAGCCCAACCATAACCAGAGAGTAATGCGTAAGCAAGATACTTGATTTCTCCAGTAAAAATAAGATTAATAAAAAAAATAAGGGAGAACGTTGTGCCTATGAAATGCACAAGCTTATTGTATTTATTTTCATGCTCCCCAATATAATAAGGATAGAACTCTTTAAAACTATTAAATTTCTTTTTCATGGTATCTAAAAGTTAAGATATCACCTTTTTCTCAGTTTTTCTGCAAGACGAAGCAGAAGTTTTTCAGTGGATTGCCAATTGATACAAGCGTCGGTTAGAGAAACACCATACTTTAGATCATTTAAATCTGGAGTGATCTTCTGATTTCCTTCTTCAATATTACTTTCTAACATGAAACCAATAATTGACTGATTGGACTTTAAAACTTGATTGATGCAATTATCAGCTACTTTTGGCTGAAGGGTGTAATCCTTATTCGTGTTTCCATGACTGCAATCAATCATAATTCTTTTGGGTAGTTTTTGCTTTTCAAGTTGTGCCTCGCACGACTTTACACTCTTGGTATCGTAATTTGGTTTAGTACCACCCCTCAAAACAACATGCGTATACTGATTCCCTCTCGTTTCATAGACGGTTACTCTTCCTCCATCATTTAAACCTAGGAAATGATGTGACTCTCTGGATGATTTAATGGCATTGATTGCAACAGACAAAGACCCATCTGTTCCATTCTTAAATCCAACCGGAGTAGAAAGACCACTTGCCATCTCTCTATGAGTTTGTGATTCAGCAGTTCTAGCACCAATAGCAGTCCAACTGGTCAAATCGCCTAAATATTGAGGCATAATAGGATCAAGTGCCTCGGTCGCTACTCCTAGACCGAGTTCATTCAGATGAAGACACAAAGATCTTGCAATATGAATGCCTTTATCAATCTGGAAACTATCATCAATATCAGGGTCATTAATTAACCCTTTCCATCCTGTAGTGGTTCTTGGTTTTTCAAAATAAACACGCATTAGAATAAGGAAACTATCGGATACTTCCTTAGCAAGTTCTTTAAGTTTATTAGCATAGTCTTTGGCCAAATCAATATCATGGATAGAACAAGGCCCTACTACCACAACAAGTCGATCGTCCTTATCATCCAGTATTGAGATTAAGTCTCTTCTTGTTTTTAAAACTGTCCGACTAGCTTTTTTTGTCAAAGGAAGCGTATCCTTCAGAGCTTTTGGTGAAGGTAACTTTTCTTTAGCTATGACATTAATATTATGTATCTGATTTTTCATATCTATTTGTTTATTGCTACTACTTATTAATTATATAAAAACATTTTTTAGCCCTATTTTCCTGCTATAAGGATTTTAGGGTCGTTTAGTGTAATAAATCCTTGAAAATAAATACATTTTTATAACATATGTTTTTTTAAAGAAATTTTATAGTGTTTAATACTTTTGGGTTTTTTGTATTAATTGTTGACTGCACATATAACCAGGAGTGCCTGCAATAGAGCCACATGGATAGGTACCAGCACCACACATATATATATTTCCATAGCCACCAAATTGATAAAAGTTAGTTGTTGGATCATTAGAATACGTTCGATCAAAATAAGATTGGCCTGCAGTTAGCACGGTATGATCAATATTGCCTTGAGGAAAATAAAATATATTTTTTAAATCTTTGGGTGTTAATAGCTTTGTCCAAATACAATCTTCAGCATTTTCAATATATTCTAAAACTTTAGTCTTGATTTCATTTTCAATTTTAGGAATATCATCCCCCAGATTCTTTAATGAGATATTTTTAAGGAAAACAGCCAATCGATCGTATTTTTCATTACTTTGTAAATGTCTCATTGCAGCGCCTTCACAGTAAACTTGCATAAATCCAGGAGCATAATCAATATCATCATCCAAAACTTTTAAAGTCGCTTTTTCAAATTCTTTTGTATTTTGGACTGAAAATAGAAAACGAAATGAACTGTCTGGGCCAGATTTCCACTGTATAGGTTTTTTGAATATCATATTCAGTTTTCCACTACTCCCTATCAATTTTTGTCCCTCAATTTTTTTTATTAAATCAGAATCTAACATTATCTCAGCAGCAGACAATGGATCTGTCGCGAACAATAAATAATCAAAATCAATATCATAATCAGTATTATTTTGCTTATAGGACAGCCGATTATTGCTTGTATCTACTGATAATATCTCAGCTGATAAAATAGTTTTAGAGCCTAACTCTTTATTGATATTGTCTAGTTCTTCAGTTATTTTCCATATTCCTCCCTTAACAAAACCATAATAGCCCTCAAAAATAGACCCAGAATCCATTAATGGTAATGTAAAAGCAGAGTATGGTTCATGCAACGAAACAGGACCACTTTCTGAAACAGTCATTGCCATATAGGTTTTAGTTCTCTCACTTGTAAAGTAATAATCCAATAATGATTGAGCATCTCCCTTAATCCATAAGTCTGTAAGTTCATTTCCCAAATACTGTATGGCATCTTCAATCGTGGGAACTTCAGCTTTATAATAGCCATCTTGGAGAAATTTAATTATCTTGGATTCATCCGATCGGAACGAACTAACATTTCCCCTTTCCCCCCATTTTTTAGAAAGTTCATGATCCAATTGTTCTGGGTTTCTAAAAATTTTTGTTGGTTTTTCATCATCCGGAAAAAAAACCAATTTAGGTTTCATGGGCACATGAGTTTTAATACGATTTGAAAGACCCGTTTGCTCAAAAACAAATCTTTGCATTAAACCTAGGACAGAAGCTCCTAGGGCATATTCATAATGATTTCCATTGATTGCAGCAAATTCTGACACGCAAGCTCCTCCCACTCTACTTTTCTTTTCTATTAATTGAACGTCAAATCCCGATCGACTAAGATAATTAGCTGCTATCAGCCCATTAATGCCTGCACCAATGATAGCAACTCTAGTTTTCATAATAGAAAATACAAAAGAGAAGTCATTCCAATCACAATGAACCATAGGATTACAGCGAAACTGATTGGTTTATAGTTAATTTGTTTTATTTTTTTAAAACTAATTTCTGTGCCAATAAAAAATAAACCCAGTAAAAGAAAAAACTTACTAATATTTTTTAAATAAAGAATAGTAGTGTATGAAAAATCAAATACAGAGCTAATCAAAATAAATGCAATGAATAACAATATGAAATAAGGAAAATTTGATTCGCCATCTTTTTTCTTAAAATACCAAGATGAAAAAATTACCAATGGAACAATCCATAGTGTTCTGCCAAGTTTCAAAATAGTGGCAACTTCCATTGCTGGTTGGCCAAATATTGATGCGGTTCCAATTACAGACGCTGTGTCATGAATTGTAAGGGCTGCAAAAATACCAAATTGTTCTTGTGTTAAACCTAGAACACTTCCAAGAATTGGAAAAACAATAATTGCGACTAAATTAAGCAAGAATATAATTGTTATAGAGGATGCTAGGTCTTCTTTTTTTGATTGTATAATTGGTGCCAATGCTGCCATAGCAGTGCCTCCACATATTGCTGTCCCTGATACCAATAGAAACAAATGCTTCTTTTCTATTTTCATCAAACTTCCTAAGAGAAGGCCAATGATAATGACCGCAAAAACATAAAGTGATATTAAAGGAAAATAATCAATACTAGTGCTAGTAAAAGAACTATAGCTGATGGTACCACCCAAAAGAATAATGCCAGTTTTAAGAAACTTTGAACCCAAATCTTTGGGTATTGTGATTTCATTCTTTTTATTCAGAACAGCAAAAAGAATCCCAAAAATAAGGCTGATAGCTGCATTAGATGAGACAAGAGATGCGATTGCTAAAATTACAATGTATAAATAAATCATTTTAAAAATATTAAGTTTACTTTGTACTGAGGAAGTTACTTATATTGGTTGGGTTAAAAATTCTTACAGTAACATCATCATCACAATGAATTTCACCTTCAACATCGACCACTCCCACAAGTCCTCTGAGCTTTCTTGCGGCTTTAGAAAAATCAGTATTTTTCACTTCTCCGCCGTTGATCTTACTGTATATTTTTGCTATTTGTTCAGACATATACTGACATGGAGGATTATATTCCTCCACCATAAGCACGGCACCTGAAGGGAAGAATAATTGTGTCCCTTTTGGCAATTGAGAGAAATCTGGAATTCCCTGAAAACATAAGTTAGCGCCTAAAACACTAGGCAATAATGGAGTTGAGAGTTGCATTAGCTCCTCAATTATTCTGAGTTCTTCAACTGAAACCGCTGACCACTGCCTATCATTTCTTCGAGTTGTTCCTTCAGGAACTGATTCTCCTTCGAAAGCAGTTCTACTGTATCCCTGATGCTTGTCATTTGGAAACCCATCCAATTCAACAACAATACTTTGAGCATACTGTTTACTCATGTCTTCGTTATTACCAACAAGAATATCCAAAATAGAACCAGTCACTTCTTTCATTTTTTTCATTGATTTAGAAATTCGGTAATGATTTTTGCATTTAATTCTGGTTCCTCATAAAACTGCCAACTTCCAGAATTAGGTACCTTCCTTATAATACTTCCTTTTATTCTTTTTTGTAATGCTGCCACATCCCCTGCATATTCATCTTCTTCTGCCTCAAGCAATAGTGTTTCTTTGTTCAAATTATCAAGGTTAGGTTGGTAACGGTAAATGGCATAATGTAAGTCAAATTTTCTTTGACGATTTATTAAGCTAGTGAGAAAAGGTTGAAAAGTCATCTCGGGTGTGGTGTTGATTGCACTCATAGTTCTATAGACAGACCAGGTCTTTTTTAAAAATTCTCCATTTACATCTACCGGCAAGTCTCGAGTCATGGGTTGATCAATAAGTTCTTGTATTTGCTCATCAGTAAGATTTTCCTCTCTACCAGCTCCTGAGAGAATTAACTTCCCTATTCTTGCTGAATGCCGTAAACCCAAGTTGATGGCAACTGCTGCACCCCCATGTTGACCGAGTATATGGACTTTCTCTACACCAATATCATCTAAAAGATCAATTACAGAATCAGCATACTCATCTACATTCAGTTCATACGTAGAACTATCAGATTGGCCATGATTTAGTAAGTCAATTCCAATGACTTTAAAAGTATTGGCTAAAAAAGGGGCAAGAGATAGATATTCTGCAGATGTTTGTCCTGATTGATGCACTAGAAGCAAAGCTGGTCCTTCTCCGATAGTCCAATGATGAACTCTTCCAAACTGTGTATCGGAATAATCTCTTCTGATTTCTCCTGACATACCAGGCATGTCTGCATTTGCTGTTAAGACAAGAAAGTTATTTAAAAAGAATCCTAACAATATTACTAGTTTTAGTTTTTTCATATTTCCCTTTATTTTTTACTTGATTGTGGAATCAATGGAACATAATTAGTAACTTAACATAAATAGTTGTTATTTTATTCACTCTCTTTTGGGTCATTTTTAAGAGTTGCATTTCGGGTTCCATCTGAATTAATGGACACTAACAATGGTTGCCATTCCTCTCCGTCACAAATAAATAAAATACAACCTTCAACTTTAATATTGCCATGATCCAGAAGCTTCAATTTAGCCTTAAAGGTTTTGCCAATCCTAGGATCATAAATTTTACCTCCTTTTAGTTCATTCTTTGAATCAAGATCTTTTTTAAAACCAGTTAAAATATTAAGTCCAACCAATGCTCTAGATTTCAAGTCATCATCGGTATTATTCTCATCGAGTATTGTTTTGGGATCCACTCCTTCTTCAACAATAATATGAACTATTTCTCCACAAATAGAATCGCCACAATGCTTAATTTCAATGATTGAATCTGAAGCAAACCAGAATCCCAATACTGTTTCTTCAGCAGCCTCCAAATATTGTGTAAAACAAAATAAAATAAGTAAAAACTTAACTCTTACCATGGACGCCTTACTTTCTTAAATAAGATATTTGCATGATTACACCTAAAAAGTATGTTGCTAGGAAAAACAAGTAAAATTTCAAGAGTAAAGGATCTTGAATGTCACTAACAATAGGTGCTTCAACAGGTAGACGCATTAAGCCATCTGTTATAGCTGGTATCATATGAAATAAGAGTGTTGAAGAAAAACACACAGCTTGCACATAAGAAGATAAACCTCCAAACAGTTTATATTTGTCTGCAATTATCCCTACGAGAACAGCAAGTAAGGTCAATATAGCTAAAATATGTGCCATATTAAACCCACCTTGATGATAAATACCCAATGCAGTCAAAGCTGTTATCAGTGTTGAGAGTAAATATATTTTTCCAGATTTTTTCTCGGTTTCTATAACTTTATTTTTTGCTAATGTATAAACTCCTGTGAGTATGGCAAAAACTCCTAGAATTGTATGAAGCCATCCAAGTAGTGTTATTGTCGGCATATCTCTCCTATTTCTTTGAACTTATTATTTATTTTTTATCGTATCTACCTGGAGCAACATTGGACTCTATAAGTGCTAATGCTGAAGATGGTAATATTTTTAATAGAAAGACTAGAAACCTATATGTTTTTGTTGGCACGCATAAACTTTTTCCATTGAGTGTTGCCTCAACTGCTTCTTCAGCTATTCGTTTTGCACTGAATTTTAAAAAACCAGGTACTTTATCCATTTCATTCTGAACGCCACTTGCGTGATGAAAATTAGTTACAGTAAAACCCGGGCAAACTGCTGTAGAAGTAATTCCTTTATGGTTGTAATTTACATTTAAAGCATCACTGAATCGATTCATAAAAGTTTTTATCGGTCCGTATAAAGCTTGAATTGTTGAGGGTGGTGCGAACGCTGCAACTGAGGATACAATCATTATTTTTCCATAACCATTTGATATCATATTAGGCAAAAATAATTTGGATAGAGCAATTACAGCGATACCCAAAACCCTAATAAAATCCTCTTCATCTTCCATTGAAGTTACGTGAAAAGCAGTAGGTATTCCATAACCTGCATTATTGACAAGACAATCTATTTGATAATTATTGGATGAGCAGAAATTATAAATCATTTGAGGGGATTCTGCTTTGCTCAAGTCAGAGCAAATAAAATCAACTTTTATTTTATGTTTCTCTGAAATTACCTTAGAGAGTTCTTTTAACTTTATTTCATTTCTTGCAGTAAGAATTAAATTAAACCCTCTTTCAGCTAAAGAATTTGCTATCTCCAGGCCAATACCCGATGATGCGCCAGTTATTAATGCATAAGAGTCTTTCATATTGAATCTATTATGTTGGACTTTTTGCTAATTACCAACATTGTGCTCTATAAAAATAATTTATTATTCTCTTATAGTATTCTAGAAATGTTAATTGAACCTGCTTAATGTTGTTGGACCAAGTGCTTTTTTAAGGGGTTCTAATTTGCTCTCATATTGTTTCCATGCCTCGATACTTTGGGTATAGATTGGTTGGCGGACCTGTTCAGAGCTTGCTGTTCTGACTGGACGTTTATTTTTATAAAATTCAAGACAGGATGATTCAAATTCAAGTTTAATATAATCCAACAGTCTGCGAGTCATTTGTTCAATATCACGGATATTATCTTCATACTGTGCAAGAAAAATACGATCCGGCAAGACTTGGTTAAAATGATCCATAACTGAAAGATAACTATTATAATAATGACCAATATTTTCAAGGTCATAACTAAACTCATAACCGCCGGCAAAATGTTGCTTATAAATAGAGAATCCACAAGCTAAAGGATGCCTTCTTGCATCAATAATGATTGCGTTGGGTAAAATTTTGTGGATTACGCCAACTCTCTCAAAATTGGGTGGTAATTTATCTATGAAATATGGTTTATCTGTTCGGTATATAGATGTCTGGTTGAGGTATTCCTGACCAAAATCAGAGAGCTGTTCTTTATTGAAATATTTAAAAGATTCAGGATACTTTTTATCAAAATTTTGTCCTCCAGAAATGATCATTTTTCTTTCGAGGTTTGGAAGTGTCATCAATTCCATAGTGCCTTCAATTTTTGAATGGCTGGATAGTATTTGTTCAATTAAAGTTGATCCCGATCTCGGCATACCGATGATAAATATTGGTATTGGTTTACCATCTTGTTTAATGGCCTGATTTTGTAAAGTATCAGAATCAAATCCTTCGATAATTCCTTCACAAAAACTCTTATGGTCTTTCTGATTAAAATTTAAATTAGGCCGAAGATCGTTCGCCTTTTTATACCAAGCAAATGATTCATTAAAATCGTTATCTCCTTCATAAGCTTTTGCCAATGCAAATGCTGCTTGGCATCTTTGAGCCGGTTCATATCTCTCATTTTCAAAGATCACCTGCATACTTAATTTATCAGCTTGATCAAACTTGTAATCTTTAAAATCAGCCAATCCCCACCAACCTGCACCGTTACCAGGAGTATTTACAATGCAGTCACGATAAGCTTGCTCACTTTCAGATCGCCTTCCAAGGATTTTGAGAGTATGGCCACGTAAAAGATCAACCTTCCCAAGCTCTTCAGTGTTGTTATGAATATTTTTCGCAGCTTCTTCCGCTGCTTTAAGCGCATCCTCATGCGATCCTATGTGTCCATAAACCTTGCTCAGAAGTATCCAATGCCTATAGTCAGAATCAAGTGTTGTCAGTCCCTCAGTTTCATCAACTGCTAATATAAATTCTCCAAGTCGTTCAAGATTCTGAATCAGTGCTTTTCTTAACATCATATTTGCTGGATGATGCTGTAGTGCATATCTGAGAATCTTTGTACACTCTTCATGGGCACCCAATCTAGAGGCTAAATGTCCTAGCATAAATGATGCTCTGGGATGACCAGGATGTCTTTCAATCATAGTTCGAGCTATTTTTTCAGCGTTTCCAGGATATCCATTCTTAAGAGCATTTTGCATTTCTTTATACTCTTGATCCATTGGATCGAGCGCTTCGGATTTTTTCACTGCACTAAGTGCTGACACATAATCTCTCTTTTCAAAATACAATGCCTCGAGAAAACTCCAAGCTGGATAATATTTCGGGTTAATTTCTAATGCCTTTTCAAAATGAGTGATCGCACGAGCAGACTGACCAGATTTCATAGCGATAAATGCAAGGTCTCCATGCGCTGAAAAAGAGCTGGGATCAATACTAATAGCCTCTTCAAACTTTGTGAATGCCTTTGCTTGATCTCCAATTCGCATATAAGCTGATCCTGACATTGAAAGAGCAGTGAGATCATTAGGAACTTTAATAAGAAGTTGCTCAAGTTTAACTAGAGCCTCTTCAGCATCCCCTTGTTTTATAAGATCTGCAATAATCTGATATGTTTGCTCATTTGCTTCTGACATGATTACTCACTCTTTAAAGACCAGTTAGGGATCTTATTTTACTAAGACCCCAAGTCTATTGAGCTTAAGTGCTACTACCTAAAAAGTGTAGTCCATGCGTAGTGCAACAGTTCGGTCTGGAATATAGTATGTATGATAAATATTCCAATAGGATCCAATGTTTCTAGATCGAGCATTCTTATAGCGAACAATCCTATCATCTAGTAAATTATTAACGACCACATTGATGGTAGTATTTTCACTGACTTGAAGACTGGCTTGCAGATTCACCACTTTATATGCAGCTGAAATATCTTGATCTTTGACATTAAAGTGTGATTTGTACTTACCATAGCCATTGACATCAAGACGCAGATTTCCCTCTCTTCCTCGATATGTTATCCCCCTATCAAGAGCAATATAATAATTGTATTTGGGTACCATTGTCATATCATCGCCTGCTGAAGCTCCAATTGATGGAACATCAGATGTCATTTCACTTTGGGTACTCGAGTAGTTTACTATCAACTTGAGATCGTCAGTCAGCATACTTGTGGTTTCAAGCTCAAAACCTTTTGATTCAGCCGTTGCCGCATTAGCTGTGTAACTAAAACCACATGTATCCATATAGACACTGGCTTGAACGCCTGACCAGTCTATCTGATAGATCGCACCAGAGAATTGAACTCTTCGGTCAAATAATAGACCTTTGAATCCGATTTCCATATTTTCAGTTTCGTCTGATGTATAACGATCACTGTAATCGCCAACAGCAGGATCGTTTCTGCAAGATACGGGTGGCGCAGATCCATTATTACCTCCGGGCCGATATCCCTCTGAATAAATCCCAAAGACCGCAAGATTTTCAGTTGGCCTATAGTTAGCACTGAGCTTAATTCTGTTGCCATCCTCACCATCTTTGATATCGGTAACATCATTATTCCAAAGACCTGAATCGGTATAGTAATAGTCGTTTTTTATATCATAGAAACGGATACCGCCTGTAAGCTCTAAGGTTTTCCCATCTTGAAGATCCATAGTGTAACTGGCCTCACCAAAGTATGCTGTTTCGGTATCATCCCATCGTAACTGACTGCCATTGTAGTGGACATTTCCATTACCATAAACGTCAATACCTAACTGAGTTGGATCCTCATAACCCCACCAATATCCCCAAAGATAATCAGCAATTGCTCTACTTCGATTATCACTGGCATGATACTGCCATTGTACATTTGGATTTTCCTTGCCATTTGATTCATCATGGAATGCTCCAACTGTCCATTCGATTGGTCCATCGCCGGATGACTGAAGTCGAAGTTCATGAGTAAATCTGTTCCAACCATTTGTGTCATCGATCCAGGTTCTAAACATGTCTTGTGCATCATATCTCGACCAATGATTTTGTCTGCCAGAGGTGTCGGTGTCTCTGTATGACCCTGCATATGACAAGTCGACCCCATCAATTATATCCTGTCTGTCAATTGTCAATCCAACCAGGCTAGTCTCATTTGCATTAAAATGATTAAGCAAATACCAAGTCGCAAAATCAGGATTATAACCATCTTGAACTAATGCGCCGATAGAGTGAATCTTGCACTCAGGTCTGGATGCGCCTGAAGGGCAATCCGGGAATGTGAGCGCGACGTCATAACCGTATGTTGCAGCCGCGTTTGGTGTTAAAATTGCCTCATAATAGTAAGGTGGTGTTGACAGGTCTACATCAGAATATTCATCTGAAAAATACTCATCTCTAACAACACTCAGATTGACTTGAGTTTTATCATTGGGCTCCCACAGTAATTGTGCCCTGAGAAATTCATCCTCTGTTTCTCCTCTATGACCGTCATTTAGATTTAGAATCTTACCTGTTTTGCCTCCACTCTGTCCTGTTACACGCAATCCCAACGAACCTTCAACAATAGGAACATTGACTACGCCAAATGCTCTGACCTCTGTTCCTGGTCGGTGTGCTTCATTCTTAAACATCACAGATCCTGAGATCTCTAATTCATTTAAATTTGGTTTATTAGTGATTACATGGACTGTACCGCCAATGGCATTTGATCCATATAGAGTTCCTTGTGGGCCTCTGAGAACCTCTACCCGCTCAACATCATAAACATTGCCAAAATCGAAAGGAACCCCATCAGTCCAAACATTGGTTGTATTGGGGTATGCACTGTTCGAGCCTGATAATCCTCGAAGAATTAGCTCACCACGAGGTGATGCAGCCCCTGCGATTGTTCTATATAACTCACTTTTATCAACAATATTTCTGGCTTTGATCTCAGTCTCTGTAATAGTTGAGATATTCATTGGAATATCAAGGACAACTTCTTCTTTCTTCCTTGCTGTAACGACAATTTCATCGAGTGCTTGCGCCCCTACTTGAGGTACAGATAAAGCCGTAGCAATACAAGAAGCTGCTGCTACAACTTTTGCCTTATTCTTCATCCTTACAATATTATGTTTCTTTTTAAGAAGCTTCGACCTTCTTAATTTCTTGTGTTGCCTATGACTCATTTAAATTTTCTCCATAAAAAAAATTTCGAAACTAAAAGTTCTACATGTATAGTGCTTTTAAATTTTAATTTTTGCAAATGCAATTATGGTCATAAATTCAAAAGTGCCTATTTCAAAAATTTTAGGTAGTTTGCAATATGTATAAAATAATTTTTATTACCATAGGTCTTATCTCACTTAGTGCCTGTGAAGTCAGTGAGGATGTTCCTGGAGCAGATATTGTTTTTACTGGTGGTGCAGTTTATAAAGTCACCGATACAGATCCATGGGCAACTACAGTAGCTGTTACTAATAATCGTATAACCTATGTTGGCAATGACGCGAATATAAAATCATTAATTGGACCTAATACTCGTGTTGTTAATTTAGACGGTAAGATGCTTATGCCAGGATTTCAAGATGCTCATGTTCATCCTGTAGATTCAGGTATGACATTCAATCAATGTGCTGTATTTGATTTACCTCAACTTGATGATCTATTGGATGCTATTAAAAAATGTGTTGATGAAAGACCGGATGCTGACTGGATTGTTGGAGCTGGTTGGTATGTCAGTACATTTGCACCAACCGGTATTCCAAACAAACAGATGTTGGATGCAATAGCTCCTAATACACCTATTACATTACTTTCTAATGCAGCTCATTCAGTTTGGGCAAATTCTGCAGCTATAGAACGAGCGGGCATAACAGCAGATACAAAAGATCCTGAGGGAGGTAAGATTGATCGAGATCCTATAACTGGTGAACCATCTGGAAGTTTTCAAGAAAGTGCTATGCCATTGATACAAAATTTTGAGCCAACCATTACGCTCAAGGAACGCATTGAAGGGCTCGCCTATGCTCAACAACTTTTTCATAGCTTTGGTATTACGGGTGTTCATGATTCTTATGTGGAGGTCAGTCGTGAAACTGCTTATAGCAATATGGAAGCCTATACAGCTTTTGAAGATTTGGGATCACTCAAAATGCATGTTGTTGCTGCTATGCTTTATGATCCATCGCTGCCACTTGAACCTCAGATTGAATTATTTAAAAAGATAAGAAAATCGGCTGACCGGAATCATGTCAGTGCAACAGCTATTAAGATCCTAGTGGATGGTGTTGCAACTTCGTATTCTGCAGCAATGCTTGAACCTTACGCTGATCGATTGAATGAAGGAATTACAGGAACACCCCTAGTTTCTCGTACCAATTTGATAGAACTTGTAACCCGCCTCGATTCGTTGGGTTTTCAAATACATTTTCACACCATTGGCGATGCAGCTACACACTATTCGCTGGATGCTCTTGAAGTCGCACGCACCCAAAATGGTCTGCGAGACAGTCGACACCATCTGTCACATATCATGGTATGGGAGCCAACTGATTTTGATCGAATGGCGAACTTGGATGCTATTGCAAACTTTCAGGCGCTCTGGGCATCGAAAGGCACACATTATGACGAAATAACTTATGTTCGTATGGGAGAGGAGCGATCTAAATATCTCTATCCTATCAATACACTTCATAAGCTGGGTGTGAAGCTTGCCTTTGGTAGTGACTGGTATGTAACCTCTGCCAATCCATTGCTAGCCATTGAGGTTGCTGTTACAAGACTTGAACCTGATGGAAATACGACAGATCCTCTTTTGCCTAATGAGGCAATTGACTTAGCAACAGCCATTAGAGCCGCAACACTTGGAAGTGCTTATGGGAATTTTTTGGATGAGGAGACAGGCTCGATTGAAGTTGGCAAGCTTGCAGACCTTATCGTGATAGATAAAAACTTATTTGACCTCCCATCCAGTGACATCTCAGAAGCTCGTGTATTACTCACCTTATTTGGAGGGGAAATCGTATTTGGTAGTCTAGATAATATAGAAGAATATTAGTATTTATGCTTTATGAATCATCCTTTACTGGTCGTTGGCCCCGACAGTAACCTTGATGCATCTCTCCCTTCTCACACACCACCACCATTGCTCGCCAATTCTCAACAAAATGATCAGCGTCTTTCTGACCTAAAAGTTCAACCATAAGTGGATAGAGTCTTCCTTTGATAAGCTCATACTCTTTAAGAACCTCATTACCGTACCAGTCAGATGCATCCTCTATCATGACTTCAATATAACCAATCTTCTTGAGATGGACTTTATATTCTTCTAATGTTTCCAGTGCATAGGTAAGACCTTCCATTTTAAACCAGTAAAACATATCCTCGGACAATGGTCCTTCTGATTTAGTCCAGTCATAACATGTTAGATAACCACCAGGTTTAAGCACTCTATAACATTCTTTGAATATACCAGCCTTATCCTTCACTTGTGTGATTGCACCCGACGAAACAACAATATCAAACGATTGATTTGGAAAATCAAGCGCTCCTGCTTTGACAGTATGAAACTTACATCTATCCTGCAACCCCATCTCAGTTGCTGCCTCTGTAGCTCTTTTGATAAGTGGGGACTCTAGATCAATGCCAACAACATTCGCACCAAATGTATTGGTCATCTCAAAAGCTGGGCCTCCCAAGCCACATCCAATATCAAGAATGCGTTTTCCTTCTGTCTCAATGCCATTCAACATTTTTTCGACATTACCCGGACCACCAGGGGCCATGTAACCTTTCCCCCATATCAGCTCCAACATAGTAATCATATTGTCGTAATATTCGTCTTGTTGATCCATTTTTTATTCGTTATTTTCCTAGTTCCTTTACAGCTCTCCATGCCTGCTCAATTGCTCTATTCATGAGAGAACTATTGACAGAGTCGCTATTGGCGATGGTAATTCTACCAAAGGGTTGGCGTCCAATTGCTCCCGGGTTTCCATACGAATAACCATGAGCCCAACGATTAACGGAAATACTCTCAACGTCTCTATCAAAATCAAATATACCCTTCGGTAACATGCCTCCTAAATGGTCTCTAATCTCTGCTTCATAATCTCTAAATTGCATCCCTAACATCCTGTATCTTGCTTCACGTAACTGTTCAATTCGAGGTGCACCAACAGTTTCTCCTAGGAGACAGCATCTCATGTGGAGGATACAGGGATCCTCTGGGGTCTTGGTAAACTCATAGCCCCCAATACTGATCGGGAAGTCCATTCCTATGGCTTGATGTATATTTCCTGGTGACATAGCCATACCGATTCCCATCTCTTTCAATGCCTTCCAGTTCTTTAAACCCACGGTGGTGAATTGCAATGGAATCTTTGACAATCGTCTCAATGCTGCATCTTGTTTTTTGGGAAGATCTGAAACAATATAGGGAATCATCATGTTATAACAAGCCATCACGACACCCTTACCTTTCACCTGATACAACTTGTTGTCACTCATATAATTCACGAAAACATCGCTCGAACTATAAGGATTGCCTCCATGCTGAACATTCACAACAGTGCTGTTTAGTCGAACTCGAACACTATTACTGGGTTTATCTAACTCATCATATTTGAAATTGGATAGGACAATCTCTTCTACATTTTCTCCCGGTCCTATATCAGGAATCATCTTTTTCACCAACATACGTGCAATGGTGGCATTGCCATCCGGAAAGTGATGAATAAAAGGCTCTTTTACGGAATAAGTGTCTGTATTCTCAATATACCCTCCATCCCCTGCTACTTCATCATTCGTATCACTCCATGAAAAATAATCTAAACCCAATGCTCCACTATCCAATGCTTCTTCCATACTCATCAGGTCTGGTGCTCCACCATAGTCAACGACAGAATGTCTAGCCATTCTCATTACTCCAGGGTCATCGACACCTAATGTTATTTTTAAATAATCAAAGTAGGAATGATTACGCATGTATTCCTGCCATTCGTTCTTAGGTACTTTTAATGTATTTGGATTAGCCTTTAATACACGCAGCAATTGTTGCTTACCTTTTTTGCTCAATGGGGATTGTGCAGCGGCTTCTTCATGCGATAAAGTTGGACGCATGAGTCCTTCCACAAACCCCGGATAATCGCAAAAAGGATGTTTCACCACTTTGTCTTCACCAAATATTTGCTTGTTGAAATAGGTGACAGCACCTAGGCCATTCCTTTTGAAGAAATCTGTATCATACGCTGTCTTAAATCGATCCAGATCAACACCAAGATCCTTTAGAAGATTAAGTACAGTTTCACTAAATTCATGTGGGTATTCAAATGACTCTGAACCACCCTCACCCAATCGGGTATCGCCATCTATAGTATGTTCATTACGCTTGGCATGGCCACCAAAATCATCATGATTGTCTAGTATCAATATCTTCTTGTCTCTTCCATGCTCTTGTTGGTAGAAATAAGCAGCTGATAATCCACTGATACCTCCACCCACAACCACTAAATCATACTCTTCCTTCAAATCGGTTGTAGACCCCCAATCTTTTTGTTTAGTCCATGCTTGGCTATGTGCATTTTCATTTGATCCAGGATGACTGCCACGAAGTCCAGTAAGTGCTGGAGGGTAATATGATGGTTTGAGTGCGTCCATTACTGCCTGACTATTGCTTTTAAAAGGAAGCATGGAAGTCCCAGCTACCATTAAAGTTCCATTAATAAAGTCTCTTCTTGCAATTTTACTCAATCGGTTAACTCCTAATAATTCTCTCTAATATTTACAGGTTCAAATAATTTGTCTATAAATTTTTTTATTGGCATCATTCTACATTTCTAGGGGATATGATTTTGACATAGAAATCAGCCCTAACCAGACTATCCCAATCTACCTTGATACCTAAACCGGGTCCCTTTGGTGCAATCACACGATCGCCATCAAGCAAGTTCCCATTCTTCATACCAAACTCATAGGCCTCCTTCGGCATCGAAGCTTCGAAATACTTAGTCCGTTCATTGGCCAACATCAGGTGGAGGTTGGAAGCTTGTGCTAAGGAATGACCCCAGCTTTGAATTTCGATTGGAAGATTAGCATCATTGGCAATAATCAAGAGCTCAAGCGCTTTTGAAATACCACCGATGGTTGTAGCGTCAAACCTGCCCGCATCCCAAGACCCAGTTTTAATCCCCTGTCTGATAAAGTCTGGAGAATAAATATTGTATCCAGCAGGAATGATTGGTAACGCAAGCCTGGTATTGAGTTCACTATATTGCTCCAGAAGCTCATCATCGATGGGTCCCTCGAGCCAGATAAATAAACGCTCATCCATTTCCCCACCGAGTCTGAGTGCGTCCTCAAAGCCATACGCTCCTTCGAGATCAATCATAAACCGATAAGGGGAGTCTTTAAATGTCTGCTCAACCAACTTCACGAGCCTAGAGTCCTCTTCAATCTGACCCCAGACATGGAACTTAAAAATTGAATAACCAAGCTTCGCATATTTATTGACCGCTTCAACATACTCGGGAAGTGAGTCGTAGAAAGGGAGACTCGCATAGGGTTCAATCATATCTCGTTTTGCTCCAAGCATCTCATAGAGTGGACGACCTGACCTGCGTGCAGCCAAGTCCCACAATGCGATATCAATGTTTGCACGAGATGCATCGCTCAAGTTGGGTCTCATTTGGTCTAGCATCGTCCCAACCTCAACTGGATCCAGTGAGCTGAGTGCAAGGAGATCATCAGAAACGCTCTGCAATTCGAGCAGGTGTTCATTACTAAATTCTCCTTGATGTTCAGAAACCACACCGGATATGCCCTCGAATCCGTCTGCCGTCGTAATCCTTAAAATATTATTGATCTGTTTCCAAACTTCGGTCCCAGCGTTATACCGGGCGTCTGTGTTGTTTGTTCCGACAGCATGAATCTCGACACCCACAATTCTAGCCTCATTTGAAAATTGGAAGAATGGCTCATACTGCTCCGCTCTCTCACCTGAGAACGTCGTCAAGAGTTCAACCGCATTCTGATAAGTATTTTCAGGCATGGGAGAAGACTCAGTTCGAGCAGCCAACAGGCAAAGTGAGATAACGATCATTGGAGCATAAAACAAATAAACACTCTTTCTCTCTGCTTGGATACATTCCATTCTCCTTCTCCTCTGCATTAATCACAATCTGCTATTCATTTTAATTTATCTACCCACCATTCCCTTGTACCTGTTATTCACTTCTCGCTATCCTGGAGGGGGAACAAGATTCTATTAAAGCTTTGGTGTTACTCCTGTTTCTGTATAAGTAATCCATATCTTTAAAACCCCTTCAGGTACTGCAAACTCACCATCCCAATTTGAAGGAATAAAAACACCTTCACCCGGTCTGGTAACACTGACTTGACCATTGATATGAGATAATTCTATCGAACCAATCAGGGGATACATAAACTCATGATAACCATGAAAATACTCTGCATCGGCAGGTATAGAACCTGATGTAGACTCCCAAATACCTACCTGAAAACTTTCATCTTGATTTGAAAAAAGAGTAATCCCTTTGGCTAGTAGATTGCTGTATTCAGGATGATAAGGTTCAAAATCTCCCAGATCATAAGCGGATACTCTTGCATCATTTATTTTAACCAAATCAATAGGTCCATCATTTTTTGTTTGTTTCAAGCCATCTATAGCATAAATGATCGCTAGATCTTCAGTAATGGTAACAGAACCCATCCAATCTTTAGGCGTTATAAACCCTTGGCCAGGATTAAAAGTAATGGTCTGACCATCACTATTTTTAACGACCACTTGTCCGAATAGTACATACATAAATTCGTTGTAGGGATATGGCGTATCCATAACTTCTTTTCCTTTCTTGGCTTCCCAAATGCCAATTGAAAAATTTTCATCTTCACTGGTAAATAGCTCATATTCTCTAGTGGTCAACCTTCCAAAACCCGCATTGTTGGTTTCAAACTTAGTATTGATCAGATTTTCAAACACAGATTTATCCAAATGGATCAGGTCGGCAGCATGAAGATTGGTATAAAATCCTCCGTTAAGATTAAGAATAAGAAATATAGAGAAAAGTAATTGTTTCATTAATTTAATTGTTTTCATCGCATTCCTCTTTGAAATTAGTAACTAGTATTATTTTGGATTAAGACTTGATGTAATATACTCAAAAGCATCATCAACACTGCTCGTAAGTAAAAAAAGATCTAAATCCTTCCTGCTTATCGTTCCATATTCAACTAAAGTTTCAAAATTAATTAATTGGTTCCAATAGTCTTTACCAAAAAGGACTATAGGTAATTTTTTCTTAATTTTTCCAGTTTGAATAAGTGTAAGAATCTCAAAGAATTCATCTAAAGTTCCAAATCCACCAGGCATAATTATGAGAGCTTTTGAAAGATAAGAAAACCAGAACTTTCTAGTAAAAAAATAATGAAATTCAAAATCTAACTCTG
>CALMWC010000017.1 GCA_937801655.1 uncultured Gammaproteobacteria bacterium
AGGTGGAGTATCTCTTAAACCATCGAATGCAATGGATGAGATGAAATATGACATGTGTGGAGCAGCAACTACAATTGGCCTGCTTCAAATGGTCTCAGAACTAAAACTATCTATTAATGCGGTATTTATAGTTCCAGCTTGCGAAAATGTAGTCAGCAGCAGAGCAACCAAGCCTGGTGATATTGTTACTGCTATGTCTGGTACAACCATTGAAGTATTAAATACCGATGCAGAAGGCAGGTTAATACTTGCTGATGCACTTACCTATGCTCAAAAATTTAAACCAGAACTCATTATAGATATGGCAACTCTAACTGGTGCTTGTGTTGTGGCATTAGGGAAACATATGTCTGGCTTAATGACTAATTCAGAAAGCCTTGCTAATGAATTAAGTTATTCTGGTGAAGTAAGTAATGATCCAACTTGGAGACTTCCTTTAAACGAAGACTATGCTAAGCAGATTAAAAGTAATTTTGCTGATGTGGCCAATATCAGCACCAATGGAGTTGGTGCAGGAACAATCACTGCAGGGTGTTTTCTTCAGAAATTTGTTGGTGATTATGATTGGGCACATATTGATATTGCTGGTGTTGCCTGGCTTGAGGGATCAAATAAAGGAGCTACAGGTAGGCCAGTAGCAATGGTTTCTGAATTTTTAATTAACAGAGCACTTAATTGATATGCAGCTTAAAACAAATGTTTTATTTCATCATTTTGAGTCGATTGAAAGAAAAGATTTCTTAATCTATGTATGCAAATTAATTGAAAAAGGCTACAAACAAAATATTAATCCTATTTTCATAAAGACTGATACTCAAAAACAAGCAGAAGAACTAGATAAAATTTTATGGACATTTAGACAAGAGAGTTACATTCCCCATACCTTAGTAGATCAAGATAGTAATAATACTCAACCTGTTCAAATTGGGTGGATAGATAATGAAATTGAAGATGCTGAAGCCATTATTAACCTGAGTGATGGAATGCCTGATATTTCAAATCATTTAAAAAAAATTCATGAAATTATAGAAAATATTGATGAAAAAAAAGAAAAAGCCAGAGAAAGATGGAAAAAATATAAATCCATTGGATTTAATATTAAAGCCTATAAAGTAAGTTAAATATGGATAAGTCATACAATCCAAGTTCCATAGAAAATAAAATATATGACTCTTGGGAGAAAGCCGGTTACTTCTCACCCTCCAATATTGGAGATCCTTATTGCATAGTTATACCGCCACCAAATGTCACAGGAACACTCCATATGGGGCATGCATTTCAAGATACCATAATGGATATTTTAGTTCGCTATCATAGAATGCAAGGCAGAAATACACTTTGGCAAGTTGGAACTGATCATGCAGGAATAGCAACTCAGATGGTAGTAGAAAGGCAATTAGAGAGATCAGGATCATCTCGATTAGAATTAGGTCGAGAAGCTTTTATATCAAAAGTCTGGGATTGGAAAAATAAATCTGGTACTACAATTACTGCTCAGTTAAAAAGGATGGGCTCTTCTACAGACTGGACTAAAGAACGATTCACTATGGATGATGATTTGGCAGAAGGTGTGCAAGATGTTTTCATTAAATTATACGAAGATAAATTAATCTATCGTGGAAAAAGATTAGTAAATTGGGACCCAATACTTCTGACAGCACTTTCAGATTTAGAAGTCAATCAATCAGAAGAGCCCGGAGAAATCTTTCATTTTAAATACCCTATTGAAAATTCTGATGAGTTCTTGGTAGTTGCTACCACTCGTCCTGAAACTATGTTGGGTGATACAGCCGTAGCTGTTCATCCAGATGACCTAAAGTATCAAAAATATATTGGTAAAAATATAATACTTCCTATATCCGAAAGAGTAATACCCATTATAGCTGATGATTATGTAGATCAAGATTTTGGAAGTGGTTGTGTCAAGATCACTCCAGCACATGATTTTAATGATTTTGAGATTGGAAAACGTCATGACTTGGAAGTCATCAATATTCTTACTAAAGATGCCAAGATCAACACAAATGTTAAGAAAAAATACAGGGGAATGGATCGTTTTTTAGCAAGGAAATCAATCGTATCAGATATGGACAAGCTGGGCTTGCTAGAAAAGATTGAAGATTATAGCTTAAGCGTACCTAGAGGTGATAGAAGTGGAGCGATACTTGAACCTTATATTACAGATCAATGGTATGTAAGCACTGAGAGGTTAGCCAAACCAGCAATAGATATTGTAAAAAGTGGAGAATTAATTTTTGTTCCACACAATTGGTCCAAAACATATTTTGAATGGATGGAAAACATTCAAGATTGGTGCATAAGCAGACAATTATGGTGGGGTCATAGAATTCCAGCTTGGTATGATGAGCAAGGCAATGTTTTTGTTGGAAAATCTGAAGAAGACATTAGAAAAAAATACAATCTTTCAAGTTTGGAAAAATTAAAACAGGATGAAGATGTTTTAGATACATGGTTTTCTTCAGCTTTATGGCCTTTTTCAAGTCTAGGGTGGCCCAATGAAACAGATGATTTAAAAACTTTTTACCCAACGAATGTCTTGGTGACTGGATTTGATATCATTTTCTTTTGGGTGGCACGAATGATAATGATGGGGCTCTATTTTATGGATGAGTTGCCATTTAAAGAAGTTTATATTCACGGATTGGTCCGAGATAAAAATGGGCATAAAATGTCTAAATCAAAAGGCAATATCCTTGATCCTATAGACATAATTGATGGCATTGACCTGGATACATTAATCAGCAAAAGAACAGAAGGTCTTATGCAACCAGAAATGGCTTCAAAAATCATTGAGGAAACAAAAAAAGAATTTCCAAAAGGCATTCCTGAATTTGGGGTTGACGCACTTAGATTTACATTTGCAATACAAGCCACAACAGGAAGAGACATCCGTTTTGATTTGAATCGTATTGAAGGCTATAAAAATTTCTGCAACAAGTTATGGAATGCAGCCAGGTTTGTGAAAATAAATACAGAAGAGATAACACTAGATTCTAATTCGTTGCCAAAAGAAAGCTTATTGATTCCCGATATATGGATTCAATCCAAACTTCATCTATTATTACAATCCATAGAAAAAAATATCAAAATATATCGTATTGATTTAGTGGCAAGCTCACTGTACGAATTTATATGGAATGATTTTTGTGATTGGTATCTTGAGTTAAGTAAATCAATTCTAAATTCAACAGATCATTTTTCAGATAATAATAAAAAACAAACAAAAGTAAATTTATTGAACACATTGGATATAGCTCTGAGAGCACTGCATCCCATCGTCCCTTTTATAACAGAGGAAATATGGAAATCCTTTAATTTTAATTCCTCTAAAAAAAGCATTATGGTAAGTTCTTATCCTAAAAAAGAAAGTCTATTTTATGACAAAATAACAATTCAAAAAGTTGAATGGATGCAATCATTCGTAACAAATATTAGGCAAATTCGTTCAGAGATGAATATAGCACCTAAAATACAAATTCCAATTCTCCTTCAAGATGCAAGTGAAGAAGATCTTATTCTTTTAAATGAAACAAGTGTTTTTATAAAAGATATGGCAAATATTTTTGAAATAAAAACAATCAATGATATACCACCTTTGTCTGCTATTTCATTACTGGGTAGCATGAAGATCTATATCCCATTAGAAGGACTAATAGATATTGAATCAGAAAGAAAAAGATTAGAAAAAAAATTAATCCAAATACAAAAAAATCTCAGTTCAGTGAGTCAAAGACTTGAAAATAAAAATTTTAAATCTAAAGCTCCAAAAGATGTGGTTGAAAAACTTATATCACAGTCTGAATTATTATCTGAAGATAAAATTAAGATAGAACATCAAATAGAAATGATGTCATTGGGTTAGCTCCTTATCAGGAACCATCCAAAGGAGTACCAATCCAGGTATAAAGAGTATCAATAAGCTTAATATTCCAAACCTTGGGTTATTAAAAATATAAGCAACCCATGAAACTAACAATGGACCTATTAAAACAGCTGACTTACCAACTAAATTATAGAAACCAAAAAATTGAGCTTCCTTATTTTTAGGAATTAAACTACTAAAGAAAGATCTACTGATAGCTTGAACTCCACCCTGAACCAGTCCAACAGCTCCTGCTATAATATAAAACTCAGTAGCAGTGTTCATATTAGCTGCAAAAAAACAAATGATTATATAGATAGAGATTCCTATAGTGAGTATCTTTTTAAAACCAATTTTATCTGCATACATTCCAAAAACTAAAGTCGCTGGGAAACCTATAAATTGAGTCATTATTAATGCGGTGATCATAGAAGTTGTATCCAATCCTATGTCAGATCCATAAGCAGTCGCCATTCTTACAATCGTATCTACTCCATCCATATAGAGCCAATAAGAAATTAAAAACAAGGCTGCTCTTTTGTGTTTTTTTATTTCTTTCAAAGTAGACATCACTGATTTGAATGAATGTAATATATCAATCCAAATACTTTGAGATGGAGATAAATTAGGCTTCTCATCAACATTCATAAATAACGGTATAGAAAAAACTGCCCACCAGATAGATACAGATAAAAAAGAATAGAGTATAGCCTCAATATCAGAAGCTAACCCGAACCAAGTTGGATTTAAATACATTAAAACATTGACTATAAATAGAATGCCTCCTCCTAAATAACCCAATGCATAACCCAGAGATGAAACTTTATTTCTTTCATTATTATTTGAAACTGAGCCTATCAAAGAGTCATAAAAAATATTACCGCCAGAAAAACCTATTGCCGCTACAGTATATAAAAATGCTGCATAGAACCAATCACCCTGGGGTATAAAATAAAAATAAGCTGTGCTCAATATTCCTGTAGCAGCAAAAAAAGCTAGGAATTTTTTCTTTATTTTTCTTACATCAGAAAAAGCTCCTAAAATTGGAGCTAACAACATTATAAAGAGACCTGAAAGTGAATTTGCTGTTCCTATGGCTGCTGTACTTTCTATTGGAGAGAGATCTGCAGCCCAAAAAGATTTGAAGAATATTGGAAAAAATCCTGCCATCACTGTAGTAGCAAAAACAGAGTTAGCCCAATCATACAAAGCCCATGAAACAATCTTTTTTCTTTTCAGAATGCCCATAATTTAATTAATACTTTCTTTTGCAAGAACAATATCTGACCAAACTTTTGATTTTTGAGTAGGACTTCTAAGTAAATAGGCTGGATGATAAATAACGACCAGAGGAATATCCTTCTTGCCAAAGGAGTGTATAGAGCCCCTCAGATCTGCCATTGTTTGATCGGTATTTAATAACTGTTGAGCTGCAATTTTACCTACAGCAATAATAATCTTTGGATTAATCAATTCAATTTGTTTTTTTAAGTATACAAAACAGCTTTCTACTTCTTCTTGATGTGGGTCTCTGTTATTAGGAGGTCTGCATTTTAGAATATTTGCTATAAACACACTTTCTCTAGTAAGACCTGAAGCAAAAATAATCTCATTAAGCAATCGCCCTGCTCGCCCAACGAATGGCTCACCTTTGATGTCTTCATCTTTCCCAGGTGCTTCTCCTATAAAGAGCCAGTCAGCATTAGTATCTCCAACTCCAAATACTGTTTGTGTTCTTGATTCATGAAGTGAGCACTTCTGACAAGATGAAACATTTTTCTCTAATGCTTTCCATACATCTGCTTGATTACTATTTAATTTCTTTGCAGCATCTTTCTTTCTTTGGTGATAAACATCGATGCCAATTTTTTGAAGAGTATCTTTCCTGTCTAAAAGCATATTATCTTTATTCAGGATCTTGCATGAGAGGTTTATCTTTTTTTATAATTAAACCTCTAATTAAACTGATAGGTCCAGAAAAAAGGTAAGTAACTGACATAATGGTTAGTACTAGAGATGGATGTAAGAAAATTAAAATTAAGATAAGAGGTACCAAAAGAGTATTTGAGAAAGGAATACGATTCAAAGAACGTGTATCCTTGAAACTATTGTATTGTATATTTGAAACCATTAATAAGGACGATGACAACATAGCCATCGAAATAAAAATATGACTCAATATGGGATCAATGAAATTCAAATCACACTGCCAAATAATTACAGCACATAAAGTAGCAGCGGCTGGTGAAGGTAAACCCAAAAAATGATTTTCATCTTTGAGTTGGAGGTGATTATTAAATCGAGCCAGTCGAAGTGCCGTAGTGGCAATGTAAAAAAATGAAATAAGCCACGTTATTCTTACAGTAACTAGATTATATGGATTATCTGATGCCCAAGAATAATAAAATATTGCAGGAGCAATTCCAAAGGATACCAAGTCACAAAGACTGTCATAATCTTTCCCAAAATCAGAAACAGCGTTGGTAGCTCTGGCAACTTTTCCATCCAATCCATCTAAAAAAACAGCAACAAAGATAGCTATAGCAGAAGCCTGATAGTTTCCATCAATGGCACAAAAAATAGAAAAACATCCTGCAAAAAGGTTTCCAGTTGTAAAAAGATTTGGAAGAAGGAATATACCTTTCTTAATCTTTTTTCTGTCTTTATTCTTTATTTTTTCAATGTTCATAAGAGTCCATTATAGAGAAATGCAGGTTATCTTGGAAATAAGAAGGTGATATCATTAATGTTAGTAACATTAGATAATTCAACAATAGCTAAATAAATTATAAAAAATAACAGATCACTTAAAAATATTTCAATGAAACTATCACAATACCCGCTCAAAACTTATAAAGATACACCTGCAGAAGCAGAATTAACTTCCCATAGACTTATGCTGAGATCAGGATTGATAAAAAAGTTAGCCTCTGGATTATTCACATGGATGCCTTTGGGCCTCAAAGTCTTAAAAAAAATAGAAAACATAGTTAGGAAAGAAATGGATGCAACAGGAGCATTGGAAATTCTGATGCCTGCAATTCAACCCTCAAGACTGTGGGAAGAAACTGGAAGATGGGACGAATATGGTAACTTACTATTAAAAATGAGTGATCGACATGATCGGTTATTCTGCTTTGGACCAACCCATGAAGAAGTCATAACAGATATTGTTAGAAGTGAACTAAATACCTACAAACAATTACCCGTTAACTTTTACCAAATACAAACAAAATTTAGAGATGAAATTAGACCTAGATTTGGTGTTATGCGTGCCAGAGAATTCTTAATGAAAGACTCTTATTCATTTCACCTGGATCAACCTTCAATGGATGATGAGTATGAAAAAATAGGGCATGCATATGACAATATTTTTATGCAGTTAGGATTAAATTATCGTAAAGTCAGAGCCGATAGTGGGGAAATCGGGGGATCCACTTCACATGAATATCATGTGCTAGCTGAATCAGGCGAAGACAAGATTGGTTATTGTGATGAAGAAGGTTTTGCTGCTAATGTTGAGACTATCAAGGGCAATACAGCTCCTGGAGGTGGTGAATTAACATTCGCCAGAGGTATAGAAGTTGGTCATATATTTCAACTAGGAGATAAATATAGCAAAAGTATGAAATGCAGTGTTTTGGATAATACTGGAAAATCAGTGGACCCCATTATGGGTTGCTATGGAATTGGAATTTCAAGGATTGTTGCTGCTTCTATAGAACAGAATCATGATAAATCAGGAATTATTTGGCCTAAAGAAATAGCTCCCTTTAAAATAATTATCATTGCAATCACTAAGAAAGATGATGAAACAGTCCTATTAAAGTCTAATCAAATCTATAAAGATTTATTGAAATCAGGATATGAAGTTGCTCTTGACGATCGTAACGAAAGAGCTGGAGTAAAATTTGCTGAAGCTGAACTGATTGGTATTCCATATCAAATTATTGTCAGCGAAAGAGGACTGAAAAATAATACAATAGAACTGGTTGAAAGAGACAAAGACGGCAATCAAGACATTGGTATTGATGCCATTAAAAGTTACTTTGAAAAAAAATAGTTTCTTTGGAAGTTATTTAGGTTTTTTAGAAATCTCAGCTTCTAAATATTCAATGGCTTGTTTTTGAGCTCTAAGAGCATCCTGTCTTGCTGCATCATACAGACTAACTTCAATTCGTCTCTCAGCCCTGGAAAGAAGTCGCTCAGCTTCTAATATCCTTTGATCATCTTTTGCAGTAGCGCTCAATTCTTTGGCAGCAGATATAGTTTGTCTTGCATTACTCATTTCTTGGAGTGGAGGCATACTTGCACATGAATAAATAAAAATTGATACGAGAGTTGCCGTGATTAGTTTTTTGTTCAACATATCTAATTTTTTGAAATATAAAGGTATCAATAAAAAGTATCAAGCTAAATGAATGAGGTCAAGTAATGATTAAAGTTAGAGACAATCATTCAATATGTAGGACAGATTTGATAAAAGGAATTGTTAACTTTCTTTTTTTTGCGAGCGATTCATAGTCTAATATCTCTATTATCTCTACTAAACTACAAACATCACGTCTCACTCGTCTGAGAAGAAATTTTGCAGCATCGTCAGATAAATTAAAACCTCTAATCTTTGCATGCAATTGAATTGCTCTAACTATATCCATATTTTTTAATACATTAAGGCGAAGCACTAGGGCTGTTGAATACCTTGATAATAGATCTTGAATTAAAAAATTACCGCCCTGAGGGGAATCCTTGGATGAGACAATAAATACAGTTTTTGTATTTTGAATTCTCTCATATAAATCTAGTAATTTTTCTTCCCATATTTTAGATCCTAATACTAAATGGATGTCGTCAATACATATCAAATCCATTTGATCCATATCGTCCAATATCTCTGGGCTGAACTGATTTAACTCCCTCATAGGAAGATACATCAACTTAGATTGATTATGATTAATTTGATTTATTTTTGCTTGTAAAAGGTGTGTTTTTCCAGTCCCCTTCTCACCTGCAATCCAGAGGAATTTCTGCTCATTGGTTTGTAGTAATTTATAAATATGATCATTGCTCCCTGCAAAGAATGACTCAAAGATCATATAGTCTGAAATATTTACTGGTAACGGGAGCTGCTGCACTTAGACACCATTAAGGTTTATTCTTTTTTTAGCTTCAAAGCTCCACCTGATCCAATAATCCAACCCACTTAGAATTGAAGTGACAAATACAATTGAACCAAAAATTACTGTAGGGATATAAAGTATTTCAAAAATTTGTCCTCCAATAACCAGTAAAACAAAAATAATTTGCATAAATGTATTAACTTTACTGATTTGAGATGGCAATATTTTTGGCTTGCCTATGAAATAACGATACAAAGATAGCCCAAATATGATCATCGCATCTCTCATTATCACACTAACAGTGAGCCAATAAGGAATAAGGTTCATTTTATAAAGCGTTATAAAGAGAGAAACAAGTAACAATTTATCTGCTGTCGGATCTAACATAGCGCCTAGCTCGGATCTCCAATTATTTCTTTTTGCTAAAAAACCATCTAAAAAATCAGACAATCCTGCAATTGCTATAAGCAATAAAGATAAAAGGTAATCCTGATTCCAAAGTAAAAATACTATTGGAATAATAAGCATAATGCGAACTATACAAATAAAATTAGGAATAAAAGAAAGTGTCAACTAGTTCTCCAGATTAAAGTATAAAAAAGGTAAAAGAATAAATAGTTTCTTGATGTTAATATACAACTTGAAGAAATTATATCCTAAAAAATAGAAATCCATTTAATTGAATTTTGACAAAAGAAATTAAAAATAAAAATCTAACCTATGCTGATTCTGGAGTTGATATAGATTCTGCTAATAGTCTTATTACAAAAATAAAACCCTCCATTAAAGAGACTCTCAATTCAAATGTTCTATCTCAAATTGGTGGATTTGGAGCTTTATTTGAATTAGAAACTGCTCATTATAAAAGACCCATACTTGTCTCTGGAACTGATGGTGTTGGTACCAAAGTAATGCTTGCTAAAGAGTTTGAAAAACTTGATTTAATTGGAATAGATTTAGTGGCAATGTGCGTTAATGATATTATTACTCTAGGCGCTAAGCCATTGTTTTTTCTAGATTATTATGCAACCTCTAAATTAGATGTTGAATCTGCAACAAAAGTTATTAATGGAATTGCTGATGGATGCAAAGAGTCTAAGATGGCTCTTATTGGCGGGGAAACTGCAGAAATGCCTGGTGTCTATAAAGCAGGTGACTTTGATCTAGCTGGCTTCTGTGTAGGCGTTGTGGATTATGACAATATTATTGATGGTGAAAAAATAGAAGAAAGTAATATCATTATAGGGATCGCCTCTTCTGGACCTCACTCTAATGGTTACTCTTTAATCAGAAAAATTATTGAATTAAAAGGCATTAATAAAAATGAGATGCTTGGTGAAACAAAATTAATAGATGCAATAACTGCACCTACTACTATCTATGTTGATGCAATACTTAATCTGATTGAATCTTATGATCTCAAAGGAATTGCACATATCACTGGAGGAGGATTTAAAGAAAATATTGTACGAATACTAAATAAGAATTCTAATGCAATGATTGATAGCTCTTCTTGGGATAGACCCTCTATATTTCAGTGGTTACAAGAAAAAGGAAACATAACAGATGATGAAATGCTAAAAACCTTCAACTGCGGTATTGGGATGGTGATCGTTATAGATCAAAACGATCAAGATGGAATTATCAAAAAATTATCTTTGCTGGGCCATAAATCCTTTGTTATTGGAGAAATCAAATCAGGCAATCAAACAGTTTCAATAGAATAACAAACGGATGATGAAAGCTGTTTGTCTAATATCTGGAGCAGGTACTAACTTAGAGGCCATACTCAAGCATATTGATAAAGAAAAGCTTAACTTAAGTATAACTTCTGTTATTTCTGATAACCCAAAAGCTCTTGGACTGAAAATAGCCAAAAAGTTTAATATAGATACTCATGCTTTTAATTTTGAAAAATATAAGGATATTAGAATTTTTGACGATCAGTTAGAGGCATATGTTGAAAATATAAACCCTGATATTGTAATACTTGCAGGATATATGCGTATCTTATCAAAAAGCTTCTGCAGTCTTTATTCAGGAAAAATAATCAATATCCACCCTTCTCTCCTGCCTAAACTAAAAGGACTTAATACCTATCAACGTGCCTTATCAAATAATGAACTCTATCATGGTAGTAGTGTCCATTTAGTTGTTAATGAGATAGATTCTGGTTCTGTAATTATTCAATTTAGAACAAAAATTAAGTCTAGTGATACTGTCTCATCACTAAGAAGAAGGGTTATGGAAGGTGAATACATTATTTACCCAATGGTCATTAGTTACCTAGCTAATGAGAATTTAAAGATTATCAATGAAGAGCCTTATCTATTTGGAAAAAAGCTTATAAATCCTATTGTTATTGATGATTTTTAGGTTGTAGGCAATGTAACGCCAGTTTGACCTTGATATTTGCCTTCACGATCTTTATACGATTCATCGCATTCTTCATCAGACTCAAAGAAAATCATTTGAGCAACACCTTCATTCGCATATATTTTTGCAGGCAATGGTGTTGTATTTGAAAATTCTAAAGTCACATGACCCTCCCATTCGGGTTCTAAGGGAGTAACGTTAACAATAATTCCACATCTTGCATAGGTCGATTTACCTAAACAAATGGTTAAAACATTCCTTGGAATTTTAAAATATTCTATGGTTCTTGCTAAGGCAAATGAGTTCGGAGGTATGATACAAACATCAGAATTAAAATCCACAAAACTTGATTCATCAAATTCTTTTGGGTCAACAATAGCGGAATGAATGTTTGTAAAAACCTTGAATTCATTAGAGCAACGGACATCATAACCAAAACTGGAAGTACCGTATGAAATGATTCTTTCTTGATTTCTTTTTCTTATTTGCTTATCTGAAAAAGGATTAATCATGCCATGATTACTAGCCATTTCTTTGATCCATTTATCTGATTTAATTGTCATTTTTAGCCTACTAATAACGAGAAAACTTATAATTTCCTATTTAAATAAGTATGATGCACTAAAATTCTAGGTCAAACTAGAATTTTAGTTATGTTTTGGATTATAGTTTATATCTGTATAGGCATGGATCATTATTGATGATAAATAAAATGTTAAGAAAATTGGTTGAATTTCCAAAATTTGTAATATTCTTTCTATTACTTGTTTTTGGAGTATTTTTAAATTGGGTTGATGATTTTCAACTTGATGCCTCTTCAGACACTCTACTATTAGAGGGTGATAAAGATTTAAAGTACTACAAAGACATCAAAGCTCGTTATGGAGACGATGAATTTTTAGTGGTGACATATCAGCCCCATGCTGATCTTTTTGATCCAATTATCATCAGTAGTTTAACTCGGCTAAGAAATGAATTAGAAGAGTTGAATTCTGTGGATTCAGTGGTATCCATACTGGATGTTCCTTTACTAAAGTCACCGCCTAAAAGCCTTTCAGAACTTTCAGAAAATGCACCCAATTACCTCAGTCCTGAAACAGATAAAATCTTAGCAAAAGATGAGTTACTCAATAGTACTTTGTATAAGAATCTAATCATTAGCAATGATGGGAGAACAACGGCATTATTGCTTAATCTAGTAATCAATGAATCCTTAAATTCTTTAATCAATCAAAGAGATGAACTGAGAGCAAAAAGGTTAACTCAGACGCTAAATAATAATGAAAAACTTGCACTAGAAGAACTTTCTACTGACATTAAAAATTTGAGAACTTCGTACAGAGCTGAAAATGCTTTAATGATAAAAAATATTAGGGCTGTATTAAGTAAATATCAAGATGATGGTAAGATTTTTCTTGGTGGCGTCCCAATGATTACAGTTGATATGATTGATTTTATACAAAATGATATTGAAGTATTTGGAGTCTCTCTTTTATTATTCTTAATCATTTCATTATTACTTATTTTTAAAAATCCAAGATGGATGTTCATTTCAATGGCATGTTGCCTGCTTGGATTGGTTGTGATGACTGGATTTCTTGGTATTGTTGGATGGCCAGTCACAGTTGTTTCGGCAAACTTTGTAGCATTATTGTTGATTTTTAGTCTATCCGTATCGGTTCATCTCACAGTTAGGTATTTAGAATTAAATCAACTGCATCCAAAAGCATCTCAAATTTGGTTAGTACAGCAAACATTAATTGATAAATGGGAGCCCTGTCTATACACCACTATCACTACTATGGTGGGCTTTGCTTCCCTGTTGGTAGCTGGATTAAAACCAGTCATTGACTTTGGCTGGATGATGCTCATTAGTATGGGAGCTATTTTCATTATGGTTTTTCTTCTATTTCCATCGATTTTAGTGCAACTTAAAAAACTTCCCTTGGAGAAAGAAAAGGATCTAACATTGGGTATTACTAACTCTCTATCTGATTTAGTCTTAAATAAACCTAAATCCACATTTTCAGCCTTCTTGATCATGGCTATTATAAGTACCATTGGTATATTTAGTCTTACTGCGGAAAACCAATTCATTAAAGCTTTTAAAGAAAATACTGAAATTTATCAAGGTTTGAGTGTCATAGATAGGGAACTTGGAGGAACAACTCCATTGGATATTATTATTGAAGCTGATCCGAGTTACTTTGAAGAAAAACTAAGTCCTATGGATGAAGACGAGTTTTTTGAAGACGAGTTTTTTGAAGATGGTTTTCTTGAAGAAGATAAAACGGAATATGATATTGGTGCGGACAGTTACTGGTATAACTCTTTTCGTTTAAAAACCATAGATTCAGTTCATGATTATTTAGAATCATTAGATGAAGCAGGAAAAGTAGTTTCTATTTCTACCACAATGGATGTTCTAAAAACGCTAAATGATGGCGAAGAAATAGATACTTTCTTCCTCTCATTGCTTTATAAGAAAGTTCCACAGGATGTCAAGGAAGCCTTATTTGATCCTTACTTATCAGAAGATGGTAACCAGCTTAGAATCTCATTCAGAGTTTTTGAATCCTACCCTGATCTTCAACGTAATGAGCTAATCAAAAAAATAAAGAAAGACTTGGTTGAAGAAATAGGTTTAAAAGAATCACAAATCAAGCTCACAGGAATGTTGGTACTCTACAACAATGTATTGGAAAGCTTAATTCGTTCTCAAATACTGACCATTGGTGTTGTTTTTCTAGCTATCTTAATCATGTTTTTATTTCTATTCAGATCTTTAAAATATGCTTTTGTAGCGATTATTCCAAGTATTCTAGCTTCAGCCTCAGTGCTTGGTTTAATGGGCTGGTTGGGTATACCTCTTGATATTATGACGATTACTATTGCAGCAATTTGTATTGGAATTGGAGTGGATCATTCCATTCATTACATTCATCGCTTCAGAAAAGAGATTGAATTGGGTTGTTCTTCAAAAATAGCGGTTAAGAATTCACATGCCAGTATAGGTAAAGCTATTTATTATACTTCTATAATTATTATTATAGGTTTCTCTATATTATCGCTCTCAAATTTTGTACCCACTATCTACTTTGGAACCTTTACAGCATTTGCGATGTTAATTGCATTAATAGCAAATCTTACATTATTGCCACTATTACTTATCAATATAAATTCTGACAATATTAAGGAATAATGGTTAGATGACATCCACTAACGAAATAAGTAAAAAGATATTGGTGACCAATGCATTACCGTATGCCAATGGTTCAATACATATTGGGCATCTAGTAGGCTACATTCAAGCTGATATTTGGGTTCGTTATCAAAAAATGAAAAAGAGAGATTGCCTCTACTTATGTGCAAGCGACTCTCATGGAACACCAATAATGCTAAGTGCTGAAGCTATTGGGCTTGAACCTGAAGCATTAGCTGAACAATACACAAAAGAACACAGTGAAGATTTTCAGGATTTTTTAATTGAATTTGATAATTATCATTCCACCCATACAGCAGAGAATGAAACTTTGGTTGGAGAAATATTTAATGAATTAAATAAATCAGGGCATATTGAGAAAAAAATAATTGAACAATCTTATGACAAAATACAAGAAATCTTCCTTCCTGATCGCTATGTTAAAGGAATCTGTCCACAATGTTCAACCGAAGATCAATATGGGGATAACTGTGAAAAATGTGGCGCCACTTACAAACCTACAGATCTCATAAACCCAATATCAGTATTATCAGGTGATGCACCAATCCTCAAGAAATCAGAACATTATTTTATGAAGCTCAGTCACTTTGAAGGCATGCTCAAAAAATGGATTCCAACAATAGACATGAACGATGCGGTTAAAGGGAAGCTCAATGAATGGTTTTCTATGGGTCTAAAAGATTGGGATATATCAAGAGATCATCCTTATTTTGGGTTTAAGATTCCAGGCGAAGATAATAAATATTTCTATGTTTGGCTGGATGCACCTATTGGCTATCTTGCTTCTTTAAAAAACCTTACAACAAAAAGTAATGTTATCTATGAAGACTATTTTAGTGAGAATGCCGATTGCCATCTGGTTCATTTTATCGGTAAAGATATCATCTATTTTCATGCTTTGTTTTGGCCTGCTGTTTTAGAAGGAGCTGGACTCAAAAAACCAAATGCAATTTATGTCAATGGCTTTCTCACTGTCAATGGGAAGAAGATGTCAAAATCAAGAGGCACTTTTATAAAAGCTAGAACTTATCTCAATCATTCAAAACCTGAGTATTTAAGATATTACTATGCTTATAAAACTAACTCTGGAATAGATGACTTTGATCTTAATACCAATGATTTTGAAAAAAGAGTGAACTCAGATTTAGTTGGAAAATGGATAAATATTGCGAGCCGATCAGCTAATTTTATTAACAAATATTTTGAAAATAAAGTATCTCAATCTGTTGATAACCCTGAATTAATTAAAACATTTCAAGATGCATCTGATGGTATTAGTTTGCTCTATGAAAAAAGAGAATTTGGGCAAGCAATGAGAAAAATTATGCTGCTTGCTGATCAAGCCAATCAATATTTAGAAAAAGAGAAGCCTTGGGTGCTTATTAAAGATGAATTAAATTATGA
The DNA here is from genome assembly GCA_937801655.1 of uncultured Gammaproteobacteria bacterium. GTDB lineage: Bacteria > Pseudomonadota > Gammaproteobacteria > Steroidobacterales > UBA11654 > CACPJA01. Next base: position 16,007 of record CALMWC010000017.1, read on the forward strand.
TAAAGTACATGCTGTTTGTTCCACCGCTATAAATCTTTTTTTTATATTAATGGTGTATCTAAAACCTGTCGTTCCTGCTATTGCTAAAGAAGCTGAACAATTTTTAAATCTAGATTCTCAGTGCTGGAATGACATAAATAAAATTATATTGAGTCATAAGATTAATGATTATCCAGCCTTATTAACTCGTATTAAAAAAGAAGATATTGAATTGATAATTAAAGATTCTATGTAAATCAAATAATGGAGAATAAAATGATAAATTTTGATGAATTTATGAAAGTAGATCTTAGAGTCGCTAAAGTAATTAATGCTGAGGATATCCCAGAAGCGGACAAACTAATAAAAATAACAGTTGATCTAGGCAATGAAGAAAGAACTATTTTTGCAGGCATTAAAGGTTTCTATAGTCCAGAAGAGCTGATTGGTAAAAATATTGTAGTGGTAGCTAATTTAGAACCAAGAAAAATGAGATTTGGAGTTTCTGAAGGCATGCTACTAGCAGCGGGAGATGATGATGAGGGTGTTTTCCTAATATCACCAGATGACGGGTCATCCGCGGGGCAAAAAGTTAGATAAATCTTTTCTTAAGCGCCATGAATAAAATTAAGGCAGGTAATATTTTTAAGATCTTAACTGAATCTGATCCTAAACCTACGACTGAATTAGTCTTTAATTCCAACTTTGAACTACTAATTTCGGTTATTCTTTCAGCTCAAGCAACTGATAAAAGTGTAAATAACGCCACTAAATCTTTATTTCAAATTGCAAACACTCCTGAACAAATGATTCATCTTGGTACTGCTAAGTTAAAAGAAAGTATCAAAACAATTGGTCTATTCAATAATAAGGCAAAAAATATCATATTGACTTGCAAAATACTGGTTAAAAAATTTAACAGTCAAGTGCCTCATGAACGAGATAGTCTTGAAGAACTTCCAGGAGTCGGAAGAAAAACTGCGAATGTAATCTTAAATACTGTTTTTGGGAAATCCGTCATTGCTGTGGATACCCATGTTTTTAGAGTATCCAATCGTATAGGTCTTGCCAAAGGGGTTAAACCAATAGACATTGAAAAAGGCTTAATGAAAATAATACCTGAAGAATTTCTATTTAATGCTCATCATCATCTCATTATGCATGGTAGGTATACCTGTATTGCAAGAAAACCTTTATGCTATCAATGTAAAATAAATAAACTTTGTGAATCAAAAGAAAAAATAAAATGATAAGAAATAATGAACGTAGTGAAGTTATAGCTGCAATATTAATTGGATGTGCTGGAGTTTATATGATCTTTGGAATGCCTTTCTTTGTTGGTGGCATGCTATCAGAGCTTAATTTTAGTCAATCGAATGCAAATTTAATTTCCTCAGCTGAAATATCTGGAATGTCTTTATCTTCTTTGTTGGGAATCATTTGGGTTGGAAAATACAATTGGAGAAAAGTTGCTGCATTGGCGCTGTCCGCTATTATTATTGGCAATATAATCTCTTGCTATGTTTCAGATTTTAACTCTTTGTTAGCAATTCGATTCTTAACAGGACTACTAGGTCATGGGACAGCATTTGCACTGGGTGTAGCAGCAATAGGAGCTACATCAGAACCAGATAAAAACTTTGGTTATAGTGTTGCATCTCAAGTTATTATGGGATCTTTAACAGCATTATTCGTACCACAAGCCATAGCAATTTTTGGCATCGCTGGGATGTGTGCACCAGCAATTGTACTTGGCATTATTGCTTTATTCTTTACTTCAAAACTTGCCGTTTCAGCTGCTGATAAAAATAGTAAGAAATCAACTCATAATAAGTTTTTAATTCTTCCAGTAATGGCTCTAATTATCATGGTTATATGGCAAATGGGAGTTGGACCTTTCTTTAATAATCTTGTTCCTTATGGCATCTCTATGAATATTGAAGCTGAAGATGTTGGTACTGCATTATTTTTAAGTACAGCGTTGAGTATCATTGGACCATTGTCAGCTTCAGCACTAGCATCTAAAATCAATCGAAGTGTTGCTATATGTTTTGCATTAGCTATCCAAGTCATAATTATTTTATCTTTCCAAGGTGAGATTACTTGGCTAGGTTTTGCCTTAAGAGTTATCTTATTTCAAACCGCTTGGAACTTTGTCGGACCATTTCTAATGGGTCTGATAGCCAGTGTAGATGAATCAGGTAATTATTCAGTACTTATTCCAGCTTCTCAATTGGGTGGTATAGCAATTGGACATGGTGTTATCGCTTCTTTGATACAAGGGAATAACATGGGATTAATTAATTATTATTGTGCGGCAGTAATCTTTTTATCAGTCTTTCTTTACACCCTAGTAATGGGTAAATTTAAACCCGCTAAGGTTTAATATAAAGCTCAGTAATTGTTCCTTCAAAAGCCTCAGCAGCTAAAGCAATCGATTCAGCAAGCGTTGGATGGGGGTGAATAGTGAGTGCGATATCTTCCACGTCACAATTCATTTCTATGGCCAAAGAAATCTCAGCTATCAAATCTCCTGCATTGGTTCCAACAATGCCGCCGCCAATAATTTTTTTACTTTGAGGATCAAACAGCAATTTAGTAAGCCCTTCTTTCCTTCCTATGGTGAGTGACCGACCACTTGCCGACCAAGGAAAAACTCCTTTTTCATAAGCTATATTCTCCAACTTACACTGATCCTCAGTTAACCCCACCCATGCTACCTCAGGATCAGTATAGGCCACTGAAGGTATGCATCTGGCATCCATAAATGACTTCTTACCTGATATCACTTCTGCAGCAATTTTACCTTCATAACTGGCCTTATGAGCCAACATTGGATTACCAACTACATCGCCTATAGCAAAGATATTATTGATATTAGTCCTCATTTGATTATCAACTTCAATGAATCCATTCTCATCTATTTGTACACCAGCCTTGTCTAGATTGATCAATGGGCCATTAGATTTTCTACCTATAGCAACAAGGACTGATTCAAAAGTTTCTTCACTTATGTTATCCGATTGTTTGAATTGTATTTTAATTCCTTCTGTTGTGGCTTCTCCTGAGATTACTTGCGTTGATTTCTTAATATTTTTACATTTTTCTGTAAGATATTTTTCAAGTGGTCTTACAAGATCATGATCCGTTCCTGGCATTAAAGTATTGGTCAACTCAACAATTGTCACATTGGAACCTAATGATGAATAAATCGTAGCCATCTCAAGACCAATGATGCCTCCTCCTATTATCAATAAACTCGCTGGGATATGATCTGGCTCTAAAGCACCTGTAGAATCGATAATTCTTGGATCCATTGGTAAAAAAGGCAGTGCTAATGGCTCGGAGCCTACTGCGATAATGCAGTTTTTAAAATGAAGTGTAATTTCATCCGATGTCAATTGAACTCTTATTGATTCTGTAGACTGAAAAAAAGCTTCACCGTGAAATACAGAAACATCACGTTTTTTTGCTAAAAAATCTAGGCCATTGGTTAACCCATCGATCAAATTGTTTTTCCAAGATTTCATAGCATCAATATCTATTTCAGGATGATTAAATTTAACTCCTGCAATATTAGCTTCTTTGGAATCATCTATTACTTTAGCCGCATGTAAAAAAGCCTTGGATGGAATACAACCAACATTAAGACAAACCCCGCCTAAATCTGAGTTTTTATCTACCAATGCAACTTTTAATCCAAGATCAGCTGCTCTAAATGCAGCTGTGTATCCGCCTGGGCCAGCACCAATAACAATCAAGTCATACTCATTATCTTTTTGTTCATCTACTTGCTTAGTTTCTGACTCTTGTTTCTCGTTAGCTATCTCTCCAATTAGATCTCCTTCTGAAATCTTGTCGCCCAATTGAATATTTAAGGATGTTATTATTCCACTAAATTCAGCAGGAACATCCATTGCGGCCTTTTCAGTCTCGAGTGTTATCAGTGGATCATTCTTCTCTATATAATCCCCTTCCTTAATATGTATCTCGATGACTTCTACTTCATCAAAATCACCCAATTGAGGAATAATTAAGTTAGTCATATTTCAAGATAGCTCATTGAGAAATGTTTCAGGATTTTCTAACAGTTGTTTGAGATAAGTTGTAAATTGTATGCCTCCAACTCCATCAATGACTCGATGATCATAAGACAGTGAAATTGGTAGAATCAGTTTTGGTAAAAACTGTCCATTATTAAATACAGGTTTGACTTGTGCCCTAGCAATACCAAGTATTGCAACTTCTGGTGCATTGATAATAGGTGTAAATCCTGTGCCACCAAAACCACCCAAACTTGATACAGTAAAAGTCCCGCCTTCCAAATCATTAATCTTTATTTTCCCAGATCTTGCCAGTTCGCTCAATTCACTCAAGTCTTTAGCAATGTCTAAAACACTTTTCTTCTTAGCATCTTTTAAAACTGGAACCATCAATCCTTGCTCTGTATTAGCAGCAAACCCAATATTGATATATTTCTTTTTAATAAGTTTTTTTCCATCAGAAGAAAGCGATGAATTAAAGTCGGGAAACTCACTAAGAGCATTAGTAATAGCCTTAATAATAAAAGGCAAAATAGATAATTGTATGCTTTTATTCTTTGCCTCTTCTTTCATATCAATTCTTATTTGTTCAAGTTCATGTATATCAATTTCATCGTGTTGTGTTACATGGGGGATATTAATCCAACTTGCCTGCAAACGCGGTCCTGATATCTTCTTGATTCGACTGAGAGATAAGGTTTCTATTTCTCCAAAGCTTGAAAAATCAATGATGGGAATACTGGGTAGAGAGTTAGATGTATTTGATTTACCGCCTGACAATATAGCTTTAATATGTGATTTTAAATCTTCTGGTAAAATTCTTCTTTTCATGCCTGTCCCCTCAATCAAGGTCAGGTCTGCTCCTAATTCTCTTGCTAATTTTCTAACCGAAGGACTAGCATGAACCCCTGCAAAGGATTTAGTGATGGTTTTATTGTCAATAATGGGGTCCGGTGAGACTGGTTGATCGATGAATTCTGCTTCGACTATTGGGCTTTCTTTAGAATCTTCTTTCTTAGATTCTATATGCTCTTCTATTTTTTCTTTTTTACCATTAATAACATCACTATCTTCACTCAGTAATTCACAGATATTATCTCCTTCACTTATCTTTACACCTAACTCAACAAAAAGACTATCAACTTTTCCTGAAAAAGGAGAAGGTATATCCATTGCTGCTTTTTCCGTTTCCAGAGTGATTAATGGGTCATCAATATTCACATAATCGCCCTCTGCAATAAAGATTTCAATAATTTCTACATCATTGAAATCTCCTAAATCAGGGACAATAATTATATTTTTACTAGAAATTTAAACTCTCCTATAAGGATTATTTAATTCATTCACTCTACGCCATCAAGAAGTGTTTTTAATTCACCATTCTCAAACATTTGCTCAATAATGTCGCATCCACCCACTAGCTCACCATTAATATAAAGCTGAGGAAACGTTGGCCAATTAGAGTAAGTTTTCAATCCATCTCTAATTTCTGGATCCTCTAAAATATTCACAAAGGCAAAGCGTTTTTCAGAAGCTTTCAAAATGCCGCACACTGTGGCTGAAAATCCACACTGAGGAAAATCAGGTGTGCCTTTCATATACAACAATAAAGGGAACTCACTCAACTGTGTTTTAATTTTTTCATTAATATCCATTGATACTCCTATATATAGATAACTAAAAGCTATTATAAATTCTTACTGCAAAGAAATGTTTATTATTTTCAAAATAGATTATCTCTGTATTTACTCATCTCTTTCTAAAAATTGGTATAATTTTTATATAATTAAAAAATTAGGGTTAATTAATATGAAAATGAAACTATTAGATAAAATTACGGGGACAATTATTTCAGGAGTTGTCATTGCTATTGTTATAGCACAAGGAACAGACCTTTCAGGTGCCAATGCAGCAAATTCATTAATCATTTGGATTCATGTTTTAGCTGGAGTTCTATGGATAGGCTTACTGTACTATTTTAATTTTGTTCAGGTGCCATCTGTCGCTGAAGCGAATGCAGATGAAGGTGGACCAGGACCTGCGGCAATATCAAAATATGTTGCTCCAAGAGCATTGCTATGGTTTCGATGGGCAGCTCTATTGACCTGGATTTCAGGTGCTGCTTTCTTACTCCATAATGGTAACTTAGGTGATGCTTTTGAATTAGGAATGAGAACTGGTAATCCTTATGCTACTACCATTGGAATAGGTGCTTGGATGGGTACCATTATGTTATTTAATGTGTGGATTCTCATTTGGCCCAATCAAAAGAAAGTTCTTGGTATAGTCGATGCTACTCCTGAAGAAAAAGCAAAAGGTGCTAGAATTGCATTTCTAGCTTCAAGAACGAACACCATGCTATCGATACCCATGTTAATGAGTATGGTTGGCGCTGGTCATGGTTTCTTTATGTAATAAATAAAGACACTTTCATTAAAAAGGCCCAAAACATTGGGCCTTTTTTTCGTATTTAATGCAATTAATTTTTTTTACTTAAGAACATCTTTTAATTTTTCTGCAATTGCAGCAACATCATCAGCTTTTGCATTGCTGTACTCCGGATAAGATGTAAAACGCTCAAAAACTTTTATGGTTGCATCGATACCAATTTGCTCAGACTGAAGCGCAATTCCATGCCCTGGATCTTTCGTTGCTGATGGATCCATTAAAAATGCTTGTCCTGATTTATTCATAATGGTATCAGTAATTGGTTGAACTCTTGTCTGTATAGCCCATTCTATTTCTGAAAGATCATAAGGGTTAACATCGGGTCCGACGACAACAATAACTTTTGCTGTTCTACCCCACCTACCACTAGCCCCCCAGACAGCATGAAGCACATGTTTACCAAATTCTGGATGAGGTTTTTGGGGTCCATCGACAGAGAGTTGGATAAAATAACTGAGATTTGGAGTAACTACAACGTCTTTAACTTCTGGTATCTTAGATTGCAGATCACTCAACAATTCTCCCTCCATTGGAAGACAGGCCATGTAATTATGATCAAATGGTGGTTCCATTTCCATTGTGGCATACCAAATAGGATCTTTTCTATGAGTAATACAATCAAGTTCAATCAGTGGAAATAACTGGGCATCATCATAGTATCCAACAGGATTAGAATGAGGCCCTATCGTGACATCTCGATTGGGTAAAAATTTACCTTCAAGGACCCATTCTGCAGACGCTGGGACTTCAATATCAACGGTCTCACATTTAACAACATCAACAGGTGTTCCTTTTAACCCTCCGGCAAAATCCATTTCATCCATACCAAAAGGTATGCCCGTTGCACTAGCTAATTGTATAACTGGATCAACCACACAAGCTATTGCAACCTCCAATGGTTTATTCATTTCTTGTGCTTTAGCCCAGTGCAAGCCAATGTGATTTCCTGGAGGATTCCAGAAAGCAAAAATAGAGAGGCATTTTCTTTGTTCTTCTTCAGAGTAAACTTCTCCATTTGGATGCGATGCATTCCACAATTGAGTCAATCGATAACATCCCGTATTTGGAATACCAGTTTCTGGATCCTTAGTGATCACAATGGCATTGGTAATGTATGAAGGTCCTTCTTTTCCAAACCATACATGAGGCAATTGCTTACCAATATCAATCTCTTTTTTTTCTATTTTGACATCTTTACAGGAAGCCGATGATGCATCGATACAATTTGGCTTAAGCCAACTGGATGGATCAGTTAGAACCTTTGCATGCTTAACCTTTCCATCAAAAGCACCCTCTTCACCTAAAATCATAGAAGTTCTTTCTCTGGTTCCATAAGGATTAAATAAAACAGGAATGTCTTTAGTGTTATACCCAGACAAATTGTTTAGCATCAGTGCTGGTCCAGCAATATTATGTAGATGTCTCATCAAAGGCTGTAATTCAGTAGTTTCCCTAGCCACATTGAGTTCAGTATTTACGTCTATGAGTTGTCCTTTATCCTTTAAGTGTTGGATGTAATCTCTCATATCATTAAAAGCCATTGTTTTCTCCTGTAAAAAACTACGCTACTTAGAGTATCTTAATACATTTACTAGTAATTGTTTATGGTGTATTACAATCTATTTTTGAGAATAGGTCATCAAAATTAAGATTTTATTTATAGTAATCTATAAAATAGTAAACAATCATTTAAATAAGGAATCTTCATGAAAGGAAAAGTTGCAATAATCACTGGCTCAGCAACAGGTGTGGGTTCGGCCGCTGCAATTTTATTAGCTAAGAAAGGATGCAATGTTGTTATCAACTACACTCGAAGTGAAGTAGAAGCAAAAGAAACAGCTGCATTAGCAGAAAAACATGGAGTTGAAGTATTGATCTGCCAAGGCGATGTATCCAATGACGATGATTGTCAATCTATGGCTAAAGCCGCTGTTGATAAATGGGGAAGAATTGACTATCTAATCAATAATGCCGGTAAAACAAAATTCAATGCCTTTTCAAATTTAGATGGACTCAGTAAAGAAGATTTTTTAGATATCTATGCGGTGAATGTAGTAGGAGCTTATCAAATGGTAAGGGCTGTGGAGCCTCATATGAGAAAAGTAGGAGAAGGAGCAATTGTCAATGATTCCTCTCTTGCAGGGGTCACGGGTATAGGGTCATCCATTGCCTATGCATCATCAAAAGCAGCATTGAATATGATGACGAAGTCTTTAGCTCATATTTTAGGACCTGAAATCCGTATCAATAGTGTTGCACCAGGAATGATTCAAACTCGTTGGCTTAAAGCAGGCATGAGCAAAGAAAACTATGAGAATATGCTTGAGGGCTCGAGAAAAAAACTTCCTCTGCAAGAAGTTGCGACCGCTGAGGATGTGGCTGAAACTCTAGTCTGGTTTCTAGAGGGTGCAAAACTAATAACAGGTGAGGTTCTTATCATGGATAGTGGAGTTCATTTGGGAACATTACCTGCTTACTCGAGTGGAGAAGAATAGACTAAAACTCCCATTTAATTAGTTCTTATCCAAACACCATCTGAATGAACTAATTCCATTTTTTTCCCAAATCCAAGGGAATTATCGATTAATCTAAATGAGTTTGGAGTAAAAATAAAAACACTGATTGCTTGAAACTGTTGTGCTATTTTTTGCTCATTACTATTCTTAGGGGCATCAAGAATTTGATTGATGTATTTAAACTTTTCCTTATATTGATTAAGTATTTCTTCTCTTTGATGATCGTCTAGTTTCTCTGCATGGCCTTTAATTTGGAGCCCTTTGATATCAGTCCAATCCTCAACATCTTTATTGATGGTAGCAGCAATATTCTTATTCTGAAAAATATGTTGCGAATGAAGCGTTTTATCAAAAGAAAGAAAGTAAATCTTTAGATCAATATCAGATACATAAAAAACGCTTGCAGCTGATACTTCTTTTTCATCAACAGAAGCAATGGAGATTGTATTATGAGAAGTTAAAAATGATTTAACATTCTCAAGTAAATCATCAACTGAAACACCGTCATCCATTCTCTAATTAGATGCCTTCCCATCGAGAAACAATATCGTTGTCCAAGCCTACTAAATCTAGAACTCTGCCAACTGTATGATTGATAATGTCATCCAAAGATTCGGGATTATTATAAAAGGCAGGATTAGGGGGAACAATTTGGGCACCCATCACTGAAGCTTTATAAAGTAACTCACAATGTCCAGTATGGAGGGGGGTTTCTCTTGGAACTAAAATAAGTTGTCTACTTTCCTTTAAGATGACGTCAGAAGCTCTAACAATAAGATTTGCAGCATAAGAGTTAGCTATACCAGATAGAGTTTTCATGGAACATGGTGCAACAATCATTCCCAATGTTTGGAAGGAACCACTAGCAATAGTAGCGCCTAAGTTCTTATTACTATGAACCACATCTGCCAAACTCTCTATTGATTTAATATCAAAGTCAGTTTCCAGTGTAATATTAAGTTTTCCTCCACTTGTTAAAACTAAATGGGTTTCAATTTCTGGATCATTTTTCAGTACTTGAAGTAAGCGAATTCCATAGATCACCCCGCTTGCTCCTGATATCCCTACAATTATTCTTTTCTTCATCTTTTTATTATATCAATTTACAAACTATTAAATTAATCTATATCACTGAGTACGATACATAAACTTATAATTTTTTTGAATTAAATTAAAAAGAAATCTCTTACAAAATTACTCATGATAGAAATAAAGAAAGCCTACATTGATATTAACTCTGGACAAATACACTATAGATATAGTGAAGGCATAGGACTGCCACTCATTCTATTTCATAGAACTCCGAGTAGTTCTGTAATGTATGAAAGAATGATGCATGAGTATAGAGGTAAAAGACCAATCTATGCAATTGATACACCAGGTTTTGGCAGTTCTTTCGATCCTGAAGGTATGCCAAGCATTAATAATTATCGAGATTGGCTTTGTGAGACCATTGATACTCTTGATATTGATAAGTTTCATATTTATGCTCACCATACTGGTACTCACTTTGCAGCTGAAATAGCATTGCTCTGGCCTAAGAGAGTTCTATCACTAGCCTTAAATGGTGCGGCCTATTTCTCAAAAGAAGAAAGAGAACTATTCTTTAAAAATTTTACACCAGTTCCAAAACCAGATATGAATGGTGAATATCTTCATGAACGATTTACTCTTATTAAAAGTCTTTTTCCAACTTTTAATCCTGAATTAGTTAATTTAGAATTAATTGGTGGCCTCAGATCAATTGATGGAAGAAACCAAGCCTTTGCCTCTCTAGAAGAACAAGACTTTGCTTCAGCCCTGCGTCAAGTTGAGTGCCCTATTCTAGTTATGTCTGCAGTTAATGATTTTTTTATTGATAAATTAGAAATTATTAAAAAAGATATTCCATCTGCAAGAATTGCAGAATTAGGAAAAACACTGATTGCCTCGCCAGAACTTGATACAAAAAAAACTGTCAAACTTTTAAATGATTTTATAACAGATACAGAACTACAAGCTAGGGTGTAACTTCAATCTCAATTGGTTTTGAAAATATTGGTTTTTTATGAGGGATATGATTTCCATCACCCAACAATAGTTGAAGGGTATGCTTGCCTGGAGCTAAAGTAATTTTTGTGTATTCCTGAGCTTTACCAAAATGTAGGTAATTAGTGCTACTTGGAATTGGAGAGTCTAAGCTTGGCAATCCTGAATCAATAATCAAATGATGATGCCCTGTATTCTTATCATAGGTTCCCGCTGGAGATAGGTTAAAGTTCTTGATACCAAATACAACTCTAAAAGTTTGTTTGACAACTTCACCATCCAATGGACTGATAATAAAAACTTCACCATGTTTATTATCATCAGCAAGAGACACAAATGTAATGTTCAAAAATAAAATTGTAAGGATTGTTATGAGATATTTTTTATTTTTAGTATTCATGATTCCATTACTCCATACCAAGTATATAATTCCATTCCTTTTTTTCCAATGGAATTACTGAAAGTCTATTCCCTCTCTGGAGAAGCTTCATGGACTCTAAAGATTTCTGATTTCTGAGTTCACTGAGTGTGATTTTTCTTTTTAAATGTCTTTGATACTTAACATCAATCATTAGCCATCTTGGTTGATCTGGATCGCTTTTAGAATCAAAGTATTTTTCTCCTTTAATAAAAGCCGTATGATCTGGATAGCTTTTACTGGCTATCTCCATTAAACCAACAATACCTGGCTCTTTACAATTAGAATGATAAAAAAAAGCTTGATCGCCAATTTGCATCTTATCCCTGAAGAAATTCCTAACTTGATAATTTCTAATACCATCCCAGTGATCAATGCTGAAAGACTCTAAGTCATCAATGCTATAAGTATCTGGTTCAGACTTCATTAGCCAGTATTGTATTTTTTTCACCATGGTTCATCCATTTCTGCATACCAATAATTTCTCCATTCTATGTCTGGATTGAATTCTTTGCAAAGACCTTCATTAAATTCATATAAATATTCTGGATTTTCCAAGCCATCATATTGAATAGCAATATCAACCATCTCACACTTATATTTGTCACTGAGATCCTGATCTTCAGCTATCTGAAAAAATAAAGATTCCTTGGTAAGACTCTTGGATGTCATTCTAATGCCACGGTCTCTATATGAATCAAAAATCATATATTTTGGCGATTGCTCATTCATTTCTGACCATGCTTTCCAAGTAGGAAGATCATTATTTCTGCCAGTTCTAGGATCACCATTGTATGCAAATTCAGCCCAATAACTCATCATGGAATTTGACAGTTGCTTCATTGATTTTAGATTTGTTCGGCTGACCATATAATCCGATAAAGTATCCATTTCTAGATCTCCCATGATAAATGGAATCTCAAATGCATGTGCTGCTCCAAGCAGATCTGATAAATCAAGACCATATTTATTAGGCTCTTCATCCCAATCAAAACGATATGCAAAAATAGAATTCTTACCAGATTTCACTAAATCTCTAGCCGGTTGATCAACCGCTAAAAGTTTCCAAGTATTGGAACGATGCTTTGAAACTGCATTATAATTATTGATATCCTTGATGAATGGCAATCCAAAAATACTTCTAGTGAGTCTTTCATTTTCTATCAGGAAAAGCTTATTTTCATCCCTATTGGTCCCAAAAATAATCGGTATATCTTTAGATAGTCCATTTATTATGGACTCGATAATCCCTTCTTCATTCAGGACATTGCCATCTGGAAAAGGTCTTAACATTTCATTGGTGTTTATTTTAGCATCCAAATAGGCTCTGTATATCTCATCTGTTGTAGCCGATCTTAAGATATCATTAATGGCTTGATCTTCCATTGTTGACTGGACTTTTAAAGCATCCTCTCTATCTTTAGCCATTTTTTTGATGATCAACAAGCGATTGAAAAGTTCTTTTGAAGAATAATTCTTCCACGGAAGTGGATCAGATAGAAAACTTTGTGAATGTTTAATATCTCCAGGTTTGACACCTCCACTTTGAATAATTGCCTTGTGAAATAAACCAGTTGCTAAGGGTGATGATAGCAAGGCTGCAACATTATAACCGCCTGCTGATTCTCCAAATATTGTGACATTATTCTTGTCGCCACCAAAGTTACTAATATTATTCTGAACCCATTCCAACGCTTGAATGGTATCAAGATTGCCATAATTACCTGAAGAATTAATTTCATTTGAAAGCTCATTAATACTAGGATGATTGAACCAGCCAAAAGGTCCCAATCTATAATTAATGGTCACCACAATAACATCATGATTTTTAACTAATTGTGACGGATTGTAAAAATTAGAGTTGCCAGACATATTACTGCCCCCATGAATCCATACCATGACAGGGTATTTTACAGAATTGACAACTTCATCATTATCAGTTTTTGGGGTCCAGATATTTAAATTAAGGCAATCCTCTGAGCCAACAGTGCTATTCCATATACCCAGACTAGAATTAATCAATGAACCTTTTTGCGTACAAAAATCACCAAAGGTAATGGCTTTCTTCACTCCTGTCCAAGAAACAGGCTCTTGAGCTGTTTTCCATCTATAATCAGTATCAGGTATGCTTCCATACTGAATACCTAACCATTGGTATGTTTTACCATTATCAATACCAATAACGCTTCCAGATTGAGTGTTTCTCAATGTATTAGGATCAACTTCTGCTTTCTCAATAAAAACACTACAAGAAGTAATAAAACTAATAGTAAGTGTAAAAAAGATTAATTTATTTGTAAGTTGCATGATGCTGCCTTGATTATATTTTAAAAATGATAATATTCAATTTCTATATATTTTAAACATTCAGTAATCTTAAGTAGTAGAATACAAAATGATGAAAAACAGAATTATATTTAAGAATATTTTTTTAGCAAACTTAGCTTTTGCTTTGATAGCTAATTCATATTTTCTAAAAGCTGAGCCATGGTCAAACCCTGATGATCTATTAATCAGGCATGATATTCATCTATTGGTTGATTCAGGTGTACTCAATATACCCATTACTACATGGCCTTTATCTTGGGGTGATATTGCTTATAACCTATCAAAAAATGAATCTGAAATGACTTTGATTCAATTGGCCTCTTATAATCGGGTTAAAGAATCCTTAATGAATGCACAAGAGTTAGGAGTATTTGGAGCAACAGAAGTAAAAGTTTCAAAAAACCCCAAGCAAATAACGTCATTTAATGATGTAGTCACTACCAGCAAATCTGTCGCTGCTAGTACTTCTTATTTTTCTAAAAATATTGCAATCAATCTTAAAGTTAATAAAGCACCCGGCAGCTCAACAATGGATGAATCTTATCTATCAGTTGCCAAAGGTAATTATTCATTTTCGCTGGGTTCAAAGAAGAATTGGTGGGGGCCAGGCTGGAATGGGAGCTTAGCTTTATCAACAAATGCTCGTCCACTGAATGGTCTTTCAATTGAAAGGAATTTTTCAGATCCTTCAGAGTTAAATTTTTTAAATTGGGTTGGACCTTGGGATGTTTCTTTATTGATTGCAGAAATGGATAACTCAAGAAATTTTTATGGTGCTAGGATTGGAATGAGACCATTACAAAATTTGGAAATTGGTTTCACTGGAACCTCTGTAGACAATGGAATAAGAATGATATGTGATCAATCTCTATGCCAAGATTTATCCACATTCCAAGAAGATTCAAATTATAACTTATTAGGGTTTGACTTCAGATCTTCACATCAATCAAGAGAGCTTCCTTTTGCTTTATACGGTCAGCTAATGGGAGAATCATTTAGAGAATCTATGGGTCTTTTTGGTTTTGAAACCTGGGGCTCAATAGATAATTTTAAGGAATTTGAAGGATATCGTATTTTTACAGAAGTGACTTCAACAAGTTGTAATTTTTATAAAAATGACTCTTCAAACTATGGGTGTGCTTACCGAGAATCTTTTTATGAAGATGGTTATCGATACGAAGGAATTAATATTGGTCACAGTATTGATGGTGATTCACTCCTTGTATCCATGGGTGGTATCTTGATAGGTGAGAATTCACAGTTATTCAAATCAAGTGTATCTATAGGGCAATTAAATCGAGGATCAAATCCTGCTTATCAATTGAGGGGAAATAGAACTGATTATTTTAATTTTGATCTTGGTTATCAATTCGATTTATATTGGTTTGATATTGGCCTAGGTAGTTTTGATGTCGGTCTTGGTATAGATCTATACAAAGATAAAATAACTGGTAATTCTGAAAATGAACCTCGAATTTATTTAGCTTGGGTTAAGGATGCGACTATCAATTCTTCTGAATCAAGAAATTATTCTGATTATCTAGAACTCATTGAAGTAAGTGATAAAAAGATTATAGAAGAAACAATTTTAGAAGATCCCTTCTCAATAGATCAATATCTTTTATTAAATGATCTTGAATTAAATGAGATCATACTATTGGTCGATAAAGTTTCTTCAGGTAGAAATGATGCAGATCTTAAGTCAATTCAGCCTGTTTACAAAAATCAAAGTTTCTCAAAACCAGCCTATAATTTAGATGTTGATGCAATGGTTGCACCAAATGATCTTTCTGAATATATGAATTTAATGGATCAAACCATTAATGAAAGAGGAAATTTTAACTAATCCAAACCCAGTTTTTTAAGATAACGGTCTCTCAGTCTTTGAGATCGAGTGATGGTATTAATATTTTTCCCATCAATATATATTTTTGTCGTAAAGGAAGATACTTCTAAGGGATGACCATCCCAAATCAAAAGATCAGCATCCTTACCAACCTCTATAGAACCTATTGATTCTGACAGTCCAAAAACAGAAGCCACATTTATAGTCAATGCCTTTAATGCTTCGTGTTCCGGCAACCCATAAGCAACAGCATTACCAGCTCCTTGTCGACTGAGATAAGAATTATGTGTGTCTTGCGAAGTAATGAGTAATTTAACTCCTGCATTATAGAGTATTGCTGCATTGTCCATCCTAGCAGCGATTGAATCAAAAGAACTGGGAATGTTATCCATAGGATCAAGGATTACAGGTATTGATTGAATCGCAATCATATCAGCAATACGCCAAGCTTCTTTAGCGCCTGCAAAAATAATTTCAATTTCATTTTCATTAGAGAAGCGAATCATCCTGAGCATATCTCTCGCCCTATCGACTCTAATAATTAAAGGAATCTCTCGATTGATAACTCTTAAAATTGCTTCTAAATCTCTCGGAGTATAATTACCAAATTCAAAATAGCCTCCTCTCATTATCTGAGATCTTGATTTATGATAATTTCTAGCTTTTGTAATTGAATCTTTTATCAATAACATTTGTGAAGCTCTTGAGCCTTCATTACCTCCAAAACTCATAGTCATAGCTACATCCTGTCCAATGGATTCTTCTGTCAATTTTCCATCCAGTTTAAAGGCTGAAGCCATTCCTGAAAAAATATGATTTCCAGAAGATGGGGTCACGATTGCACTGGTGATTCCACCTGTCCTATTATGTGGAATCAAAGCAGAAGAAGGGTTAAAAGCATCAATAATACTAAAGCCTGAAGAGAAATAATCACTTGAATCATCTCTTGTTTCAGCTTCAAGTTCTATTTCTTGAATGCCTATCATGCTATGAGGTGCAATTAAGCCTGGTGTTATAAAATGATTTGAAGCATCAACAATAATAGCTGCATTATGTTCAAGGTTTTGACCAACTTCTGTTATTAAGCCATCACTAATAAGAAGATCAGTATTTTCAAGTATACCCAGTTCCATTGCAGTCATAACAGTGGCATTCTTAATCAAGATTGTCTCATGATTCTCTGCATACAAGGGTGCACAGAGAAAGAAAAATAAATATATTTTTATGTTTTTCATAATCTATCATCCTCTGGATTTATAATACCCAAATCAAAGTCTGTTCTTATGAAGCTATTATCATTGACGGCATCAAATGATAAATGCCCATCTATAAAGACTTTTTCTGCTTTGGTAAAAGTACTAAAAGGATCGCCATCCCAAATAACAAGATCTGCCATTTTTCCTACTTCCAGACTTCCCACATGGTCAGCAATACCTAAAGCTTTTGCCGGATTAATAGTGATCCATTTTATGGCTCTCGCTTTTGAGATATCCAATCCTGCTCTTAAACCAGCAGACCTAGCTTTTGCAGCCTCTTGATTGAGATGCTGGATACCTACAGCAGAATCGGAATGTACAATTGCACAACCTGTGCCATTGAGAGCTTGATCAACCATAGCAACATTTTCCCAAACCATATCATAAGCTTCATTTTTGAAGCCCCACCAATCAGCCCACATAGCAGCACAAACTCCATTTTCAGCTAATAGGTCTGCAACTTTGTAAGCTTCGATGGCATGATGAAAAGTAGTAACTTTATAATTAAATTCTTTAGCTATATCCATCATCACTGCCATCTCCTCTCCTCGGTAGCAATGATTCTGAATTAGAATTTCACCCTTGAGAACACCCGTCAGTGTTTCCATTTTTAAATCTCTTTTGAATAATTTCTCATCTTCATCAGAGTCCTCTTCCATAGAGCTTGCTTCATATAGAGCGAGTTCTTCCATATAGCTTTGAGCATCAATCCATGCTGCCCGATAACCAGCAACATTGCCCATACGGGTTGAAGGTTCGCTGTCTCTGTAACCATAAACTCTTTTTGGATTTTCACCGCATGCCATCTTGAGAGTATAAGGGGCATTGGGAAATTTCATTCCTTGAACAGTAACACTCCTAGTATTCTTGAGGGTAACACCCCTTCCACCAAACAGATTCGCTGAACCGGGCAAAACATGAAAAGTAGTAACGCCACCTTTAAGAGCTAGTGTGAATTGAGGGTCTTGTGTCCAAACAGAATGCTCTGCCCAAACATGAGGAGTCACAGGACTAGTTGCTTCATTGCCATCACTATTGCCTCGCAATGATGGTGCAGGATAAACTCCCATATGCGAATGGATATCAATAATACCAGGTGTAATCCATTTTCCTTTAGCATCAATTATTTCAGCACCATTTGTGTCATCTGTACCCAATGAAACAATTTTATTGTTCTCGATAAGAATGGAAGAAGTTTCCAAAAGCTCGCCTGTTCCTGTGAGAATATTTGCATTCTTGATTAAGATTCTTGGACTCGCTTCAGGTTTGTAAGTGGACTGATAAGCTTGATTGATTAATTCAGATTCACTTTTGCTATGAGATAAATCGCTAGAAATAACTAAGGATAAAAAAATTAATGCACTGCACGCTTTATTTTCTAGAATACTTTTCATAATTTTCTCTTATTTGATATCAATTAAGCATACTACTATAAGAAACTTAATAAAATAGAGTCGATAAACTATATTTTTAGAAAAATACTAGATTAATAACATTTTTTATTTACAATCATAAGGCTGTGATGAAATCAAAAACAATAACCCTACTCCTATGTAGTTTAGTGGCAAATATATCTGTCGGTTCAGATTTTAATATTGATGCTAAGAAACTTATTGGAGCCAATTCCAATCAAGAAGAATGGATGACGCATGGGAGGACATATAGTGAAGAACGATTCAGTGGCTTAAAACAGATTAATGAAAATAATGTAGATCAATTAGGCATTGAATGGTTTCATGATTTAGATAGTAGCCGTGGTCATGAAGCAACACCCTTAGTAGTCAATGGCATTATGTTTTCAACGGGTGCTTGGAGTGTGGTTTTTGCTAATGATGCTTCAACTGGTGAACTCATATGGAAATTCGATCCACAAGTACCCAGAGAAAAAGCCTACTACCTCTGTTGTGATGCCGTCAATCGAGGTGTGGCTATATGGGATGGAAAAATTTATTTTGGGACTTTAGATGGAAGACTTATTGCATTGGATGCAAATAATGGTGAGCTAATATGGGAAAAAATTACAGTTGAGGATTCAAATGCCTATAGCATCACTGGAGCACCAAGAATTATTAAAGACAAAGTCATTATTGGTAATGGTGGAGCTGATTTTGGAGTCAGGGGTTATGTAAGCGCCTATGATAGTAAAACAGGTGAAATGATTTGGAGATTTTACACTGTTCCTGGAAATCCAGAAGATGGTTTTGAAAATGAGGCAATGAAATTCGCAGCTTCCACATGGAGTGGTTCAAAGTGGTGGGAATATGGAGGTGGAGGAACTGTTTGGGATTCTATGGCTTATGATCCTGAATTGGATCTTTTATATATTGGTACCGGCAATGGTTCGCCATGGAATTATAAAGTTAGAAGTCCGGATGGTGGGGATAATCTTTTTCTGTCTTCAATTATTGCACTCCGCCCTGATAATGGAGAATACGTTTGGCATTACCAAACAACTCCTGGAGACAATTGGGATTACACAGCAACCCAACATATTATTTTGGCTGACTTAATGATCGATGGTCAAAATAGAAAAATATTAATGCAAGCTCCTAAGAATGGTTTCTTTTACGTTATTGATCGGTTGACCGGAGAGCTAATCTCTGCAGAAAATTATGTCCGGGTTACTTGGGCTAATAAAATTAATATTGAAACGGGTAAACCTGAAAAAACAGCATTAGGTGATTATGAAGAAAAAGATCGATTGGTATCGCCAGGTCCATTGGGAGGTCACAATTGGATGCCTATGTCATATAACCCTGACACGGGATTGGTATATATTCCTGCACAAGAACTCTATTTACCATTTGAGAAAGACAAAGAATATACCTTCAAAAAAGATAACTGGAATACAGGCATAGATTTGACAGCAATCAACCCACCGACTAATCTTTTGCAACTTGGGTTGCTTGTAAAAAGTATAAGAGGACGATTAAGCGCATGGGACCCAATTGCACAGAAAGAAGTATGGAAAAAATACCAAACACTTCCTTGGAATGGTGGCATTTTATCCACAGCCGGCAATCTAGTTTTTCAAGGTACATCCGATGGTGAACTGATTGCTTATAATGCTAAAACTGGCGACCAACTTTGGTCTTATGACCTCCAAACAGGTATTGTAGCCCCTCCTATTACCTATTCTATAAATGGCAAGCAATACTTAAGTGTCGTTGCAGGGTATGGAGGAGTGTTTGCACTACAAGCTGGATTACCACCTAAATACTCAGGTGGTCCCATTAATGGTCGAATTGTTACCTTTGCTTTAGATTCAAAAGAACAGCTACCAAAAAGAATAGCCAATAAGATAATGCCTAAGCCACCAGAATCAATGGGTGATGTGGCCTCAATTGCTAATGGTGAAAAAGTTTATCATTATCAATGCCATATGTGTCATGGTGCAGGTGCTTTGGGAGGCGGTGTTATTGCTGACCTCCGATACATGGATAAAGCAACTCATGAGGATTTTTTAGCAATCACACTCGGTGGTCTATATACAAACAAAGGCATGGTGGGTTTTTCTAATAAAATCTCAGAACAGGATGCCAAAGATATACATGCTTATGTGATTCAAAGAGCAAGAGAAACGTATTACTTGGAAAAGCTTAATTCGGCTTTGAAATAATAAATTCTTCTACGGGTTCCCCAGAAATTAAGTGTTTTTGTATGATCTTTTCTAAAACTTCAGGAGTGCATTTTTTATACCAAATAGCCTCAGGATAAACGACCGCGATAGGCCCATGTGAACAGACTCTTAGACAGTTAACTTTTGAACGAAAAATACCTCCTCTATTATCAAGATTCAATTCACTCAAACGCTGCTTTAAAAAATTCCAAGACTCCATTGTTTTTTTACGTGGAGAGCAATTTGCTTCTGTTTGATCGGCACAAAGAAAAATATGTCTCTCTATAACATCAAAACCTAATTCATCTAACTTTTTAGCCAGAGCGTGTTCTTTATTTTCCATGATTTATTTTTTGATTCTTGAGGAAATCAAGGTATCGAATAATTTACCATACGGTGGGCGCATCAATTTTAAAATAGCATTAAATGGAGTTTGTTTATAGATCCCCCTGGGGTTACTAAAGGTCTTAAAACCCTCAATGCCATGATAACGTCCCATGCCGCTAGGGCCAATGCCTCCAAAAGGCAAATCTTCCTGTACATAATGAAAAATAACATCGTTTAAGCAAACACCGCCAGACACCGTTTGATTGATGACATTGCTTTCTTCAGATGTATCACTACCAAAATAATACATACCTAAAGGTCGATCCTTTTTATTGATATAATCAATCGCTTCATCTATCTTTCTATACGTTTTTACAGGAAGAATTGGTCCAAATATTTCCTCTTCCATTATTAACATTTCATCTGTTGCACCCAATACAATGGTAGGCATCATTTTATGATGATTCCGTTTTTCATTATTTTCTTTGGCTGGATTAATCTCCACAATTCTAGCCCCTTTGTCTTTTGCATCATCCAAGTAAGACTGCAACCTGCTAAAATGCTTTTCATTAATAATTGATGAATAATCGTCATTAGAATAGATAGAAGGATACATGTTACTGATTGACTTCTGTGAAGCTTCCATCCAATCCTCCATCTTTCTCTCAGGAATGAATAAATAATCAGGTGCAATACAAGTTTGACCACAGTTCATCAGTTTTCCATTCCAGACTCTATCGGAAACTACAGTCATGTCAGCTGTATCACTTACAATTACTGGTGATTTACCTCCCAACTCTAAAGTAACAGGTACTAAATTCTTAGAAGCAGCTTCCATAACTTTTTTAGCAACTGATGTTGAACCAGTAAATAAGAGATGATCAAACGGCAAACTGGTGAACTCTTCCCCTACTTCAGGACCGCCTGGAAACACTGCAACTTCATCTTCATCAAAGTATTTCTCAATCATTGTTTTCATCAGTAAAGAAGATTGCGGAGTATATTCAGATGGTTTAATCATAGCTCGATTACCAGCCGCAAGAATCACAGCAAGAGGAGCATAAGTTAAGCTAAACGGATAATTCCATGGGCTGATCACACCGACGCAACCCACAGGCTGATACTGAACATAAGCTTTTGCTAATAAAATATTAAAAGGAAAAGAGGCATTCCGGGATTCTGGTTTCATCCATTTCTTAAGATTCTTCTTTGTGTAATGAATAGAGTCAAAAACTGCGGCAACATCTGAAAACTTTGACAGCACTGGTGATCGGTGCCCAAAGTCATTCGATAATACTTCTGGAATTTGCCCCTGGAATTCAAGTAACATCTCGATCAACCTATCAAGTCTATCAATTCGTGTTTTTAAACTTGGTATTGTATCGTTTAATGCTTTATTTCTTTGTTTGTCTAAAGTTTGCTTCATAAGTACTCGCTTAATTAAGGAAATCTGGTTCCATTGCGTAAATTAAATCATAAAGTGGTTGAAAACTAGCCCATAAAATCATATCCGTACCTGCTTGAGCTTTAGCTTGAAGTGCAATCTCATCAGAGATGATAATGGGTGATCCAGCTGAGTCGGCCAACAATTGGCTCTGGCAACACTTATCCATAGCTATAAATAGCCAAATGGCTATATCCACACTAGAACCCGTGGTTAATAATCCATGATTTTGTAAAATAGCAGTTCTTTTTTCTCCGAGGGCCTCCGCAATTGCTAAACCCTCTTCTACATCAAAAGCAACGCCACCATAACTATCATGAATTGCCTGCTCTTGAAAAAAGAGTGCTGCATCTTGAGTGATGGGATCCAACAACTTACCCAAACTGGAGAATGTTCTTCCATAGATAGAGTGAGCATGTGCTGCTGAATTCACATCTGGTCTTGCCTTGTGGATTGAGGAATGAATTGCAAATGCAGCAGGATTAATTGGACGAGTGCCTTGAATTATTTGACCATCCTCTTTGACTAATAATAAATCTGAAACTGAGATTTGACTGAAATTCATACCCAATGGATTAACCCAGAAATGATCACTAAATTGGGGATCTCTCAGGGTTATATGGCCTGCTAAACCTTCATCAAAACCGTATAATGCAAACAAACGAAAACCAGCTGCCAATCTCTCAAGCTGCAATCGTCTTTGTTCTTCAATTGATTGAGGAATAATTGGCTGGAGCGAACCCTTTTCTTTTTGAGGAAGGGCTCCCTTAGATCGATCAATTTTCTTAGGGTCAGTCATAAATAATATCTAATAATTTTACCTACTTAGTAATATAATAGATAGATTGATAAATACTATAAATTATTCACTTATGATTAATTTTTAGACACAAAACAAAAAAATATAAAAATGAAAGAAACAATAATATCTATAATGATTTTCCTATTGATCTTTATTTTTATCATAGCTTTTGATTTCTATATCACTGGCAATCTATCCAAAGATCAATTCAAAAATATTGATGAAATCAAGGGAACAATTGAAAACCAATAAATCAGATAATTATACGATTGTCAGTATTATATTAGCGATACTCTGCATCGCCATCCCTATAATCATAGATCCCGAAACAGCACAAATATTTATTTCCACAACCTATCAAAAAACTGTAGATATATTTGGCCCCTCTTATATGATCTTGGGTATTGTGACTTTACTATTTCTCGTACTTTTATCAGTCTCAAAGTATGGCAAATTTAAGTTAGGTGGAAGTAATAGCTCTCCTGAGTTTTCTAATTTCAGCTGGTCAAGTATGTTATTTTGCTCAGGTATAGGAGGTGGAATACTTTATTGGTCAGGTGTCGAATGGGCTTATTATGTTAATCGACCGCCTTTTGGTATTGAGCCTTTCTCAGACGGAGCTTATCATCTTGCATCAGCCTATGGCATGTTTCATTGGGGTTTAACAGGTTGGGCTCTTTATTGCCTTCCAGCCATAGCCATAGCCATTCCCTTTTATCATTATAAGCTTGGATCACTAAGACTGAGTTCTGGTCTTCGAACAAATAAAAGTAGTGCCATAGAAAACTCATTCATTGGACGATTGGTTGATTTTATTTTTGTAATTATTTTACTTGGTGCATCAGGAGGAACGATTGGTATGTATGTTCCCATCATTGGTGCTGGTTTATCGGAAGTATTTGGAATCAATCATGATTTGATTCTTGATCTAAGCATGCTTGCATTATGCACATTAATGTTTGGAGCAAGTGTTTATAGAGGAATAAACAAAGGAATTAAGATTCTGAGTAATTTTAATGTCCTATTGGCATTAACGTTTCTAACATTAATCTTCTTCTTAGGATCTTTTCAAGAAATTATTGCTTTGTCTATTGAGGCAATTAAATCACTTCTAACAAACTTTGTAGGCATGAATACTTTGGGTATAACTGAGCAATCTGATTTTGCTGACGATTGGACTATTTTTTACTGGGCATGGTGGCTTGCTTTGGGTCCACAGGTAGGATTATTTGTTGCCAGAATATCCAAAGGAAGAACCTTGAGAGAATTAATAATGGGAATGCTAATCATTGGTAGCTTGGGTTGCTTTATCTTTTTTTCAATTTTGGGTAATTATGCGATTAATCTAGAGCTTAATAATCAACTTATGGTTTCTGAGATTTTAGCTAATGATGGCCATCAAATTGCGGCTACAGCAATCCTGCTTCAATTGCCCTTTGGGGAATTATTTGTTTTAGCTTACTGCTTAATAGTGATTATCTTTATAGTCACTTCTTATGATTCAGTTTCTTATATTCTCTCTTATCATGTAAAAAGTACTTCGAGTGAGGCCTATGAGCCTAGTAAAAATATGAGACTATTTTGGGCCTTAGTGCTTGCTATCCTTCCAGCTTGTCTTTTTCTTATAGGGAGCAACAGAACAGCAATGGATCTCATTTTATTAGCTTCACCACCTCTTCTTTTCCTGTCACCCATCTTTGCAATATCAATGATAAAAACATTAAGAAATCATTACGCTTTGGAAGAGTCTTCCATTGAAAATAATACTTCAGAATAAATATATATTAATTTAAGAATTCGTAATATTCTATTCCAGCATCCTGAAAATCATCCCTTTCCTCTGTTCCTATTCTTTTCACAATGAATTGATTTCTTAACTGATAATCGATTCCATTGGTTGTTTTTTCAGATCTTAAAGTAAGATACTGCTGATGAGATAGGTCATATTGATCTTCAAAGGCACCAGAAAAATTAGTTTTAATTGATGCTTCTTTCCAATCATTTGTAAAAATAAGTGGTATCACTTCTGCTGCATCACCACTGCCATAACCAAATAATAATGCCTCTTTATTTGACCAATCAATACCTCTACTTATTGCATCTTCCATACCTGCGGCCAGCCAGCCAAAGACAGATCCTGAATAAATATTTCCCATCTCCATTGTTAGCAAGGAACCAAATTCTATTTTTGCCAATATCTTGTTTTGAAATTGATCATCATTTTTAATTTTCTTAATTACTCCATTAGATAGAGGGAGAAAATCAGCATTAAGATCTTTATGAGGAAATTCTGACACATCCGGTCTATTGATTAATTCATTTAAGAGTTCTTTAAAACTAATATTGGAAGCAAAGGCATAACCTTCCAGCTCTTCTTTGTCATCCTTATTACCATGAGCTAAAGCATGCAAATAGACAATTGAAAACGCTGTTATAGGCATTTTATGAAACGGTCTATGCAGAAAAGCAGCACTAATATTTCTAAGATATTCTGCAGTATGAATTTTTCTTTTTTTTGCCATGTCATCAACTGCTGCAATGGTTTCATCTATGTAACAAGATGAAGAGTATTTACCATTAAATATAGGTAAATCAATATCAAAATCAGACTGGTCACTTGCTTGCTTGGCTCTATACTGAATAGGCTTTCTAAAATCTAATAAACGATAATCAGATGAAGTACCTGAGAGCTCTGTTCTAACTTCAGCAATTTTTGGATCTTTTTCAACCAGAGCAGCTATCGCCCCTGCTCCTTGTGTTGGTTCTCCACTGGTACCTATTTGATAGAGAGCAATATCAGAGCAAACAACAATTGCTTTTAAGGTTGGTGCATCTGATTTAATAAAACGAACAGCATTCTTTAAGGCATAAATGCCTGATAAACATGCCTGTTTGAACTCCGGAACCTCGCATCGACTTGAAATGGTATCCATGTTTCTATTTTTTAATTCTTCATTAACCATGCCTTTGATGATAATAGAACCTGCAGAGTTATCGGTACTAGATTCAGTGCCTAAAGCTAAAAATCCTATCTCTGAGGGATTAACCTCATGAGATATAATTAAATCAAGAACTGCGTTTGCAGCCATCGAGTAAATTGTTTGATTGGGTCCTAAAACTCTAAAACCAGAACCTACGATATTCTTTATTTTATCCCATGAATTATCAGACCATAAACACCATTGCTCAAGATCAACACGATATGGAGGAACATAGGTTGTTAATCCACTAATTCCTACTTTTAGATTATCCATGATAGTTAAAATTTAAATTAAAAAAATGATTGTAGTCTTAAATTATTGGTACTGAAAGAAATTTGTGTGAGTTATTTAATTGCAACAATCCTAAGACTGTTTGTATAACCTTCTACTTTTAAGGGAGAACCTGAAGTTATAATTACTAAGTCTCCCAGTTTGACCATTTCTGAATCAAGCAGTTCCTTTGAGACTTCGGATAAGACCTCTGAAAAACTTTTTGCTTTAAATTTATAAGGGTAAGACTTTACACCGCGGTAGAGCCCTACTCTTCTTTGTGTGTATTCATTTCTTGTAAAAGCATATATTGGTATATCAGATCTAATACGAGACATCATCAAAGCTGTTGATCCGGACTCAGTCAGAGCAACAATTGCTTTGACATTCATATTTCTAGCAATACTAATTGAACTGATAGCAATGGCTTCGTCTATTCGCTGCAACTCTGAAAACCTAAATGTATCAGCTTTACTGATTGATTCTTCATACAGTTCAGCACCCGAACAAACCTCTGACATCGCATCAACTGTTTCTATAGGATAGTCCCCTATGGCTGTTTCTGCAGAGAGCATAACTGCATCAGTGCCATCCAAAACTGCATTTGAAACATCTGTCATTTCAGCTCTAGTTGGAGTTGGATTATGAATCATCGACTCCATCATTTGAGTGGCAGTGATAACAATTTTCTTTCCTTTGACGGTTTGCTTAATGATATTTTTTTGAAGACCTGTTAATTCTCCAGGACCACATTCCAATGCTAAATCGCCTCTTGCAACCATGATTCCATCGCTGGCTTTAATAATCCAATACAATTGTTTAAGTGCAGCTATTCGTTCGATTTTAGCAATGAGTTTAGTGTGGTTATTAAATCCCGATAAAACCTCTCTAGCCTGATTGACATCGCTTGCTTGATTGACAAAAGACAACGCAACCCAATCAATATCTAGTTTGGCTAACTTTTTTAAATCCTTTTTATCTCCTTCATTTAAACCTGACTGATTAATGATTTTATTCTTAACCTCCAATCCTTTGCCTCTTGACAACAATCCACCTTCATGAACAATACATATCAATGCCTTTTTTTTGGGTTGAACTTTTTTTACTTCTAGTCTAATCAAACCATCATCAAGAAGAATAACGTCTTTCTCCTCTACATTATCAAAGACATAATCTGCATTAACTACAATCTCTTTGTCATTTTTACTTATTTCCTCTTCGGTAAATCGAATCGTGACCAAGCTATTTTTTTTAAGCTCTATGGCATCATTTTTAAAGTTTCCTATTCTTATTTTATTGCCTTTAAGATCGACTAGAATAGCAATAGGCTTTTTTATTTTTTTAGAGATCTTTCGAACCAACCGAATCTTTTTTTGATGACTGGCTTCATCCTTCGGATCCCAGGTTCCATGAGCAAGATTTATCCTAACGACATCAACTCGTTGAAGCAGCTTGGTTAAAGTTTTAGGGTCTTCCGTAGCGGGACCTAAGGTGGCTATTATTTTGGTTTTTCTCATGTCTTTATTTTAGAATACTTATAGTACAGCATTCTTACGAAAGACATCTTCATCTATTTCATTCTCGGACTTAGCCACCAGAACTGAAACAGTGGCATCACCTGTAATATTAACAGCAGTTCTTGCCATGTCTAAAATTCTATCAAAAGGCAATACAAAGCCTACAATTAAAGCCGTCTGTGCATCGCTGACACCAATAACAGACAAAACAGTAGCCAAAAGAAATAGTGAGGCTGAGGGAATTCCAGCTGTGCCAATTGAAGTTAATGTTGCTGTCATGGCAATCAATAAATAATCTGTAAAACTCAAATTGATTCCAAATATTTGTGCTGCAAATAAAGCAACTATGCCTAAATAAAGAGCCGTTCCATCCATATTAATTGTTGCACCTAATGGCAAAACGGATGAAGCAACTGTTTTCTTTACACCTAGATTCTCTTGCACACATTGTAATGTCACTGGCAAAGTTGCAGAACTAGATGAAGTTGAATACGCCACGGCTTGAGCATCAAGTATTCCTCTAAAAAAGTTTTTTAATGGCAATTTGGCAAAAATTCTAATCAAACCACCATACACAAATACCATATGAAACAAACAACCAAAATAGAGAATAATTGTAAGAACAAGTAAATTCTGCAACGCAGCTAACCCCATTGTACCTGCGACCCATGCAACCAAGCTTAAAACGCCATAAGGCGCCACTTGCATAACCATGTGAGCAACTTTTAATACTGCTTCTGCTGCAGCTGAGAAAAAATTACCCAGTGGCTTGGCTTTTTCACCCCCCATAATAATTCCAATTCCAAGAAGAATTGAGAAAAAGATGATTGGTAAAACTTCCCCATTAGCAAGGGATGCAAAAGGGTTCATCGGTATAATACCAAATAATCTATCAGCAACGCTCATTGAGGCAACACCGGATGTAAATGGATCGACACCACTGAGATCTATACCATTTCCTGGCTTAAAGATGGTTCCGAGTATTAAACCAATAACAATAGCAAACAAAGTGGTGACTAAATAAAGACCGATTGATTTTATTCCAATAGAGCCTAATTTTTTTGGATCACCCATTGCCACCACTCCTGAGACCAAAGAAGTGAATATTAATGGGACTACTAGCATTCTAATAAGCCTTACAAACAAATCTCCTATCCATTTTGAGGTTTCGGCGAGATCGCCAAAAATGAATCCAATAATCACTCCCAATACAAGGGCGATAATAACTCTGCCCCATAGTTTTAAGTCTGTTTTTGAACCCAGGTAGTAAATACCTAAAAAGATTGAGATTAGAACAAACCAATAGACTATTTTCATTTGAATCATATTATTACCACTTGCTTTATAAAATTACTCACTATTGTTTAGCCACTCCTGCATTTGGTCTTCTAAGATCAGAGAATCCATAGTTTATATTATTTCTTATATGAATACTTTGAGTGCTACCCATTGTTTTTGAAGCTTCAATATCATGTCCCATTTTTTTAAGATTACTGAGGATATCGGAGCTGATTGTTGATTCATACTCCAATTCGGCATAAGGCCAATCTTTATGCAATCTAGGCAACATGGTTGCTTCTCCTATATTCAAGCCAAAATCTATAACACCAGTGACCACCCTAAGAATGGCATCCGGAATAAATGAACCACCAGGTGACCCTGTAATTAGTGTCAATTGGGCTTGATTATCAAAGACCATCGTTGGCGCCATAGTGCTCATGGGTCTCTTACCAGGTTTAAATTGATTGCCAGGACTCGCTGCCCTCCCTTCTATTGTTTGATCGCCATAGCGATAAGCAAAATTATTCATTTGATTGTTCATCAAAATACCAGTGCCAGGAATAGTGACACCTGAACCAAATGAATAGCCCAATGTAAAAGTATTTGAAACCGCATTACCATCTTCATCGATGATGGAATAATGTGTCGTATCTTTACCTTCTTCCCTTACTCTAAGAGGCTTCACCTTAGATGCTGAGGTGGCACTCTTAAGGTTCATGCCTTTGATCAATTGTTTAATTCTCTTTTTTGAAAGTATTTTTTTCATAGGGACATCATAAAAAGATGGATCTCCAATCTGATGCGATCGATTGTTATGCCCTCTTCTTAAGACCTCAGCCAATAAATGGTAAGTTTTAGTTGAATTACTTTTATACTTCTTTAAATCATATGCCTCAAGTAAGCTTAGTGCTGTTAATAAAACCACCCCTCCACCTGAAGGAGGTCCATGAGTAAAAACTTTATTATTGCGATAGTTAACACCGATTGGATCAGTGAATCTGGCTTCATAAGCTTTCATATCATTGGCGTCTATAAATCCGTTATTCGAGTTCATTGCCTCGACAAATTTTTGTGCTATTGAACCTTTATAGAAGCCATCCAAACCATTATCAGAAATCGATTGTATTGTTTTAGCTAAATCGGGTCTTTTCATTACAGAACCTTCTTTTAATGGCTCATCGTTCAAAAAATATATGCTTTTTGATTCCAAATCATTCAATAGCTGTGGTGTGCTTCCAATTGCTTTCTCTAAATCATAAGAGACTACAATACCCTCTCTCGCTTGATTGATGACGGGTTTTAGAACTTCTGAAAGAGGTAGCTTGCCAAATTCCTTATGCACTTTAAGTAAACCTGAAACAGTTCCTGGGATGTTGGAAGCCTTGTAACCGTATTTAACTGTTTCAAAGTTTGCTCTCTCATAATCTTCTGGTAAATCAACTTCAAATATAGTCTTAAGATCTGCATTTAACGAAGATTGACTTCTATAATCAATGGCAAATATCTCGTCTCTTTCTTTAATATAGACGAGCATAAAACCCCCTCCACCTAGAGCTCCTGCTCTTGGAAGGGTTATGTTCAAGGAGAAGCCAACAGCCACAGCAGCATCAATAGCATTGCCACCTTTATTTAGAATTTCTAAACCAATATTGGAAGATTCAATATTTTGAGAGGCTACCATTCCTCTGGTATTGATAATGGGATGATAAGGAGACTGATAATCAATATAGCTTTGTTGACTAAAAGCATTCAATGGCAATAAAAAAATTAATAGGTATTTGAACATTTTATATAAGTAAGAATTGTATTATTTAGTGTAACTTTATACACACCTTAATCATAATTGGCTTTAAGTAAAAAATCACACAACCACCCTTATAAAAAAAGGGAGCCAAGGCTCCCTTTTTATCTGTCAGGAACTTCTTAGAAGCTGACTCTAAAATCAAGATAGTAATTTCTACCTAAATCTTGATGAGCATCCGCAAAATATCCATAATACCGATCGGCTAAAGGAGCTCTCTCATCAGCCAGATTTTTAACAGCTAAAGTAAGTCTAGAATTATAATCGGATATATCAAAACGATAACTAAGATTCAAATCCATAGTTGTCATTGAGTCAATCATGAATCTAGTTCCATCACTTAAGGTCAAGCTATTTTGATAAAATTCACCTTTACGAAGAGCAGTCAATGTAGCTCCATAGGGTCCTTTTCTCCAAGAGACTCTTAAAGAATGTTTATTGTCATAATTACCATCCTTTAGAAGTAAATCGCCAAAACCACTCAGCGGAATATCAGCAGGTATTTGACCTGATGCTTGTTGCTGAGCTAAAGCTTGGAAAGCACCGCCAGGAATCTGTTCAAATTTATCAATAAAGCTTCCAATATAGCGAATTCCAATATCACCAAAACCCGTATCAACATTGTAATAAACTCCAACATCAAAGCCTTCAATTGTTCTGGTTGCCAGATTCAGGTAGTTATCCTCAACGTGTTTTACATTCCCAAAAGCACAAACTCCTGCTGCGGCAAAGTAAGCTGCTTCATCGGGATCTGGAGCGTCTCTTACAACAGCTGGATTACCTATAAAGCTATCGCAGTTATTAGTGCCATTAGCAAAACGAAGAGACATGTCCTCAACAGTGTGATTGCCTCTACCGAAAAGACCAATGGTATTTTCTTTTTCTATTGACCAATAATCAGCTGTGATAGTTAAATCATCCACTTGCGGGGGAGAAAAAACAAAACCAATAGAGGTATTATCAGATTCTTCGGAGACTAGATTGCTAGCTCCTGTTGCTTGCCGTTGCATAGAGAGCCTTGAATTAAGATCATCTTTATCCAAACCATTCAACTGCTCGACTCGATACATAGCATAATCATTCCGAGTGCCACTTCTAACAACAATTGTTTCATTGATCTGAATAATATTAGGAGCTCTAAAAGCTGTGGAAGCTGAGGCTCTAAATAAAATGCCATCAGTAATCTCCCAACCTATTGCAATCTTACCAACGAGTGCTCTATCCACATCGGATAAATCTTCATAACGCATTGCTAATTGGGCATTCACATTCTCAGCTAGAGGAAGTTGAGCTTCTGCAAACAAAGACATAGCATTACGTTTGCCAGTAACATCACCGGTTGGAC
Organism: uncultured Gammaproteobacteria bacterium; assembly: GCA_937801655.1. Classification (GTDB taxonomy): domain Bacteria; phylum Pseudomonadota; class Gammaproteobacteria; order Steroidobacterales; family UBA11654; genus CACPJA01. Next base: position 48,256 of record CALMWC010000017.1, read on the forward strand.
TTGAATTCACAACGTCTGAAACTTCTGGATAAGTATCACTCTCATAATCAGTATAAGTTATTGTGCCATCCAATCTTGGATCACGATCATCTAAAACACTTTCATGCCTGTATTCAAAACCAAACATCATCCCGAGAGGGCCTGCTGGTAGTTCCATTACTTCATTGTTAGCTACTTTAAAATCAAGCATGGTCAGTTCACTTTCGCCTTTCCTATAAACATCAACAAGAATTCTCTCAATGTTCGAGTCAACACCAGCAGAGAAAGGATTATAGGCAGCTGGAGTTGAGTCCAACAGTGCCTCTTTCAAAAGATTATTAGAGATTCTATCTTTAGTTATATCATCAGTAGTCGCTTTTGAGGTAACGAAGGCTCCTTCCCAATCCCATTCATCAAAACTACCTCTAAAACCTTGCAATAATCGATAAGTTTTTTTCTCAACTTCAACCCTTCTCATT
>CALMWC010000018.1 GCA_937801655.1 uncultured Gammaproteobacteria bacterium
CCTTCATTTTAATTTATTATTATGAGTCAATATTGACCACAATTTTTCCAAAATGATTACCAGAGGCTATGCCCATAATCGCTTCAGCTCCTTGATCAAAATTCATTTCTTGATCAATAATTGGGTGAATATCATGTTTTATAAAGAATTCATTCATCGCTTGATGGTCTTCTTTTGTTCCCACTGTAATACCATGAGTATTGATATTTTTGCCCACCATTTGGAGAAGATTAAGCTCTGCTTTTATTCCACTGAGTGCTCCAATCAAGCTGATATGTCCGCCATTGCAAAGAGCAAACATACTTTGTTCAAAGGTTCCTCCGCCACCTATTTCAATCACTCCATTGACACCAGACCCAGACAATTTGAATGCCTCATGGCCCCAATCTGGATTGTCTTTATAATTAATAATTTGGTCTGCACCCAATGCTTTTGCTCTGTCCAATTTATCATTACTGCTGGATGTAATAATGACATTAGCATCCAATGCTTTAGCTATTTGCAAACCAAAAATTGATACTCCACCAGTACCTTGCAAAAGAACAGTATCACCAGCTTTAATATTTGCTGCTTGTAGACAAGTCCAGGCAGTTACTGCAGCACAAGGGAGAGTTGATGCTTCTGCATAACTAAGATGTTCAGGCATGGGTAGCACAGCTGAAATCGGTAGAACGGCATATTCAGTTAAAACTCCTGCGGCATCTGAGCCGGTACTAACAAGTCTTGTTTGTTGAGCATTATTCCAGTCTTGCCAAAAAACAGAGGTCACATCGTCTCCAATTTTGAAATCAACTACATCATTACCTATGGCAACCACTTCACCACTTCCACAAGATAAAGGAATTAATGGTAAGCTCAGATTAGGATTATAAAAACCTTTTGCAATCATAAAATCACGGAAATTAATCGATGAAGATTTCATTTTTACAATGACTTCTCCCAGGCAGGGACTGGGATCCCCTCTTTCTGTTATTGTTAAGCCATCATCTCCAAAAGACTTTAATTCAAACAATTTCATTAAATTACTCCTAATGTAAATAGTTAGGGAGTAATTTTAATACAGTCATTTATTTTTTGCTTGATAGATTCAAATAAAAAAGCTGGAATAAGTCATTAGGGGATCGACTCATTCCAGCTCCGGTTCTGCCTTGCTGGCAAATATTAGTTTCTTATTTATGATCCTTATTGTTATGTTTCATATGTTTTTTTCCCTTCTTATGATTCCTTTTCTTCATCTTAGACCTTTTATTTTTTGCTCGTTTTGCATTTTTATCAAATTGGCTCATTTGTTCTGCAGTTAAAACTGATGATAAACGATCTCTGGTTTCTGTCTGTATGGCTAGCATTTGAGGTTCATTCTCTTGTTTTATTGATTCCAGCATTGCTTCACTTTTTTCTTTTTGCTCACCCATAATTCTTTTGACCTGGTCTCTTTGCTGCTTATCCATATCAATGTCTCGAAATAGCATTTTAGGATTTCCTTTTTTTTCATGTCCATGATGTCCTGCAGCTATGGAGGTGTCTATTAGACCGATTGTCCCTATATAGATAAATACGGTCATAACTACTGTGATTATTTGTTTCATTTTAAAACTCCATAAGATTTATATAACATGGTAGTAATTATTCATCTAAATAATGAAGTAAATATGAAGAAAAGATGAATTCATGATTCAGTAGACTTAATTTATCTATAATTACAATCGACATGAAGATATTTCCAAAACTTTTTATTACTTTTTCTGCTAGCTTCATAGTAGTTATCGCCATGATGATTGGCTTCATATCATGGAACATATCAGAGCGCTTTAGTGGTTATGTTAGACAATTAGAAATGGAAACATTAGAAGTCTATGCAACTGTTTTTGAGGATTATTATGGTGAAGTAAGAACTTGGCGATTTATTAAATCTGATCCAAGAATTGCAAACATAATTCTCAATCCAAGAGGACGATTTGATGAGAATGTGATCACTTCTAGAGCGATTGAACCCTTCGGCTATGAAAAAGAATATCGTTTTTATTTTGATGGAATAGAAAAGAAACAAAACTCTCGAAAAAAAAATACAAAGAAGACAAAACCAAACATGCTTCCCGGTCGCTTAATTCTTTTGGATAAAAATAATGAAGTTATTGTGGGTATAAAAGATTTCCCAGAAAATTCTATTAATGCCCCTATAAACTATAAAAATAAACAAATAGGAACATTGACCTTGATTCCAGCTCGCTTTTTGAGCAAAGAAGAGGACCTAAGATTCCAAGAAGCAACTAGATCAACACTTTATTCGGTCGGGGCAATTGCATTAGTAATAGCTGCATTGATCTCTTTATTACTAACACTAAATTTTACTGGTCCTGTTAGAAAATTGGCAAGAGCCACCAAAGGTCTCATTGGTGGTGAATTTAAGACAAGGGTGAATATTAAAAATAAAGATGAATTAGGAAAGTTGTCTAGAGATTTTAATGTATTAGCTAAAACATTGGATAAGAATGCAGAATCTCAAAAACAGTGGCTCGCTGATATTTCACATGAGCTTAGAACACCATTAGCAATTCTTAAAAGTGAACTGGAAGCCATAGAGGATGGTGTTAGAGAATTTGATCAAGAAGCTCACAAATCACTAAGCAGTGAAGTCAATAGACTTTCTACATTGGTTAATGATCTTTACGAACTGACCTTATCTGATATTGGTGCAATGAGATACCAAATGGATGAAGTTGATTTAAAAGAAATTTTAAACAAAGCAATTGAAAGTTATATTGAGAGATTTAAATCTCAAGGCATTGAATTAAAAATTGAAATTAATGAATCCATTACAATACTTGGTGATGAACTTAGATTGACTCAATTATTTACCAACCTATTAGAAAACTCTCTTCGATACACCGATTCTCCAGGAGTTATTGAGATATCACTTATCACACTAAACAACAATGCAGAGATCACATTCTCAGATTCTTCTCCGGGTGTTAAACAATCCTCGATTGATAAAATTTTTGACCGTTTCTATCGAGAAGAATTATCAAGATCAAGAGAAAAAGGTGGTGCTGGACTTGGTCTGGCAATATGTGCAGAAATTATTGATGCTCACTCAGGAACCATAAAGGCTAGCCCATCAGATCTCAATGGACTTAGGATTATCATGGAATTTAATAAGGTTGATTGATGATGCAAACAATACTAATAGTCGAAGATGAAAAAAAATTAGCCCATATTCTATCGGACTATTTGAAAAGAGATGGGTTTAAAACAGAAATGATTGATGATGGAATTGAAGTCGTACCATGGGTTAAAGCAAACAACCCTGACCTAATATTACTTGATTTGATGCTACCAAATGCAAATGGTAAAGATATTTGCAAAGAAATCAGAACCTTTTCTAAAGTCCCAATTATTATGGTCACCGCTATGATCGATGAAGTTGATAGATTGATTGGTTTGGAATTGGAAGCAGATGATTATATATGCAAGCCCTTTAGCCCTAAAGAAGTTGTAGCCAGAGTTAAAACTGTTTTGAGAAGATCGGATCCTGATTACATCAATACAGACCCTTTAAAAGGTTTTGTGGTTAATGCTGAAAACTATTCCATCATTCTAGAAGGGAAAAAATTGGACTTAACACCAGTGGAATTTAGAATCTTGTCCATGTTTATTAACTACCCAGGTCGAGTTTATAATCGAGATCAAATTCTAAATATTATATTTGAAGATGGCAGAATTGTTCTGGATCGAACGGTTGACACACACATCAAGAATCTAAGAAAGAAATTACAAGCTATTATGCCCGGTCAAGAATATATTCGATCAGTGTATGGAATTGGCTATAGTTTTGAAGTGAGTTAGTTCTATTTTTTCTTAAACACTCTATAAGGCTCATAATCCTTTAGAATTCCGTATTCTCCACTATAGACATAACCAAAATAGTTTTCGAATAGAAACATTTTTGGAGGGTAAAAAGTAAAGGTAGAGAACATAAATACCAATGTTGCATAACCAGTTATAATTAGTCGTTTTGAGGGGCGATTAAATTGAGGCCTAACCATAATCTTGTAAGCCACGACAGAAGCTAAAGTGAGTCCAAAGAACATAGTTGCTATGTCGTATTCAAAGAAACCCTTTCCATAAATAGGGATAGAAATAGACAAGTATCCATAAAATGAAACAATAACTCCCAATGGAACAGCAATCAATGAGGCTAACTTGGCTAACCAATAGTTGTTTGCAATATCTCTGGTGTAAGTATATTGAACTAAGGCAAAAACTAATCCTGGCCAAAAATACATTTTTAAATGCTCCCAAGTGCTTTCATTGACCGATGATACGAATGCTAAAGGTGTCCAAAACTCACTTAATTCAAATGAAAAATGGAGTGCTGAACCTGCCAAAGCTATCCATATATAGCTTCCAACTTCCCATAATATTAATCTTTTTTTCATAGTGAGTGCCTATCCATTAAATAAATACAGAGGTTAAGAAATATAAACCTGAAAGAGCGATGCCAAAACCAGCAACCCTTAAAATAATTTTCCCCGAATTGTAATGAGTTGAAATGTCAGCAAGAATCAAACCAGTAATGTGCAGCATTATAGTGCCCATCATAAAACCACTGACATAAGGAATTGGTTCAGCAACCGTTGGTATTTCTTCGCCATGGGCATAGCCATGAAAAATAGCAAAGACTCCAACTGCAATCATTGCAAAATTACTTGGAATTGTTTTATCAGCCGCTAAAGCACTACCTAATAATAGAACGGAGAGTGCTATACCAATTTCATAGCCTGTCAAACCTTCAATATTAATTCCAACTAAACCACCAATAAACATAACTATCACAAAGGTACTGGGCACGCCCCATATTGCTTTACCACCAATTTGTGCACTGATCATGCCAACACTAACCATTGCTAACAAATGGTCAAATCCCAATACAGGATGAGTAATGCCACTTAGAAATGGACCATAAGGAAGAGAATTTGCTTCATGTGATTGAACTGCAAAAGGAGCTAATGCTAAACAGAATAGTAAAAATTTATTGATTGTTTTTTTCATATCTCGATAACACCTTATTCACTTAAAAATGCTATAACCTTTCTGTTGACTTCTTCTGGTTGATCATAAATAGCAGCATGACCTGCGTCATTAATTACTTCAACCTTCATATTAGGAATCAGTTTTTTTATTTTTTTCCTTATCTTTTTTGGATTGTATAAAACTTCAAATTCACCAAATATTAATAAACCTGAATTCTTAAAGCTTACTAATCGTTTCTTATCCACCGAGAAGAAAAACTTACCAATTACTTTCAATGCTTTGATGTAGTTGACTCTAGAATTGCTTTCATTATAGATGCCCAATGATTTATCCACTCGGTAAAAACGAGTGCAAAGTGCCATGCCTCTTGCTAATTGTCGATCAAATGAACCGAATGTTTTTCCTGAACGTGGTTTTGAGAAAGAAGATGCTGTTAAATCACCTTCAAGAACATCGGCATCTTTTTGTTTAGCCATCGCTCTTGAAAACCATTGATGAAATGGAAGTCTAGCTCTCGCTAAACCTGTAGGACCGCACATAACAACTTTGTCGATTAATTCAGATTTTGAAATAGCCATATCCATCGCCGTCGTTCCGCCAGTACTAACTCCTATAATGTGAGGTCTATTCAATTCCAATGAAGTAATAACATCTTCTAACCAATTGGTGTAATCATCATTAAAAACTGAAAGTGGGTTTGGGTCACTCTTTCCTGGCTGCCCAACAATATCAAGTGCATAAACCTTAAACTTTTTTGAGAGTTCATTGATTTGCTTTCTCCAAAGAGGTGCACAACCGGCTACTCCAGGGATCAGAATTATAGGTTTAGAATTATCATCACCTGCAGCAATAACATGAGTTTTACCAAACCTTGTATCTGCATAAACTGAATGATGTTCTACAGTAATTTCACTTTGAACGCGATTATACCAATCCATTATTTTTTCAAAACCCTCTTCAGACTTATAGAGTTTCATTTGATTGTTGAGGTTTTCAGACATAATTTAAGTATATAAAGTCATCTATGATGATTCGTAAAAATGACTCGTTTGGATTCTTTTTACACATATATTCTTTTTTCACATTTTGGTGCCCAAGGCCGGACTCGAACCGGCACGAGAGTTATCTCAACGGATTTTAAGTCCGTAGCGTCTACCAATTCCGCCACTCGGGCCAAAATGGAGGCAAGGATCGGAATCGAACCGACGTACACGGCTTTGCAGGCCGCTGCATAACCACTCTGCCACCTTGCCATTTCAGAAACAGATAAATTATACCTATTTAAAAAATATTAGCTTATTTGATTAAAGAATATAGTTTTATTTAGGTAAAACTATTATTTTGAAATATCAATATATAAATGATAATCATTTTCATTTAATTAGTTTGATATATATAAAATGTGTGTATATATTGACAGTCTACTTACAATTATTTAACGGGGAATTAAATGAATCTTAGTAAACTTTTCGTATCTAAAAGCATTTTAGCGGTTACTCTTTTTGCCTTCTCACTATCTGCCATAGCTCAAATAGAAGAGATCGTTGTCACTGCTAGAAAAAAATCTGAATCATTACAAGACATACCTGTACAGGTTGATGTGTTAACAGCACAAGAAATTGCTAGGAAAGGTATCACAAGTCTACAAGATATATCGAAAATGTCGTCTGCGTTAGTTTTCGATAATGGTTTCACACAATCAGATACAAGGATTTCACTCCGAGGATTATCGCCAATTAGAGGAAGACAAAATGTTGCTGTGCTTCAAGACGGTGTTGATATGTCTAGTGAGAACCTAACCATAGCCGGTGGAACAGCCTTAATTAATTCAAGACTTTTTGATCTTGAAAGGGTTGAGGTTGTAAAAGGACCCCAAAGCGCTCTTTACGGTCGTTCCGCATTTGCTGGAGCTATCAACTATGTCACTAAAAAACCTACACAAGAAGGTGGAAGTAGTATCTCATTAACGATGGCTTCAGATGCAGAACTTGATGCAAGACTATCTTGGAGTGGTGGTTTGAGTGAAAACACAGCAGTAGGATTCAATTTTGCATCGTGGGAAAGAGATGGTCATCACACTAATCTAGTTTCTGGTGAAAAAGTTGGTGGCGAAGAAGGAACTGCTGCATCACTTACTTTTAATTATGAGCCAACTGATGATTTTAGCCTTTTAACAAGAATTGAATACAGCGATGATGACTTTGAGCAAGCAGCACAAACACAGATATCAGGATCAAGTATGTTGCCTGTTCCTTCCATTGCAACGCAAGCTGTAAATACTTGTATTATTCCTGCAGGGCCTGCTTGTCTTGCTTATTACACCACGGGTAATGTTATCTCTCCTTTAGTAACATCCATGCCTGCAAATTTGGGAATTATTCCAAATATTGATGATCTTACAGGGATGGCGACTCTTAATATGAATCCGAGAACGGGTAAAGATTACCCAGGTGCAAATAGAGAAATTACAAAATTCACAATGACAGCTGTAAAGGATTTTCAAAATGTCACCTTTACATCTGTTACAAGTGTCTTTGATGCTAAAGTATTTACATTCGAAGATTCAGCTTTTAGAGGAGATGGGTTTACTAGAACACAAGTTGGAGAACTTCATTACAATCAAGAAACAGAAACAACGAGTCAAGAATTTAGATTGCAATCCAATAATACTGAGGGTATGAGATGGACGATAGGCGCTCAAGTTTGGAATCAAGATATGAAATTGGCAGATAGTTCATTCAATGTAATCACATATTTAAATACTAGGCCTTGGTTCGCCCCTGCTTTTCTTAATCCAAATTCACCCTTTATACATGGAAGTGGAAATCAATATTTGGCTGCAATTTGTGCACCAGGTACTGAAGGTGGACAATTTAGTGGCTGCCTGGATAGAGGTGTACAACTCTGGAATCGTGATACAAAACATAAATCAATCTATGCTTTACTAGAATTTGATATCAGCGATCAATTGATGTTGACTTTGGAAGGCAGATCATCAAAAGAAGATGAAAGAACATGTGGTTCAGATGGTGGTGGAACTGTTGATCCTAATGGAGTTGGATTTGCAGGACCCGGTCAAAAAAGATTAACTCCCCCAAACTGGACTTATCGAATCTGTGGTGACCATGATGAAAATATGTCAACACCTAAAGCCACGCTAACTTATACAATGTCTGATGACATGATGGTTTATGGATATGTTGCTAAAGCTAAAAAACCTGGTGGAATCAGTACAGTTACTGGTGGTGGATTTTCAATCTATGATCCTGAAGATAATAGATATGATGCTGAAGAAATGAGTGTTTATGAAATTGGTATGAAATCCACATTAATGGATGGAAGACTCCAATTGAATGGGGATATATTCTTTCAAGACTTTACTGATAAACAAGCAGCAACACAGGTTGTAAATAAAACAACGGGTTTACTGCAATCTAAGGTAATCAATGCAGCAAAAGCTGAAGTTAAGGGTTTAGAAGTAGATTTACTCTATCAAGCCTCAGAAAATTTGACGTTATCTTTATCTTATACTCATCTTGATAATGAATACTCAAACTTTACACGATTAACATCGGGCGCTTCTGACCTAGCAAGAGCAGGAAACTGTACAGTGCTTACAGACACAAGTGGAGCAAAAACATGCCAAATAGATTTATCTGGTAACCCTCTTGAGAATGCTCCAGAAAGTTCAGTAGTATTAGGTGCGACTTATAATTGGGATACTGCAGATGGAAGAACTTGGTTGGTTGAAGCTGATGTAATGTATCAAGATCAACGAGCTGTAGGACAGTTTAATAGAACATTCTTAGATTCATACACTAAGGTTGACCTAAGAGCAGGTTTTGTTTCGGATAATTTTGAAATCATAGCTTATGTTGAAAATGCATTTGATGACTTAACTACAAGATCTTCTTATGGATTTACTGATTTGGATAATATGAAATTCATACTACCAATACCAAACTTTTGTGGTGTTGCAGGTCCGGGTGCAGGATCGGGAGTTTTCTTTCCAGCTCCATGTGTAAACCCAGCGGATATTTCAAAATCCAATGGACCTAGTACATTCGTTCTACCTACAAGCAATGTTTTGTTTTTTCCAGATGGAAGAAGATTTGGTATTAGAATTAAAAGAAGCTTCTAAGCAAAACTTGAAGCAAACTGAAAGACCCGCTCAGCGGGTCTTTTTTTAATTGATCCACTTTATTTCAGCGATAACTTAAGCCAAAACCTTTTTTAAATGTCGGATTCAAGGTATCGTCTGGCATGTCTTCCAATTGATTCTCTACCTCACTCATGGAAGATGGGATTTCAAATGGCAGTATACCCTTTGGATTATGGTTGCCTGTTAATACTGCTTTAACAGCTTTCTCATTGACTCCAAAGGTTCCAATTAATGCATTACTGTATTGATTGATTTTATCTAGAATTGCAGGTCGGTTTAAATTCACTACTGTAATCAACTTGGCTTTCTTTGAATAAGACTCTATTTTCTTTAAAGTCTCAGAATCAAAGTTTAAATTTTGATCTGGAAAAACTGTGCTTAAAAGTAAATCTGAAAACTTTTCCGTACCAGGTATTTGTGTTCCATTAAAAACAATATTGAGCTTAACCAAGATGATATCTGCCTCTTCAATATCCTCTGTCAGATTGAAGTCTATAAAATTCTCTGAATCAAAACCATCCATATAAATTTGTTCACCTTGATTGTTAAGGGGCAATACAGGCTTCTCTTCATAAGAATCATTTTTCAAAAGAATAATTGATCGTTTTTGTGCTTCAAGTCCAAGATTCTCATGTTCCGATGTATTGACCAGTTCACTAATTCTTGAAAGATCTACATAGGGATTATCAAAGAGTCCAAGTTCAAATTTATTTCTCAATAAGCGTCTTGCAGATTGATTGATTCTATTTGGAGTGATTCTCTTGTCTTTCACCAACTTTAAAATATACGCAATTTCTGATTCACCACCATACTGATCAATGCCTGCTTCAATTGATTTAAAGTATCGATCTTCAATTGATAAAGCCTCAACGCCCCAATTTCTATCGCTAATAATACCCCAATCAGTACACACTACTCCCTCATATTTTAATTTATTCCTTAATAAATCTGTCAGTATTTCTTTGTTGTATGCCATGGCTACATTTTCAGAGGTTTGGCCCATTGGTATCCCATAATAAGGCATAATTACCTTTAGATTATTGTTGATAGCATGAATAAATGGATCAAGATGATAATCAAAATTATTACCAGGATAGACTTGCTCTTCACCACTTTTTAGATGAGGATCTAGACCTTCTTTTTGTGGCCCACCTCCTGGAAAATGCTTAACCATTGTTAAAACACTATTCTCATTAATCGTGCTTTTCTGAAAACCATTCATATACGCGACAGTGAGTTCTTTGCTTGTTACTGCACTGGATCCAAAAGTTCCAAAGTTCCTAGCCCAACGAGGTTCAGTAGCCAGATCAAGCATAGGATGAAGTGCTGTATGAAGACCAATTGCTCGGTATTCCTTGCTGGCAACAACTCCAAATGAATTGATAATATTTGGGTCATTAGCAGCTGCAAAGCCTAATTGTGACGGCCATTTTGATAACCCTCTCAAAGGAGAAGCAGCTATACCTCCGAATCCTTTTACTTCATGAATGGGGTCTGAACTAAATGTAATGGGAATGCCAAGTCTTGTTTGTTCAGCTAGTTTTTGCAATTCATTGAGTCTATTGGCTAATTTATGGATAGTAGGTTGTCCATAGAAATTAAAATGATTGATGTTTTTATAAAAAATAAGCCTCTCTGTAGAAGGGTTTCTGCCAAGCGATAATCCGTAAATAAGTGACCAGAACTCTCCGTTTATTTGCGTTGGTGGATGAAACATTAAGCCAACCTTCTCTTGCAACGTCATTTGACTCATTAGATCATCTACCCTAAGACTGACTTTCAATCGACTGTCTTCATATGGATCCAATCGTTTATTTTTATTTAAATCTCTGAATGGATGCTCATCAATGACTAAGAAATGTATAATTTGATTGGCATTCGATTGAATAAAGAAATTTTCAACTGGGTGAAAAAAATACTCAGTTCCCAAGAAAAATATGGTTAATAAAAATAAAAAAATATTTTTCAAATATTTCAAAGAGTTATTTCATCATAAAGTGGGTCAACTCCTTCGTAAGCCGACCAATCCAATGAAACTCTTGATTCATCAATCAGAGTTCTTTGAAACAACCTGTCATTTTTAAACCATTGCCATGTTCTAGCTCTAGTGAGTCCATCATCAGACATTTGAATCATTTCATATAAATAGGTATCTGGCTCATTTTTTCTCTCTCCAATACAAAAACATGGTCCTTTTATATTCATCTAAGTCAACTTCAGCACACCATCCATCAATATCAGTATTAAAAATCAGTCGATTGTTTATAATTTCTGCTGGAAAATCTCTGAAATCTTTTTTTCCATCTTTCCATCGATATAAATTTGTTTGATGATAGTCCTTGTTATCAATTAGTCTGCATAGAAGTCTGGATTTATGTTCATCAACTTTTCTTCCTTGATTGTCATAATATCGATAATAACCATCCCAGACACCTTCATGTCTGGCTAGCACTGGCATGGAATTTTTTAGTGACATATTAGTACTCCAAATATTAAGATAATTTAATTAAACAGCATATAAATGTGATGATAATTGTTTTAATTAGTAGCTGTTATCATTCATACATTCAATAAATAATAGTCCAATTAGATTGCAGGTATTCATTCAGACTGATTTGGGGAAATATACAACAGGATCATTATTTTCCCAAACTTTATACTTATTCATAACAGCTAGATATAAATCTGAATTTAAAAATTGATTTAACCACTGTTGAATCTTGGGCAACGCCATATCGTTATCAAACCAATCTGTATCTGCAATTCTAAATTGCCTAATAAATGGAAGTATAGCCATATCTACAAAAGAAAAACGATCGCCATATAAGAGGTTGTGATTATTAATCTGACCTTCTATTTTATCCAGAATTTCTATCGCTAGATCTCTATTACCAATTGGGTCTTCATTCTCATAGCGATTGGAGTATTTATATCGATCAAGATAATTCTTGAATGATGAATCAAAAAGTTGAATCAAATGATCCATTTCATTTTTCTTTTCCTGATATTCTTCTAAGATTAATAAAGGATCATTTAATGAAAAAGACCATTTCATTATATCAATACTCTCCTCGATCATCGTGCCATCATCGAGCAATAAAACAGGGACAGTTCCTTTTGGAGAGATATCGATCATTTCCTTTGGTTTATTCCTTAAAAGAACTTCTCTTAATTCACATGTAATTTGACTAGTATATATTGCCATCCTAGCTCTCATAGCATAAGGGCATCTTCTAAAGCTATACAAGATGGGGAACTGGTTCATATGAATAAAAACTCTAGCAACTATCTAAGGATATATAGGAGCTGCTAAAGTTTTGAAAGGTGACTTTATTTAAAATTAACCTTATTGATAATCTGGTTATCAACCATCTTTCTGATCTCTTCATAGCCTTTAGAAATCGTATTAAGTTCATCTTCAGATTCTTCATATCGTTCTTCAAGAATAGCATTAACCTCTTTATAATGAGCTTCATTAGGTTGCATTGCTGCCATATTTTCATAGGTAATAGTAAGCCAAACATTAGGATTGTTAGCACTGTCTGATGTATAGACTCCGTAGTCAACAATATGACCAAGCTCTTTCATAACTTCCATTGATCTAACCCAGGTTTTATTAAGATTAACCAAGTAATCGTCCAAATAATTACTCTCTACAGCTATTACTGTCAGTTGGATATGTTGTTCACTAGGCTCATAATCTTTATAGATCTCAGCAAAGGCTGTATTACATAAAAATACAGATAAAATTAGTAAATGTTTCATATTTTCTCCTTGATACTAAAAATGGAGCGGGAAACGAGATTCGAACTCGAGACTTCAACCTTGGCAAGACTAGGTTCTACTATCTCTTTACCGCCCTTGTAAAAATCCCCTACACTTTATCCTATAGGGTACATAGCATTATCATTGAATATTAAATAGGCTACGTCAAGTAGCAGTGACACCATAAGTGGCACATAAATTAGCCATTAAAAAACCACCCTACTATGCGCCTTATCCCTAGATTGTTACAAACATTGATCTATTTCTGATCTATGTCTGATCAATCATCATTTGAAATCAATAGAGTATTTTGTTTTGTGTCATACGATAGGTAAGATGTCCGTATGGCACTAAAGATAATAGGAGCAGGCTTTGGAAGAACTGGAACACTCTCTCTGAAGGTTGCTCTAGAGAAGCTTGGTTTTGGTCCTTGTCATCATATGAAAGAAGTTATTCTCAATGATGAACAAACAAATTACTTTTATCATGCTTCACTCGGCGAACTAATGGATTGGGATGAGGTCTTCAAAGATTATCAATCGGCTGTAGATTGGCCTGCAATTGCTTACTATAAAGAATTAGCTGAGAAGTATCCCCATGCAAAAGTCATTCTTAGCGTTAGGGATGCGAGTGCTTGGTATGACAGTGCAAGAGGTACGATATATCAAGTTCCCCTTAACTTTCCAAAATGGATTAGAAAGATCTTTCCAAGAAGTGATCGCCTCATGAAAATGATGCATACCACAGTATTTGGCCCTCCATTTATGAACCGCTTTGAGGACAAAGAATTTGCTATGGAGGTATTTAATACCCATATTGAAACAGTGAAGAAGAGTATTTCTCAAGATCGACTATTGGTTCATACTGCAAAGGATGGTTGGAAACCACTATGTGAATTCTTGGAAGTACCCATACCAGAAGAGCCATATCCATGGGTCAATGATTCAGTTCAATTTAAGAGAAGAATCTTATTCATTAAGTCTCTCAAATGGCTTCCACTCATTATTCTATTGATGTTGTCAGCCTATTTGATCTAAACTTATGAGAGCTGCAAGCTATTTGATGAATGCTCAGCTAGTAAAAGATGTAGCAGAAGATGGCTTACTAAAAGCTGGTGGATTTTCTCAAGTAAATGAAGAACCAACAGATTAAAAAGGAGAACTAAATCAAAAACCTACTACTTGGCATCATTGCCATACTGTTCAGCTTTAATGGTTGGGCAGAAGATAACCTTAGAAAAAGCATCATGTTTGATGATGCAATTGTGAAAATAAAAATCCCTCAAACACTTTCCAATGAAGCCATTCTCGGAAAGAAAATTTTTGAGTCTAATTGCGTTGAATGTCATGGTAAAAATGCAGTTGGGAAAAAAAAGATAGGGCCACCATTGATTCATAAAATTTATGAGTCCAGTCATCATAATGACTCAACATTCTATCGAGCAGTTGAAATGGGTGTTCGAGGTCATCATTGGACCTTTGGTGACATGCCGGCTATAGATGGTATAACAAGAAATGAGGTCAAAGCAGTCATTTCCTATATTAGAGAATTGCAAAGAGAGAATAATATTTTCTAAAGTAAGAAGAGGAATTCATGTCACCCGATCTGATTTTATTGTTCATACCCACTATTGCATCTATTTCATTTACACCTGGGCTATGCATGACATTGGCATTCACATTAGGTCTGTCGATAGGTTACCAGCGAACACTATGGATGATGCTGGGAGAACTAATCGGTGTCGCAACTGTGTTCACGGCAACTTTTTGGAGCCTTAGTTGGCTTTTATCCCAAGATCCCATCTATTTCCAGATTATCTCATTCGTCGGAGGTGTTTATCTTTTATATCTTGCTTTCCAACTTTTTCGAGAAACACCTGAAACGATAAAAAATAGAGACCTTGAAAATACGCATCCGATGGCACTTGCTCTCCTCGGCTATGTAACAGCGGTCAGCAATCCTAAAGGGTGGGCTTTCTTGATGGCTTTGCTTCCAGGCTTTGTGTCAACGGATACAGAACTTCTCTCACAATTCATGATCATGATGGGAATAATGCTAACAACTGAGTTTATATCCATGAGTGTATATGCAACAGGTGGACAGTGGCTTGCGAGTCGACTGAGCAATAGCAGAGGCATTGTGAATGCAAACCGAGTGGCAGCCACTATGCTGACTCTCGCAGCCTTGTGGGTTCTGAGCGGAGCACTTGGCTAATGAAAGCCCTTTATAATAAGGCTTTCATACATTTGGATAACTTAAAGGAATGGAGCGGGAAACGAGATTCGAACTCGCGACCTCAACCTTGGCAAGGTCGAATTCTACTATCTCTTTTCCGCCTCTGTAAAACTCCCCTACACGTTATCCTGTAAGGTTCATAGCCTTATCATTGAATATTAAAAGGGCTACGTCAAGTAGCAGTGACACGTAAAGTGACACGAAACTAAAGTGCTCTATTTGCGAGTGTTTTTTATGATCTATTTCTGATCTAAACCTGATCAATTGACATTTGAAATCAATGGAGTAGTTTTAAGGTATGAAAAAACTAATCCTAATGTCAGCAGAAATTCAGGAGTGTACTTGAAAAATGTCTAAACCAAGAAAAAAAATACTTAAGTTTTTTAGTTTATTAATCGTTCCAGCCGTTCTTACTCTTGTTCTATTCTCTCAAGATGCAGAACCTTCAAATTATTTTGCAATACCGTTAGAAATTTTTTGGGTGCTAGCATATATATATTTAGCACTTTGGACAATAAGAGGTGTATGGAGGTTAATTTTTCATCCACCCGGAGAAGACTCGGTAAGATTTAAAGAATCATCTGCACCGATTAGAGCGAAATGGCTGAAAGACAAAATAAAATACTCTAGCAGTGAAAAAAAAGAAGCAAAATATAAAAAGGAGCTAGACTCTTTGGCAGAGAATTATGATATTGACCCACCAAAAACTCCGGAGCAGATCCTAAAATCGCTTAAGAACGACCAAACAAAAGCACTTAAAGAAGCTCAGGATTCTGATTCTAGAGACTTAAATTTGTGGCGGTTGATAACTATCACATTACAAGGGTTTGGCGAAGCTTTGGATACTATCAAGAGCGAATATGATCCACTTGTGCGCTTAGCAATTGTGTATATGTATGTAGAGCAATTAAGCGATGAATATTCATCCAATGAGTCATCTTCGTTAGGTAAATTTTCCTACAAATTCTTTAAACAGGAGTTATCTGATGAAGATTGGGAGATCAATTTCGAAGGCACTGGTCCTGACGAGGGGGATTTCGAAGTCCCATCACCTTGGGGAAATATAATACAAGATAAAATTCAATCATCATATAAAGAGTTGCCCGAACATGAAACAAGAAGCAACATCTGTGTAATGTTTTGCACAGACTTAGTCTCTCTTATAGATGATGATGACTTGATACAGAGATTTATATCCTTGGCACGAGATACTTTAACCGAATCAGGTTTTATGACTAAGTCTGCAGAAGGTACTTTTTCTTCAATGGAACTCTAAAATGTCCCTTTCAGAAAAAGAAAAAAATTATATAAAAAAAAATATTGAGTCTGATAGCGATTTAGATCTAGAAATAATTATTGATGTAATAAACAAGAAAAGAGATCCTGACGATCAACTTGAGATAGAGGATCTTACCGAATATATTGAAACACTTTCCAGCGGCAAAAAGAGTTCTAAAAAACATCTAAAAAAAGCAAAAGAAATGAAAAAATACAAAGATTTAGAAACGCTGATTTTAGAGACAACTAATATAACGGCAGGGGTAATTGAAAATCTTCTTCCAGTATTAATTGATGACATTCTGACTCCCCAGAAACCAAAAGATTATACGATAGTTAAAGCTGCTGTGACTGAAGGTTTAGAGAATGATGTTAAAAAAATGATGTCAATTGGGTGGATACCATTTGGGGGTGTTGGTGTAGATAGAGCTGGTATGGGAGGAGTTGCATTAGGTCAAATGACATACTTTCAAGTCATGGTTAAATATTAATTACAGAAAAGGATTTAACCAAAGCCAGATTAAAAAGGAGAACTAAAATGAAAAAAATTATGCTTAAGATTAAATATATTATTCCAATAGCCCTCATGATATTTATTACTGCTTGTGACAATCGAACTGATGCAGAAAAGAGATATGACGAAGCTAGGGAAAACTTTGATAGAGATTTGGACAGGATAATAGAAAAGGGAAAAAGAGACTTGGATAAAAATAGAAGAGGGGTGGAAATGGAGTACTACCAAAAGTGCAAAGAAAACGCCTATGGCACAACTATTTGTACTACAGAATACGGTTATCCCGATTAAAAATAAGTTATCTTCGCCTTTGTCTGCTAACCAAACCAGAACCAGTTCAGGTTCGGTACGGACATCAACTTTTGATTCCAGTGTCTACAAAGAAACTGGAATGCGAAACCTTCGATTCATCAATAGCTAGAAAGAACCTAGACCTCCCAAAAACTAACAAACTGAGCAACCTCAGTAAACAGCTTGAGCTAACAAGCCTTGTCAGCTAATTCACAAAGGTTGGATATACAAAAAGTATTTCCTATCTTTACTCAAATTAGTGTATTTACCAAAAAAAGGTAGAAAATCCGAAAGTGCCACGTAAAGTGGCACGTGTTTTTAATGGGTTTCAAGGGATTGGAAAAAGGTATGAACCCTACACAGTATGAAAGTCGTATGACGACCAAATCATATCAATCCCTTTATAATAAAGGCTTTCAGACATTTGAGATAACTTGAAGGAATGGAGCGGGAAACGAGATTCGAACTCGCGACCTCAACCTTGGCAAGGTTGCGCTCTACCAGCTGAGCTATTCCCGCTATGTACTATTTTTATTGACTTCCACCAGTTTTACTTAATGTGATTAAGGTGATTGTTCACACTAAGGTCACAGATCAGTTAAAAACATTGAGTTGAAATCAATCGTAATTAGCTAGATGAATTATACAGGAAAGATTGGTACATAGGGATTAAACGAATAACCGAGCTTCTTTAGAAAATATTTCTTCAATCATAGGTATAAAATGTTCTAAAGATTTGGTTTCATAATTTGGATCAAATGATTTTTGATCCCATTTAGAACAAAAATCTATACAGTCTTGATAATAAGGATGATCTTTGTATTTATCTCTTAAATTTCTATCTTCATCATAATGATGCACCCAATAGTAACCTTGAAATAATCCATGATTAAGAACTATCCAATAATTCTTTTCGCTAATGTACGGCCTTAAAAGTGCTGCAGAAACCTGAGAATGATTAGATGGCAATATGACATCGCCTATATCATGAAGCAATGCACAAACTATTGTTTCTACGTCAGCTCCATCTTTTTCAGCTCTTGTAGCAGTTTGTAGAGAATGTTGAAGCCGGCTAATTTGATATGGGGATTCTCCATCCATCATTTGAAGCCACTGAATAGCTTTTTTCAATAAACCTCTTTCATTTTCTAATTGATGGATTGCTATAAGATCGTAATCTTCCTTAGTTCCTTTATCCATTGATATAAATTCAACTTTTTTTATCAAACTAATTACTCCCTTAAATTTTCATAGAGAACTAAATTATTTTCTATGTTATCCATCTCATAGTATGCATCTTGAAGATGACGCTTACCACTTGGATTAAACTTTTCTCTTCCATGAAGAACTCTATGAGCAGAAACTAAAAGTATATGCCCTGCTTCAAGTCTAAATTTTGATTTATATTTTTCACTATTAATTCTATTACTGAGCTCATGATAAGCCTTATAAAATAAACTCACATTTTTTTTATGAGGATCTATCATTTGCATTAATTGATTTGAGTATCTAAATCCAATAATCTCATTTGTAGTATTTAACCTAATAATTGGCTCATTTGCATAAGTCTCATTTTCTTCATCAAACTCTCTGAATGGAACTGAGAAAGTACTCAAAACATTAAAAATGTCAGGATGATCATCTTTTAAGTCTTTAAGAACTTTATACCCATCAATTATCATTGATTCTCCACCTTCGCATTCATTTATTAGCATATGAAGAGCTTGAACACTCGGTGGCCATGAATAACTGGCAAAGTCATTATGAGGTGGAACTTCTAATGATGTGTGTGCAATATTATATACATGACCATCTATAGAAACATTATGAATACGCTCAAACAATACCTCTCTTATAGGACCTAGTCTTGGAGCAAGATCTTCTAATGAATTTGGAATGCATGGAGCATTTTTAATACATATTGCTCCTTTGATAATAAATTCAGAAATAGCACTAATAGCAATGTCATTATTCTCAAGAAAGTCATTCCAATCGTAATATTTTGGAATGAAGTTATTAGTCCATAATTCTTTTTCAGGCTTCCTAGGTTTTTTTAATAATTCTATGTCTTTAAAGCTTATGGTTGTTTCATGGTCATCAGGCCAACATATATGAATATCATTTTCATCTATGTCTACGCTTTTAGGTTTTAAATCTACAGGAACAGAATTAAGCTTAAACCTCTTTTCAAGAGTCTCCTCTATTCTGCACTCATTGCAAGGGCAGTTATCTCTAATCCATAGATATGGTAGTTCATAGTCTAATTTTTTATTACTTATAATTAATGAGATTTCATTAAGTTGAAAATCCATTCTATCTCCCATCAAATATTTTTTGTCATGATCACACTATGGTCACACAAGAAAATCAACAGTTCAAGGAGTATAGTCTTTCAAATGTACTGTATATATAGGCTTTATACTATATCTATTATGTTTATAAGAGAGGACATAGTCTTGACAAGGTTGCACTCTACTAGCTTCGCTATTCCCGCTTAAAGTAAAGAAGAATGTTTTAACCTTAGCCTTTCAATCCTTTGTCATTCAGACCATTTTTGAGGTATTTTGACAATCTTAGTCATGTCATATCCAATGCTTTCAATGAAACTCATTGCATTAGAGTAATCTTCTTCGCTCATAGTTGGAGACCTAGACATCAACCAGACGTAATCACGTTTATTTCTTCCAATAATTGTATAGGAATAATCATCGGCCAAGTACACGACTCTAAAATCGGCTTTAATTGGCCAAATAAACTGCATCCCCCATAAAGCATTTGAATTATTATCCATGATGAATCCTTTCGGATTGTATTTTTTTCTTTCACCACTGAAGTCTCCTTTATTAAACGAGAATTCTGTCGATATGGTTCCATCAGGATTCAAGGTGTAATTCTCAATAGCATTGAAAATATCTTTTTCAAGAAATGTAGGGATTACAGCTATAACAAACCAATCGCCCATAAATTTCTCAATATCAAGGTATTCAATTGTTCTCAGCTCATTGTTTTGAATGGAGCAAGAAGTTGAAGTTAAGATAAATAGGCAGAGCAATAGTGATTTAGTTATTTTTTTCATAGGATAAATATACACACTATCTTTATCATAAGTTAAAATAATTTTATGAAAAATATTATTTTAGTACTGTTAGTCAATATATTAGCAATAGTAAATTCTTCTGCATCTGATCAAAATTTAAATACAAATAATATAAAAAAGAGTGGGCCTCAAAATATTTTATTTATTGGAAATAGTTACCTTTATTATAATGATAGTTTACATAACCATTTTAAAAGGATTGTTGAGGAAAGATTTCCAGATTATGATGGAGGAAACAGCGTCAAATCTTCAACAATTGGTGGTTCAAGATTAAAACATCATAACTTAGAGCATTTGCTAGGAGCCAAATCAATAAGTTCAGTAGATAAATTTGATCTAGTCATACTCCAAGGTGGAAGTGGAGAATCTCTTTCGAAAAATGATCGAGAGGAATTCTTCAAAGTAGTAAAAAAACACATTAATAAAATAAAATCAATTGGATCAAATGCTGCCCTTTATATGATTCATGCATATGTTGAACCTCATGAAAGTTACTCACCTAATCTCATTCGAGTCATAGAAAAAATGTATACAAAAGCAGGCAAAGATAATAATGCATTGGTGATTCCAGTGGGCTTAGCATTTGAGAATGCATATAATCAAAGACCTACCATCAAGCTGCATAAAATAGATGGCACACATCCTGATATTTTAGGTACTTACTTGGCCGCTTGTGTTGTTTATGCGAGCATACATAAAGACAATCCTATTGGTATAAGTTATGACTATAATGGTGCGATTAACTCTGAGGATAAATTATTTCTACAAAGCATTGCTCATGAGACAGTTCAAAAATATTTCAATTAAATGAAAACAGTTTTAGTCACAGGTGGGAATAGAGGATTGGGACTTGAGTTTGTTAAGCAATATTCTCAACTGGGTTACAGAATCATTGTGACCTGCAGAAAACCTGATGAAGCCAGAGAGCTGAATGTTTTGAAAGAAACCTCAAAGACAGATATTAAAATACATACACTGGATGTAACAAATCATCAGGAAATTGATGCATTGTCTAAGTCACTATCAAATATAGCCATAGATATCATAATAAATAATGCAGGGATTATTGGGCCATTTCCAATATTTGAACATATTAAAAAACAACGTTTCAAAACAATGGATTACTCAGTCTGGGAAGAGGTACTAAGAACCAATCTCTTTGGACCAGTTAAAATCTCTGAATCGTTTCTAGAAAATATTAAAAGTGGACAAGATAAAAAAATAATCTTCATTTCCAGCACAGTAGGGTCAATCAATGAAGGCAAAGAATCTGCTTATGCTTATGCAACAAGTAAAACTGCATTAAATAAAGCAATTTCTCTGATGGCAGAGAACTTAAAAAGTGAGAAGATTAATGTATTGGCTCTCTGCCCCGGTTATGTAAAAACAAGGATGAATGGTGGTGGAGCCAACCTTGAAACCTATGAAAGCATTGAAGGGATGATTAAACAGATTGATTCACTCAATGAATCAAATACAGGTACTTTCTTGAGATACAATGGTGAAAAAATAACGTGGTAATTGATTATGAAATTTATTAATTCAATTTCGAGTATCGTCGTTGGTGTGAGGAATATGGATGTGGCTCTTGATCTTTGGATTTCAACATTTGGTTTTGAAATACTAGAGCAAAGAAAAGGTGCAGACCCAGATTTATCAAAACTTTGGGGTTTAGATAAGGATGAAATCACACAACAAACTCTTATAGCTACTCCAAGTATGAAAGTTGGTATGCTTCATTTTGTCGAATTTAAAAATCCAAGTATAGAAGTAAGAGAATCAGCCTCCTCCACTGATCTTGGACCTAAAAATCTAGACATTACCTGTAAAGACCTACCAGAACGATACAATGAGCTTCTAACTATGGGACATCAATTTAGAT
The DNA here is from genome assembly GCA_937801655.1 of uncultured Gammaproteobacteria bacterium. Classification (GTDB taxonomy): domain Bacteria; phylum Pseudomonadota; class Gammaproteobacteria; order Steroidobacterales; family UBA11654; genus CACPJA01. The sequence goes on from CALMWC010000018.1 coordinate 22,256, forward strand.
CTAAGTATGTCAACTATAGAGTTGAAGCTACCAATGCTGACGTGATTGAAGTACAAATGCCAGGGCATGATTCTACCAATATTATTTTCATGGAATGGTTGGGAGAAAAGATTACTTTATCGGATCAAGGTTATGGTGGAATTACTTCATTGGTTACTGTGGTTCCTGACTTGGATGAAGAAGCAAAGTTTTATCAGTCCGTTTTTGGATTAAAAGAAACAATACATGAAGATTTGTTTGGTCCGCATGTGGAAGCAATGATTGGTCTTCCAAAAGGTGGTGGATTGGTTCTAAAACTACTGGAGGGTGATGAGACAGATCGCTATGGTCGTGTAGAGTTAGTTAATTATGTGGGTGCAGATAAACAGGTTGATCGTTATAAGATTGCTAAACCCCCTGCCCTAGGAACTCTACATTGTAACTTTAGAACAGATTCACTAGATGTCTTTGGCGATAAATTAAATCAAATAGGTATTGAAAGCCAGTTCAATGAAAATCTTGATCTTATTCATGGAAAGAGCTCTATATATTCCATATGGACACCAGCGGGTCTTAGAATAGATGTAATGGAATAATGAATCAAACTAGTCCAATACGAAGAGTAACAATTTTTTGTAGAAACATTGAAAAATCACTGAGACTTTATCGAGATATTCTAGGATTTACAGTTATTGAGGAGAAAACTATACAAACTCAAGAATTTTCTAAGTTAATGAATATAGAAGATGCAGATGCCTTTGTTAATATTTGCTATCTACAATCCAATGATAAAGAAGATGGATTGATAGCTCTATTTGAAGTTAATTCTAAAGAAATAACAATGACAAAAGTTGAATTTAAAAACTCTATTGAATATGGTCAAAGCGTGATTGTTCTATACACTGATCAATTTGATAAGATCTATAAAATACTCAAAGATAAAAGCTATCAGTTCTTAATTGAGCCAACGATTTATCATAAAACTGAAGACAGTTCTTATGTTAAAGCTGGTAGGTTCAAAGAAATGATGTTCTATGATCCAGACGGGCAATTAATAGATCTAGTACAACAAGATACTTGATCTATAAATCGTCAAACTGAACGATTGTCTTCCCAAAATTATCGCCTTTCATTAAATGAATAAAGTGTTGTGGAGTGTTCTCTATTCCCTTAATAATGTCTTCTTTGTAACTCAATAAACCTTGGTCATACCATTGCAAAGCATCTGATAAAAATGCCTCTCTCATGTGTTCAAAATCAAAAACTACGAAACCAAATATGGTGGCACGTTGTTTACAGATATTACCTAAATTAGGTCCCAAAGGTGGTGTATCAGAATTATACTGACTCACCAAACCTGAGAGAATAATTCGGCTATTAATAGCAATATGCTTCGATAAAATTAGTTTTTGAATATCCCCACCAGTATTATCAAAGAAAATATCAGCACCATTGGGAAGTGCCTTTCCAATTAGTTCATCTAAGTTCTGAGTTTTTCTATTTAGACAAGATTTCATTTTTGCATCACTTACAACCCATTCACATTTTTCTTCAGAGCCTGCTATTCCAATGGCTATAGCGCCTTTTATTGAAGCTATTTGACCAACCATAGAGCCAACGGCCCCTGATGCTGCTGAAACGATAATCTTATCTCCAGAGTTTAAACAAGCGGGTCCCATCAGGGCCGAATAAGCGGTAAAGCCTGGCATTCCTAAGATACCCAATGCCGTGGTAATAGGTGCACTGCCAGTTATAGCTCTCACAACTCCAGTCCCATCAGAGACGGCATAGGATTGCATTCCTGATTCCATTACTACTAAATCATTTTCCTTATAGTCTGAATGTTTTGATTGAACCACTTTACTAATTGTTGAACCTCTTGGAATGTCACCAACTATTTCTTGATTGAAGAAATGTCTTCCTGTCATTGTGACTCTTACATATGGATCCAAAGCCAAATAAATAGTTTTCCCTAGAAATTCACCTTCTTGTATTACAGGTATCTCTGCATCCACAAAGCTAAAATCATCTAATTTAGGAATTCCACTAGGTATGGCTCTTAATCTGATTTGTTTATTTACAGCCATTATTGACGTCTGTATTGATTATTTATTTGTACAGACTTATATTTTGAATATTATTAATTTCTTGGGCATTGCTTTTAATTATTTTGATTGAACTAGGGTCAATCGAGGAAGGAAAATAAAATTCTATGCTTGCATTGTTATTGGCACCAATGCTTCTTTGGCCTTCATAACCGATATGTTGTGCATGAATTTCAAATGGATTGCCAATATCAATTGTGAATAGTTCTTTATCCTGATTATCCCTCAAAGAAATTGTGTATAGACCTTTGCTCACTCTATTTTTATTTTTTTTATAGAAATTCTTAATTCTATTTGTTGCAACAACTGTCTCTATGGGTGATGAAACAAGAAAATACTCGGATCCTGTGAGTGTGATTTTTTTATAGATATCCTCAGTTGAAAGTTCAATGTTTTCAATAGAGTTTATATTAGCCATCAAAGGAGTAATAACACTGAAAATAATGAACAGGATTGAAATATTAACTACATGCTTACTCATTGATATTTGCTCCAATTAATCATAAGTGTTCCACTGGTGCATCCATCTGTATAGCCATAATTATATGAATCATAGGCCTGGTTATTAAAATTAAAAGGTCTATTTTGATAATCAACACCATCAGAGATCTTATTAAATGTTCCCGTTGATCTATCAAATAAACCTAAATAACAATCGTTTGGATCGTCAAGTAGATCTGGAACTAGAACAACCCCAGTTATATCTTTTACTTTCCATGTATAAGTTATCCAGGCATCGACTGATGGCCTATCAAAAGTAGCTTCCATTACATTATTTTTTGAAGTATCCAATACATTGTCTTTGTACCACTCAACTCTATACTTAGTAGTATCTAATGCGCCTCCATCAACAATACCCACTTTCATTATAAGACCCGTGTAACCTGTATCAGCATCGCCAACAAATGCGGTGGTATCTCCAAATGCAGACCTAAAAAGATTCTCTGTTGATGCAATAGCAAAAGCCTCTGTCTGAACATCAATATAATCACTACAATTATTTTCAGCAAAAGTAGTAGTCCAACAACCAGGTGTTTGATCTTCGCATCGACTGCATCCCATAATTGAATATTGTTGAGGTCTATAAGATCCTTCTTCAGAATAATAACTTCCTTCAAACAATCCAGTACCAATCTGACCAGCTGTTGCATGATAGCCAGGCACTAGGGTTAGGTCATTAATAAAATGCTTCCACTTAATGGATGCGGGATCTGATTCAACACCTATATTCACATCCCATTTTGTATAGCTTTCAATTTCTTCGGTGGTATATTCTCTCTCTCCATCAGAAGAATACTCATCGCCCAGATAGGCATGAGCATGTCCTAGCTCATGAGCAAAAGTGCGGTGTGTTCTCTCAGCAATGCCCTGAACCATGGTTGGAGGTCTTCCATAGTCATAAGAAGTAACACCCCTGCCCTGGAGGTTTGGAATTATTGCGGTAACATCTGGAAAGATATTAGGAAACAATAGTTCTTCAAGAGCACTAAGTTTTTCATTATCCCAACAAAAAATATCATCAGACCAATCACTGCATTCACCATCTGCAGTTAAATCGACAGAAGATGCAGCCATCTGGATTTAATGGCTCGACTATCATGACATTAAAAAATCCCTCAAAATATTGTGTTGCTGATGAATTTAAAAGTAAATTGATCGACTTCAGCATGACTCTTCTAAACTCATCCACATCCGCTTGATTCTCAGCAGAATCAGATAAAATTAGCATATCTGTGTTTCTTCTACTGTCGCTATAGACATCGTAAGAACCCATTAAATTGTATACTTTATACTTATCTTCAGTGCGATTATTGGTTGTAAAAAAAGAACTAAAAGTGCTATCACTGCAGGCATTATCTGCATCACAGACTTCTATAGAGGCTGGAAAATACCCCGCATCAATAATTGAACTCACATCCAGCTCGAAATCCAAAATATCTCCATTCACAGGCATTGTAGTAACCTCTGGTTTCTTTGCAGTGACCGGTATAGAGATATTATTAATAGTAGCGGTGTAAGTATTTAGATCTCTGTCGCTATCATTGTCTGTTACGGTCCCCGTAATCTTGACAATTCCATTCTCAGAAAATAATAAATCTTTTTCTGTTGGTGGCGAGTCAAAGATTAATTCAGGTTTATCATTCACAGCATTAACAGTTATTGAAACAGTTGCCAAAGCAGAAGTGTAAGTTTCAGTGAGGGAGTATGCTTTAAAAGTAAATGAATCAGTGCCACTGAAATCTGCATTAGGTGTGTAAACGAAATCACCAGTACCAGCTAAGGTTAATTGTCCATTGGTTGGTAACTCTCCTAATTGTATAGTAATGGAACCGGTTCCATTGGTTGAGTATGCAACCTTGCCACTGTATGAATCATCTTCATTAACAGAAAAAGATAACGCGGTTGCAGTGAGAAAAAAGGGACTGGATCCACCTCCACCGCCACCTCCACCGCCGCCACAAGAAGCTAAATTAGTGTAATAGATGTAACTAAAAGTGTTTTAAAAAATGAAGAGATCAATTCTCATACTATTATTGTGAATTTTTTAACTATTTTTTTCAAGAATGATGTTCATCTTTCAAGTCTTTTTCAATGTCCTCATGGTCACCGATCATTATATGGGACTTACTCTTAGTAACATACTTTTCAAGGAAAGGAATCAGTAATAGTGGCAATATACCGCCTAGAACGATTCCAAATGTCCTGGGTCGCATAGTGGGATCAAGAAGTGACGCAACCAGATCGGCTATCACATGTGCAAGGCAAGCTCCAATAATGCCAGCAATATAACCTTTGGTAGCACTTTTCAGAAGTCGATTAATACTCCAACCACTGTAAAACCCTAAAATCACAAGGCCAACATGAACAAAACCAAAAATGAATCCAGGAAGCATAGTTCCATTTTGAATCAATCCAATGCTTTCAAGCAAATGTTCCATCAGTTATCCTTAATAATTAAAAACTAAAAAATATTATGTTGCTAAGACCTATAAGATATTATCCATTATTCTTCTTTACATGGTTGATTTTATTTCAATCAATCGGTTTTTCCAATGAAATTAATTACCCCCTATCAAAAATATCCAATGTTCAAGATAACTATCATGGAAACATTATCGATGATCCTTATCGATGGTTAGAGGATCTGAATTCATTGGAAACATCAGAATGGATACAATCTCAAAATAAATTCACTGAAGAATATCTAAACGGCTATAAGGAGATAAATCTGTTTAAAGAGATTCTTAGTAAAGCCTATAAAAATGAAACGAGATCAGTTCCATTTCGAGTAAAGTCTAAACATTTCTATTATGTAAATAATGGTGATTGGCAACAAAGTAAATTATTTTATGAAAATAATAGTGAGAGTGAGAGAAAACTTCTTCTAGACCCCAATATTTTATCCGAAGATGGAACTGTTGCAATAAGCTCTGTGAGTGTCAGCCCAAATGCAGATTTAGTTGCTTATTCCTTATCTGATGGCGGATCGGATTGGAGAACTTGGAAAATCAAAAACATTAAAACAGGTGAGACATTAAAAGATTTAATACGTTGGTCAAAATTCAGTAATGCTGAATGGAAAAAAGATAATTCTGGATTTTTTTATTCGAGATACGATGAACCAAAAAAAGGTGATGAGTTTGAAAGCATCAATACCAATCAGAAATTATTCTTTCATAGAATAGGTCAATCACAAACAAAAGATGAATTAATCTATCAAAGAATGGATCGGCCTGAATGGGGATGGGGCACTACAGTTACTGAGGATGGAAATTTCCTTATTCTCCATGTGAGTGAAGGAACGGATGAGAGAAATCGAGTCTTCTATCAGTCTATAGAAGGAAATAACAACAAGATAATTGAGTTAATTCCAGATCTCAAAGCACAATTTAGTTTTATTGGAAATAATAAATCCATCTTCTGGTTTTTCACAGATCTAGATGCTCCCATGGGCAGAGTGATTGCCATTGATATTAATAAACCAGATGAAGATAATTGGTTAGAGTTAATACCAGAAAATAAAAATACACTCATTGATGTCAGAGAAATTAAAGATTTTCTGATTGGTCAGTATCTAAATAATGTATCGAGTGAGATCGTTCTTTTCGAAAAAAAGACATTCAGTAAGTCGTATATGCAGTTTAATGATGAGGGCATCTTCTCCAGCCTTTCAACTGAAGTGGATTCTAATATCTTTTATTTTTTATATACCAACTATGTAAAACCCAATCAAATTTACCAATACAATGCATTCGATAATAACCTCAAAACCATTTGGATAAAAAATGTACCGGGTTTTGAGTCGGATCAATATATTAGTAAAAAAGTATTCTATCCAAGCAAGGATGGGACACAAATCCCCATGTTTATTTCCCATAAAAAAGATCAGACAATTGATAGTGATACACCCTTATTACTCTATGGCTATGGTGGTTTTGATATATCAATCTTGCCAAGCTTTAGTGAACGTTATTTTGCGTGGATGAAAATGGGCGGTATTGTTGCAGTACCCAACCTTAGAGGTGGCGGTGAATATGGCGAGCTATGGCATCAACAAGGCATGTTAGAGAATAAGCAAAATGTATTTGATGACTTTGCAGCTGCAGCTGAATACCTTCATAAAAATAATTACTCAAAACCAAAAAAAACAGTGATCAGTGGCCGCTCCAATGGTGGCCTTCTTGTTGGTGCAACATTCTTGCAAAGACCGACTTTATTTGGTGCAACTCTGCCTGCTGTCGGTGTAATGGATATGCTCAGATTTAATAAATTCACTATCGGTTGGGCTTGGGAGAGTGATTATGGTTCTCCAGAAAATATTGATGGTTTTAGTGCCTTAATTAAATATTCGCCCTATCATAATATAGCTCGAGATGTATGTTATCCACCTGCCCTAATAACTACCTCTGAAATAGACGATCGTGTTGTGCCTTCGCATTCCTATAAATTTGCAGCAAGGCTTCAAGAAGCCCAAGAATGCAATAATCCAATTCTCATACGTATTGAAACAAGAGCAGGCCATGGTGCTGGAACCCCCAAAGATAAGACTATAGATTATATTGCTGACAGCTATGGATTTGCACTGCATCATCTGTTAAAGAATTAATGATAAATAAATCTGTCTCTAAGTTATTTAGAAGCCAATAGATAAGCATCAAATCTCTCTTCAACAATATTTAAAGGTAAAGATCCCTGCTCTAGAATTACACTATGAAAGTCTTTGATACTGAAAGATTCTCCCAATTCTTTTTGAGCTTTCTCCTTCAATTCTAAGATTTTCAATTGACCTATTTTATAGGCCAATGCTTGGCCAGGCATTATCAAATAACGATCAATTTCATTAATAATATCTTGTTCAGTCTTAGCTGCATTGTCTTTAAAATAATCAATGGCTTTTTGTCTACTCCAACCTTTGTAATGCATTCCTGTATCCACTACCAATCTCACTGCTCTCCACATATCATATGTTAGAGCACCAAACTTTGAGTAAGGATCCTGATAAAGGCCCATCTCCTCGCCTAAACTCTCACTATAAAGACCCCAGCCTTCAATGAAAGCTGTATAACCAGAGTACTTTCTAAAGTTTGGAATATTCTCTAATTCCATGGCTAATGCAATTTGTAAATGATGTCCAGGGACGGCCTCATGTACTGAGAGTACTTCAATTTCGTATTTTGGTCTGACTTCAGGTCGATACAAATTAACATAAAAATAACCGGCTCGAGTCCCATCAGGTGAAGGCCTCATATAATAGGCTGTAGTTGTGTCAGGTGCTGATTCTTTGGGTATGGCTTTAATACCGTAAGGTGTTCTTGGTAAAGTCTTAAACAGTTTTAAGGTATGAGGGTCAATTCTTTTTGTAGTAGCAAGATATGCTTGGAACAATTCCTCTTCAGTTTCATAGTAAAACTGTGGATCGCTTCTTAAAAAATTAAGAAAGTCATCAAAACTACCTTGCCAATTAAGAGATTCAATGATTTTTTCCATCTCGTCTTTGATTCTTGCGACCTCATCCAAGCCAATTTGATGTATTTCATCAGGAGTCAAATTAGTAGTTGTATGGTTATTAGCTAAGTTTTCATACCATTCATAGCCATTTGGAAGATTATAAATGCCAAAAGTTTCTCTGGCAGCTGGCAGATAAGTATCCGTAAAGAATTGATCTAATTCTATATAAGCAGGTATCACCTTATCTTGAATAATGTTCTGAGCCTTAATTTGTATTTCTTTTTTATTTTCAATTCCATCAGGCATTACTGAGAAAATATTATAAAAAGGGCTCTCCTTTGGATCTTGATGTATTTGTAATTTAATTTGCCTAGAAACTCTTTCCATAAGAATCTTAGGTGCAGTCACACCTCGTTCAATTCCTAATTGTGCTAAGTCAATATGATCATTGATCACAGCAGGCAGTTTTGTTAAACGTATCAACCAATCTTGATAATCTTGCGTTGAAGAAAAATCTAAACTTTCTGCAGTTTCATGCTCCAATTGAATTCCTCCTCGCTGACCAAAGGTGAGTAAATGGGAATCAAATTGATGAGATTTGACGTACTTTTGATAGTTGTATAAGAACAGTCGATAATTGAGCTGGGCAGTTTCAGACAATACCATTGGATCAATATTCTTGAGTTTCTGAAGAACTTCTCTCTCTTTTTTCTGACTTTTCCTCAATGCTTTCTCAGTGATGTCAGGCCAATCTTGATTGGCTGACTTATCCCCCAAATATGAAGCAAATAAAGGATCTTCTTTGACCCATCTTTGCCATTCATCATTGACAATCTGATTGAAGTTTTCTTCTTGATTATAGTTGGAACTACCTGTTATAAATAACATGATAAAAAACCATAAAAAAAAGTTTTTAATCATAATCAGTTCTCCTGTATTGATGGCCAGGCTTTTACCATATAAAGAATCATAGTCCAAAGTGTTAGAGCAGCAGCTGAGATTAAAAATATTTGGCCGATAAAGTATATTGGTAAATTTATAACTGACTCTTTATACAACATAAAAGCCAAACCAAACATTTGCAATCCAGTTTTGAGTTTGGCATAGCCAATGACAGATAATTGGTTGCGTTCACCAATTTCAGCCATCCATTCTCGTAGCGCTGAGATAGTAATTTCTCGACCAATAATAATCATAGCAGTGACTGTATTAATGACCGTAGGGTCATTTTGAACAATCAGTACAAGCGACACACAAACAATGAGCTTATCGGCAACTGGATCCAGGAATGTTCCTAATTTAGAAATTTGATTGTATTCTCTAGCCACCCATCCATCCAACCAATCAGTAATTGCAGCTAGAATGAATATAAATGACGCCAGCGGTCTTGAGTTTTCTAATGATGAAAAGAAAATGACAACAATTAAAGGAATGCAAGCAATTCTTATTAAGGTAAGTAAACTGGCGAAAGTAATTTTCTTAGACATAGCTTTATATATTCTTCTAGGTGTTCAGTGATCTATAGACTCTTAATGCTAACTCTTTATTGATTCCATTTACAGTCATCAAATCTTCAACCGATGCTCTTTTAAGTTCTTGGAGTCCACCAAACTGTTGCATCAAGTTTTTTTTCTTTAATGGCCCAATGCCTTCGATGGACTCTAAGTCTGATTTTAATAATGTTTTCCTTTTTTTAGACCGATGGCCAGTGATTGCAAAACGGTGGGCCTCATCCCTAATGTTTTGTAATAAAAACATTGCAGATGAATTATTTTCAATCGATAAGGGAGTTTTATTATTATTATAAAATATCTTCTCATTACCATTCTTTCTGGTTTCACCCTTGGCAATACCTAATCGCTTGATGTGGCCTAATCCAAGTTCTTTAAGGGCATTTGAGGCACTGCTAAGTTGGCCCTTGCCACCATCAATAACAATGAGTTCGGGAAGTGTCTTATTTTCTTTTAGTAGTCTTGAATAATGCCTGGTTACAGCCTGATAAATTGCAGCATAATCATCTCCTGGCTTTATGCCTGTGATATTAAATCGACGGTAATTTTTTTTGTTAAGGCCCTCTACATTAAAGGCTACACATGAAGCCATACATTTCTCACCCATAGTATGGCTGACATCAAAACATTCGATATTGGTTAAAGTCTCATCTATTCTTAGAGTGTTCGTTAACTTTATCAACTGAGCTTGATTACTGACTGTAGAGAGCAATTTCATTGATAAAGACTCCTTAGAATTGATCTTAGCCATATCCATCCATTTTGCTCTTTGTGATCTGTAATTATTTTTTATAGCTATTTTGATTCCTTTTACAGAGGAAAAAGTTTCTTGAATTATTTTTTGACTTTTAAGCTTCTGATCAATCAATATCTCTTTAGGTGGCTCATGCATTAAATAATATTGAGTTAAAAAAGATTCCAATACTTCAGATTCATCAGCAAATTTTGTTTTTACTGGGAAAAATGTACGACTTCCTAATATACGCCC
>CALMWC010000019.1 GCA_937801655.1 uncultured Gammaproteobacteria bacterium
AAAAGGAACTGTTGCTAGGACCAATCCTATTGAAACAAAAATCAATGGAAGTATTTTTGATAAAAAAGTCAGTATAAGAAAACGCCTTGATGGTGGCTATACAGTTGCACATGGTTCAATTTTAGATCATCCAATAACACCTTCAACTTTGTACTTTGCTCCTAAATATATTCAAGCACTAATTAAAGAGTTTAATGGATTAAGATTATCAATAGGCAAGGAATTTATCGATGAATTGACCGCACCAAAAACATGGGACCTAGATAAAGAATCCCCTTTTGAAAAAAACAGGGTGTTAAATCCAAAACCAAATAAAAATGTTATTGCAAAAATATCGAGTGAAATTTCAAATGTGTATCCAGAGTTAAAAGATGCAAAGATCATTGAGTCTTGGGCAGGAATGGTTGAAACAACTCCAGATGTTGTTCCTGTTATCTCACCTATGCAAAAAATACCAGGTTTTTATCTTGCCACAGGATTTAGTGGACATGGATTTGGAATTGGGCCTGGTGCAGGAAAAGTAATAAGTGAAATGATTCAGAATAAGCCTACAATTGATTTGCTGCCATTTCGACTGGAACGCTTTTTTGATGGTTCACCAATTAAAGTCGAAGCAACTATATAAAAATTAAGGATTCATACTATGAAATATTTTTCTAATATTAAAATCTTTTCACTTTTTTTAATCTTCATTCCTCTATGTATTCTGGTTAATAACTCAGTTGCTGGAGAGTTAAAATATATAGAATTTAGTCAACTTGGTAACCCTTCAGATGTTCTTGAAGTAAAGGAAGATAACTCACAATCATTAAGGAGTGGTGAAGTTAGAGTAAGAGTGTTGGCTGTGCCCATTAATCCATCAGATTTATTACAGATAGAGGGTAACTATGGTATAGATCCAGTATTACCCTATAAACCAGGCAAGGAAGGGATAGGCAGGGTGCTAGAAGTATCCCCAGAAATAAAACATTTAATAGTAGGTCAATTAGTGCTTCTTCTTGGTGGAGAAACTGGAACCTGGCGGAATGAAATAGTAGCTCCTGCATCTGGATTTCTTCCTTTGCCTAATCTTGGACCTCTTGATTCTAATATGATTGAGCAACTGTCAATGACCGTAGTCAATCCTATGACAGCATTAATCATGTTGACCTCTTTTATCGAATTGGAAAAGGGTCAATGGCTTGTGCAGAGCGCTTCGAATTCAGCTGTTGGTGGGTATATTATTCAACTTGCAAAACAACGTGGCATAAAAACTATCAATGTTGTTCGTCGTGAAGGTTTGGCTGAAGACTTGATAGCAAAAGGTGGAGATGTAGTGCTCATCGATGGGCCAGATCTTGTTTCACAAATCTCCAGAGCAACTGACAATGCTCCTGTTATGTTAGCACTCGATGCCGTTGGTGGTGATACCTATACACGACTTGCAAATAGCCTTGGTTATGGTGGAACTATGGTTGCTTATGGTGTTCTTTCAGGAAAAGATGCAACCCTTAACACGGGTATGACTATAGTCAATGATATTCGTTTGCGAAGCTTTTGGCTTTCTAAATGGTATGAGATAGCTAACATGGAAGATATACAGGCTGCTTTTGGTCAAATTATTCCCTTGATTTTGAATGGGACTCTAAAAGCCAATATTGACTCTCGTTTTACCATTGATCAAATCAAGGAAGCAGTCTCTCGTGCTGAACAATCGGGTAGAAATGGGAAGGTTCTTATTATGCCAAATGCCGATTAATTGAGGATAAGAATTTTAAACAATAAAATCGTCATATTAAACAAAAAAAGAAAATGAGAAAACTGATCCTCATATCAGCAATATTGATTAGTTTCATTGGTTGTGCTGATGTAAGTTCTAAGATTTCTTATGATGGTGTAGTTGGGCCTTTGACGATTAACAGGGATGGAATAGCGACATTGCCAATACCATTCCAAAATAGAGAAATGTCTTTACGGATTGTCTATCCAGATCAGGGTGGACCGTTTCCCATCATTATTTTTTCTCATGGTACATTTTCCTCAAGTGAAAAATATAATCTGGTAGTTGAATTCTGGGCAGAACATGGTTACGTAGTCATTCTGCCAAATCATCTAGATGCCAACTATGGTATTGTCCCGAGTAAGACTGAAGACATGATTCGTATTATTGATACCCGAATTTCAGACATGTCTTTTGTCCTCGATAATCTAGATGCTATAGAGCGACAGAATCCCGGTTTAAAGGGTAAGTTGAATCAAAATATGATTATTGCAGCTGGACATTCGATTGGCACTCAAGTGGTATTGGTTAATACTGGGCAGAGAATAAGAAATCCAATGAATAATCATATAACAGAGAGTAGTGAAGACCGGTTCATGGCGGCAGTTATGTTAAGTGATCCAGGTAAAATGGCTATGATGCCGGAGAATACTTGGAAGGGTGGCATGACACCAACTTTTCTATCAACAGGACCAAAGGATTACGGTTTAATGGGTGATGGTCGACGAGCAGCAGAATATCAGAATGAGATTTTAAGCCTTCCTGAAAAGTTAACAGGGGATAAATACCTGCTATTGATCGAAGACGGTGACCACTATTTTGGTGGACTGATTCATCGTGAAGTAGATATGGTTCCTGATCATGATGGACTTGAAATCTTCAATGCTGCATCCTTAGCATTCATGGATGCATACACTCGTGATGCAGCATCTGCATGGGCATTTCTTAAACCAAATATTCTCAGTTCAGAAACGGATGGACGCTTCTTACTAACAGTTGAATAACATAAAAGATTCAATTAATGATTCATAAAAAGATGAAAAAACTTTTTCTTATCTTAGTTCTAATCATTCTGATTGTAATAGCTAAATTTGGTTTTCAGCCTTTAACAATTAGCATTGATGCCCAAAAAGCACTTATCGAAGAAGTTGGAGTTTATAGTAATGAAGTTAGAAGACTTCCAGATGGTACTTTTTTAGTAGCAGTGAGAACTTTCATGCCAGATGTAAAGGCAGAAATGGTCAAATGGTGGTTTTCTGACTATCTTCAAACTACAGAACATTATAAAAAATGGCATCCAAAAGACCATGTCTGGATGGATTGGGAAAACAAAGAAAAGGGTAGAATCATTGGTGCCAGTCATTTAGTTCATGAATATATTGGGGGTGATCTGTTGAAGTTAAGAATTCAGTTTGTAAGCCCCACCGAATTATTTGGTTATGATCCTAATAATAAGAATACATTTGTCATTTGTGCAAGAGTAGGTCTAATTGATGAAGAAATAAATCAAGCAAAAATGTGCCATATTGTGAGAGATACAGAAGATGGGGCTGAAATGAGATCCCGATTTTGGTTGGGACATATTGCTAAGAGAAAAGAGAATGAGATCATTCCTTCACTTGTAGGATTTGTTGGGAATACTTTTTTAGTCCGTCTGTTATTACTAAATGAGAATGATGCTGATAATTTACGAGAACATGCGAAGGAAGAAATGGAATATTTAGGTAACTTGCTTCCAACTATTTATCAATAATCTTGAAAAAATATTTACTTCTAAATTCTATGAAATTCTTTTTTATTTGTATTAGAATATCTTTTGAAAAATTATATGAAATCACTTAGTAAAAAATATTTTATTCTTTTAGCAGGATTGCTTTTTGTAACTTCTGTAATTTTAGATCCATTACAACATGAATATTTTGAAAGTGAAGACTCTAAAATAGAATGTCAATTTTGTAAGTCTGAAGTATCCAACCCTATCCAATCAAATCTTGGCTTAGAAAAAATCTCTTTATCAGCTATTTTGATAGCTAGAATAAGTGAAGAGTTTATTTCATATAAATTCAATAACTTCTCCTCAAGGGCACCTCCAAAAATATAAAACTTTTTTAAATTTATATTTTTACAATCGTTAATGGAGGTTTTTCATGAAAACGAAATTTTATTTATATATGGTGGCATTGACGTCCACCATCATTACAACAGGGTTGATTGCACAGGATTCCATAGAGGAAATTACTGTTACTTCATCCTACGTCAAACATAGCGATGATGAGGTTAATGATCCAATTCATCTTCTTGGCGAAGAAGATTTGGAAACGAATTCATCACAAAGTCTGGGTGAAACTATTGATAGTTTGCTTGGCGTATCCTCAGCAGATTATGGTGCTGCTGTTGGCCAACCAATTATTCGTGGTATGTCAGGAAGTAGGGTCAAAGTTTTAAACAATGGATTGGTTGTTCGAGATATGTCTGGAATAGGTACTGACCATCTAAATGAAGTCGACCTGAATGCAATTAAGCAGATTGAGATTGTCAGAGGCCCATTGTCTTTAATGTACTCAAATGGTGCAATTGGTGGGATCGTAAATGTTGTCGATGACACTATTGCAAGAGAGAATTTTGCAGATCGAGATTTGAGATTGGGACTGGAAACACAATCAGGCAATGATGGAAAAGTCGGTCAATTCAGCTACAAAGAGAATTTGGGCAGTTTAAATTTCACATATGCTTATAAAGATGGTTCTTTCGAGAATTATGATATTCCCATGGGAGCCGTTATTCACTCAGAAGAGCACGAGGAAGGACATGAAGAAGACCATGACGAGGATCATGATGAAGATCTAGATTACCTAGAGAATTCAGATTATGAAAATCAATCGCATAGACTTGGACTTTCAACTGTCGGTGATTGGGGACATTTCGGTGCCTCATTCCAGGATATTGAAAGTTTGTATGGCATTCCATTTCATGGTGAAGAGCATGAGGGTCACGGCGGTCATGATGAAGACCATGGCGGAGAAGAAGAGCATGACGATGATGGTGAAGAAGAGAGGATCTTTTCAACCACAGATTCTCAAGTATTCAATCTAGAGGGTTCCTATGTTTTTAATAATGGCTCGCTTAATAGCATGAGATATTTCTATAGAAATAGTGATTACTCATTTACCGAGCAACATGAAGAAGAAGACCATGATGATGAAGACCATGATGAGGATCATGACGAGCATGGGCATGAGGAAGGTCCGACACTCTTCAGCAATGACTCAGATGAATTTGGTTTGATTTTAGATTTCGGAGATGATTCACTCTCTCAGAAATTGGTGTTGCAAAACATGAATGAAGATGTCTCCATTATCGGTGCAGAAGCTTTCATGAATCCTGTGGATTCTACTGAAAAGATGATTGGCTATTATGTGGGTACAAGTTTGATGGGCTTAGATCTTCATCTTGGCATTCGACATGATCGTTTGAATCGACAAGGTACAGTGACTCATGCACATGAAGAAGAGCATCACGATGAAGACCATGACGAGGATCACGATGAAGAAGAAGAGATGGAGTCTTATGATATCGATCGCAATGAAACCAGCATGGCTTTATCAATTGATTCAATGCTCAATGAGAACACGACACTTACGCTTGGTTTAGCCAGTGTTAAAAGAGCACCATCCGCTGTTGAACTTTTCATGAATGGAGAACATTTGGCCACTGGACGTTTTGAAGTTGGTGACGTCACTCTGGAATCAGAAACCTCTAATAATATAGATTTGAGGTTTGATTATGAAAGCAATGGCTTCTTTGCAAATGCAACAATCTTTAGAAATGATGTGGCTGATTACATCTATTTAAGAGATGAAACAGAAGAAGAGCATGAAATGCATGCAGAAGATGATCATGATGGACATGAGGATCACGACGATCATGATGACCATGGTGGGTTGATTCTGTCAAACTACATGCAAAAAGATGCAGAATTCAGTGGTTATGAGTTGGAACTTGGACGATCTATAAGTCTTAATGATGGTTCTATGACATTTTCTTATGGCATGGATTACGTCAATGCTAAGTTCAAAGATAGAACTTATGTCCCTAGGATTAACCCAAGAAGACATATATTGTCAATGAGCTATGCAAAGGATTCCACAAATGCTTCTTTAACTCTTAGGAATGTAAAGTCTCAGACAAAACTTTCATTGAATGAGACACCAACAGAGTCATACAATATGCTTGACTTGAAACTCTCTCAAAGAATCCCTATTTTTTATGGAGATAGTGAGATGGTGGTAACGCTGTTCGCAAAAAACTTACTTGATGAAGCTGCAAGAAATCATTCATCTTTCGTCAAAGATGAGGTGCCTTTACCAGGAAGAAACATCGGGCTACGCTTTAATATGAGGTTTTAGCCCTTTGCATTAGTCCCTCCATTAGTCGACACCCCTTAGACTAATGGAGGGCTATACTTTAAAGGATTGCTTATGTCATGAGAAATAGTTGATCTAAAACCAAAACTATCAAATCTTTATTGTTTTATTTCTGATGAATGATGAACCTTGATTTTAAGCTCATGATTGTCTTTTACTAAAATAAAAGTGAAAGCAATATTAGTTTTATTTTCAGAATTGAAAGGCCTTAAATTAAGTATTCCCATCACAGCACAAAGATTATCTTCAAGTATATAATTAACTTCTAATAATTTGATATCTTCCCATGGTTTTATTGCAAAACCAGAATCTTCTGAGATATCACCAGAAATAAAATAAGACAAAGCATCTTCAGGATTATTTCTAAAAACAACCTCATTTGTATAGGTGGGTTTGAATAAAACATCTCCTATATCAAAAGCATAATGTTTTTCAATAAAGCTTCTGGCTTCTGCTTTATAATCATTGTTTTCATGAAAAAGTGTTCCAATATCAATTATTCCTTTCTTCCAAGAATGAAGAAAATCTTCTACTTCGTTTAAATTAATACTATTGGATCTATCCATTTAGAATTTTTTCCTAAAAAACAAAGTATAAACCACAATAAAATTCATATACAGGAGTAACTAAGGTTTTGAAAATAAATGAGAACTAATTACAGTGTATTGATTGCAGTTGTAATCTCTGTATTTTGAGTTTAAGTTTAAATTAATTATTTAATGGAAAATCGAATGATATGAAAAATGAAATTTCATAAATATTTTATAATCTCTGCTTTTTTACTAGCAGTTTATTCTGAAGCTGAGGCCGTAAATCTTAGAGATCTTAATATTCCTATACAAAAAGATTTTGTAGCTAAGATCTACAAAAAGGAATGTTCAGTTTGTCATGGTGAGACTCTACGTGGCGCGGCACAGGGCACTCCACTCGTTGGTATAGAGCTTCAGCATGGAAGTGAAATTATAGAGATTGCTAAGAATATCTCACAAGGCTTTCCTGATAGAGGAATGCCTGCTTGGTCATCTGTTTTAAATGAAAATAAGATTTTTGCTATAGCAATGTATATTGCTGAGCAACGTCAAGGTACCAATCTGGATGACTTTCGCTATGATGCATCAGTGGTTGTGCCACAAGGAATTATTAGAACCAAAGAACATGATTTTACTGTTGAAACGGTGATTAGTGATTTAGATGCCTTACCCTTTGGTATTGCTCCTTTGCCGGATGGAACAATACTTTTAACGGAAAAAAGGCTTGGGTTAAGTGTAGTCAGTCAAGATGGTGATCGCTCTGAACTCATTGCTGGAACACCCAGAGCTTATGATGATTCTTTTCAATTCGTAGGACAGCCGATGGGTTTAGGGTGGATGATGGATGTTGCTCTTCATCCAGATTATTTGAATAATTCATGGATTTATCTTCATTTTGGAGACCGTTGCAGCGATTGTAATGAGATGAGTCTAAATGAAGATCAACCCGTATCAATGAATAAGCTTGTGCGAGGAAGAATTAAAGGAGGAGCTTGGGTTGATGAGGAAGTGATTTGGGAAGCTGATAAGGAAACATACACTTCTATGCCAGAAATTGCAGCGGGTGGTCGAATAGCTTTTGACAATGATGGATTCGTCTATTTCAGTGTAGGTATGAAGGGACCAATGGAGCATATTGGAGTACAAGATTTAAGTCTACCTTATGGCAAGATCATGCGAGTGCATGACGATGGTCGCATACCTTTAGATAATCCATTTTTAAAGGATCCTGATGCTATTAAGGCTATTTGGTCGTATGGCCATCGTAATCCACAAGGGCTTGAATTTAATAATGAAACAAATGAGTTGTGGAGTTCTGAGATGGGACCTCGAGGTGGCGATGAGATAAATCTCATTCAACCTGGACTTAATTATGGTTGGCCACTGATATCAAAGGGCGTGGATTATACTGGAAAACCTCTTAATTTTGCTAAGTTGCTTGGTATTGAATTCGATGTTAAAGATATGGTCCAGCCTTTGGTAGATTTAACTCCAGCACCTGCAATTTCAAGCTTTATTTTTTATCAAGGCAGTCAGTTTCCAGAGTGGTCTGGTGATATCATTATTGGAAGCTTGAGAGCTTCTGATCTCATGCGTTTTGAATTCAAAGAAAATAATTTAGTGACCCGTGAATTTTTATTGGAAGATGTTGCTCGCTTTCGTGATATAGAAATCGGTTTTGACGGAGCAATTTACGTTCTTTTGGAGAATGATAGTGGCGGTAGAATTCTTAAAATAAGTCGGTCAACTATTAATGGGTTATAACTTTTTATTTGAAATTTAATGATCTTATAAAATATAGTTTAGTAGAATAGTTTTGATGCAACCTTTTATACTTTTTAGTCAAGCACATTTGTTAACTCTTTTGGTTACATATGGAGTTATTATTTTTACAACTATTTGGCTGAAATCCCAATCAAAAGAATTAATTATTCATGCAAAAATCTCAGTTGGTGTTCTCTTACTGACACATGCAATAATGCAAATATTTAATGCTATGAGTTATCAGCTTGCATGGCAGGAGTCCATTCCTCTTCATATGTGTGACTTCTCAAAAATATCCATTGGGCTATATCTTTTAGGCTACGGGCCAAGGTTTTTTCATTGTGCTTTTTTCTGGGGCATCATCCCAGCCTCAATGGCTCTTCTTACTCCAGGATTATCGTTTGCTTTTCCAGATCCTGAGTATGTGAATTTTTATTATGGACATGGATTGATTCTATTGGGAGTTTCCATTGCAGTTTTTTGTCTTAATGAACGTCCTTATTTTAAAGATTTTTTATATGTTGTAAGAATTACTCTTCTCTTAACATTGATAGTCTATATTTTAAATTTGATATTAGGTCAGGATGCTAATTTTTGGTATCTAAAGGATAAACCACAAGGCGATACAATTATGAACTTTTTTCCAGATGCACCATTTCATATATTTGTTCTTATACCGGCTGCAATATTTGCATTTTTCTTAAGTTATCTACCATTCTTAATAAAAGATAAGTCTGCATGAGTAAGAGAAGTAAATGACAGCAAGAATTTTGGCAGCTTTAGTTGGGTTAGTAATGCTATTCCAAGCTTTTGGATGGCTTTTAGATCCCACTCGAGCAGCTGCATCTCTCGGTATGATTGAATCTCTTAAAATAGAGACAGCGCTGGGTAGAAATACTTTCATAGGAGACTTTACATCTTTCTTTTTTACAGTAGGGTTATTGTCTTGCATAGGTGCTTATACAAAAAAACATGAATGGCTTTATGGGCCTATTTCTTTATTGGCATTTGCAGCATTATTTAGAATTTATGCTGGGTTATTCCATGAAACAGATTTTTTAACAAGCGCTATTGTCGCAGAGATTTTAATGACATCCATGCTGGCAATCAGTATTTATTTATTTAAGAAGCAATAGTATTCATATGACCCTTTCCACACCTGATATTTCTGATAACCATCCTGATCTTGATTTTC
Source organism: uncultured Gammaproteobacteria bacterium (assembly GCA_937801655.1). GTDB lineage: Bacteria > Pseudomonadota > Gammaproteobacteria > Steroidobacterales > UBA11654 > CACPJA01. Next base: position 9,673 of record CALMWC010000019.1, read on the forward strand.
TTCCTTATCAATTTGAATCTTATGGCGCTAAAAGAAGTTTCTTTGGCCAAGTAGAAACTATAAAAGCACCGGATGATAATTCTAAAGTTAAGGGCATATTGGCAACCCCTGGTGAGGGAAGAGTACTGATAGTCGATGGAGGAGAAAGTAGAAAAGTTGCCCTACTTGGCGATCAAATAGCAGCCAATGCTTATGAGAATCAATGGGCTGGAATCATTATCATTGGATGCGTGAGAGACGTGGAAATACTCAATTCTATAGATATTGGCATTCTTGCATTGGGTGCAGTGCCAAAAAAAAGTTCAAAGTTAGACAGAGGGGTTATTGGAGAAGCACTTGTTCTCAATGGCATTGATGTGAAACAGGGCGATTGGGTATATTGCGATAGTAATGGTGCAATAATCTCCCAAGAAGAAATTAAATAATAAAAAAATGGAGTAAGAAAATGAAAAAATTAATAATAATGTTTGTCCTTATGACAACTTCTTTTGCAGCCAATAGTCTGGATATCAGAGGGGACGCAAATTTATTTTCAGGTAAGATTACCTCAGTGACTCTCACCGATCAGGGAGGTGTTATCAATGTAGTTGGTAATACTGGTGAGTATGGAAAAGTATGGCTGACTTATAATTTAGCTTTGGATAATCCAAATCATCCAACCCAAGGATCTTTCTCAGGAAGAGCAACAGCTATCAATGATGAAGGTTCAAGAAATGCTGCTAGTAGGCAAGGTGTCTGGGAAAGAAAAGGCAATATTATTTCTTTTTATTCTTTGGACGATGTGACCGATGGAAACTTTTATCTTTGTTTAACTGATATGAATTTAAGCACAGATACTGTGGACATGAAGTTTTATTCAGTTAAATAATTCTTAGCTAAGGAAAAATGATAGGAATAAATGCATGAGAAGAATAGTAACCGGGCACAATAAAGAAGGTAAATCAGTGATCACTATAGATGGACCACCCGCTAAATCGATTGGTGAGGAAGTGGGTGGTTTATTTGAAGTATGGAATACGGATGGAGAAGTTATAGATTCGAAAGATTCCAATGATAGAGCCGATATAGACATTACTCTTTCCCCATCAGTCAATGGCACAAAATTTAGGTATTTTGCAATCAATCCCAACCCTGATGGAGTTCCAGCCGATATTATGGAGCAAATTGCTCATGATGCATTTGAAAAAGTAGGCGCGGCCCATCATCGAGTTGATACCACGAGGCATCCGGCAATGCATCAAACAGAAACCATTGATTACATTATTCTATTGAAAGGTGAGGTCACCTTATTATTGGACCAAGATGAGGTTGAACTTCAACCTTTTGATGTTGTTGTACAAAGAGGCACCAATCATGCATGGGTGAATCATGGTTCTGAACCGGCACTTTTAATTGCTGTTTTGATAGATAGTGAGATTAATTGATGAGGAAGTCTTATTGGTCAGTAGTGATTATTACTGTCTTAGTTCTCGGCTACTTAGCTGGTGATTATTTTCTCACATCACCATTCATCACAGAGGAAGATATTCTAGAAATGAAAGCTGATGTTAAGAATCAAAATGAATCTGCTTTTAAACAGCCAAAACCTCAGAAAGCAGTTTATCCTGATAAAAATCCATTGAAAAACGTTTATTTTGGAGACCTTCATGGGCATTCTGATCTATCATTTGATGCCTATATTTTTGGTAATCGTCTGTCTCTTGATCAATCCTATAGGATTGCAAAAGGGGAATCAGTTAAAAATAGCATTGGAGAGCTGATGCAATTGACAAGGCCATTAGACTTTGCTGCGATGACCGATCACGCAGAAACATTTGGTATGCATGAGGGCTGTGCAGACCCTGAAATCACATCAGGGACAAAAGATTTATGCAGAAGACTAGAGAATCCTGATCTTAAATTCTTTTTTGAGTTAAGAGAGCAAGCCGAAGTGCGACCTCCAGTTTCTGATATTGAAGAGGCGATGAAAAATAAAACAAAAGCACATCATTTTGCTGATAACACCTGGAAAGAGATTGTCGAGATCGCAGAGCAACATAATGAGCCAGGAAAATTTACTACGTTTGCTGCGTATGAGTATTCACCGCCATTGCCTGATTCAGGGAAATTACATCGCAATGTAATATTCAAAAATAATCAAGTACCCAAACATGCGGTTTCCATGTTTGATGCTCTTACTGAAATCGATCTTTGGGCAGAGTTAACATCACATTGTCAAGCGCCATGCAAATTCCTAACAATTCCACACAATCCCAATAGATCATGGGGTCTAGCATTTGCTGGCCAAACAATAGATGGGGATTTATACACCATCGATGACTGGAGTCAAAGGGATAAAGTGGAACCTTTGGTTGAAATGTTTCAAATCAAAGGAAACTCTGAATGCAGTGTGGGTTTTGGCACAACTGATGAGGAGTGTAATTTTGAACAGTTTTTACCACTATGTGAAAAAGGAGAGACAACGGGATGTATCCATCCAACATCAATGGCTCGAGATGGTTTAAAGAAGGGCATTGAATTAGAAAATAATATTGGATTCAATCCATTAGACTTTGGAATGATCGGAAGTACAGATACTCATAATTCAAACCCTGGCGATACAGAAGAATGGGATTTTAGGGGTCCCTCAGGTGTAATTTCTGCACCAGCAAAAAAAAGATTGAAGGAAAATCGCATTATGCAGTATAACCCTGGAGGACTTGCTGCTATCTGGGCTATAGAAAATACCCGGGATGCTCTTTTTGATGCCATGTTGAGAAAAGAAGTTTATGCCACCAGTGGTACTAGGATAAAGTTACGATTCTTCGGCAGCTTTGAATTTGATCAAGATCTATTGAAAACTGAAAAAGTATTGCAAATTGCATATTCAAAAGGAGTCCCTATGGGGAGTAAACTTGAGTCCAATAATAATATACCTAGTTTTTTTATATGGGCAAAGCGTGATCCTATAGATGCACCCTTGGAAAAAGTACAAATCATAAAGGGTTGGACTGAGAATGGTGAGACATATGAAAAGGTAATGGAGATCGCATGCAGTAATGGTCCAGTGGATGAAGAAACAGGTTTTTGTAAAAAAACAGAAGCGATGGTTGATTTACGTAATTGTTCAACTTCTGAAAATATAGGCAGTGAAGAAATTAAAGTTCAATGGTCTGATGTGAATTACAACCCAAATCAAAATGCATTTTATTATGTTCGTGTTATTCAAAATCCAACTTGTCGATGGTCCACTTATGACAGTCTGAGAATAGGAAAGCAAATACCGAAAGACTTTCCTCCTACGGTGAATGAAATGGCATGGTCTTCACCCATTTGGATTAGTAAAAAATTACCATGAAGTATTTACATACCATGATTAGAGTTAGTGATATTGAGACCTCGCTCAACTTTTACTGCAATCAATTAGGGTTGAAAGAGATAAAGCGATACGAGAATGATCATGGGAGATTTACACTTATATTCTTAGCCGCTCCTGATGATGATTCTGCTCAGATTGAATTGACTTATAATTGGGATGGAGACAATTTGGATGAAGAGGCAAGAAATTTTGGACATTTGGCTTATTCGGTTGAAAATATTTATGAAACTTGTACTCAGTTATTGAATTGTGGAGTGATAATAAATCGACCACCTAGAGATGGCTACATGGCATTCATTCGCTCACCAGACAATATTTCAATTGAGTTACTGCAACAAGGCAATGCTCTTGCACCTCAGGAACCTTGGGTATCTATGAAAAATATAGGCCACTGGTGAGTAAAAAAACTAATGACGAAAGTGATAAATATTTCCAATGAGGAATACGATGTAGTTGTTCTTGGAGCTGGAGCTGCAGGTCTGATGGCTGCAATTACAGCGGCTAAAAATAACAAACGTATTTTAGTGTTAGAGAAATCCAATAAAGTGGGTAAAAAAATATTAATGTCGGGAGGTGGTCGATGCAACTTCACCAATCGGTATGTTGAATCGCATCATTTTATTTCAAGGAATCCTCATTTTTGTAAAAGTGCTTTAACAAATTATACACCGCAAGATTTTATAACTCTTGTTGAGCAACATGCAATTGAATATGAAGAAAGAAAACACCATCAATTATTTTGCAAGCATTCAGCTAAAGAGATAGTCAATATGTTGCTACAAGAATGCAACGATTTGGGTGTCATAATCATGACTGACTGCGATATAAAAGGGGTGGAATCCATTGATGATAGAGTCTTTAAGGACAAAATAAAATTGAATAATACAAATTATCGTTATTCAGTCAATGCAAAAATTAGTGATAAACAAGGAACCAAAGAACTAAAAATTCTTTGTGAATCACTGATAATAGCGACTGGAGCATTGTCCATTCCTACACTTGGTGGAAGTGATTATGGTTATCGCTTGGCAGAACAATTTAACTTATCAGTCACAGAGAGAAGAGCAGGATTGGTTCCCTTTATGTTTAATGATGATTTAAAAAACCTATGTGAAAAATTATCTGGGTTATCCCTACCTGTAATCATTGAGTGCAATGGAACTGAGTTTGAGGAATCTTTGCTCTTCACTCACAAAGGAATCAGTGGCCCAGTTGTTTTGCAAACCTCTAATTACTGGAAACCTGGAGACAGCATTGCAGTTAATTTGCTCCCTAAGTTTGATGCAATGGAAAATATTCTTATGGAGAAAGGAAATAATAACAATATAACTATTGGTAAATATTTAAATGGACTGATGCCTAAATCTTTGATCATTGAATTGCAAAAAATTTGGTGGCCTGAATACAAAAATCATTCCATTTGTGAGATCAGTAATAAAGAATTAAGGGTTATTGGAGCTCTTTTTAATGAGTGGATTCTATGGCCGACCTCTACGGAGGGATATAGAACTGCTGAGGTCACACTAGGGGGTATTGATACGGATGAGATTGATTCCAAAACCATGGAAGTTAAAAACCAGAAAGGACTTTATTGTATTGGTGAAGTGGTTGATGTAACTGGGCATCTAGGAGGTTTTAATTTTCAGTGGGCCTGGGCTTCTGGCTATACTGCTGGTCTTTTTGCATGAGAAACACATCGGACCTAATACAGATTGTTAAATAGAGACTTGCTTAAAGAATAAACATAGAGTATTTATTACCCTATGAAAAAAACAAGCATACTTCTTTTGTTTACGGTATTTTGTTCTACTCAGAACATACAAACCTATGCAGAAATGAACCCATTTTTTAGTGAATTTAAAACCCCATACAATATTCCTCCTTTTGAATTGATCAAGGATGAGCATTACAGGCCTGCTTTTTATCGTGCAATGGAGAGTCATTTGAAGGAGGTTGATGCTATTACAAGCAATATTGAATCTCCATCTTTTGCTAATACGATTATCGCTTTGGAGAGATCTGGCAAAGATTTGGATGTTGTATCAAGTACTTTTTTCAATTTACAAAGCTCAAATACTAACGATCTCATGGATGAGATTGCAGCAGAAATAGGGCCTCAATTATCAGGGCATTACGATTCCATTTATTTAAATAAAGAATTATTTAATCGTGTTAAAAGTGTTCGTGAGGTTAGTAATGAGCTAGATCTAAGTATTGAACAGTTGAGATTGATTAGTGAGATATATAAAGATTTTATAAGATCAGGGGCTCAATTGAGTGAAGAATCGATGAGTCTCTTGACAGAAATAAATCAAGAATTATCGTCATTGACCATAGAATTTGATCAAAATTTATTAAAAGAAACCAATGAAGGGTATCAATTAGTGATTGCTGATGTAGAACAACTTGATGGTCTGCCAAAAGACATTGTAAATCAAGCAAAGAAATTGGCTCAAGCAGAAGGCTATGAAGGCCAATGGCTTTTCAAGCCTACTCGTGTAAGCATGTATCCTTTCTTGACTTATTCCACACAACGAGACCTTAGAGAGAAACTTTATACTTCATATACCAAAAGAGGCGATAACAACAATAAGTATGACAACAAAGCGATTGCTATTAATATTGCAACGCTTCGATTAAAAAGAGCCAAGATTCTTGGTTATGATAGCCATGCTGATTTTGTACTAGACAATACCATGGCGCAGACCACAGATCGGGTTAAGGACTTGCTGGATCGAGTTTGGTTACCGGGTTTAGAAACGGCAAAAAAAGAAGCTGCTGAAATGCAGAAAATGATTGAAGATGAGGGCGATACATTTGAGTTAGCTGCTTGGGATTGGTGGTATTATTCTGAGAAAATTAGACAGCTCAAGTATGATTTTTCAGAAGAAGAGGTCAAGCCTTACTTCAGTCAGGCTAAAGTACTTCAAGGTGCATTTGATGTTGCTACAAAACTTTTTGACATTACTTTTAAAGAACGTTTTGATTTACCTAAATACAGAGAAAACATAAGAACATTTGAAGTAAAAGATCTTGATGGAAGCCCCATTGGAGTTTTTTATACGGACTACACGCTGAGATCTAACAAGGGGGGCGGTGCCTGGATGAATAGTTTTGTAGATCAAAGTAAATTCGATGGTATTGAACTACCTGTAGTGATGAATACTTGTAATTTTCCACCTCCAAATGATGATGGAATCTCATTATTGTCGTTTGAGCAAGTGGAAACACTTTTTCATGAATTTGGTCATGCACTCCATGGGCTTTTATCGGATGTGAACTATCCAAGTTTATCGGGAACAAGTGTGAAGAGAGATTATGTAGAATTTCCATCTCAAATGATGGAAAACTGGGCCATACAACCCGAGGTACTTGCATCCTATGCTAAGCATTATGAGACCAATGAAGTCATCCCTCAAGAATTGATCACTAAGATTACTAATGCAGCAAAATTCAACCAAGGATTTGCAACTACAGAATATGTAGCAGCTTCATATTTAGACATGGCTTGGCATATGGAAGAAGAACAAATCGAGGATGCCAATCGCTTTGAGCAAGAGACATTGAATGATTTAGGGTTGATATCACAAATAGCCACTCGTTATAGAAGTACTTATTTTTCTCATATTTTTGCCGGTGGTTATTCCATGGGATACTACAGCTATTTATGGACAGAGGTTCTTGAGGCTGATGCTTTTGTTCCTTTTAGCGAAAAAGGAATCTTTCATAAAGAAACAGCAGACAAGCTTAAAAAACATATCTATTCAGCAGGAAACTCGGATGATTTGATGACTCAATATATACGATACAGAGGTTCCGAACCCAAAATTGATGCTTTATTGAAAAAAAGGGGTTTTGATGAATAAACTGCTAAAGAGGTGGTAACCTCTTTTTTATATTTGGCAGATCATTGCTTTAAAATTTAGCAACTGCATCTGGACATTCAGTATTTATAAAAAACAGAAATATTAACAGAGTCAGAGTAGTGATAAATATTTTTTATGTATAATTTTTGGACAGTTAAAGTAATCCGTTTTATTCCATTAGTGTTTATTTTTGGTGTTGTTATTGCCATGCTCTTTTATCCGGGAGGTAATATTCATAACCCCGAGCAAATAGGCTATTCATTGACCAATAACTTTCTCAGTGACTTGGGAGGAATAAATTCTCGTTCTGATGAAACCAATGTAATTTCTTTTTTATTCTTTAATGCATCAATGTTAGTTTTCGCATTGGGTGGGGTCGGGTTTTTATTCGTTCCAAGGTTATTTAAAGCAGATAAAATTAATTATTATTTAGCATTAATTGGATCTGCTTTTTTCTTTTTTGGTTCTTTCTTTTTTGCTGCTGTGGGTTTGACACCTCATGATCTTTACCTCAATGAACATGTTTTTTTTGCAATCAATGGTTTTAGGCTTCTGGTACCTGCAGCCATATTCTACTTTATTGTCTTACTCAGAAGCCCAGTTAAAAATAGCTATTCTTTATTAACATTTATCTTTTTACTAAGTACATTTGCCTACGTTGTATTTCAAATCGTTGGAGAGAGTCCTCTCCTCAGTCCCGAGGCTATGTCAAGACAGGTAATAATGCAAAAATTGATCACATTGGTGCATTTGATTAGCATATTTTCTTTAAGTTATGCTTTTAATTCTCAACTCAAAAATATGGATATCAATTAATGATTAAGAATAAGACAGTTAGGTTTATTCACAAATATATTAGTTTTTTCATATCACTACAGTTACTGTTATGGACGATATCAGGTATTTATTTTTCTTTTAATAAAATTGAAAATGTCAGGGGTGAACAATACATTCTTCCAATTGAAGCAAAAGAATTCAACATACAAGCCCCAGTCATAAAGCAAGCCTCCGAATCGGTGAATTATTTTTACCGATTGGATCAAGTTATTTATTCCATTAAAAATCTAAATGGTATCCGTTACTACGATCAAGACCATCAACCGATAAAAAAAATAACATTTGATCAAGCGAAGGAAATAGTTAATCTAAGAACAACACTCAAAGCCTTGGATGTATCCTTGGTGAATTCTTCTTCAAGCGGGTCAGAATACCGTGGAAGAAAACTTCCACTTTATAAAGTTTCTTCTGTATCTGAATCGGATTCAATCATCAATGTATACGTCGATCCATATTCAGGAAATATATCACTCATCAGGTCAACTCAATGGAGATTATGGGATTTATTTTGGGGTCTTCATATTATGGATTGGTTTGAAAGAGACAATATTGATAATTATTTTCTTAAGTTTTTTTCTATTTTAGCCTTGATCAGCTCCATTTCTGGTATCATTCTATTTTTCAAAGTAAAGAAAAGAAGTTTTTAGCAGTAGAGTAATATTATGAAAGATCTTGACGAAAAATTAGTGTGCAACATCCTCAATTCCATTATGGAATATGAGCTAGCTGGAGTGGTTAGATACACTCATTCTTCTATTATGGTCACAGGTCCCTATCGAATACCTATTGTTGATTTCCTGCAAGCTCAAGCAGTCGAATCACTGGCTCATGCTCAAGAAGCTGGAGAATTTCTAACTGGCTTAAACGGCCATCCCAGTCAAAAAATATCACCAATAGAGGAAACGCATAAGCATTCCATTCAAGCTATACTTGAAGAAAGTTTGGATCATGAATTGCATGCACTTGGCTTGTATAAAAGTCTTCTAGATGCTGTTGAAGATGCATCTGTTTATCTTGAAGAGTATGCTCGAACTAAGATAGGTCAAGAAGAGCAGCATTCTCTCGAATTAAAAAAGATGTTGAGAGATTTCTCAAGTTAGTTAAGTTTTGGTATCAATTTAACTTTAGTTTTTAGTTCAAATTTAAAATTATTGCTATGAGCAAAGTCAGACCAGAATTAATAGAGCTCTACAATCGATTAGAGAAAACACTGGATAAGAGTCGTTCAGAAGCCCAAGTAAAAAGACACACAAAAGGAAATAGGACTGCAAGAGAAAATCTCAGCGATTTAATTGATGAGAATTCATTCATTGAGTTTGGGCAGTTAGCAGTTGCAGCTCAAAGAAACAGAAGGGATTATGAAGAACTTCAAAATGCAACAGCAGCGGATGGAATATTGACTGGTCTTTGTACTATCAATGAAGGTGATATAGGTCCCAGCAACGCACATGCAATTGCAATTATAAATGATTATTCTGTCTTAGCTGGCACTCAGGGTTTCTTTCATCATCAAAAGTTAGATCGAATGCTCAAGTTAGCTGAAAAGTATTTACTGCCAGTGATTATGTATACAGAAGGTGGGGGAGGCAGACCCGGCGATACGGACGTAACAACACAAATTGCAGGTTTGAACGTAACATCATTTGCAAGTTGGGCAGGACTGCAAGGAAAAGTACCTAGAATTAGTGTCAACAATGGATATTGTTTTGCTGGCAATGCAGCTTTATTTGGTTCTGCTGATTTTTGTATTGCTACTAAGAATTCTTGGATTGGCATGGCTGGACCCGCGATGATCGAAGGGGGAGGCTTGGGTAATTTTGAACCAAGTGAGATCGGTCCATCAGAGACTCAAGAAAAAAATGGTGTTATTGATTTTGTAGCCAATGACGAAGAACATGCCACACGAATTGCACAACAACTGCTGTCTTATTTTCAAGGAAAGACAAAAAGATGGACTGCATTAGATCAAGAGAGTTTACTGAAATCCATTCCTGAAAATAGAAGAATGGGTTACCCAGTCAGAAAGATTATTGAAACCATTGCTGATGAAGATTCTTTTTTAGAGCTTAGAAAAGTATATGGACGATCTGTTATTACAGGATTTATTCGCTTAGAAGGCAATCCAGTTGCTTTGATTGCAAATGATTGTCAGCAACTAGGAGGAGCGATTGATGCTTTGGCTGCAGAAAAAGCCGGAGGCTTCTTAACCATTTGTGATGCTCACAATATACCAATACTTTCTCTAATTGATACACCTGGATTTATGGTAGGTCCTGAGAGCGAAGCACAAGGTGCAGTAAGAAAGATGTCTTCTTTATTTGGTTATGGGGCTAATTTGAATGTTCCTATTATGGCCATAATATTAAGAAAAGCTTATGGGCTTGGTGCAATGGCAATGGTGGGTGGAAGTTTTATAGAGCCAATCTATATTGCTTCATGGCCAACAGGCGAGTTTGGTGCAATGGGGTTGGAAGGTGCGGTTAAATTGGGTTTCAAGAAAGAGCTTGAAACTGAAACCGATGAAGTGAAAAAAGAGAGCTTATACAATGAACTAGTGGCAAAGATGTATCAAGCAGGTAAAGCAACGGAAGCAGCATCCCATCTCGAGATTGACGCTGTTATAGACCCAAGTCAAACCAGAGAGATTATTGTTAAAGTATTGAACTCTTCAATGATCATTGATGGTAAGGAGTAGACTATGAGTAAAGCTAATATTGGATATTATTTTTTAACCTTATTTTTTTAATTTTATGAGATGCTATTCATCTGATTCTGTAAAATAAAGGATTTAAAAATGACAC
>CALMWC010000020.1 GCA_937801655.1 uncultured Gammaproteobacteria bacterium
AGAGAAGGACCAATTGTTCGTTCAAAATTTTGGAAGAGGGTTTACTTGGTTAGATACAGGCACGCATGATAATTTAATGGAAGCAGCACAATTTGTTCAAATAATGGAGAGAAGACAAGGAATAAAGATTGCTTGTTTGGAAGAAATTGCATTCAAGAACGATTGGATTGATAAGGATAGTCTTGAAAAAAGTGCAAAAAGAATGATGAATTCTGAATATGGAAAATATTTAGAATCTTTAATTTAAAGAGAAGTTATGGATGATTGAATCAGAGAAAAAAGTAATCCTTATTACAGGAGCATGCGGGCAACTTGGTTCAGAGTTGTGCAGGACTTATGCAGACCTTGGGTGGACTGTTTACATAACTGATATTGACACCAATGCATGTGATAAATTAGCTCAAAGTTTAAGTCAAGACCTTAATCAAAAACATCTTTATTTTCCAATGGATATTACTTCTGAAGAATCAGTTGCCATGCTATCAGTCATATTGAAGATCAGCAGATCACTATAGATGCTCTTGTGAATAATGCTGGAACTGCTGTGTTCTCTGATTTCACAGAAAGAACAAAAGATGAATTCATGAAAGTCCTTGAAGTAAACTTGTTTGGAACATTCAATTGCATCAATCAGGTTGGAAAGCATATGGTAAGTAATAATATTAGTGGTGCAATAATTAATATCGGATCCATATATGGTGTTGTTAGCAGCGATCCAGAAATTTATACTGATTGCCCAAGAAATAATTCTGAAGTTTATTCAGCTTCTAAGGCAGGCATTATTCAAATGACTAAGTACTTTGCGGTCCATCTTGCAGAAAGTAATATTAGGGTAAATTGTGTAAGTCCAGGTGGAATATTTAATGATCAAGGAGATGATTTTGTGAAGAATTATTCTCAACGAACTCCTGCAAAAAGAATGGCTACACCTCAAGAGATAGTACAAGCAATTGTTTACCTTTCTGACAATTCAACTGCCTCTTATATTTCAGGACAGAATCTATTGGTAGATGGAGGGTTAACCTCATGGTAGATTCAACTTATCATGTTATTGGATCTGGAATCAGTGGTTTGGTTGCAGCTTATGAGCTTGCAAAAAAAGGCAAAAATGTTCGAGTTTATGAAAAACTGGATTTGGTTGGGGGGATTGCAAGAACAGAAGTTGTAAATGGAGTTTCTTACGATTGTGGACCCCACTTATTTCATACTAATAATCCAGAAATTAAAGACTATTGGCTGACGTTAATCAAAGATGAAGTTACTGAGCCTAATCTTTTCGGAGCTAATCTAATAAAAGGTCAGGTCTATGAATATCCAATTTCTTTTGAAAGTCTTGAAAAGCAATTTACAAAAGAGGAAATTAAAACAATAAAAAAGGAAATTGCCTCTACCAATAAAGAGGATCTTGCTGAGTCAAAAAATTATGCTGATTTTGTAAAAAATTTAGCAGGAAAATTTTTAACTCAATTATTTTTTACCAAATATCCTGAAAAGTTATGGGGCATACCAACGAGCCAGTTATCAGCTAAATTTGCACCTAGAAGAGTTGAAATTAGGGATAAGCAGAGGGCATTCCATTCTGGGGAAGGAAAATGGGCAGCAGTTTTAAAGGGTGGATGTGGTGCATTGGCCAATGCTATAGAATCAAGATTAAATAGTCTCGGTGTGTATATTGAGTTTAATAAAGAACTTGACCTAATTGAAATGTCAGATAATGATTCTAAGAACAATACGCAGAACATTAGTGCATTACATTTTATGGATAATGAGACAATTAATCTCAGTGCAAATGATGTAGTGATTTCTACAATACCTATAACGAAAATGTCTGAGCTACTAAAGGCGGAAAATAAATTATGGTATAGAAATTTGAAAATACCATGCATATTGGTTGACAAGAAGGTAGAGCTTCCTGGTGCTTATGATTGGCTTTATATTGATAATCCAGAGATTATCTTTCATAGGATAACCTTGCAAAATAGTTTTTCAGAGCAAGGCATACCAACTAATCATAGTATTCTAAGTTTAGAGATCGCTTGTTCAGATGGCGATAATATTGATCTAACTGCAAATAGCGAGCTTTTAAAAAAATGCATAGATGATCTTGAGACTTTAAAAATCATTGATAAAAAAGACGTTATTGAAACTCATTTAATTGATGCAAAAAATGTTTATCCTGCAATCTTTGTAGGTTATGAAGAAGAATTAAGTAAAGCTAAAACAGTGACGGATAATATAAACAATCTCTATATGCATGGAGCTCTTGCAGAATATGAATATTCAGATTTACAAGTTTTAACAGCTAAATCTATAGATTTAATAGATATCCTATGTAAACAGTCATTGGGAGGATCGAATACTCTTATTAAAAATAAGTATGTAAGGCCATCAAAAGTAGTGGAGTTAGATCAACAGAAAATAGGAGAGAATCAGCCAACTTATATTATTGCAGAGATTGGATTAAACCATAATGGTGACTTGAAACTTGCAAAGAAAATGATTGATCAAGCTCATAGGTCTGGAGCCAGTGCAGCAAAACTTCAAACGTATAAAAAAGGACGAATCTCACCAAAAGTGAGAACTTCTAGATATTATGAGGATCTTGTTGATACACAAGAAAGTTTGTCAGAAATGCTCGACAATGTTTCATTTACACATGAGGAAACTCAAGAATTATTTGAGTATGGAAGAGACATAGGCATCACTATATTCTCCACACCTTTTGATCTTGAATCATTAGCTTTATTGGAATCGATAAGCTGCCCAGCCTATAAAATATCTTCCATGGATATTGTGAACATCCCTTTGATTAAGGCAGTTGCTGATACAGGCAAGCCTATTATAATTTCAACAGGAATGTCTGATATTTCTGATATACAAGCTGCAACAGATGCTGTACTTTCCAGTAGTAATTCTCAATTGATACTTCTTCATTGTATTTCTTCTTATCCTTGTCCGCCCTCAAGTGCCAATATTAAAATGATTCAGAGGTTAGCTAATACATTTGAAACAATAGTTGGTTATTCTGATCATACAACTGGTGTTGATATATCTATGGCTGCTATAGCCTTAGGTGCGAAAGTTATCGAAAAACATTTCACTATTGATAGAAAGATGGATGGACCTGATCAAAATTTCTCCATTCTTGAAGATGAATTATCCCTTCTTACTTCCTCAGCAAGAAGAATTGAAGGAGCTCTTAAGGATAATGGCTATGGTGTTTTACCATCAGAATTAGCAACAGCTCAAAACTTGAGAAGAAGTTTATTTTTTAGTGCTGACTTCCCTATTGGCCATATACTCACAGAAGCAGATATTGAAATTAAATCACCAGGAATTGGGTTGCATCCAAAATTTCTAGAAATAGCTCTAAATCAGAAACTAAAAAGAGAAGTAAAGCAAGATCATCCCTTAGAATGGGAAGATATAATTCTTTAATTCTGGGTGATGATACATGCAAGAAGATATTGATCATTTAACTCAATGGATTAATGAAATTCAGGTCATTATTAATGACTTGAATTCAAAGAAGAGATCTTCTGATATTTTAGTTTTTATGATTGGAAGTACTTCTCAGGATAATGGAGACGGTAGACCCTACCTTACTCCTATTAGAAAAATATCTAATGGCTTTGTTTTTGGCTCAATTGTTTATTCCCAAACACAGGCAATTCTGCTTTCTAGCAAAATTGATGGCCATGTTGATTTTATTTTTGTTGATGCAGAAAAAAAACTACCCATTAATAATAATCCAGATCATAGTCCTTTTGATTATTTTGGAATTACTGATAGTAACTTGAATAAAAATAGAATGGTCGAGTATGGAAATATCAGTTCAGTCTGTTCTAATATAATTCAATCAAGTCATATGTTCGCCTACAAAGGCAATGATATGACTGTTGATACAACTTGGCTGTTCTTAATTGAAAAATTTAGAGAATTAAGTGGAATGAAAATATTAATTTATGGGGCAGGGAATATTGGTAATAAATTAGCATTAAAATTAGTAGAGTGTGGTTGCGATGTTATTTTTGTAACAAGAGATCTATTAAAGACTGAGAGTATTATTGATTCCCTCAACCGAATAAAAAGTCCAAGTGTCCTTTCTTCGATTACTGCTTCGATGGAACCTGAAATAAGTTCTAAAGATGTAGATGCCATTATTGGATGTACTAATGCTGAACCTGTGATCACCGAAACAATGATTGAGAATATGAATCATAACGGTGTTGTTATTGATATTGGCAAAGGCACTATTTTTCAAAATGCAATCGATGTTTGCAATACAAAAGGCATAGAGACCTGGCGATTGGATATAACAGCGATAATAAACTCTCTTATTTCATCCTCCACATCAATGCAGAGTTTATTGAGAAGTTCGTTTGGGAGAAGAGAAATAATAGATAATATTTTTATAGTGTCTGGAGGTTTTATTGGCAGTAAATATGACATTATTGTTGATTCATATATACAACCAAAAACTATTGTTGGTGTATGTGAGGGGTCTGGAAAAATATTTTTTGATTTGGATGAAGCGGCACAAAAGAATCTTAAATTGGTTGAAAGTTTTATCAAGGCGAGTAACCAAGAATCATGAAGCCAAATATATATACTGTCATTCCAGCAAGGGGCGGAAGTAAATCGGTTCCAAGGAAAAATATCAAACCACTCAATGGTCACCCATTGATTAAATATAGTATTGATTACTCTAACTCTTGTAGCCTAGTAAATAGAACCATAGTCTCTACCGATGATGAAGAGATCGCTGAAATAGCTCAAGATTTGGGTGCAGATGTCCCATTTATGAGACCTCAATCTTTGGGGGGTGATTTGGTTCAAGATTATCCAGTAATTTTACATGCCCTTAATGCCATGGAAGAGATGTATAAAGAAAACTATTGATATTATCGTTTTATTGAGGCCCACATCACCGCTTCGCCCATCGAGTTTAATAGAGTCAGGTATCAGTCTTTTAAACAATGACATAGCTGCAACTTCCGTTAGAGCTGTTTCACCATCAACGGAACATCCTTACAGGCAATGGAATTTGCAAGATGGTTATATCAATGGTTTTTCTAATAGCTTGTCGAGTAAATTGGAGTTATTTAATCTTCCAAGGCAAGAGCTGCCAGAGGTTTTTTTTCAAACAGGTGATATTGAGATCATTCGCAGACAAACACTTAAGGATGGCTCTATTTCTGGTGATCGTGTTCTGCCTTTAATGATCAATGCTGATCAAGTTCATGATATCGATAGCCAGGAAGACTTTGATTTAGGCTGAAAGAAAAATCTTGAAGCAACTAAGTAATAAAATAAGCTTAGGAACAGCGAAGCTAGGTATTGATAATTATGGTTTTTCTTCAAATTACTTACCTAGAGATAAGATTAGCTTTCTTGAAAATGCATCTAGAATTGGCATTCATTCATTCGATACATCACCAAGATATGGTGATTCAGAGAAAATAATTGGCAGTTTCTTAGAGAATATAAACGAAAGACCTTTAATCAGTTCAAAAATTGATGGTTTGAAGGAAAACGATCATCATTCTTCAAGAATTATGGTTGAATCGGTTAAAAGATCTATTGATAGAATGAATATAGTAAAATTGGATGTATGCTATTTGCATCAAAATGATCTTCATATTATTTCTGATCCATACATTCATGAAGGGTTACTAATGCTAAAAGAAATGGATCTTATAGAACATTGTGGAACATCAATATATAGTTATGAGGAGCTTGATTATACGGTTTCATCTGCATTTTATGACTTTATACAAGTTCCAGTAAATATTTTAGATACTTCTTATTATCATAGAATCATAGATTATAAATCTGAGATAAAGATAGCTGCCAGATCAATTTTTCTTCAAGGTATTCTTTTCCATAATGAATCAATCGCAAACAAAATTAAATGTAGTCAGCCATTATTACAATCTTTGCAACAATTAGAGACTTTATGTTGCTCTTTTGG
>CALMWC010000021.1 GCA_937801655.1 uncultured Gammaproteobacteria bacterium
TAATGAGATAAGAATAGCTCCATTTCACTCTCGCTTAAATCATGGAAATTAATCACTGTAGCCAAGTCAAAATAAGGATTGTTCAAACTTGCATACTCCCAATCAATGATCTTAATGCCATCTGAAATTATAATATTTGTGTAATTGAGATCGTTGTGACAAAGACATTTACTTTCATTGTTTTGATCTAATTCTCTAAACAAAGACAAACCTTGATCAATGAGTTTGGAATGCTGCATACCTTTTAATTCCTTTTCATAGTTTTGAATAAAATGCTTAAATTCAATGGCTTCAATCTTTGGCTCTATATGATGAATCAAATGCATAGCTTGTGCTAACTGTTCTAAATGAACAGGTTTGCGAATGGATGATTGCGTCAATGACTGACCTTCAATCAGTCGAGTAATGAGCAATCCATTCTCAGGATCTGAATGGAGTATTTCAGGGGCATAGTCATAAGCTGCAATGGATTCAAGCAGTTGTGTCTCTTTGATTCGATTTAAACTTAAATGCTCTACGACATTTTTATCAATTCTAACCACTCCCTGGTCGCCTTTAAAGGAACAAGCATATATTTCTGAAACCGGTCCATCTTTAATCAAAGCACCAATTTCTATCGATCCTCTAATGGATTCCAGCTTATACAAAAGATCAGACATTTTTCAGTCGAATCCGATTCCAAGATCGATACCCTATAACAATGATAAAAAGATAGGAGAAAAACAAAAAAGCAGTTAAGTAGAGTTCTCTTGATGCAAACAGAAAAACAGAAATCAAATCAATAACGAACCAATAAACCCAATTCTCCAAGACTTTCTTAGCAACCATATAAGTGGTAACAATAGCGCCCCAGGTAGTCAGAGCATCCCAAAATGGGAGAGCTGCTTCAGTAAACCGATCCAGCAAATAGCCAGAAGAAACAGTGAGAAATAAGATCAATAAGATGGATAAAATATGTTGGATCGGAGTCCAGGTAAACACTTCATAAACCGACTCTGATTTGGACTTCATCCATTGCGACCAACCGTAGAATCCCATTGCGATATAAAAGACTTGCAGGCCCGATTCCATATAAAGACCGACGCTATACATGATGTAACAATAAAGACAGGAACTCATAATCCAAGCAGTCCAGCACCAAATATTCTGTTTCACTGCCAATATCAAATAAACAATCGCCAAAATCACCGCAATGATTTCAGGCAAATTTGTTATTACAGTGTTAAAACTCATATCGGACTAAGACGCCCATGTGCCTCGGATCACCTTGCCTTTGATAGAGCGTTGCTGGAAATCTGGGTGGTTCATTACCAAAATAAAATCCGCGAACGGAATAATACTTATCAAAGATATTTCTAGCCCAAAATTCATAGCTCCATTGATCTTGCTGATAACCAATCACAAGATTGGTTAAAGCATAAGATTTGGATTTATTATTATGAGAATCGGAATAATAAAAACCACTTTTTCCAGTGACATCAAGAGAGACATAGACCTCATTGGTTGGTTTCCATTTAATACCCGCTGCATAACTGGTTCGAGGGGCATGGGCTTGATCGCGACCCTCCAAATCACTTTGAGAGCCATATTTAGTAACCTTTGTTCGCAACAAACCCAGTGAAGCAAAAAGATTAATGCTATCAGTTGGCGTTGCAGTCCAATTCATTTCAACACCATAGTTCTCACCTGCTGCTGCATTTTGAGTTAAAAACAAAAAAGTATTGGGATCATTAGGGTCAACTTGGGTGGAAGACAAAATTTGCTGATTGTCTCGATCGGAATAAAAAACAACGGTATCCAAAGTCATATTAGACTCAGGATAACGGATATTGACACCCATTTCATAATTCCAAAGATATTCAGGATCGTACATTAAATTTACATCCGATGTGGTCCCCTGCAATCCTGTGCCTAGATTAAAACCACCGGATTTATAACCTCGACCAACACTCACATAAACATTGGTATGCTCATTCCATTCATTTAATAAAGAGAACTTACCGCCAAGCATTTGGTCTTCAGGTGAAAATACCTCGCCATAAGTATCATCGTAATTGGCTTGCCAGTCTTCCCAACGCAGACCCAAACTGAGCGTTGTGGTGGGAGAAATTAAATAATCAAAGCTGGCAAAAAAAGCAGTGTTCTCAGAATCGTAATTATTCGTAGAAGCAGAATCCACCAAATAAGGAGAACGACCGCTGAAGGGATTGCTGTAGATGCCTAAATCCATTTTGTCATTTCGCTCATCCAAGCTGAGATAGTAAAGGCCCAATACCCATTCTAATCGTTTGTCTGAATTAAAATCGGCTGGATTGGACAACCATCTAAATTCTTGATTGAACGATCGCCTTGATCTTTTAGTCTCAGAGAAAAAATCATAAATATAAGGAGCACTAGATTCTGGGTTACTCCAGTCGGCATCATAACTGACCACAATGTCAGAATGGGTGGCACTACTGAGACTCTGAAATTGATAGCCGTCTGCCAAATGATTGACTTTCAAACCCAAGGCATTGGTGTCTTGTGAATCCACACCGGGTTTATCCGACAAAGTGTTTAAACTGCCATCAGTAGCCCACATATCGGAGCTTGCATCGGCATCCACATTAAGCAAGAGCATATCCACAACTGTCGTGTCATTGGCTTGCCAATTAATCTTTAAACGACCGGTAAGCTCATCCTTGCCAGTGGTATCATCTCGCTTTAAATACAGATTGTCTCTAAACCCATCGCTGTCATCTTGTCTTAAAGAAAAACGGTATTTAACAGCTGGATTGCCTTGCATCGGTCCACCCATCGCAAAGCCAATACTGGCAATGCCATCGGAACCAAGATTGACCTCAGTCAAACCTTCAAAAGTATCGGTGGGTTCTTTGGATCGAATATAGATCATGCCAGCCAATGCATTGGCTCCCATTCTTGATCCCTGAGGACCTCGATGCACTTCAACCTGTTCCAAATCAAAACCCGTGGCAATGCCACCTTGTCCTGAAAAATCAATGTCATCGATCATAAAACCAACGGAAGAATTAGGCGTGCCCTCATAACCGGATCGCTCGCCTATCCCTCGAATCTGAAAATATCGTGGTCGGGAATCACTGGCTGAAAAATTAAGATTGGGAATCAAAAATGAGAGCTGCTCAAAATGCTTCATTGGCTCACCATCCAAGCGATCTTCATCGATCACCAAAATACTGCCATCGCTCTGATTCAATGCGGTATCACGATAACTCGCCCGAACCACAATCTCTTCAATGTCATCGGCATGCAACGGCATGCATAAAAATAACATCACTGCAGTGATTAAATAATATGAGAATTCAATAGGATCAAAATAGTCTTTAAAAGACTTAGTCATGGTACACCTCCGCCATTTGCATGGAACAGAACCTGTGCGATATTGCACAAAGCCCCTCACCCGTTTTTTTCAATTGTAAAAATAGCATGCTATTCCTCCGCCATAATTAGATGGTTCAGGTTCAAAGGGTTCCCCTAAATTAGATCTCAGGCATTACTGCCACCCCTTGCACGTCAGCGATATCATAGTATATTCAGGGAATATTTGCTATTGTCTAAATTCTAAAAACATCAAAAAATTAATATGTCTGACCAAACAAAAAATGATTATAAAGCCATCGACGCGGTGGTGAATATTTGGACCGATGAAGCGCTGTCTCATCGACCCGACTGGGGCGATGAATTCTTCGTCGATAAAATGAATGCACAAAGTGGTTTAATGGCCGGTTTGAGCTTGGAACAAATGATTGAAAAAATGGAAGAAGCTGGCATTGAAAAAGCTTTTCTCATTGCTGCCCATTCAGGTCGCATTGGTATGCCCGGTTGTTATCACATGCCCTATGAAGTGGTGGCGCGAGCTTGTGAGAAATACCCCGATCGTTTCTATGGTCTTGCTGGCATTGATCCCTTCGATGGTATGGACGGGGTTCGAGCCTTTGAAGATGCAGTGACCAATATGGGTTTTATAGGGGCTCATCTCTACCCACATTGGTATGAGTTGGCTCCTGATCATGCCAAGTATTACCCTTTTTACATGAAGTGTTGTGAGCTTGATGTCCCCATTCAAATGCAAGTCGGACAATCGATGGTTTACTCAAAAGAATACCGCACTCGAAGTGTCGGTCAACCCATCACATTGGATACGGTGGCTTGCGATTTTCCTGAATTAAAATTAATTGGCATTCATGTCGGTATTCCTTGGCATGAAGAGATGATCTCCATGGCTTGGAAGCATGAAAACATTTATATAGGAAGCGATGCTCACAGACCGAAGTACTGGCCAAAAAGTTTCATTCATTACCTTAATAGTTATGGGCAAGACAAAGTCATCTTCGGAACGGATTTTCCCGTCTTGGAGTTTAAAAAATCAATCGATGATATTGATGGACTGAACCTCAAACCACAAGTCAGAAGAAAACTGTTACGAGACAATGTGATCAGAATCTACGGACTCGATATTGACTAACCCGATTGACATCATCACCTTTGAGGTGCAAAAAGATCAATGGAGCAACACCCGAGTCAACACCACAAGTTTTGACGGCAACCTTGAATCTGATCAAGTACTCTTTGCTATCGATCGGTTTGCACTCACTGCTAATAATATTTCATATTGCCTGGCGGGTGACACCCTTGGGTATTGGCAATTTTTTCCAACCACCGATGGATTCGGACGTGTGCCGGCCATGGGTTATGCCAATGTAGCGGCTTCCAATCATCCAGATATTAGGTTGGGGATCGTTATTGGGGGTTCTACCCAATGTCAAATTATCTAATCGCACAAGCCGGTAATGTCACCTCCTCCGGGTTTAGTGATGTGGTGCCTTATCGACAACAATTAGCCCCTATTTATTCACGGTTTGACAACATTAAAGCCAACCCGTTATACGAAGAGGCAAGAGAAGACCAAGACTTGTTGCTGCGTGGATTATTTTTAACCTCATGGCTGGTTGATGATTTTATGTTTGATAATGATTATTTTGGAGCCAACGCTTATGTCATTACCTGTGCATCGTCTAAAACCAGTATTGCTTTAGCTTTTACTGTGCAGCAACGAGGCGGTAAGAAAACCATTGGCATGACTTCAGAAAAGAATGTGGAGTTTTGTCAAAGTCTGGGGTGCTATGATGAAATTATTACTTACGATCAAGCCCAAACGCTTGATAACAATGAACCCATCATGATTGTTGACATGGCTGGAAATTTGTCAGCGATGAAAGCATTGCATGAGCATTTTCAAGACAATGTGAAATACTCCTGCAGCGTGGGTGCAACTCATCAGGCCAATAAAAAAGATTTCAATGTAGGTGACATGAATTCTTTTCCTGGTGCCACCCCAACCTTCTTTTTCGCACCAACACAGGCACAAAAAAGAACAGAAGAATGGGGAGCGGGTGAAGTGCAAAAACGCATTGGCCTTAGCTTAAAAGACTTCCAGCAATACAGTGATCAATGGATGAGTATCACAAGAGGTCATGGAGTTGAAGAAATAAAAGATCCTTTCACCAAGGTTGTCCAAGGCAAAATTGCCCCAACTGAAGGTCTAATTCTTTCAGTCTAGATGCTCAGCTAGAAATCGAACGGTTTTCTGCCAAGAATCCTCAGCAGCAACAGGCTCATAAGCCGTACCTGATGCATTGGCAAAAGCATGTCTAGCTCCATCATAAAAATGAATACTGGCATTTTTATCCAATGCTTTAAGATCCTCATCAAAGGCAATAAATTGTTTGTGCAAACGATCTTTTGTTCCGACAAAACCAATAATGGGCATCTCAAGGGTTGCTAATTTTTCTTTATCATCTATTAAACTGCCATAATAAATAACGGCAGCATCAATGTCTTTTGGCAACATTAAAGCGCCTCTTAAAGACCATTTTCCACCCAAGCACCAACCAATGATGCCAATCTTTTCAGCACCCACTTCATTTTTCAGATAATCATAAGCCGTTTTTAAATTTGCCAATGCGGTTGCTTCATTACTGGATAGATTGGTACTGAGTTGAAACGCATCTTTTGGCTTGGTTGCTGTTTGCCCATCGTAGAGATCCACTGCCAATGCGGTGTAACCCAATCCAGCCAATTGATTTGCCATTAAATGGATGTCTTCATTCAAACCCCACCATTCATGAATCACAATCAATGCTGACTTAGGTTGACTACTGCTTGGTTTTGCTAAGTAACCTTTGTGAGACTGATCATTGGTTTGACCATATACAATCTCAGATGAAACGATCTCATTCATCGGGGAACGATTGGCTCCTTCTGATGTCACAGGCATATCATGCTTATGGTCCTCAAACTCACCGAGACTGTGATCAACAGCAAAACTTGGGTGTATAAATCCAAGCATTAATATAAATAAACTAAATTTTTTGACTAATTTCATTGATTCCATCCTATCTCATTGCTCATTCATTATATGATGATAAGATTAAAACGTGAACCTTGAAATAATTTTAGCTCTTATTGTTGGCATCCTTATCGGAGGATTTGCTACATTCAAAATTATGCCTGGCTTTCTCAAATCTATTTTTAGAGAAACAGCTCGCGATGAACTTTCAGAAATACAGACAAGAAGTCACTGACGATCAACAACAGAATGAAGATGACATTACAAAAAAACTAGAAGCACTAAATACTGCCATCATCAAAGCAACATCCACATGGAATACTAATACTCAGAATCTTTCTCAAGAAGTTGGAAATCTAACTAAATCACATACGCAATGGGCAGAATCCTTATCGAACCCTGGAGAACAAGGAGCATTGGCTGAAGAAGGATTAAAAGTGATGCTAGAAACAGCAGGATTTATTAAAGGAGTTAATTTCAGTGAACAACAATCAGAAAAAACTGATGAAGGTGATTTTAGACCCGATGTTTATGTCAATACTCCAGATGAAGGAACGATAATAATTGACTCTAAAGCCCCAATGAAACTTTATAAAGAAGCTGTAGAAATTGATGACAAAAAACTTAAAAAAGCAAAAACTCAAAGAGCATGCAAAAAATGTGCTTGATCATGCAAAAAAACTGGGCAAGAAAGATTACTCAGGTGTCATAAAAAAGAAGACACCAGATTTTGTAATCATGTACGTACCCAATGTCTCAATATACATGTCAGCGATTGAACAAATACCTGATCTTGTAGAACAAGCAGCAAAGCATCGAGTTATGGTTTGTCCACCCTCTTTGGTTTATGCGGCATTAAAAACAATTATGCTTACTTGGCAACAGCAAGAAGTCTATGAAAATGCAGAAGAAATAAAGAACCAAGCGTTGGAGATGCATACAAGGCTCAAAAAATTTTATGATGATTTTTTCAAAAAAATTGGAACTGATCTTGGCCGTGCAGTCAAAGCCTATAGTAATGGAGTAAGATCTTGGGAAAGTCGTGTCATGCCATCAATCAGGAAAATTGAAGAAATGGGAATTGCTGATTCAACAAGAAAGATTGAAAGTGCTAAAAATATTGATCTTGAAGAGGAGTCTGTTATTTCTAAAAAAGATTAATTTGCTACTTGGACAACTTCTTTTTCAGGATTGAAAGCAT
This sequence comes from uncultured Gammaproteobacteria bacterium, assembly GCA_937801655.1. Taxonomy (GTDB): domain Bacteria; phylum Pseudomonadota; class Gammaproteobacteria; order Steroidobacterales; family UBA11654; genus CACPJA01. The sequence continues at coordinate 7,569 of CALMWC010000021.1, forward strand.
CATAGACATCATCAGCAAATCCCCATAGCATCCATAAGAAACTTAATACTATTATTCCTGTTGATGCAGAGATTAGAACTGATAAAGCTACTCTAGTGAACATAAAGATTGGAAGATTCATTACTCGTTCAATCATGTTCGCCTCCTGTCACCAGATTCATTGAGATAAAAATCTATGTTCTTATCTCTTAAAGAATTGCAGTAAGGCTTTAAAGTTCCATGAAGAGAACCATAGAAGTTATAGTCCATTATGTCTTCATTGTTAGTCATAAAATCTAGATAAAGTTCTGCAAAGTCTTTATGGCTTAAACTTGATATATTGCATCCTGTGAGTTCATAGACACCTGCAAAATCGACCATCTCTTTATCTTCTTTCTCAGTGAAGTATTCAATAAAGGATTGATGGTATTCATTTTGTTCTTGCACCATACCTAAATAGACACCACAGATGAACTTATGCAATTGGATGGATGTTTTGTCTTGATCTTTATCAGGTTTTAACCAACCAGCACAAGCATAAACGACTTCATGGTTATAAATTAACTCACCTACTTCTTCTTCATCTGTTTGTTCATTAGCAGATATGGAAGATTGCGTTACCATTAAGGGAAGTAACAAAATAGATATGAATATAAGACAGGAAATATAAATGTGGGTCAGTGTTGTTAAAGTTGTTTTTGGCATGGCTTCGCTCTCCTAATTATATATAGACGTATATATTTGATATATATTGTTTTTTTGGATTATTTGGAAATCTGTCTAGAACAAAAAGGCATTTAATCTATTATTTAGAATACTCTTGTTCTGTATAAAAAACAAGTACTTACGTAAGATAGTTAATGTTTTATTTTTTTTCCTTATAAATCAATGACTTATGATTTATAAATCCCTGTTTTTAAGGGCTTTCATCAACAATTTGACTCTCATCAAACGTTTTTCCTAACCTCAATGCGACATAAGACCATACTGAGGCAATAAACCCACCAACTATGGCGATGCCTCCAAGACCCAACCCCATGACTTGGGTCAGACCCGTGAATGACCAGGCCCAAAAAATATCGCCACCCCGATAGATGATTACATCAATGACACTTTTTGCTTTGAATCGTGATTCACGATCCACCAATGTGAACAGCATTTCACGGGCCGGTTTAGTGATCGAGTATTCCCCTGCTCTTCTGATCACTTGCAAGCCAACCACAGCCCAAAGGATGGGAGATAAGGCGAGAAGGAAAAGGAGTGCTGCTATGATGATAGGCACCAAAGGCAGCGTCACAGTCAAACCAAATCGTGTGGCCAAACGACTGGTTCCAAACCAACCGGTGAGAACCGCCAAAACATTCACTGCTAAATCAATACCGGCCCAGATTTGTGTGCGACTGTCCGGGTCAACATCAATGAGTATGTTCTTGATTTCAAAATAAACAAAGGTGCTGATTCCACTGTAGATAAAAATGAAAAGTCCAATTCCAAGGAGAATAGGCTTGAGGGCAAACTCTTTAAAGCCAGCCAATATGCCACTGCCAATGGCCTGCTCATTGTATTCCGATGCATTGCTATTCTTTAATTCCGTCTCTTTAATCTTTTGCAGATACAAGACGATAAAGACAGGGACCAATAACATCGTTGCTGAAATTAAAATCAATCCATCAGAGCCCATTTTATTGGCAAGAAAAAAGGAAACTGCTGGACCAAATATAGCGCCCAAGCTGCTGCCTGATGCTATAAACCCAAACAGTCGTTTGGCTTGTTGTTGTTTGTAAGTATCGGCCATAAAAGACCAGAACACAGAAATATTAAGCAGACTAAAAACACTCACCCAAACGTAGAATATTTGATTAACTATGTTCTGTTCTGGATAAGCACTGACAAGAAAATAAAGCAGGTAAAAAGTTGCTGCGAAAAAGGCATAGACCCCAGGGACTAAGTATTTAAATTTAACTTTTGAACAGACATAGCCATAAATAGAAACCACCAGAAAACTCATTAGAAACGTAAAGGTCCAAATGGTACTCAGTTCCACATCCGTCCAATCACTCGACATGGCATCACGCACCGGTCTGATGATGTAGTAGCTGGCAAGAATGGTGAAGATAAAAGAAAAAGATACAAGCACGGCCTTGATTTCATTGGCTTCTATCTTGGTTGCTTTATTAAGCAGTCGTGAAATAAGTCCAGAATTCATGAGAGGTTATCCTTATTAATTTTAATGTTGAGCCAATACTTCCAATGCATCCAGTGTACCACTTTTAACAAACTCTAAAAATGCACCGCCACCGGTTGAGACATAACTAATGGAATCGGTGATGCCATACTTTTCAATCACAGCCACGGTATCGCCGCCGCCAACAATTTTATAGCCTTGATTGTCTTTTATGGCCATGGCTATTTGTTGTGTGCCTTGGCTGAATTGTTCGATTTCAAAAACACCCACTGGCCCATTCCATATGATGGTACGAGCTGATGAAATTAACTCTTTATAAGCATTGGTTGTCTCCGACCCAATGTCCAATATCAAATCATCCTCTGCCACTTGTTCAATTGATTTTTCTGTAGCTATCGCCTCACTGGAAAATTCTTTTGCTACCACTACATCGGTTGGTATCGGGATATGAACCTGTTTGAGTTGTAATATTCTTTCAGCCGCTTCAACCATGTCTGTTTCCACCAAGGAATTGCCCACTGAGTTTCCATTGGCCAGTAAAAAAGTATTGGCAATTCCACCACCAACAATGATGCAATCGCAAATACTTGCTAGGGATTCAATGACACCCAATTTGGATGAAACCTTAGCCCCACCAATGACTGCCACTAAGGGCTTTTCAGGATTTCCCATGGCTTTTTTTAATGAATCAATTTCACGTGAGAGTAAAGGTCCGGCACAGGCCTTTTTAGCAAACTGAATGGCGCCATAAGTGCTGGCATGTTTTCTATGCGAGGCACCAAAAGCATCCATCACATAAACATCGCATAGTGAGGCAATGCATTTTGCAAATGCTTCATCATTACTCTTCTCACCTTTATGATAACGCGTGTTCTCACAGAGAACGATATTGCCATTATCCGGTATGAACTCGGTCCAGTTGGAGGCAAAATCAATGTCTTGATTGATGAGTTCCCCTAATCTCTTTGCTACCGGTTGCAATGAAAAACGAGTATCAATGTTCTCAGGATCCGGTCTTCCTAGATGTGAGAGTAATATTACTTTTGCACCCTTCTGTTGAGCAGCGAGGATGGTTGGAATGGATGCCTTGATTCTGGCATCGCTTGTGATCTCTCCATTTTCAATAGGAACATTGAGATCCAGTCGGATTATTGTTCTTTGATCCTTAAGATCCAAGTCCATCATGTGAGGAATGTTCATTTTGATTCCTCCAAAGAATGATTAACTGGCGTTAATCAATGCCAAGGTTGTATCCAACATTCGGTTTGAAAAACCCCACTCGTTGTCATACCAAGAACACACCTTAACCAAAGTGCCCTCTTGCACTTTCGTCAATGTCGCATCGTATGTGGATGACGCTGGGTTGTGATTAAAATCGATTGAAACCAAGGGTCCATCGCTGTAATCCAGGACTCCTTTTAATGGTCCTGAGGAGGCTTCTTTTATGACTGAATTGATTTCATCCACTGAAGTCGGTCTTGAAGCAATAAAGCTTAAATCCACCAAAGAAACATTGATGGTGGGTACACGCACTGAAAAACCATCAAGCTTACCTGCCAGCTCGGGCAATACCAGTCCTACTGCTGCTGCGGCTCCAGTTTTAGTGGGTATCATGGATTGTGTTGCTGACCGTGCTCTTCTGAGATCAGAATGATAAACATCGGTGAGCACTTGATCGTTTGTGTAACTGTGAATGGTATTCATAATACCGCTTTCCACACCAATGGATTCATGCAGAGGTTTCACCAGAGGGGCTAAACAATTGGTTGTGCAAGATGCATTGGAGACGATCTCATGATCACTCGAGAGTGTTTGATGATTGACACCATAAACAATGGTGGCATCAATGTCGGTTCCTGCTGGAGCGGATATCACTACTTTTTTAGCACCCGCTTTAAGATGTTTACTGGCCAGTTCGCGCTTGGCAAAAAATCCTGTGCACTCCATGACCACATCCACACCCAAATCGCCCCAGGGAAGTTGTTCGGGATCTCTTTGGGCAAAAACTTTAATCTCATCTCCATCAACAATGAGTGAGTCTTCTTTTGCTTCCACTTCAAAAGGAAAGGTCCCGTGAGCTGAATCGTATTTAGTCAGGTAAGCATTGCTCTTTGAATCGCCTAAATCATTGATTGCAACAATCTGTAATTCATCAGTACGATTGCTCTCATACAAAGCTTTGAGGACATTTCTTCCTATTCTTCCGTATCCATTGATTGCAATTTTTACCGCCATGATTCTCTCCTGCTCTATTGTTTTATCATTTCCATTAATTTCTGGTAGACATTCTCATCGGAAAAACCAAAATGTTCAAATAATTCTGAAGCCGGTGCCGACATGCCGAATGAATTCATTCCAATCACCACTCCATTCTTGCCCGCATAGCCCTGCCAAGAACTTGCGATGGATGCTTCGATTACCATGACTTTATCAATGCTTGCTGGTAAAACACTGTGCTGATAATCACTGCGTTTGTTTTTCAAAAATATCAAGGCATGGCATTGAGACCACGCGAATATCTATGCCCTCTTCCGCTGCTTTGAGCGCTGCATTCATTGCTAATTTCACCTCGGACCCTGTGGCAATAATAATGGCATCGGGTGAACTGCTTTCGCCATATAAGATATAGCCTCCTGATGCAATGGCCTCTATTTGGGTATCACTACGATCGAATTGTGGCAAGGATTGTCGGGTTAAAATTAAAGCCGTGGGTTCTTTTCGATTGAGGATTGAAGCTTTCCAAGCCATGGCTGTCTCCATGGTGTCACAAGGTCGCCAAACATTCAGTCCTGGGATTAATCTCAAACTGGGCACATGCTCTACGGGTTGATGCGTTGGCCCGTCTTCACCCAAACCAATTGAATCGTGAGTGAGGACGTGAATTACTCCCAATTCCATCATGGCAGCCATTCGTAATGCGTTCCTTGAATAGTCGCTGAAGGTTAGAAAAGTACCGGCATAAGGAATCATTCCACCGTGCAACGCCATGCCATTCATAATAGCTGACATCCCAAATTCCCTGACTCCATAAAATATATAATCACCATTGGCATCGTCTGGTGTAATGGCTTTGGATGATTTATGAAACGTGCAAACAGAGCCGGTTAAATCGGCTGACCCGCCTAAGAGCTCGGGGAAATCATCGGTCAATGCGTTCAATGCAATGAGAGATGATTTTCGAGTGGCCACTGTGTCGGGTTCACTTTTTAGGTCCTCTAGAAGAGCCTTAATTCCTTCAAATCTATTGTCTTCAATAGTGCCCTGCATTCTTTGCTCTAAGTCTTTATAGAGATCGGGGTGTTCTTTTTTATAGCCTTCCCAAAGAATATTCCATGAGGCTTCCAATTGAGCTCCTTTCTCCATTCCATCCCAAGCTTGTTTGATATCCTCTGGTATTACAAATGGATCGTGCTGCCAATTGAGTGTCTTTCTCACCTCATTGATCTCATCATCGCCTAGAGGCGCTCCATGCGTATCGGCTGTGCCTGCTTTATTCGGTGAACCAAACCCGATGACTGTTTTGCAAGCCAGCATTGAAGGCTTGTTGGTTTCATTCTTGGCCTCTTTGATTGCTTGACTGATTTGTTCAGGGTTATGCCCATCAATGTTATCAATGACATGCCAGCCATAGGCTCGGTATCTCGCTGCTACATCTTCTGCAAACCAATTCTCCACCTTGCCATCAATCGATATTCCATTGTCATCATAAAAACAAATTAGTTTGCCCAATTTCAATGTTCCCGCTAAAGAAGAAGCTTCATGAGACACTCCCTCCATGAGGCAGCCATCGCCAGTGAAGACATAAGTAAAATGATCAATAATATTGAAGTTGTCTTGATTGAACTGACTTGATAACACTTTCTCTGCCAAAGCCATGCCCACTGCATTCGCAATGCCCTGGCCCAGTGGACCGGTCGTAGTCTCAATGCCTATATCAAGATCCAACTCTGGATGTCCGGCTGTTTTTGAATTGAATTGCCTGAAATTTTTTATGTCTTCAATGGATAACTTATAACCACTGAGATGCAAAAGTGCGTAGAGCAGCATGGAGCCATGGCCATTGGATACAACAAAACGGTCTCTGTTGTGCCAAAAAGGGTTTTCAGGATTGTGAGAAAGAAAATCATTCCATAAAACTTCGGCGATATCTGCCATGCCCATTGGCATTCCAGGATGACCAGAGTTTGCTCTTTGAACGGCTTCACAGGAAAGCATTCTTATGGCATTGGCTAACTGTATTTTTTCTATGATCTTGCTCTTCTTTATAATTGAGAGAAATATTAAAAATTAATGTATCAAAAATCGTAGTACTATTTTCTACTAGTAGTTGATTTGTCGCAAGAGTTTTTAAAAAAACTCTCTATGATTAATAAACTTATTGCTATAATCATCTCCTTTTAAATTATTGATAATTATAGACTGGAGAGAAAATGAGCATGAATTCATATTTAATGACATCAGAATCTGTTGGTGAAGGCCATCCCGATAAAATGGCAGATCAAATCTCAGATGCCATCTTAGATGCTATATTAAAACAAGATAAAGGGTGCAGAGTAGCCGTTGAAACTCTCGTTAAAACGGGGTTGGTTGTTCTTGCAGGAGAAATTACTACATCGGCTGATGTGGATTATGAAGCGATTGCTAGAAAAACCATAAAAAGAATTGGTTATGATAATGAAGCATTAGGGTTTGATGATCAAAGTTGCGAAGTGTTGTCAGCAATCAGTAAGCAGTCTCCAGATATTGCAATGGGTGTTGACCGAGAAGATCAGAAAGAACAAGGTGCTGGAGATCAAGGTCTCATGTTTGGTTATGCAACCAATGAAACTGAAGAACTTATGCCAGCCACCATACAACTCTCGCATCAATTGGTTAAAAAACAATCTGAAGTCAGAAAAAGTGGTGAGCTTGAATGGCTCAGACCGGATGCTAAAAGCCAAGTCACGATTAGATTTAATGACGGTAAACCTGATTTTATTGATACTGTGGTTTTATCCACTCAGCATGATGATATCGGTATGGATGAAATACAAAAAGGTGTGATGGACCATATCATTATGCCAACACTTCCATCGAATCTAATCAATGATCAAACTCAATATCTTATTAACCCAACTGGTAATTTTATCATTGGTGGGCCTGTTGGCGATTGCGGTTTGACTGGCAGAAAAATAATTGTTGATACCTATGGTGGGATGGCCCGTCATGGCGGTGGTGCCTTTTCTGGTAAAGATCCATCAAAAGTAGATCGTTCGGCTGCTTATGCTTCTAGGTATGTAGCAAAAAATATAGTGGCTGCTGGACTTGCTGATCGATGCGAAATACAAGTGTCTTATGCGATAGGTGTTGCTAAACCTACATCGGTTAGAATAAAAACTTTTGACACCAATAAGATCAGTGAAGAAAAAATAAATGAACTCGTTGAAACTAATTTTGACCTCACTCCTTATGGGATCATGAGCATGCTTAATTTATTACAGCCCATTTATGAAAAAACTGCTGCCTATGGGCATTTTGGAAGATCCAATGAAGGCTTTCCATGGGAAGAAACCGATAAAGTGGAAGATTTAAGAAGCCAATCTGGTTTATAATTTAGAACGAATAACACTACGAACTTTTAAAATAAAGAGAATTAAAATGAACGAACTAGCAGAAAATAGAAACTTAAAAGATGATTATAAAATTGCTGATATTAGTCTTGCAGAATGGGGTGATAAAGAGATAAAAATTGCAGAAACTGAAATGCCTGGACTTATGAGCCTTAGAGAAGAGTTTGGAGTCAGTAAACCATTGCAGGGAGCTCGAATTGCTGGATGCTTGCATATGACAATACAAACGGCTGTGCTTATTGAGACTCTTATTGAGCTGGGTGCTGAAATTCGATGGTCCTCTTGTAATATATTTTCTACTCAAGATCATGCTGCTGCTGCATTAGCCAAAAAAGGTATGCCTATCTTTGCTTGGAAAGGTGAAACAGAAGAAGAAGCTTGGTGGTGTATTGAGCAGACTATTCATGGTCCTAATGGCTGGACTCCCAATATGATTCTCGATGATGGTGGTGATCTTACAAAGCTAATGCATGAAAAATATCCAGAAATGATGAAAGATATTAAAGGGCTTTCTGAAGAGACGACCACTGGGGTGAAAAGACTCTACGACATGGTTAAAGATTCGTCACTACTATGCCCAGCTTTTAATGTGAATGATTCTGTTACTAAATCTAAATTTGATAATCTCTATGGTTGCAGAGAATCATTAGTCGATGGCATTAAAAGAGCAACAGATGTCATGATTGCTGGCAAAGTTGCAGTGGTTGCTGGGTATGGAGATGTTGGCAAAGGTTCAGCTCAAAGTCTCAGTGCTCTGGGAGCAATTGTTTTAGTAACTGAAATTGATCCCATTTGTGCATTGCAAGCTGCTATGGAAGGTTATCGTGTGGTTACTATGAATGAGGCTTGCTCAGAAGCTGACATCTTTGTAACAGCTACTGGTAATTACCATGTTATCAATAAAGAGCATTTGGAGAAAATGAAAGATCAAGCCATTGTTTGCAATATCGGTCATTTTGATAATGAAATTGATGTCGCATCCATGAATGACTATGAATGGATCAATATAAAACCTGAGGTGGATCATATTGTTTTTCCTGATGGGAAAAGAATTATTCTGCTTGCTGAAGGAAGATTGGTTAATCTAGGTTGTGCAACTGGCCATCCTAGTTTTGTAATGTCCAATTCATTTACCAATCAAACTCTCGCACAAATTGAACTTTGGAATCATTCAGAAAAATATGACAATGAAGTTTATGTTCTCCCAAAAGCTCTGGATGAAAAGGTTGCCAGACTGCATTTGGATAAAATTGGTGTCAAGTTAACCAAACTAACAAAAGAACAATCTGACTATCTTGGTATTGCTGAAGAGGGCCCTTATAAGCCTGAAATGTATAGGTACTGATAAATAGATAGTTATTTATTGTTGAGAATTTTCTCTAATCATTTTGATTAAGGGTTGAAGATAATTCAATCTTAGTATTGGATCCTCAAGCTCTAGACATTTTTGCTTATCTTCTATCTTTAAAGGTAATATTTCAGCAAATCTAAAACTCACCCATGAAGCACTGTCTAATTTTATTTCATCTTTATGATAGATATTTACATCGTCTAAAATAGCTTTTAGTAAAATTACTAAGTTTTCAAACTCTTGTGGGGGCTTATAATGTTCTTCCCTATCTAACTTTTCAATAGCAGCAATATTTAGCCCATCTTCTTGTTTTGTGACTGTTATGATTTTAAATTTTTGAGTGCCAAGAGTTGTAATGCCTAATAAACCATCGTTACCTTGTTGCCAATCAATAATTTTTGCAAGCGTTCCTATTTGAAAAGTTTCAAACATTTTTGGATCGGTTGGTTCTCTACTAAGGACAATCCCAAACTCTATATCCTCCCTCATACATCTACTAATCATATCCAGATACCTCGGTTCAAATATCCTTAGAGGCAATCTAGAATCTGGATATAAGATGGTTCTTAATGGGAATAAGGGTATTTGATCTTGAGACATAACTAGATAGTTTTCAGACAATTGATTAATAATTCTCTAATCGGTAAAGAGCTTCTATTGGTCATAATTACTATATTATCTTTCGGATTGGCATTAACTCTAATTTCACTGTCTAACTGCCCCAAATCGGATAGAACTGAAACATTATCTAACTTTGAGAATTCCTCTTTTATATCCCATTCTAAATCACCAGATTCAATGATCCATGCGTGCTTGCAATATTGGAAAGATTTTAATAATTGTGATTTTAAGCTTCCTTTTTTCATTGTATTTGAAGCCAATTCAATGACAACAAGTGTATTGTTACTGTCCTGAATATCATTCAAAGAATTTATAGCAGCCTTAATTGAAGTTGGATGATGAGCAAAATCATCAAACAACTTAATTTTTGAGTATTCGCCTATAAATTCAAGCCTTCTCTTTACGCCAGGAAACTTATCTGCCGATTCTATTAAATCCTCTTGATCTAATTTCAGCTCAAATAATGCAGTTATCGCAGCTAAACTATTAAGCATATTATGATCTCCAAATATTATAGGATTCAAAGCTTTTACTTTTTTATAATTTCTAAAGATTTCATAGCCACTACCAACCTTATTCAAAGACCATGATTCTGATTTTTCTGTACCAAAATATTCTATTTCTGACCAGACACCCATCTTAAAAAGATTGGCAATATTTGAATCTTCTTTATTGGCTATGATTTTTGACTTTTGTGGCAATACTCTAATTAATTGATGGAACTGCCAAAGAATTTCCTCAATATCTTTGAAAATATCTGCATGATCGTATTCAATATTATTGATTACCAAAACATCAGGATTGTAATGGATCATTTTTGATCTTTTATCAAAAAAAGCGGTGTCGTATTCATCGGCCTCAATTACAAAATAAGGATCTCTACCCACTGTTGCTGACTCGTTAAATCCAATAGGCACTCCACCAATTAAATAACCAGTATCAATTCCCAAATCCCGCATCATAAAAGCAATGAGACTGGATGTGGTTGTTTTGCCATGTGTGCCACTAACAGCAATCACTGTTTTATCTTTTAAAACATTATCTGCTAACCATTTTGGACCAGAAGTAAAGTCAATTTTTCTATTGAGAATCTCTTCAATTATTGGCATGCCCCTAGACATTACATTACCTATGACAATTAGATCAGGGTTTATTTCAAGCTGTTCTATATCATAATTAGGAATGACCTCAATATTCAGTGCATGCAACTGATCGCTAATCGGAGGGTAACAATTTAAGTCAGAACCAGTGACTCTGTGACCCATCTCAGAAGCTAACACAGCTAAACTGCCCATGAATGTTCCACTGATTCCTAGAATATGAAGATGCATATTTTCTATATTATTTTTACAAGCTCGCTATTGAACTTTGAACAATGAAATTAATAACTGCATAAGAAAATGCGGCAGTCATTGCAAAACTAGGATTGGACATCACTCGTGAAAAAATATGGGCCATTACAATAATCGACCATATGGCTATGGCCAATAAAGCTATAGAAACAGGTGCTGGTATCTCCAGCTCATTGATAGAAGCAGCATCCATCATTGAGTTAGATATAATTATAATTATTGGTGTGGCAATTACATTAAATATCGTCCCTGTTCCAAAGAGAGCTGATAAAGACTGTTTGAAGTAGCTCAATGTCCCTGAAAACTGCAATATCAGCCGTAGGCAAATGGACAATAAAACAGCATCAATAAAAAATGATTTTAGAAAATCTTCAATCGAGAGCGCAACACTAATGCCAGAGTAAATTTGAGAGAGAAAGTAAAAGAAAAACATTAGACCTAGGAAAAAACCAGATTTTGGTAAATCCTGAGGATTAGACTTTTTCAGCATAATTCCCCATAAAATTGTTAATAACTTAATCATTGCTTGTTAATTTTATTATAATCCTAGTAATAAATATAATTTATGGATAAAACTCAAACATCATTGTCTCTTCTTGATTCAGAAGACTCAATTAATCAATTCATCAATCAAATCTCTCAATCAAAGAGAATTGGAATTGATACTGAGTTTATGAGAATAAGAACTTACTATCCAATACTTTGTTTAATTCAAATTTCTTCGGATTATGGTACAGCCTGCATTGATTGTCTAACAGATTCTGACTTATCTGAACTCTGGAAACTGATCTATGATCCTAGAATAAAAAAGATACTGCATTCTGGAAGACAGGATCTTGAAATCTTTTATTTACTGAATAAACAAATTCCTAAGAATGTTTTTGATACACAAGTTGCCGCATCATTGATTGGTTATCCATCACAAGTGGGTATTAAAACCTTACTGAAAAGTGAGCTTGATGTTGATATTGATAAAACAGAAACAAGAAGTGATTGGACTCGAAGACCACTGAATCAAAAGCAAATTAATTATGGATTAGAGGACGTATTGTATCTAAATGAACTTTATGATCAGATTGAAAATAAATTAACCCGTAACAATAGACTGGACTGGGCATTTGAAGATTCCAAAAATATACTCACCGATGAAGATAGTATTTTTAATCCGAAGGATGCTTGGAAAAGAATTAAAAGTATCAAACGCTTGAATCAAAAACATCAAAGCTTAGCTATAGATTTATCAATATGGAGGGAGGAAAAATCCATTGAAAAAAATATACCAAGGCAATGGTTACTCAAGGATAAATTACTTCTTGAAATAGCAAAGAAGAAAATAAAACCAGAAAATATTTTCCAACATATCCATGGGAGAACCAACCTAAGTAAAAGTGGTGTCCATGAAATCTCAGAAGTAATTAAAAAGAATAAACAAGAACCTAAATTAGGAAAAGAACCGTTTAAAATAAAAAAAGATAAAAATTACGTAAGGGCTGATGTATTTGAAACATTGATTAATATGATTATGAAGAAAGCAAAAGCATTAGAGCTGCCTCAAGAAACACTTGGTAGCAAGAAAGACCTTATTGATTTAATTTCAAAGAATGGGGGCCGATTATCTTCAGGCTGGAGAAATAATATTATCGGTAAAGAATTAATGAAAATCATCCAACCTTAGCTTAGAGCTCTAGTATTTTAATAACACGATCATAAACATCTGCTATCTTTCCTTCTCCATCAATTACTTTGAGTAAATTTTTATGTTTATAAAAATCAATCAAGGGCTCAGTCTGCTCTTTATAAACATTTATTCTATTGGTTATTGATTCAACATTATCATCTTCTCGTTGTATTAACTCGCCTCCAGAATCAATGCATTCGTTAATTTCATCTTCACTTGAGAAATATACATTTAATGTTTTTCCTGTAAGTGAGCATGTTCTTCTTCCTGAAAGTCTTTTGATCAATATTTCAGACTCAACATCCACAAGCAAAGCTGAACCCAATGGTTTATTAATTGAATTCAATAAATCCTCTAGTGATTGAGCTTGATTTATATTTCTTGGATAGCCATCCAACACAAAACCATTTTCGCTGTCTCGTTGTTGAAGTGATTCACGAATCAAGTCCAGAACAATCTGATCGGATACAAGATTACCAGCGGCCATTATTTCTTGGACCTTCTTTCCAAGCTCCGTGCCTTGGTCAATGGCTGCTCTTAAAAGCATGCCTGTAGAAATCTGAGGAAGATTGTAATCCTCCATTAACTTTTCCGCCTGAGTGCCCTTACCTGAACCGGGTGCTCCCAATAATATAATTCTCATTGCTGCCTCAATTCTATTAATTTAGAACATTGATAAACTTAAAATTAATATTAAAAACTTTAATCTACCGCTATGATATGTAAAATTCAGAAATATGAACAATAAAAGATCAATTAAAAATGCTTTTTATGCTCAATCCGGTGGCGTGACCGCAGTTATTAATGCAAGTGCTTGTGGTGTCATTGAAACAGCAAGGAAACATAAAAATAAGATTGGCAAGATCTATGCCGGTAAAAATGGTATTTTAGGCGCTCTCAATGAGGAGTTGATTGATACAGATCTTGAAACAGATAAACAAATATCGCTTCTAAAACAAACCCCCGGTGGTGCATTTGGATCGGCTCGATACAAACTCAAAGGCTTTGAAGAAAATCAGAAAGAATACATAAGATTAATTGAGGTTTTCAAAGCGCATAATATTGGTTACTTTTTCTACAATGGTGGTGGTGACTCAATGGATACTGCACTCAAAGTATCAGAGATGGGACAACAAATGAATTTTCCAATTACCTCCATCGGCATTCCAAAAACTGTGGACAATGACTTGCCTATAACAGATACCTGTCCTGGATTCGGTTCAGTTGCAAAATATATAGCCGTCTCAACTCAGGAAGCTAGCTTGGATGTATTGTCAATGGCCAAGACATCAACTAAAGTTTTTATTCTCGAGGTAATGGGAAGGCATGCAGGATGGATTGCTGCAGCATCTGGCTTAATAGCAAATAATATAAAAGAACCACCTCATATTATCTTATTTCCTGAAATATCATTTAATAAAAAAAATTTCTTAAAACACGTTGATCGGTCTGTTAAAAATAATGGTTATTGTGTGATTGTAGCAAGTGAAGGAGCAAGATATAAAAATGGAAAGTTCCTTGCTGATGCTGGCACTAAAGATTCTTTTGGTCATAAGCAATTGGGGGGTGTAGCACCTGAATTAGCAACGATGATAAAAAATGAACTCGGTTATAAGTATCATTATGCTATCGCTGACTATCTTCAAAGATCAGCGAGACACTTGGCTTCGGAAACTGATGTTAAACAAGCCTATGCGGTTGGGAAGGCAGCTGTGGAAATGGCTTTAAAGAATGAAAACTCAATCATGATTACGATCGATAGATTGTCCGATAATCCTTATAAATGGAAAACAGGATCCGTGGATATAGCAAAAGTTGCTAACAATGAAAAAATGATGCCTAGAAAATACATTTCATCCAATGGGTATAGAATTACTGAAGCATGCAAAAGGTATATGTTGCCCTTGATTAAGGGAGAAGACTATCCGACTTATAAAAAAGGTCTTCCAGAATTTGCTAAATTAAAAAATAAAGTCATATCTAAAAAACTTAAATCAAAGTTTATGGTATGATTCTCAAAATTTTTTAACCTTAATATTATTAAAACAAACTTAACTTATATTAATAGGAGATCAAGATGAATGAAGGTCAAGCATTATGGATTGCATTAACGGCTTCTGCTGTTGCAATTTCTTGTGGAATTATATTTGCATTAGGCATTCTAAAACTGTCTGATGGTAATGAAAAAATGAGAGAGATAGCTGGAGCAATCCAAGAAGGAGCGCAAGCCTATCTGAATAGACAATATTTAACTATTGGGCTTGTGGGTATAGTCATTTTTGTTCTCTTAGGTGTTAGTGGAATCGGCTGGCTGAGTGCTTTTGGCTTCCTAATTGGAGCAATACTTTCAGGCCTAGCAGGCTACATTGGTATGAATATATCGGTCAAAGCTAATGTTAGAACTGCTCAAGCTGCTTATGATGGAATGGATGCCGCTTTAGCAGTTGCATTTAGAGGTGGCGCAGTCACTGGTTTACTAGTAGTAGGACTTGGTTTACTAGGAATTAGTGGATACTACTTAATTCTTAGATCTGGACTAGGTATTAGTGTTGATGAGAGCTTACATGCCCTAATTGGGTTGGCTTTTGGAGGCTCATTGATTTCTATATTTGCTCGATTAGGTGGTGGTATTTTTACAAAAGGTGCTGATGTTGGAGCTGATTTAGTAGGTAAAATTGAAGCTGGAATCCCTGAGGATGACCCAAGAAATCCAGCTGTTATTGCTGATAATGTTGGAGACAATGTTGGTGATTGTGCTGGAATGGCAGCCGATCTTTTTGAAACTTATGCGGTAACAATTATTGCAACCATGTTATTGGGTGGACTTTTATTTTCTTCATCTGAAAATGCAAATAATTATATCTTATACCCATTGGTTCTTGGTTCTGTATCCATTGTGGCTTCAGTTATTGGAATGCTTTTTGTTAAAAAGAGTGAAGGTGGAAGCGTCATGGGTGCTCTTTATAAAGGGGTTATTATCTCAGGAGTCATTGCTGCAGCTTTATTTTTCCCAGTTACAGATATGATGAAAATGGGTAATGAAATGTGGTACGCATCACTGATAGGACTGGTATTGACTGCTTTTATGGTTGTTGTCACAGAATACTACACTTCAACTGAATACAGCCCTGTACAAAAGATTGCACAAGCTTCAGAAACTGGGCATGCAACCAATATCATTGCTGGTCTTGGCATCTCTATGAAAGCTACTGCTCTGCCAGTAATTGCGGTTTGTTTGAGTATCTGGGGTTCGTATATGCTCGCTGGCCTATATGGTATTGCAATAGCAGCTACTTCAATGCTTTCTTTAACGGGTATGATTGTGGCTTTGGATGCATTTGGACCAATTACCGATAATGCTGGTGGTATTGCTGAGATGGCAGAATTACCATCTGAGATTAGAGACATTACAGATCCATTGGATGCTGTTGGAAATACAACTAAAGCGGTAACAAAAGGCTATGCAATTGGCTCAGCTGGACTGGCTGCACTTGTTTTATTTGCTGATTTTACAGCTAATCTGGAAGCTGAAGGCAAGTTAGTTAGCTTTAGCTTAGATGATCCTGCAGTCATTATAGGACTGTTCATTGGTGGTATGGTACCTTATTTATTTGCAGCAATGGCTATGGAAGCTGTTGGAAGAGCAGCTGGCTCTGTTGTCGATGAAGTGAGACGTCAATTTAGAGAAATTCCAGGAATAATGGAAGGAACTGCCAAACCTGATTACTCCAAAACTGTTGATCTTTTAACCAAGTCTGCAATCAAGGAAATGATTCTGCCTTCAATATTGCCCGTACTTGTTCCTATTGCTCTAGCATTAGCTATGAATGTAATGATGCCTGAAGACGGTGGAATAAGAGCTTTAGGTGGCCTGTTGATTGGAACTATTGTTACAGGACTATTTGTTGCTATCTCTATGACCACTGGTGGTGGGGCTTGGGACAATGCTAAAAAATACATTGAAGATGGAAATGTAGGAGGAAAAGGCACTGAAGCACACAATGCTTCAATTACAGGCGATACGGTAGGAGATCCTTATAAAGATACTGCTGGGCCTGCAATTAATCCATTGATTAAAATTATAAATATAGTTGCTTTATTGATGATAGCCATCCTCTAAGTTCATTATTTATTCATAATAATCAGTCACTTTGGAGTTACAATTCGTTACAGTCTTAGATTGTTTATAGGCTAGCTAGGTAGTAATCTACGCTTCTAAACAATCTAAGACCGAACTACTAACGAATATAAGATATTGAATCAGGACACAAATTGAAAAGATCTAAAATATTAATTATTTCTCTCATACTATTTCCATTAATTGGAAATACAACTTCCTTGATTGATGTTTATGAAAATGCATTGGTGAATGATCCTTTATTAAAAGAAGCTCTAGCAAATAAAGAAGCAATATCAGAATTTAGACCTCAAGCAAGAAGTCTTATGCTTCCTCAAATTAATGCAAGTGGTTTGTATTCTGATAGTGATATCAATGGAAAAAGTACTTTTCAACAACAAACTGCAATTGGAACAGTTACGA
Source organism: uncultured Gammaproteobacteria bacterium (assembly GCA_937801655.1). GTDB lineage: Bacteria > Pseudomonadota > Gammaproteobacteria > Steroidobacterales > UBA11654 > CACPJA01. Next base: position 24,884 of record CALMWC010000021.1, read on the forward strand.
ACACAACGGGTTTCTTGCAAGAATCAGAAACAACCCAATGGGAAGTGTCTATAAGACAAACAATCTTTGATTTTGGGGCTTGGATGACATTGAAAAAAGCCAACAAAACTGTGGCACAAGCTGAGATAGATTATTTAGCTGCAGAGCAGGCATTAATGGTTAGAGTTACTACTGCTTATTTTAATGTATTAGCAGCACAAGACACACTTGAATCAGAACAAGCAGCCAGACAAGCAATTGAAAAACAATTAGATCAATCGAGAAAAAGATTTGATGTGGGCTTAATTGCCATCACAGATGTCCAAGAAGCACAAGCGGCTTATGACCAATCCATTGCCAATGAAATCATCGCTAAAAGAAATCTTGCAACCTCTAAAGAATCACTAAGAGCAATCACTGATAATTACCCTAGTAATCTTTTAAAGCCAGACAATAGTCTGCCTTTGATTATGCCCAATCCTCAAAGTGAAACTGAGTGGGTCAATACATCTTTAGAGCAAAACTTAAACTTCCTTTCTGCTCAACTTGGAACTGAAATAGCTAGAAGCGAAGTAAAGGTTCAAAGATCAGGTCATTACCCAACAATAGGCGTGCAAGCTCAAAAAAGAGTATCGGAGAGTGATAGCTTTAGGTCAGATAGTGGAGGTGACTTTAATCCAGCTGATACAGAGAATATTAATGAAGGGGTGGGTGTTCAGGTGACAGTACCGATCTTTAGTGGTGGGCAAACATCATCAAGAGTCAGGCAAGCTGTTGCTCAACATAGAGCAACTAAAGAAAAGTTAGAACGAGTAGGAAGAGAAACCACAAGAAATGCTAGAGATTCATACTTAGGTGTCATATCAGGTATTGCAACTGTCAAAGCTTTACAACAATCGGTTAAGTCGTCAGCTACCGCTCTACAAGCAACTGAAGCAGGATATGAAGTGGGTACGAGAACCACTGTTGATGTTTTAGATGCAAGAAGAAGGCTATACTCCTCTCAAAGAAACTTAGCTATAAGTAAATACGATTATCTTAAAAATATAATCCAACTGAAACAAGCGGCAGGAACTTTATCAAAAGATGACCTGGTTCAAATTAATAGTTGGTTAAAATAGCTAGCTATCAATTAGTGGCTTGATCAACTCAAATATTTTTTCAGTAGAGCCTTTATTCTCTTGTATTACTTTTAACCCACCTAATATCATCTTGTCCGATTGTTCCTTATTCTGAGTAATCTGATTGATTGAATTTGCAAGCTCTAAAGAGTCTTTGACTATGACTAACGCATTATTCTGTTTCAATTTTTGAGATATATCTTTAATGTTATCTATACAAGGTCCTGTAATTATGGGAGTCTTTAAGGATGCAGGTTCCAATAGATTATGCCCCCCTACACTAAATAGGCTTCCGCCTACAAATGAGGCATTAGCCATTGAATAGAATAAGTTCAGTTGTCCTAAGCTATCCAATAATAAGATCTCTTTATTATCTAAATCACTTAAACCTTCACTCCAAGAATGAAAATTAAACTTTTTATATTTTATAATTTTTTTTACAGCAGAAAATCGATCTGGGTTTCTAGGTGCAATCACCAATAACGTATTTGGATTATCCTTTAATACTAATCTGTGGGCCTCTAAGACTACTTCTTCCTCTCCTTCATGAGTACTAGCAGCAACCCAAATTGTTCTATCTTGAAAATAGCTCGATTTTAATTCTTTTGCTTCATCCATAGACTCACTTGGAATTGCTATATCAAATTTTATATTACCTGTAACTTTTATCTTACGGGTATCAGAGCCCAGGGAAATAAACTTTTCTGCATCTTCTTGTGTTTGTGCACCAATAACAATTCCTTCAGACACTGTCTTTTGAAAAAGTTTGAATAAAACTCTATACAAACTAATAGATCGATCAGAAACACAAGCGCTTGCAAGTACCAAAGGCACTTTATAGACACCGCAATAATGAAAAATATTAGGCCACAACTCAGTTTCAATTATTATTGCTATCTCTGGATTGAAATACTTAAAGAAACGTATCACTGATCCTTGAGTATCATAAGGCAGATAGACATGATGAACTTTATTGTCATATAACTCTTTAATCAATCTAGATCCAGAAGGAGTTGTTGTTGTTATTAAGACTTTTTTTTCAGGGAAATTTAATCTTAATTGTTTGATTAATGGGATTGCCGCTTTGACTTCTCCATATGAAACAGCATGAACCCATAAAATATTTAGTGGTTTTTCTCCTTTATAGTAACCAAATCTTTCACCCATACGTTGCAAATATGTGAAATCATTAAAAGACTTAAATAGCATATGAAGAAAAACTATGGGTAAAGCTAAATAAGTGGCAATGATATACAGGATTCTCATCTATATAGCTTATATTGTTTGAGTCATTAAGATTTCAAAATTATGAATTAGATTACTAATTGTTTTTTCAACAGTATGTAAGTAGATCAATATGATTGAGTTTCGATATTATTGAATCTAGTTAAAAATATCTTATTATGATCTTCCGTAATCTACTTTTGTATAATTAATTTTTATCTCTTTAAAGCCTTCAGAGAAAGCATCGACTATCTCAGCTTTAATTCCATTTCTAACACAGTTTAAGTCTCTTACCTCTAATGCCAATCTTCCAACTTCCTCCAGTGGCATATCTGTTCCATTTCTAATGTCCCCTTCTGTGTTCCATATCTTCCCATTAATTTCATACATTCTACTTATAAAGTTTTTAACTTCATCAGAACTGTGTAATTCTTTCTTATATGTTTCTAATTCCTCATTGACATCTTCATCAGTCCTTTCAGATTTCAACATTGTAATGGTATATCTATCTATAATTTCTGACAGTGGCATTTTCATAGGAATTCTCTATCTATATTTATAAGTAATTAAATAATTATTAGCCACATTTTGAGTACCCACAGTTTAGACAGGTCTCACACCCATCCATCATAACCATAGCTACAGTACTGCAATGTCCACATAATTTAGAACCCTCAGGGAAAGATTCATTTACAAATGCATCTTTCTGTTTATTTCTATTTTCAAACTCTTGTTTTTTTTCTTCTATTAGTTTTTTCTGATGTTGATCAAGAACTTCCTCTGAAATAATCCCAATAGCTTTAAAGTGCTTTTCAATAACATATCCTAATTCTGCTATTATTGAAGGCATATATCTTCCCTCACCAGCAAAATAACCTCCTGCCGGATCAAAAACTGCTTTTAGTTCTTCAACAAGAAATGCAACATCACCACCTTTCCTGAAAACTGAAGACAAAACACGTGTTAGAGCAACAATCCATTGATAATGATCCAAATTTTTAGAACTAATGAATATTTCATACGGCCTTAATTTCTCATGCTCAGTATTTGGATTGAGTACGATATCATTAATTGTTATATACATAGCATGGTCTGAGACTGGAGGTTTTATTTTATATGTAGTTCCCTTAAGCAAATCTGGTCGTTCCAACCTTTCATGCATCCTAACAACATTAGCTTCATTTTCTTGCTCTTCTATTAATTGAGGCTTGGTTTGCTCAAGGTTTTTCTCATTTTCTTTAGAGCTGACTCTATATCCAACAATTTTGTTTTTTATTTTTATAGTTGACATATTTATTCGATTAAAACTTTCCGTAATACCCTTCTTTTAAGGCATCAAAAAGGTTGGCAGCACTATGAATTTCTCCATCGTATTCTATGTCTTCATCGCCAGGAACTTCTATCTCTTCTCCATTCTCCAATACAAATGTATACATTGTATTTTTAAGATCTTTTTCTTTAACCAAAACGCCTTGATGAACTTCAGGATTAAAACGGAAAGTTGTACAGCCCTTCAAGCCTTTCTCATGAGCATAAAGATAAATATCCTTAAACTCTTCAAATTCAAAATCAGTAGGTACATTAGCTGTTTTTGAAATAGAAGAATCTATCCATTTTTGTGATGCACTTTGAACATCAACATGTTGTTTAGGAGAAACATCCTCTGCGGTAATAAAATAATCTGGTAATCGATTATCAGAATTTGGTTCAGCATTGATATCAGCTTGTGGATTGATCCTATCGATATAAGATAGTAATTCAAAAGAGTAAACATCAACTTTCTCTTTTGTTTTTTTCATTTCTCTAATCACATTTCTAAAATAATGATGTGCAAAACTAGGTTCTATACCATTGCTAACATTATTACCTATAGATAAAGAAATGGTCCCTGTTGGGGCTATAGAACTATGATGTGTAAACCTTGCTCCTACTTTAGATAATTCATCTACTAATTCAGGGTCTTCTGAAGCTATTTTTTGCATGTATTTACTGTACTTAGCATGCAAAACACTGCCCTTTATTTTATCACCTACTACAAAACCATCGTCTAACATTTCAGGTCTATGATTGAGCATCTCTTTTGATACAACAAAGTCTTCAGTTAAAATGGGAGCCGGTCCTTTTTCTTTTGATAACTCAAGTGCGGCTCTCCAGCCAGTTAGAGCTAAATTCTTGCTAACTTCTTCTGTGAAACGCAATGACTCTTCTGATCCATATTTCATCTGCAGCATTGTCATAGTAGAACCCAGACCTAGAAACCCCATCCCATGTCTTCTTTTTCTCAATATTTCATTTCTTTGTTGTTGTATCGGTAGTCCATTGATCTCGACAACATTATCCAACATACGTGTAAAAACACCGACAACTTCATTAAAAGTATCCCAGTCAAATGAAGCCTCTTCTGTAAATGGACTATTAACAAAACGAGTTAAATTAACAGACCCAAGCAAGCAAGACCCATATTCAGGGAGAGGTTGCTCTCCACAAGGATTGGTAGCTCTGATATTTTCATCAAACCAGTTATTATTCATTTCATTAACTTTATCAATCAAAATAAAGCCGGGTTCTGCATAATCATAAGTAGAAGCCATAATTAAATCCCATAGCTTTCTTGCTTGTATGACTTTGTATATTTTACAAGCTACAAGACCTTCTTCATTTGTCAGGTAGCCTTCAGTTTTAACCCATTCTTTCCATATAATTTTGGTTTGATCATTAAGATCAATCTCTTTAGATTCTGGTAAACTAGGATCAAGAGGGAAAATCAATGGCCACTCACTATCCTCTCTAACAGCCTTCATAAACTCTTCTGTAATAAGTAATGACAAATTAAATTGTCTTAACCTACCGTCTTCTCTTTTTACTTTAATAAAATCTTCAACATCAGGATGACTGACATCAAATGTTCCCATTTGTGCACCTCGCCTACCTCCGGCAGATGAGACCGTGAAGCAAGTCTTATCATAAATATCCATAAATGATAAAGGGCCTGAAGTATATGCCCCTGCACCAGTAACATAAGCTCCTTTTGGTCTTAATGTTGAAAACTCATATCCAATTCCACAGCCTGCCTTAAGGGTTAATCCTGCTTCCGTTACTTTCTCAAGAATACCTGTCATTGAATCTTGTATAGAACCAGAGACAGTACAATTTATTGTTGAAGTTGCTGGTTTATATTTTTCAGCACCTGCATTCGAAATAATTCTTCCTGCTGGAATAGCACCAGATCTTAGAGCCCAAAGAAATTTTTCTGCCCACTGTTCTTGCTTATCAGTTTCCTCAACACCAGCCAATGCAGTTGCGACTCTGTCAAAAGTATCATCTATATTTTTATCTAATACATCGCCTGATTCATCTTTTAAACGGTATTTTTTATCCCAAATATCGAGAGATGCAGCTTGATGCTCTATATCAAATGTTTTTGATTTTTTTTCTTTAATTACTGAAGACACTATTGTGATTAACTCTTTTCATTATCCAATTTATTTATGCGGTAAAATCTCTAAAATCACAAAAAAAGTCCAAATGTAATGCACAAGATGTTGTGTTTAGATCTTATTAGATTATTGCGGATTTTAGGATAATGTCAAGGACTTTTGAAAATAGGTAGTATTTGTATGAAATACATATATATCAATAGTTTATATCATTTTTTAATAAAATTATTTAAAATATATACAAAATTTTATGATAATTATTTTCAATATCTTAGATACAAGATGTAGTGTTTATCTTATCCACCTATAATTATCATGTTATACACAATTTATTCACAGTTTTAGAATTATTATCAAAAATGAATAAATTATGAATATATATAAACAAGGTATTGTAATAGTAGATTATACGTTATCATTTCATCTAAATTAACATCAATAATAATTCAACTTAGATAACTTATGAAAAAAATTAATTTTTTATCCTTATTACTCATAACATTAATCATAATTAATATGGGCAATAATCTTTCAACACATATTGAAGCTCATGAAATCAATAATCTTGGCCAATCTTCTCTAGCTGAGTTGGTTGATGAATCGTCACCTTCTGTTGTTAGAATTGCAATTAGAGGAAAAGTAGCAACACAAAGAAATCCGTTTTCAGATGATCCATTTTTTGAACGATTTTTTGGACAACCACAAATGCCTAGAGAAAGAGAATTTGGAGGCGGTGGTTCCGGTGTTATTGTTGATGGTAGTAATGGATATATCATTACCAATCATCACGTTATCGAGCGAGCAGATGAAATAAAAGTTTTTACTAAAGATGGTAATGAATACTTAGCAGAAGTAATGGGCTCAGATCCAGGTACTGATATAGCAGTATTACAAATAACAGACTTAAATGAGGCACTGAAAGCCATTCAATTGGGAGATTCAAATTTATTACGTGTGGGTGATTTTGCCTTAGCAATTGGTGCACCTTTTGGCTTAAGCCAAACCGTAACTTCAGGAATAATTAGTGCGCTGGGTAGACCTCAAATGAGTACCGATGGGTATGGTGATAGCATTCAAACGGATGCAGCTATTAATCCAGGAAACTCAGGTGGAGCATTGATTAACCTTGAGGGTGAGTTGGTGGGAATCCCTAGCTCTATATTTACTAGAGGCGGTGGCAATATTGGAATTGGCTTTGCTATCCCAGTGAATACCGTTAAGAATATTATGAACCAAATCATTAATTTTGGTTCAGTTAAAAGAGGACTTCTTGGAGTTATTATTAGCGATATCAATAAAGAAATAGCAGACCAACTGGGCATTGAAGCGACTAAAGGAGCATTGATACAAGAAGTTTCCCCTGAATCTGCTGCTGAAATTGCTGGTTTAGAAGCTGGTGATGTCATTATTGAAGTGAATAAAAAAAGTATCGCAAATTCAAGTGACTTAAGAAATACAATCGGCCTAAAAAGAAGTGGAGAATCAGTCGATATGATAGTTTTAAGAGATAATAAAGAACTGAATATAGCAGCAGAACTTGGAGAATTAGTAACTCAAGAACCTATAAAAGCTGATGAACTAAATTCACTACTAGCTGGAGCTGAATTATCAGACTATATACCTGAAGGTAAAATTAAAGCACAAGGTGTAGTAATCTTATCGGTTGAAGAAAATAGTAATGCAGCAAATGCAAGGTTACAAAAAGGAGATATTATCTGGTCTGTAGGAAGAACAGAAATCAAAAACTTATCTGAATTTAAATCAGTTATTAAAGATAAAGATATCTTAGTTCTAAGGGTTAATAGAATGGGACGTCAGCTAATAATTCAGATGAGAAAATAAAGTAGATCTCGTTTATTATAAAAAAATGCAAATATACTTAGTTGGAGGGGCAATAAGAGACCGTCTATTAGGTTTCTCACCTCCCTTTGAAAATGATTGGGTCGTGGTTAATGGAACTCCTGAGGATCTTGATAATAGAGGGTATAAGAAAGTCGGTAAATCTTTTCCAGTATATATTAATCCTCACACAGGGGATGAATATGCATTAGCTAGAAAAGAGAGTAAGACTGGCACTGGTTATCATGGATTTGATTTTGATGCTAACCCAAGGATTACACTGGAAGAAGATTTAGCTAGAAGAGATTTAACAATTAATGCCATAGCTGAGGATGAAAATGGCCTCCTTATTGATCCATATAAAGGTCAAGAAGACCTAGAAAATAGACAACTAAGACATGTCTCAGCTGCCTTTAAGGAGGACCCTCTTAGAGTTCTTAGAATTGCTAGGTTTAAAGCAAAGCTTCATAATCTAGGTTTCACCATAACTGAAGAAACATATAGTTTAATTGCTGAAATAGTTGAAAGTGGAGAATTATTATCATTGGTTCCTGAAAGAATTTGGCTGGAAACAGAAAAGACATTAAAGCATTCCAGATTTGATCAATATTTTAAAACTCTCATTGAAATTAATGCTCTTGATCAGATTTATCCTGATCTTGCTGGACTACAAAAGGACTTTTTCTCAAATATTATCTTTCAACAAGCATCGCAAGAAACAGTATCAACAAAATATAGATTTGCTGCTATCTTCTATGCTCTTCTTAAAGAAGACAATAGTGATATAAAAGAGATCATTGAAACTATGCAGAAAAATATGAACTTTCCAAATAGCTATAAAGAAATTCCCTTGCTGTTGTATAACTCATTTTCATTAATCGATAAAAACATAAGCGAATTTACTGCGGAACATATTCTTACAATTATTGAAAAACTTAATGCTCTGAAAAAGCCTGAAAATCTAAATACTATCTTTCAATTAATACATATGGATCTTGATAGAAATTTTAATGATAAAAAAGAACTTCTAGAAAAATCCTTAACATCTGCACTGACTATACAAATCAGCAATGTTGAAGAAGAAGGACTTCAAGGTAGCGATATAGGGCTTAAACTAAGAGAACTAAGACTTAATAAAATTCAAGAATCATTATAGATTAGATTGGTCTTCCTATAGTATTCAAAGCATAAAGATCTTTCATTAAAGGGTATTGATAAAGAACTCTCCAGGATTCAACACCTTCCCCTATCTCAACAATACTAATTTTATCGAGAATCAATGACTTGGGGATGTTTAGCAATTGATTGATAACTGATTGCTTGGTTGCTTGGTCTTTCAAACCATAAAAAAGACTGATATGTGGATAGAATAACTCACTATCAAGACCCAATTGATTATCCAATGTATTTTTTAAATCACTTAACTCTACCGACTTTTCAATCTCTAAAAATAGAGACTGAAAAAATAAATCTTTTGCTTGATATGAACTTGGCTTAATTAAAAGTTGTTTATTTGTTATAGAAAAAGCTTCAATTTGATTGAGCCTATCTTGGTTAATATCATAAAAAGGCCCTGATAATGTTAAATGAAGATCAAAGGTTGGGCCTCCTAATTTTTCATTTATGCTAAGTTGAATCTTTTTTAGTATTTCATTACTAGCTGCATCAAGCTCCCCCCATAACCAATAACGTTTTTTATCCTCTTTAGCCATATCCATAGAACCTTAATATATATATAGAAATATAATGACACCTAAAAATAACCTGTAAATAACGAATGGTAACATTCCAATTCTCTCGACAAAGCTGATGAACCATTTGATGGTTAGGTAAGCAATCACAAAAGAAATTCCTATTCCTAAAATAAGATCTGAATAATCAAATATTGCATTCTCTATTTGACTGAATTCATAGATTCCGAGTATGTTGGCAGCAATAATGACTGGTATCGATAATAGAAAAGAAAATCGAGCTGCCTCCGTTCTCGAAAAACCTAGAAAAAGTGCTGCTGTTATTGTAATACCAGATCTGGATGTCCCTGGAATAACTGCTAAGATTTGTGATAAACCAATGATCAAACCTAAACTGACTGTCATTACTTTTTCTTCAGTTGCCATATGAGCTCTTCTATCAGAGAGATACAGTAACAACCCAAAGAAAACAGTAGCTAGAGCTATAACAAAGGGAGATCTTAGATTCTCCTCAATAAAACCACTGAATAAACCTCCTATAATCACTATTGGCAAAGTAGCAATAGAGATAATTCCCAACGGTGAATTAATTAGAGTGCTTAAATCTTTGAAATGAGATTGGTTAAACATCTGAGAAATATCATTCTTAAAATAGAACATCACTGCCAAAAGTGTTCCAAAATGTAACGATATATCAAAAATTAAACCTTGATCATTCCATCCTAGAATTTCAGACAATAGAATTAAATGAGCAGAACTTGAAACAGGCAAAAATTCGGTTATCCCTTGAATTATTGCTAGAAGTATTGTTTGAATGGTTTCCATATTTTTGAATTACAACATATGCCTAAGATCTTTTACTCCTTCTAAGTGTGTAATATTACATTTTTTGCTCAGTAGCATACACTTAAAAATTTCTCCCATAATATTAGGCAAAAATAATTGCTTGATTTGCTGATTCATTCTAATGCGTTCTTTGTCATCAGTCTCAGAATCAATGGAAGCTAGGATATCACCACTCATTAAGAAATCAGATTGGTGACAATAGAGCTCCACTTGATAACCAAGATTGAATGCAGAGTCAGCTAATAGACTAAAATCTATAGAAGCAGATATATCTTGTAGGCCAGGGTAAATATATGGGTCTATATGAGCTTTATTCTGAAAATGACAAATCATATTTCCATTATCTTTTTGCAAAGAATAATAATCCTTCCTTGTATAACCATAATCTATAAACAAAGCGATACCAGACTTTAGCCCTTTATCAATACTTTTAAACCAATCGTCAAAATGAACTTGGATTTCAGAGACAAAACCTGTATCAAATGATCGACCAATATCTTTTTCTACATTCTTAATAGCCTCTCTTAATAGTGGTGAAGCCACTTTTTCTTTTTCTATCAGCTGACCACCTTCATAAGTAATGCCAATTTGGAGAATGTCATTATCAATTATTTTAAATCGCTCAAATGGTAGAGCATCAATAACTTCATTGGCAATTATAGCGCCTTCTATACCCTCTTCTGGTAGCTTATTAAGCCATCTTATTTTCACTTGGTTTTCATTAGGCAATTGAGACAAAGTTCTTTTTTGTCTGTCCTTGAGGTCTCCACTGATCTCTAGAATATAATAATGATCCAATTCAACATTCGTATTATTCAATTGATTAATAATATCAAAGGCTAATTTTCCACTACCAGCGCCTACCTCTAGAATTGATGGCTTCTTATATTTCCTAAGTGCTGGCAATAACTGATTGGCTATAGCTATCCCGAATAGCTTGGATATTTCTGGAGCTGTAGTGAAGTCACCACCCAATCCTATTTTATGTGTTCCCGAAGTGTAATAACCGAGTGTAGGTTTGTATAAAACAAAGTTCATGAAGTTATAAAAACTTAACCAACCTTGATGATCACTTACTTCATTTTTTAAATGCTCTTGAACCAACATTGTGTGATTCAATGCTTCTTGATCTGGTTTTTCAAATTCTGTTTTGCTCATATTAATCCTATTATTATCTAGAATTAATATCAGTGGGGTAAATTTTCAATTAAAATAAAGATATGAATGACAAATTAGAAAAATGGATCCTAATAACCGGTGCAGCTAAAAGAGTCGGAGCTAAAATGGCTGAGGTACTCCATAGCAATGGATTCAATATAGTAATTCATTACAACTCATCATCCGAGTCCGCAAATAACTTGTCTGCAAGGTTAAATCAACAGAGATCCGGCTCATCAATTATAATTGGCGGTAACTTAACGGATGATAGCGCTGTTGAGAGTCTTATTCCTAGTGTGGTTGAACAAACTGGTCGTTTGGATGTATTAATTAATAATGCTTCGACCTTTTATCCTACTCCTATTGAAAACATCACTCTTGAAGACTGGGATAATCTATTTGGTACCAATCTTAAAGCCCCCTTATTTTTATCAAAACATGCAGCTAAATATCTTAAAGATTCAGCAGGATTGATTATCAATATTGTAGATATTCATGCAAGAAAACCATTAAAAAACCATCCCATCTATGGCCCTGCTAAATCAGGCTTAGCGATGCTGACTAAATCTTTAGCAAGAGACTTAGCGCCATCAGTAAGAGTCAATGGAATAGCACCAGGCATGATACTTTGGCCAGAGAATGAGCCTTCGGAATCAATCAAAAAGAGTATATTGGATCAAATACCCTTAAAAAGATCTGGCTCTCCTGAAGACATTGCAAACTGTGCATTATTTTTAATCAAAGATGCTCCCTATATAACTGGTCAAATTATACCTATCGATGGTGGAAGAAGTATTGGCTGGTAATTTAGGTTAACTGCAAAGAAATTCTTTCAGTTTGCTGTAGTTTTTTATCAAATTGCTCCCATAAAGTTGAATATTGAGAACCAGAAATAGGATGGATTCCTTTTGGATATATTTCAGCTAAGGGCTCAATTACGAAAGCATAGAGATTAATATCATCACGAGGAACTCTTATTAATTCATCGACTAGATCACCATAAAGTATCATATCAATATCTAGAGTTCTGGAACTAAACTGACCTGTACCTACCTCCCTTCCAGTATCTGCTTCAATTTTTCTGAGTTTCTTGATGATAATTTCTGGAGAAATTGCGGTCACAGTTTTAACAACTAAATTAAGAAAATAATCACCCTTAAAACCGACTGCTGCCGTTTTATAAATTGATGAGTATTCCAAATGGATGAAAGTTTTTTTCAATTGGTCTGATGCAAACTGGATGTTTTTCTCTGGATTAATATTACTACCGATACTAAAAAAAACATCCACTGGCTTGTTAGTAGAATTCATTGACTGGATCGTTCTATAGTTAACCCTACATTCTTTGAATCCCTTATAGCAAAGGGTTTTGAGACTGATAATCTAAGCCAAGGTACATTAAATTCTTGCAAAATGAGTTGCGCTATCCTTTCAGCAAGCGTCTCAATTAATTCAAACTGATTATTTTCCATGAAGTCCTTGATCCGCTTTGTAATCGCTTTGTAATCCAATGCATCCTCTATTGAGTCGGTTTCAGATGCTTTTTTTATGTCTGTTTGCATCTCCAAATCAATCAAAATAGTTTGAGGATTTCTTTTCTCCCACTCCCATATTCCTATGACAGTTTCTATTTTAAGCTCTGTTAATATTATTTTATCCATGACTGTTATAAATACTATCAATTGACCATCTAGGATTCACATTTATTTCATAACTGTCATTACTGATTCCTTCTTTTAAGTTATATAACCCAGTCAATGCAATCATGGCAGCATTGTCAGTACAATATTCAATACTAGGATAAACGACTTCTATACCTTTTTTAGAAAATAGATCCTTCATTTTTTCTCTGAGTTTTGTATTGGCACCTACTCCACCGGCTATGACAATGGAGTTAACTTTTGCAAATTGAATAGCCCTTCGAGATTTTTCTATCAAAGTATCTACAATTGCATCCTCATAGGCATGAGCAAGATCTGCTTTGGTTTGCTCTGATAACAAGTTCTTACTTTCCAGTTCTTGAACTTTATACAATAAGGAAGTCTTTAATCCACTAAAACTAAAATCAAGGCTATCTTTCTTTTTTGTAAGGGGTTTAGGAAATTCAAAAATACCTTCCTTTCCTGATTGTGCTAATTTAGCAATCGCTGGACCTCCAGGATAATCTAAACCCAAAAGCTTAGCTGCCTTATCAAAGGCCTCACCAGCAGCATCATCTAAAGTCTGTCCAATCAATTGATAATCACCTATTTGTTCCACCTTAATAAGTAAGGTATGCCCCCCTGATACTAACAAAGCAACAAAGGGCATTGCTGTTTGATTATGCTCTAATAAAGGGGCAAGTAAATGGGCTTCCATATGATGCACAGGTATAGAAGGTATTCCTAAAGAATAAGCTAAACCATTAGCAACAACAGACCCTACTAATAGTGCTCCAGATAAGCCAGGACCAGAAGTGTATGCAATGGCATCAAGGTCTGTAAGGTCCAATCGATTCTCTTTAATTAAACTATCGATTAATGGTAGAAGTTTTTTAATATGATCCCTTGAAGCCAGTTCAGGAACTACTCCTCCATATTGTTTATGCAGATCAATCTGGCTGAATATATTATGAGCTATTAATCCTTTTTCAGAATCATAAAGAGCCGTAGCAGTTTCATCACAACTGCTTTCTATACCTAATATCAAAATAGACTTCATTTTCTTTGCTTTTTTTACTCTTAGACTGTATATTTCACCGTCTATTGAAAGGATTAAGTATATATTTATTTAATACAACTAAAAGGGATATGTTTTGCCATTAGTAACATTAAAAGATAACGAATATTTTGATTACGCTTTAAGGCGTTTCAAGCGCTCTTGTGAAAAAGCAGGAATCATCAATGAATCTCGAAAAAGAGAATTCTATGAAAAGCCCACGCAAGAAAGAAAAAGAAAAAAAGCTGCTGCAGCTAAACGCGAGAAAAAAAGAATCTCTAGAGAGCAAAATCGCTCAAAAAGACTTTACTAAATAGACCTTGCCTTTAATCAATCAAATTAAAGAAGATATTAAAACATCACTTCGTGCAGGTGATCGCTTAAAAGTAAGCACACTCAGAATGTTAGTTGCAGCTGTGCAACAAAAAGAAATTGATACCAGAAAAGATGTCTCAGAAGATGAGGTAATACTCATCATACAAAAACAAGTACAACAAAGAGATGAAGCAGCAACCCAATTCAAAGAAGCCAATCGACAAGATCTTTTTGAAAAGGAGTCTGAGGAAGCTGAAATACTTAAAAAATATCTACCTGAAAAATTAAATCAGGAAGAAACTATTCAGATTATTGAAGAGATAATTAATTCAATAGGAGCCACTTCAGTTAAAGATATGGGTCAAGTTATGTCTCAATTAAAAGAAAAAGCAGCCGGCAAAATTGATATGAAAATAGCTAGCAACACTGTTAGAGAAAAGCTTTCATAAACTATTCATAGAATCAATTTAACTAATTTTTTACTTTTTACACTTTTCTCAATAGACTAATTCATTAGCCTTTATGAGTAATACTAAGTTAAATAACTAACCCTATGTCAGATCGTATTCCACAAGATTTTATTGATGACCTCGTCCAAAGAGTTGATATTGGTGAAATTATTGGCAATCGAATTGATATCAAGAAGGCAGGGAAAGAATACAAAGCTAATTGTCCTTTTCATGGGGAAAAAACACCGTCTTTTACTGTCAGTCCAGAGAAAGGCTTTTATCATTGTTTTGGTTGTGGTGCTCATGGAACAGCGCTTGGTTTTTTAATGGAATATGAACGCCTAACTTTTATTGAAGCTATAGAAGAGTTAGCGAAAACAGTTGGTGTTGATGTACCTAAAACAAAAGAAGACAAAATAAAGAATAAGAGAAATAATAGCTTGAAAGAATTGCTCTCAGAAGTTTCAATTCACTACACCTCTAATCTTAGTCAATCAAAAGAAGCCATTAATTACCTTAAAGATAGGGGCATTGATGGTAAAAATGCTAAACACTTTTCATTGGGATTTTCTAATAATTCTTGGAGTGATATTCTAGATAAATTTGGTTCCTCAGAGAAAAATAAACAAAGACTCTTAGATTCAGGATTGATTATAAAAAAAGATGATGGTGGATTTTATGATCGATTCAGAAATAGGATTATGTTTCCAATAAAAGACAATCGAGGAGACGTTCTAGGCTTTGGAGGCAGAATCATTGGTAATGATGAACCAAAGTATCTCAACTCACCAGAAACAGCTTTATTTAAAAAAGGTGAATTACTCTATGGTCTTTTTGAGTCAAAAGAGGGAATTGGCAAAACAAAATCAGCCATTATTGTGGAAGGTTATACGGATGTAATCGCACTTCAGAAATATGGCTTTAATACTGCACTAGCCACATTAGGTACAGCTACAACTGAATACCACATCAGGAAAATGTTTAGAACTATTGATGAAATTACTTTCTGCTTTGATGGAGATAAAGCAGGTTATAAAGCTGCATTGAAAGCGATGGAATTGAGCTTACCATTAGTAAAAACAAATAAAGAAGTAAATTTTCTTATCCTAAAGAAAGGCCAAGACCCTGATGAAATGATAAAAACTGATGGATCTGATGCTTTTGATAATGCTTTAAATGATGCCTATAGCCTGGATCAATTCTTAATCGAAGTTATGAGGGATAAATACAACACAGAGACAGTCAAGGGAAAAGCTAATGCCATAGAAGACGGCATGTCACTTTTAAACAAGGTTAAAGAAGGCATATACAAAGATCTATTAATTGAGAATTTTAGCAGTGAATACAAATTAAGTGAAAATCAAGTCAAAAGATTTTATGAAGATGCCAATCAGAAAAGACAAAATGCAACAAGATCTTTTAGGGGTAAATCAGAAAATAAGAAACTGGAGTCAAGGCCAAGCCTTATAAAGCAAGCAATTAGTATTCTACTTCATTATCCAAACATATTAAAAGATATAGTAGTAGAGGATCGTCTGAACCATATTGATGAAAAAGGAATCGATATTTTAAAGAAAATAATAAACTTAACTCAAGATAAAGATTCGACCAAGCTTGCAACAATACTTGAACATTTCCAGGATAAAAAGATTCAACAACACTTACAAAATCTCAGTCTAGAGACATTGATAATACGAGAATCTGAAATAAAAAATGAATTTAAAGACATTCTTAGTAGGTTATATATCCTAAGTAATAAAACTGAAATGAAAAGCC
>CALMWC010000022.1 GCA_937801655.1 uncultured Gammaproteobacteria bacterium
TGTCTGGAGTCTTTCTAACTTTCTCTTAGAGGCTCTTAATTTTATGGGACATTATGGATTGATTCGAAAAGAAGGGGATGTTGAACATAGGCATTCTTGGGACAACGATTCAGTATTTACCAGTTGGTTCTTTATAGAGATTGGTAGGCAATGCGATCATCATGTTAGAGGGGAAACATATTTTTGGGAATTGGATGATGTAGGAGGACCAAACTATGGTATTGGTTATTTCTCATTGTTTGTATTAACACTAGTGCCATCTTTATTCAGAAGTTTTGTAAAAATACACTTAGATCATTGGGATCTTAATTATGCTACGGATGAAGAAAGGGAAATCGCTGAAAAATTCGAAGAATCTGATCTGACTATAGTTCAGTTAAATTAGAAGAATAGAACACTTATGTTTGGTTACTTCAAAAGAAATAAAGTATATAAAGCCAGTATTTTAGGTACTGAGCATATTATTGCGGTGGAGCCAGGGAAGACTTTATTATCTTCAGCATTAGCTGAAGGAATTTCTTGGCCTCACAAATGCAAAGTTGGAAGTTGTGGTACATGTAAGTGCATGATCATCACTGGAAAGATAAAACCAAATATTGATTTTGGTTATGTTCTAGCTGCAGATGATATTGAGAAGGGATATGTGCTTGCTTGTCAAAGCGAACTCAGATCAGACATTGAGGTTGAAATAGTATTATTAAATAAAATAAAAAAGGAGAAAAAATGAAAAGCGTAAAAGCATTTGTATGCATGGGTTTATGGACATTACTGATAGCAATCATTCTATATTCACAAGGTGCACATATACACTTTCGTGAATTTAGTTGGGCTATAGGAACATCTTTGATATTGCTTTTTACACATATGGTTAATATGGCAATTTATTTCAAAGTAGCAGGAGACGAGCCTTATAAATGGTTTAGGTAAATTTTTAAAAAAACACTTACATAAAAAATAATTAATAACATCAAGAGTAGAGTTTAACTCTCGCCAACCTGCTGACCTAAGCAAGGTGGACTAGAATGTGGCTTCGGCAACAAAATAGGTTCAGGCGTTTATTTTACCACTCTAAAATTAGGAGAAACGCATGAGTCATACAACTGGAAAAGTCATCGGTATTTTACTGATATTACTATCTTTAACTGGAATTACACAAGCCAATGAATCAAAGGCTATCAATGAAGAAAATCATCAATGGATCATTAGAGGCGGTGTAACAAACGTCAATCCAAAAACCAATAATGGTAATATTGTATCCTTGGGAGACAGAAAAAACTTAACAACAACTATTACATATTTATACAATGAAAATATTGGAATTGAATTATTGGCTGGTTTAGCCTTCAAGCATAATATTTATGATAAAGCACTTGGAACAGGCCTTAAAATTGCTTCCGCATCACATCTTCCTCCTACAGTGACCTTGCAGTATTACTTTAAAAATAAAACTAAACTGACTCCATATATAGGTCTTGGATTAAATCATACATTCTTTTTTAAAGAGAAAACCACTGGTCCTTTAGCTGGAGCTGATTTAAAAATTGGATCATCAACTGATTTTGCTTATCAATTGGGTGCTGACTGGTTTATATCCGATCGTTTGACACTTAATTTGGACATAAGAAAGTTCAAGATTAAAAATAAGGCCACTGTAACAAATATAGGCAATTCATCTTTAAGTAGTATTTTACCTGGCGAATTAGTTTTTGATGTTCCCATTGACCCGATAACGCTTGGTATTCATCTTGCTTGGCATTTTTAAGGGTCGTAGTGAGATGATCTTCTCCCCAAGATCATCTCACTTAATACTCTTCATCTGATAAAATAAGTCTATTAATATGATTATTTGGAGATTGAAGTTATGCCCTCACTAGATATTAAATCTGAAATAGATTCGCACGAGCTACTTAATGCTATAGATCAAGCGAACAGAGTAATTAATAATAGATTTGATTTTAAAGGAAAAGACTCAAAATTTATTTTGGATAATGAAGAGATTACTTTAGCTTCTCAGGAAGAATTTCAAATTAATCAAATGATGCCAATCCTAAAAGAGTCGCTTGTTAAAAGAAACATAGATGTAAAAAGTCTTGATCCACAGAAAATTGAAGTCTCTAATTTTGCTGCGTCTCAGAAGGTACTATTAAAGCAAGGAATCGATCGAGAGTTAGCTAAAAAGATCACTGCATTGGTTAAAAATTCAAAACTTAAGATACAAGCTCAGATTCAAGGTGAAGAAATTAGAGTGTCCGGTAAAAAAAGAGATGACCTTCAGAATATTATGAAAATAATTAAAGATGGTAAATTTGATATACCATTGCAATTCGTAAATTTTAGAGATTGACTAAAAAATGATTTGCATTAAAGCAGGAATACTAGAAGAAATTTGCAATGACGACCTTTAGGTAGTTTCTGACTCATTAAATGCAGCAACCTTTTTGTATTCACTTACTTGATCTACTTTTAAAACAATAGGACTGCAACATACCGAGCAATCCTCGGTGTATTCTTGTTCATCAATGGATAAGTCAATAACCACAATAATTAATTCTCCACAATTGGGGCAATCAATTTCTTGTTCTTCAAGAAGAGACATATTAATAGGTGGATATTAAAAATAATATGAGGAGAGCATTGATAGATCCAAAATTAAGCCTTTGAACTAGATTTACTTTCTTTTTATTTTCTAATTGAGGTAATACGATGAAAGATATTAGCCAAACTATGATTGCAATTATGATTTCCATATTTTTCCTTCTGCATTATGAATTGCTTTAAGTTTATCAGACTCTAAAATCTTGATGATCATTTGTTGTTAGGTAGAATGGTGTAATGAAACTAGAAATATCTCAAGATCTGTATAACTTTGTAAGAGATGAACTTCTTGATGGTCTTGATATCACTCACGAATACTTTTGGTCTTCTTTTGAGAAGATTGTCAATGAATTTAGTCCTCGTAATAGAGATTTATTGCAAAAAAGAAGCCTCATGCAATCACAAATTGATCAATGGCATATCAGCAGAAAGGGAAAAAAACATGAGCATGAAGAGTATAAAGATTTTCTGAAAAAAATTGGCTATATACTTGAAGATCAAGGAGATTTTACTATCTCGACTTCTAATGTTGATCCTGAAATTAAAACCATTGCTGGGCCACAATTAGTTGTTCCTGTTATGAATGCAAGATTTGCACTTAATGCAACCAATGCACGTTGGGGTAGCTTATATGACGCATTGTATGGCACGGATTTAATACCTGAAGAAGGTGCTGCTGATAAAGGAGTTGTATATAACCCTATAAGAGGAGAAAAGGTTATCGCTTTTTCTAAAAACTTTTTGGACTCAACCATACCTTTAGTAAATGGTTCTTATTCGGCTATTAAAGAATTTATATTTGAGAATGGTCATCTATCAATCTTATTAAATGATGATTCTGTAACTAATTTGTCCCAGCCAGAAAAGTATCTTGGCTATATGAAAAATAAAGAGAATGCATTTGGATTATTATTTAAAAATAATAATTTACATTTTGAAATACAAGTTGATAAAGAGCATCCGATTGGCAGAACCGATGCAGCAGGAATTAAGGATATTCTTATTGAGTCTGCAATAACTACTATTCAAGACTGTGAAGACTCAGTGGCAGCTGTTGATGGTCCAGATAAAACCATTGTCTATAAAAATTTATTAGGCTTGATGAAAGGCGACCTAATGGAAACATTCGAAAAAAATGGTCACAATATCACGAGAAAGTTAAGTGAAGACAGAAAGTATCTATCGATTGATGGATCATCTTTGATGCTGTCAGGTAGGAGTTTAATACTAATGAGAAATGTTGGTCATCTAATGACTAATCCTGCTGTTCATGATGGCAATGGTAATGAGATTCCCGAGGGAATTCTTGATGCTATGTTTACAATTTGTATAGCCAAGCATGATCTTATAGGAAATACTTCTACTAAAAACACAAGAACGGGTAGCGTTTATATCGTGAAGCCTAAAATGCATGGTCCTGAAGAGGTTCAGTTTACCTGTGATTTGTTTCTTGCTGTGGAGAATGCATTAGGCATTAAGCCTCTCACGGTTAAAGTAGGCATCATGGATGAAGAAAGAAGGACTACTGTCAATTTAAAAGAATGCATCAGAGTTGCAAAAGATAGAGTGATTTTTATAAATACTGGTTTTTTAGATAGAACAGGAGATGAGATTCACACCAGCATGGAAATGGGTCCAATGATGAGGAAAGATCAAATTAAGCAACAAAAATGGATTAGTGCTTATGAAGATTGGAATGTTGATTGTGGATTAGAAACTGGATTTAAGGGAAGAGCTCAAATTGGTAAAGGCATGTGGGCAATGCCGGATGAAATGCTGAATATGTATAATACAAAGGATATGCATCCTAGAGCTGGCGCTAACTGTGCTTGGGTTCCATCTCCAACAGCAGCTTCCTTGCATGCAATTCATTATCATCAGATTTTAGTCAGCGAGCAACAAGAGCTGTTAGCTGTGAGAGACAAAGCGAGTCTTGATGATATTTTAACGGTTCCTATTCTCAATGATCCGGATGCGTTATCGTCCGAAGAGATACAAGAAGAATTAGATAATAATGCTCAAGGCATTTTGGGGTATGTTGTAAGATGGGTTAATCAAGGAATAGGCTGCTCTAAGGTTCCAGATATCAATAATGTCGGTTTGATGGAAGACAGAGCGACTTGCAGAATATCATCGCAGCATATTTCTAACTGGCTTTATCATGATTTGTGTTCAAAAGATCAAGTCATAGAAACTATGAAGCGTATGGCTATCATTGTTGATGAGCAAAATAAAAATGATCTTGACTATGTCAATATGGCTCCCAACTTTGATGGCATTGCATTTTCAGCAGCCTGCGATCTTGCAACAGAAGGGCGAAGCCAACCAAGTGGCTATACTGAACCTATTCTTCATGCTAAAAGGCTGGATTACAAAGGGTAATATAATGAACTACTCCTGCTTTGACTATGAATTAAGAGATCATGTTGCACATGTAACTATGTGCAGAGGTGATGATTTTAATACCATGACAAAATCCTTTTGGTCGGAGTTACCAAAATTGGTAGATCATATTTCAGATGAAGCTCAGGCCAGAGTTATTTTACTTACAGCCAAGGGTAAACATTTTTGTGCTGGTATGGATCTAGCTAATTTTGATGAGGGAGTTATTAATCCTGGAGATTTAAATCAAAAGATAGGTCAAGGGAGAAAGAATGAAGCAGGATACAGAGTCACACGTGATTTGCAGTATACGATTAGTTGCTTAGAAAAAGCTAGAATCCCTGTAATTGCAGCTATACAAGGTGCTTGCATAGGAGGCGGTGTCGACTTAATTGCTGCCTGCGATATTCGTTATGCTACTAAAAATGCTTTCTTTTGTATTCAAGAAATCAATATTGGTTTAGTGGCTGATGTTGGTACTTTGCAACGGCTTCCATATTTAATGAGTGAAGGAATTGTTCGTGAACTTGCACTCACGGGTCGCAAATTTTCAGCAAAACAAGCTTTGGGTTATGGTTTAGTTAATGAAGTTTTTGATAGCCATAAAGAGATGATTGACCACGCTTTAAATACTGCAAATGAGATAGCAAAGAAAGCTCCATTAGCGGTTACAGGAGTTAAAGAAATTTTGAATTATAATCGCGATCATTCTATTGAAGATTCATTGAATTACATAGCCCTTTGGAATAATGCAATGAATTTTTCTGATGATATGGCCGAGGCATTTAAATCAGAAGCTGAAAAGAGAGAACCGGATTTTCAGAGCTTAGTAAAAAGAAAAAAATATATAGAAGACTAGAGATATTATGTTTAACCCACTAATTCAAGTCCCAAAGAAGTTACGTGCTAATCATTCAATATTCACACAATGGATTGGAAGATTCTTATTGAAAATTACCGGTTGGAAGATTAAAGGAGTCTTCCCAGAAGAAGAACGTATTATATTAGTTGCTGGACCTCATACCTCTAATTGGGATTTTATTTTAGCTCTTACTGCGATGTTTGGTTTGAATGTAAATGTTCATTGGATTGGAAAGCATACAATATTCAAGAATGGCCTCTCAAAGATTATGAAAAAATTAGGTGGAATTCCTGTTGATAGATCCTCTCCAGAATTATTAATGAACGATATTACTGATATTGTTAAAAAATATAGAGGAATCATCATTGCTATTTCTCCTGAAGGAACGAGAAAAAAAGTAACAAGATTAAAGTCTGGTTTTTTACGTATTGCTCAAGAAACGAATGGCAAGATCATGCTTGCAGGCATAGATTTTTCAACTAAATGCATACACTTAAGTGAGTTATTTCATCCAACAGGGAATAAAGATGAAGACTTAGCAACTGTCCAGAACTATTTCAATAAATTTGAGGGAAAAAGACCCGAATTCTCATGATAATCAAAACCATTGCTTACTATTCAAGATAGTGATGTTTTTTTAGTTTCTTGATGGCAATTGAGGATACTTTTTTTTCAATACACCATTTTTCAAGATCAAGCCCATCTAGTTTATATGTTAATAGATATTTTAGTTCTTCTTTTGAATCTAAGGATGCTGCATTTATACTGCCACAGGAAAAACAGAATAAAGCGTGCACCTCTGCACCAGAATAATCAGTATGGCTATGACACATGAAGAAATCAGCCTCTTCATCTAATTCAATATTATTATTGAGTTCACCGTCTATTCCACAAGCCTGACATGTAACTTTTATTAAAGGCATATAGTTCTCCTAAGATCAGTAATCATGAATACTAGTTAAATCTTTTATTTTTATTTTGGGAATTTTTTCTATTGTTCCATGAGTTGTTGTTACTCTTGGCTGATTTCTTAAATGGTTTTTTTCTTTTATTATCAGAGTCCTTTCTTTGATTTGTATTTTGTTCTTCTTTTCTTGGAGATTCCTTTTTCTTTCTCCAAGGAGACTTTTTATTGTCAGAAACTTTTTTTCTTAATTCTTTATTTTTACTATCAGATTCCTTTTTCTTTTTCCAAGGAGAGTTTTTACTATCAGATTCCTTTTTCTTTTTCCAAGGAGAGTTTTTACTATCAGATTCCTTTTTCTTTCTCCAAGGAGAGTTTTTACTATCAGATTCCTTTTTCTTTTTCCAAGGAGAGTTTTTACTATCAGATTCCTTTTTCTTTCTCCAAGGAGAGTTTTTACTATCAGATTCCTTTTTCTTTCTCCAAGGAGACTTTTTATTGTCAGAAACTTTTTTTCTTAATTCTCTATTTTTGTTATTAGGTTTTTTTCTATGAGTATTTCTCGATTCTAGGTTTGTTGTATTAAGATGCTGAGTAGTTTCAAAGCCTTCAATCTCCTCTCTTGGTATTCTAAAATTTAGTAAACGTTCAATGCCACTCAATAAATTAAAATCATCTGCACAGACTAGAGAAATTGCTGTACCTTCTTTCCCTGCTCTGGCAGTTCTCCCAATTCGATGAATGTAGTCTTCAGGAACTAATGGTAAGTCAAAGTTAACAACATATGGAAGTAAGTTAATATCAATTCCTCTAGCAGCAACATCAGTAGCGACAAGTACTTGAATTCCTCCATCCTTAAAGCTCTTTAGTGCTCTAGTTCTGGCAGCTTGTGTTTTATCTCCATGTATAGCATTGGCATTGATTCTTTGTTTATTTAGCACTTTGGTTAATTTATCTGCACCTCTTTTTGTTTTTGTGAAGACAAGTGCTTGAAACCATTTTTCTTCTTTTATGCAATGGATCAGTAATTCTTTTTTTCTTGCTCGGTCAACAGGATAAACCAATTGTTTAACTTTCTCTGCTGTAGAGTTTTGAGAAGATATTTGTATCTCTTTTGGTGACGACAGAAGTTTTGAAGCCAATGATCTGATTTCTTTAGGGAAGGTTGCTGAAAATAGTAGATTTTGTCTTTTATAAGGAAGATATTTTATGATCCTTCTTATATCTACTATAAAGCCCATATCAAGCATTCTATCGCCTTCATCTAAAACGAAAACTTCTACCTCAGATAAATCTACTGTTTTTTGGCTTAAGTGATCAAGTAATCTACCTGGTGTGGCAACAACTATGTCTACACCCATTCTCAGCTTATCTTTTTGGGTTTTAATACTCACGCCACCATATAAGACTGCTGTTTTAAAGCGTAAGTTACTACCATAATCACGAAAACTATCTGCAACTTGAGATGCTAACTCTCTTGTTGGAGTTAATATTAATGCACGCACTCTTCGTCTTTTTGATTCAGATCTTTGAAGTTTATCTAATATAGGTAGAGCAAAAGCTGCAGTTTTTCCTGTTCCAGTTTGAGCACCAGCTAGAATATCGAGACCTTGGATAATATAAGGTATAGCTTTGCGTTGGACAGGTGTTGCTTCTGAATACCCTTTCTCTTGAATTGCACTCAATAACTCATCTGAAAGTCCAAGCTTTTTGAATGACATGTTATACCCCTATGAAAGATGCACAGTCTATAGGTTTTTTCATTCAAGATGTGTTTTTATTTGACAGAAGGTCAGTTTATTCTTTCTTTGTATTTCTTTGCTAGATATTTCATAAAAACAGACTGCTGTTCATATTTAGAAATTCTTTTTGTATTTGCGTTCTTTTCTTTTTTTTCTTTTATTAATTTATTCATTTCCTTTGATTATTTTTTCATAATTTTTGAAAAGTAAGAATGGATCAGAAACGATAAAGTCATCCCAGTGGCAATTATCCCAACCGACATCTTTCCACGATGAGCTGTCTCACTAGTCCATGTGCCATTGGAGTCCATCAAATAAAGTGTATAAAGGGAAATAATCCAAGGTAAAAACGCTATAACGATTTTAATCGTTTGAAGTGTATGCTTTTTCAGGATTGAAAACATACAAAAAATACTACCATGAAATATAGTGATCGTATACGATACTAATGGTACTTATGTATCTTTTATATAAAAAAAATAATAGTTTCTCTTCCTTAAAACAATAAAAACAGATGAGCTTTGATCTCAAAATTATATTAAAAAATAAAAATATTAATACTTGGAGATTATTTTTTTTAATCTCTATTCCTATGTGTATTGCTATGATTATCAATCTGGTAGCAACCGATATGAAATCTGGACCCGGCGTGTCTTCAATGATTCAATATTCTGTCCGTTGGGCTGTTCCTTTTATATTTTTAGTTGTAGCAGCCTCTTCAGTTCATATACTTTTTCAAAATTCCTTTTCAGCTTGGTGGTTGAGAAATAGAAAATACATTGGACTATGTTTTGCTGTTGCAATGTCGTGGCAAGGTTTATTCATTTTCATAATCTCGTATTTCTTTCATGACTATTATTATGCTGATGTTTATTTTCTTAGAGATGAACTCGAGGGAAGTATCGGTTATCTCTTTCTTCCAGCTATGGTAGTGACGTCTTTTAATTTTGGTCGTAAACATTTAAGTTCAAAGCAATGGAAACTACTTCATAAAAGTGGAATCTATTTTTTATGGGCTTATCCCTTCAGTGTTTATTGGTGGAACCTTACTCCTTACAATCCAGATCCTGTAGCAATTGATTATGTGTTTTATTGGGCAGGGTTTACTGCTTTTGCACTAAGAATTGCAGCTTGGGGTAAGAAAAATCAGATTCAGGAAAAGACCAATGGATCTATCTTATATAAGGTATTTGGGGGATTATTGATTGCTCTGGGTCTTTTTATGTCTGCTACTGGACTTTATTGGCAGGAAGGCATGACAGCTTTTTTGACTTCAACAAATTGGTCAGCAAATCTTGAGCTATGGATACCATTCTGGCCTTTTGAGCCTTATTTATCATTATTAGTAATTGCTCTTGGCACAATGATTTATATAAAACCTAATGACAGAAGTAGTATGAAATAATTTCTGAGTACTATTAATAACTCTATTATCTATTTTATCTTTTTCTTTTTAAGTTTTCTTAGTCTTGCGAACAATCTCTCTTGTTTTCCCTTTAATATTTCTTTTAGGATATGACGCTTTTTACGAGCTAGCAGAGATCTAAAGTTTCTAAGGTCTTTTTTTATTTTTCTTTATCCATTTATTTCTTTTAATAAAATCATATCAAAAATAATTAATTAAATCATTTTGTCAAAAAAGATCTAAATAATTGTTTTAACAATGAAGATCTTTGTTAGTATTTTGATATGAAAAAGATTTTACTAATCGCCTTTTTACTTTCCTTTGGTCTTCTTGTTGAAGCAAATAGTGAAGAAAAAATGACCTATCTTTCTAAAAATATCATAGGTTTTGAAAATATGTTTGGTAATAAAATTAGCGATCAGCCAGATCAGGAAGTTTTTGGTTACCTTAGATTTCCTGATGATACAAATGCAACCAACAAATACCCATTGATTATTGCATCCCATGGTTCCTCAAACTGGAGAGATCATCATATGAAGTATTTAGAGCAAATGAGGCAGGCAGGATATGCTGTTTTTGCTATGCATCTTTTTGATTCTAGAGATATTTCTTCTACCGTTGGAAATCAAACTAATCTCACTCTTGAAACAGCAGTTTATGATATGGCAATGACACTTAAATTACTATGGAATGATCCTAGAATAGATAATAGTAAAGTCTATGCTGCCGGTTGGAGCCTCGGAGGGTCAACTGCTTTATTTAATGCATGGATTCCATGGCAACAGGAAATATTTAAAAATAATGAAACATTTGCTGGTTATTTAATGTGGTATCCAGGGTGTTTTTCATTACCGGATGATGACAAATGGGATAAAAAGTACATGCATATTTTTATGGGTGATTCTGATAACTGGACTCCCCCTAAACCTTGTGTTGACCTTGTTAATAGACTCAATAAAAATGGTGGAGATGCAAATATATCTTTGTACCCAGGAGCCTATCATTCCTTTGATGGCCCAGTGCCACTTGCTCTATGGCCTGATGCTTATAGTTTTGAGAATTGTAACTTTCCAATTGATTCGAATACCAAGAAGGTTTATTTACCTGATGATAAATCACAAACATTTGATTTTACAAATCCAGCCTCCAGAACAGCTGCTTATTTAACTTGTGCCTCAAAGGGTAATGTATTGGCAGGATATAGTCCTGAATATCGAAATGCTGCTTATGAAGATTTAGTTTCTATTTTAAAGAAGCTTAAATAATTCTTTTATCTTCTTACAATACTATTGAATTTCTTTCTCCCATTTCAATATTAAGTCTCGATTGTCTTTTTCCCATGGGTGAAAATCAGATCTATGAAACCTTAGCCATGGAAAAAAAGAACGCCTAAAGATTCCAGGTCTCAAAAATAAGAAAGAAAAAGCGTCAAGCCATGTTCTTAGGTCCCACAGCTTTCCATCGTTTTTTAACATCTTAAAGCTAATCTGAAAGACGTCTTTAAAAATAAAGTAAGTAACGAAGAGTAGGGCGCGACGCCTTTCTTTTAAGGTTCCACCAACAGCTTGATGAACGTCA
Organism: uncultured Gammaproteobacteria bacterium; assembly: GCA_937801655.1. Lineage (GTDB taxonomy): Bacteria > Pseudomonadota > Gammaproteobacteria > Steroidobacterales > UBA11654 > CACPJA01. The sequence goes on from CALMWC010000022.1 coordinate 11,469, forward strand.
AAAGCAACTGCTTTATGTTCTGTTTCTTCTATTGCATGCCAGTACCAAAGCTTAGATATTGCTGGATCTGCATTTTCCAAATGGCCTTTATTCCTCAATAGATCATCAGCAAGAATTGCGGTTAAATGCTCAGCTGCTACAGTTCCAGCTAGTCTTCTTTTGGGGGGTAATGTTTTTTTTGCCCATTCATGTCTCTTTTTTTGAGTTTTCAGGAAAGACTCCATATTATACCCACGAAGTTTGCATAGTAATTCATTGTAGTTTTGATGTTCTTTCCTATGAACAGCTTCTTGTCCATAGAACTGCTTCATTTCATTTAATAAGTTTTGATCATCAATCTGATCTTCAAAGTATTTAACACTTTCAATAAATGATTTTTCACCCAATGGAAATAACATTGAAAATGCATTCTCAAATGCTGTTCTAAAAGCACTTCCACCATACCAATCAGAAGCTAAAGCTTGCTTAAGAGCAAAATCAGGTTTGCGAGGGCTGAAATAATGTCCTCTAGGACTATTGCTTAATTTTCTCATAATAATCTAGTTTTTGTATGTGAAGATATCCAAATATCATTACCATTAGAAAATTCTTGATTTTATTTTTTTTAATCTTTTTATAGAAAATAATACACTCTAAAAAATGAGCAACAACCAAGAAGATCAATAAATAATTTAAAATAGTGGTTAATGGCATCAACAGATTCACAAAACAAGCTCCCCAAAGCATTAGGATTGTGTATTTAATTATTTTTCCAGTTGACATAATGAGTTCAGATTCTATTAATCTTATAATAGATCTTTCCCTAAAGTACAAACTTTCTAGATACTTTATCTACTAATTTTAAAACCAGTTTGTTCTAAGATAAAGCGATCCTCAGTTAAATTAGCTAATTCTGATACTTTGCCATCCTCATTAAATACAAATCGATTGAGAGTGTATGCTTTGTAATCAAGGTCAACCTGATAATCAGTTTGTGTTGCATGCGATAGGACATAAACAATATTATGTTTAGATAAAACTTCAATGATTCTAAATCCTTTAGCTGCCCATTCCTCTGTATTTCCAGACTCCATATTTTCTAATACTTGAGTTTTGTTGATTTCGCTTCGAATGATGCCACGCTTAAATGAGATCGTTTTAGTTTGATTTTCTCTTTCTATGACAGCATTAACCTCAGCACCAGGCTCACCTCTAAATCCCAGACTTCCATTAGTCATTGATTCTTCTGTTACTTTAATACCATTAACCTCTATAAAGGTGTCACCTGTTTGCAATATTCCATCTGCTGGACTATCAGGAGTGACACGGCTAACAATCATTTTTTCAGCTTCTGGATTAAAGGTAAAACCAAAACCAACATATCTAGATTGAACTAAAACACCGTCTTCAGCCATATTCTTTTTAACCATTTCAATGGATTCATTTTTGCCAGTATAGCTTGCTGTTACCCAATCATTGGCTATGGATTCCATACCATGATGGTGATCATTATGATGATCAGCGAGAGAATAAGAAGAAAAAATAAATGCTATACAAGCAATAAGAAATTTTTTATTAAAGATAATGTTCATAATTTATGCCCTTATATTTTTTATAGATGTTGAGAAAAATTTTAAGTTATCTTATCATTTTTTTGTTCAAAGTTAGTCTGGAGAGACCTTGTTCAAGATATTTCTTAAACAATTCTCGTATTTAGATTTTTAGAATTTGTTTTCCAAGATTTTTTCCCATAAATAATCGATTCAATGTTTCAGGGCAATTCTCAATACCTTCTTGAATATCTTCTTGATGTTTTATTTTTCCTTCCATTAACCATTTAGATAAATCTTGTATCGCTTCTTCTTTTCGATCGAGGTAATCAAGCACTAGAAATCCTTCCATCCGAGCTCTCTGTATGATGAGATTTGTAAGATTTCTTGGTCCAACAGGCATCTCTCCACTAGCATAATTGGAAATAGCACCACATATAACGATCCTTGCTTTTAGATTGATCATATTAAGCACTGTTTCAAGCAGAGGCCCACCAATGTTATCAAAATAAATATCAATTCCAGAAGTGGCCATTTTCTTTAATTCTTTTCGAGGGTTAGAATTTTTATAATCTATGACATGATCAATACCACAATCAGCTAACCAACTGCATTTTTCTTCACCGCCTGCTATGCCAATTACATTACAACCTTTAATTTTTGCAATTTGTGCAACCACTGAACCCGTTGCACCAGCTGCTCCAGACACCAAAACAGTATCACCTTCTTTTGGGTTTCCAATATCAAGTAGGCCGAAGTAAGCTGTAATGCCTGTCAGGCCAAGAACATTAAGCATTGTTGGTATTGGCAGCATCTCAGGAATTAGACTAAATCCTTTACCATCGCTTATGAAATGTGTTTGCCAATTGACAAAACCATTAACAAGTACTCCTACTTGAAATTTCTCATTTTTAGATTCAATTACTCTACCCATGCCTCCTGAGCGAATGACTTCATCAATTTGGATTGGAGGCAGGTAACCCGGTGCATCGTTTAACCACATTCTTTGTGTGGGATCTACTGATAAATATTCATTTTTTATAAGAATCTCACCCTCTTTTAACTCGGGCAGAGATTCTTCCACTAATTGGAAATCGGTATTTTTAACAAGACCTTCAGGTCTTTTCTTTAACAGCCATTTTTTAGTAATAATTGTCATTTTTTTTCCTTGTTATTTTAATTGATCAGCTACAAAGCTAATGGACCAATTGTGACCCAATCTATTGCCTTTATATAAATCAGGAAGCACATACACTTGGCTTCCTTTTAGGTTAATCAATTGGGGGTTAAATTCAAGATTTTTAAATGCACCATCGAGTTTTTTTTGTGTTCTCCATTGAAAAAAAGAAATATTCTTTTTTATCGATTTAGGTGGTTCATACTGACACATGTCATTTATAATTTTGATACCAGCTAGAGGGGAAGCAATTGCATGAATATCCATGGGTAACGATGATGACCAATTCTCTGTAAACCATGATACTAATAGACCACCATAGCTATGACCAATGATTATAATTTTTTTAATTGATGAGTTTTCTTTGACTAATTCCTGTAGTTCTTTTGCTAATATCATTGCAGAAGGTTCAGCACACTTTGAATCATCCCAGCGAAAAAAATAACTTAAGATATTTTCTGTATCCATCGTTTTAAGTGGATAAACCCATTCATAACCTTGACTGTTTCCTCCATGAACACCAACTAAAAGTGTATCTTCTTTTTTATTCTTAGTTTCCAACAGATTCAGACCATATGTTAAATTCATTAACTTTTTTCCTGTATCTCGACTGTCTGAGATTGGATTTAATGAGGTAAGCCATGAATTTGTGTTACTAGCTGATGCTGGAGTTGCCAAAGTCATAATGACAATTGCTGTTATCACTGGTTTTATCATGTATATAGAATCCTAAATATTTACGAAGATTGCTCCAAGCCATAGATTCTATAGTGACTTGGTTTTAAAACACCCAGACTGGTTTTATCAAGCGAAAGTACTCGCTTCATTGTTTGCAACTTTTCTTCTCCAAAAGCCAAGAGAATCATCTCATTCCACATATCATGAGCTTCCTCATCATGTCTAATCTCGACTGTTCCCCAAACAATAATATGATCCATTTCAATTGCTTTGCATATAGAAACACAGGCTCTCGAATCTCTTTCTAGGTTTCGTTTTTTTTGTTTACCAGTGAAACTGAATAACAACCCTTGTTCATGTATACCCATCATCAATGGAGTAACATGAGGTCCTCCATCAGGTCCAATACTTGAAAAATGAACCCAATCCAATGGATTATGAATTTGTTTTAGAGCATTTTTTAATTTCTCATCCATTATTTTTCTCCCGATAAAAAATTTGTAATATAGTCAACCAGATAGGGAGCCATCATACTCATAAGATAAAAAATAAAACAAGTGACTAAAATAGCTAAAAAAAGGATAATAATTTTTTTCATAAGATCATTTTATGACTTAAGATTTAAATAAAAAAACTATTTATAGATTGATGTAGCAGGCTAATTATTTGCTGCAAGAATAGGACGTAAGGCCTTGATAGTTATTTTTCCTTCTGCACTAATGTCTGAGATTGATAATTCAACTCCAATTACTTCAGCAAAAGCCTCATAGCGTTTTTTAATCCAAATATCATGCACTTCTTTTTCAGTTAGAGTGTGTTGCCCCATTCGAACTGTATTCTCTAGAATCAAGCCAAAGGGAGATTGCCAACTTCGTTCACCATCCTTTTGCTCTATTTCTAGATACAATTGATAAGCGCATGCTGTGCGGTCGATCATCCCAACCATAACCGTTTCCAATTGACCAGTTTTGAGATAGTTTCTTCTTACTCTTTTTAGCAGTGGCATAGTAGTTTCTACTTCATGGGCTATGAGTTCATCGATCATGTCATTATTTTTTGCAAATTGTATCGTGGTTAAAATCAGTTTAATTAATGCATCATTAATATCATGTTGATAGGGTTTTGTTTCATTCAGTGATTTAAGCACTACTGCCATTGATCGTCCTAATTGATCTTCGCGTCCCTCATAACCGCTTTGTGCACCAACGAATTTTTTACCTTCCTTATGATTGTCAGCAAAACTAAGATTACTATTAAAAAAGAGCATAAAAATACTCAAATATAATGTGTATTTTTTCATCATTTCCTCCATATGTTTGTATTAACTTTATGACAATATATTAATTGCCTCAACTACCTATTGTTTTTCTCCACCATTTTTATGACTTATCATATAATAGAAGATATATTTTTAATGACAAACTATGAATAAACAGAAACATTCAATGCAGCCTATCCCCAGTCATGACGAAGCAGTCAGACAGGACTTTGTTACTGATTTTAGGGCTTTTTTAACGGATGAGCTTTACCCCAAGATTACTCCTTATTATAAGTCTAGAATTGAACCAGAATTTATCAAGGAACATGGAAGGACTCCAGAGGACAAAATGGAGGTTCAAAATGTTATGGTGCAAGACAGCGCTTATCAAAGTTGGAGTTTTTTGCAAAGAATCAGTCAACAAATGATGTTCACATCCGTCATTGATACAGTTGAAAGAACGTTGGAGGATTTGATAAAGAAAACGAAAGAATATTCTACATTGGGAAGCTTAGAACTAGATCCAGCCATACAAATACCAAGGTATTTAACCGCTTATGATATTCACCAACAACCCGGCGGATACCATATGGAGAATACTAAGAATGACATCTCAGCAGGCGTAGTCTATGACATCTCATTGCCGATTTACTCAAATGATGCCATGGGGGATGAAAATGATCTTCTTGCCCAAGCAACGATTAATTTTATAAAAAATAATATCAATACTATGCCAAAAAAGATCTTAGATATGGGATGCTATATTGGTAATTCTACATTGCCCTATGTAAGAGCTTTTCCTGAATCAGAAGTGCATGGTATTGATGTAGCAGCTCCTGGATTGAGATACGCTCATGCTAGGGCAAATGCACTTAATGCCAGTGTTCATTTTAGTCAACAAAATGCAGAATCTATGTCGTTTGAGTCCAATACATTTGATATCGTTACTTCTTGTCTTTTTTTGCATGAAACCTCACATGCAGCGATTCCAAAAATTATCAATGAATGCGCAAGAATTTTAAAACCTGGTGGGTGGATGATACATCTAGATGTTTATCCATTTCAGCGAAGTGTTGTAGAGCCTTTGTATGATTTTTTAAAAGACTGGGAGGTCACTAACAATAATGAGGATTTTTCTGGTGCATTAAGAGAAATGGACCTTCAAGGTATTTTTGAAGAAGCAGGGTTTTCTAAAGAAACAATTGAGTTTACTTCAGCAGAAGCCAGTTCTGAAACCAATAAGGGCTATACCGGTGATTTTTATCTCAAATTGCCTGTGTATGTGGCCCAAAAAATGGCATAAAGATGGCTAAGAAGATTATCTTGCCTAGAGTCGCAAAAGGAAAAAATCTAGTTTATTTAGATGATAATTCTGTCGATAATATTTTAGCAATGGTAATGACCTTAACTCAGGAAATCTCTGTTTTAACCGATCGACTTAATACCATTGAGCATTTAATAGCTAAAAACGGTCAGATTGATTTAGATGACATTGATAATTTTGAACCCGATTATCAACTTCAAGAGAAACGTTCAGAGAGAAGGAAGTCATTACTAAAAAGGGTTTTATTACCAATTGAAAAAGCATTAGACTCAAAATAACTAACTAATTAGCAGGATCTTTTCGATTCCTCCATCTTTCTTCAAACTCTTTTGTTGTATTGATAAAAGGATAGTCTGCATTTGGAATAGGGCATTTGAGTTGTCCACATAAACTTTGCCAGCCATCTTTGGGATCAAAAATAATCAATCTTTCAGACTCTACTTCCTGTTTGCAACGATCTATATTTTCATTGTAAATCCTGATGCAATGCTCTTTATTATTTAGTTCTCCATTAAATGTACCCTCAACGATAATTTCTTTCGCCATTGTTATTCTTTTTCGGATTTCTAGATTTTCTGAACGCATTCCTTCATCCATACTTTTAAAAATAGTATTTTTAGCACTTTCATACCAGGCTTCAGGATCACGAATAGAGAGAATAATTTTTGCTCTAGGGTAAGCTTCCATCAATTCAGGCCAAAAGGCTGCTACTGGCCAATCTACAGCAGCTTGATAACCATTAAAAATATCATCCCAAATAAATTCTCCCTTCCAAGCTCTGAGCCATAATTCTGAATGTTTAGGGTTAGTTACCACCTCTGACATGTGATAACACTTTGTATAACCTAGTATCTCCAAAGCTTTTTTTAAAGAGAGAGAGGCCGTTCTTCCATAGCTTGCACCAATAATTCTAAGACCCATTTTTATCATCCATCAGGTTTTATTTTCTTCTCTAATAATATTTTAAAGCTTTCTATACTGCCATTGCATATTTGTAATTCTTCAGGACGTATTAAGAGTTCAAAGTTTTCTATATCTTGCTTTAGAACACAAGGTAGTTTTTTGATTAAATTATGAGGAATATTTGCCGGTACTTCATTGATATGCAATAAAGAATATTCATGATCTGATATTGATTCCATCTCTTTCCATTCTTTTTTGATTCCTGTCATACCATGCGAGAGGTCACAGAGACTGCAACTTTTATTTTCAAAAAGTTTCTTATAAAGATAATTTAACTCACCAACCCATGTTGAACTTGCATTGTAGATACAAATAATTTTCATGTTTAATCCAATGAATAAAATAATTTGGTTAAATTGATTAAATGTTAACATAACCTCTCAAAAGATATGATTGCTTCCTAGATTCGGTATAAAAGAATGCTAAAAGAAGAGATACAATTAATTCACGAAGGGCCTTTTAGGTTGGTCTTTGTTTCCAGTGGTGGAGGCAGTAAGGCAATTTCTGATCTTTTAAAGGTTCCTGGAGCCAGTCAGACAATTCTTGAGTGTCATATACCTTATTCTAGAGAGTCTATGGATGAGTATCTTAATTTCAAGCCCAGTCATTACTGTGGACTTCAAACGACAGTTAATATGGCTGTTATGGCTTTTTCAAGAGCAAAAAAACTATCAACTGAGACCAAACCTGAGAATCTTATCGGTGTTGCAGTTACAGCAACTTTATCCACTACATATGAAAAATTAGGTAGTCATAGATTTTTTATTTGTATTCATGGATATGAGGCAACCCATGTTTTTTCCTGCTACCTAACAAAAGGAAAAAGAACGCGTGATCACGAAGAAGAGTTAGTCTCTGAATGTTTGGAATCTTTAATTGGAATAGCTTGTGGATTAGATAATGATGTACCTTCTTTATCACAGCAAATTCATTATGAAGTGATATCAGCAAAAGATGATTGGCATGCCCTTGAAAAAAAAGAAATTGATTATCTTGGAAGATGGGATGAATCTAAAAAACTAATCTTTCCTGGTACATTTAATCCTTTGCATGAAGGCCATAGAAAAATACAAAAGATTGCAGAAGATAAATTACAAACACCAGTCACTTTTGAGATATCCATCTCAAATGTTGAGAAGACATATTTGAGCTATTATGAGATTGATAAAACTATCAAGCAGTTCAAGGAAGAAAACAACTGGGTTATGACAAATGCTCCCTCATTCTCACAGAAATCTAAAATATTTAAGAATTCGACATTTATTATAGGAATGGATACTTTGCTCCGTATTTTTGATGAACGTTATTACAAAGGGGCTGAAGATATGGAAAGTAGTTTGAATACATTCATTTCTAATAATTCTCAATTTATGGTTTTTGGCAGAGAGGTTGATGGTCATTTCATGACATTAAATGATATTCAAATACCAAAAAATCTCAAAAATCGTTTTGATTTAGTTTCAGAAATTGATTTTAGAGTTGATCTAAGCTCAAGTGAAATTAAGAGAAATGAAGAAGCTAATAAGATTCTGACTTAACTTCATTCTAGACCTTCAGTAATAATAAAATCCCTTGAAGATGAATTAAGAATATATTTGATTGCTTTTTGATAGTCATCACATTGATAGCAAGATTTAGCATCAAGAATAGTATTAAATTCAACCACAACAGTTTTTTGATGGGTACCTATTTCTTTCTGGTATTGCTCTTCAGTACCTTTAATTATAAAGTTTCCATTGAATTTGTTTACGGCTATTCCAGCATACTTTGCATAATTTTGATAAGCATCCATATTTTTATAAGTGCAACGAACAATAAAGTAAGCTGACATATTTATATTCTTTTAAATCAAAAGAGCTTCAATTGAGCTGGAGATATCTTTAGGTTTAGTGGAGGAAGCAAAACGTTTGATAACCTCACCATTTTTATTAATCAAGAACTTTGTAAAGTTCCATTTAATTTTTGTTGTACCTAGAATGCCTGGTTGAACTTCAGTTAAATATGTATAGAGGGGGTCAGCTTCTTCTCCATTGACATCTATTTTACCAAATACTGGGAAGGAGGTTTGGAAGTTCAATGAACAAAAATTTTGGATCTCTTCATTGCTTCCAGGTTCTTGCCCACCAAATTGGTTGCAAGGAAAACCTAATACAGAAAAATTTTGACCATGATATTTTTCATGTAATTCATTCAACCCTTCATATTGTGGAGTGAATCCACATTTACTGGCAGTATTCACAATCAATAATACTTGTCCCTGATAATCTGAAAGAGAAACATTCTCCCCCAAATGATTTTTACATTCAAAACTATAAATATTACTCATTGGATGCTCCTTCATTATTTACGTCACTATGCGAGGCAATCTCTTGATTTCTTTTCATTAAATCTCTCATTAAATTCTTTTTACTACTTTTTCTAGCAATAGGTTTTAATCGTGTAGGAACCATTCTTCTTGGATAGTAATTGTTTTCCAAATCAGTATCAGCAATTTCCCAATAAGGATCCATTATAACTGACTGAATTTCTTGTGAACTTCTTTTCAACCATTTGACATTTTTTTGTCTTTTTCTCCATATTTCAGCAGGAATTTTAATGTATTCTTTTTCACCATTTTTATAATTAATTTCTAATGGTATTGGCATGATCAATCCTCCATTATTTTTAAATTCAATAATGTAGTAATTTTGATTTTTAGATAATGCTTTTTGGAGTGCATTCTTTTTCCAATATGGATCACTATTAGTTTCATCTTTTAAATCTTCGAGTATTTCTTCATAACCTTCAAGTTGCTCAATACCTGGAGTAAATTCATCATATTCATCATAAATATCAAGTAAATCAGGTCTTTCAATGACTTTTGTGATGATTCCTTCTTCTGTATTCCTGATATCAGCTAATGCTTTTGGTTCCAAGCTTCGGTCTACCCTATCTTTTTCTGAATCTATTTTTGGATCCAGAGTATCCAGTGTACCTTTGGATATTTTTTCAATAGATATATCCACATGGTTGGTAGAAAAAAACCATCCTTGCCAGAACCAATCAAGATCAACTCCAGAAGCTTCTTCCATGGTTCTAAAAAAGTCATAAGGTGTTGGTCTTTTAAATTTCCATCGATTGGCATATTCTTTAAAAGCAAAATCAAAAAGCTCTCTACCTAAAATTGTTTCCCTAAGAATATTAAGAGCAGTTGCAGGTTTACCATATGCATTGTTACCAAATTGAAGTAATGATTCTGAATTAGTCATAATGGGGACTTGATTATTGCTCAACATATAATTTATGATCCATCTGGCTTCCCCTCTGTCAGATCGATAATCAATATCCCATTCCTGTTCAGCAAGAAATTGAAGAAAAGTATTCAATCCTTCATCCATCCAAGTCCATTGCCTTTCATCTGAATTAACAATCATAGGAAAATAGATATGACCAATTTCATGAATGATGACTCCAATAAGAAATTCTTTCTCACTCCTAGAGTAGGTCCTTATTCCATTTTCATCAGCGACCGTTCTAGGCCCATTAAATGTGATCATGGGGTATTCCATACCGCCCACAGGCCCATTGACACTTTGTGCTGTTGGATATGGATAATCAAAAGTGTATTTTGAATAGATTTTCATAGTATGCATGACCACTTCTGTAGAGTATTTTGACCAGAGTGGTTCGCCTTCATTAGGGTAGAAAGACATTGCCATAACCAAAGGGTTCTCTTTTGAATCTTGTTTGTAACCTGCAGCATCCCATATGAACTTTCTCGATGAAGCCCAAGCAAAATCCCTCACATTATCAGCCTTAAATTGCCAAGTTTTTTTATCTCTAGATCTTTCTTTTTCTATTTCTAAAGCCTCTTCTGGACTAATAATAAAAATAGGTGTTTCAGAATTTTCAGCCTGTTTTAGTCTTTTTCTATGCTCTTTACTTAAGATTTTTTCAGAGTTTACTAGAGCTCCTGTTGAGGAGACAACATGATCAGAAGGTACTTTAATAGAAACATCATAGTTACCAAACTCCAGTGTGAATTCACCATTTCCAATGAACTCTTTATTATGCCACCCTTCATAATCACTGAATGCAACCAATCTTGGATACCATTGTGCAATTAGAAAGATGTCATTTCCATCTTCAAATGTCTCATAACCATTTCTGGAATCTAGAGCATTGGTCTCTCCAATATTAAAATCCCAATCTATTTTGATAACAATGCTCTCATCCATCGTCAGTTTTTGGTTTAAATCAACTCTGACCATGGTGCCAACAATTTTTGTATTTACTTGTGAGCCATTTACTTTGATGTTTAGGTTTTGAATCCCACCTATGAAATCATCCATAAAATTGGTATTTCTCAAAGTGGAAAAGTTAATTTTATCATTGCTTGATATAGTTCTCGTTTGGAAGTCAATAGAGTCCTGTTTGAAGATATTTTGATCAAGCTGGATCCAGATGTATTTCAAGTCTAATGGAGAATTATTGGTATATTTTATAGTTTCTGATCCTTTTAAGCTCCTTTCATCCTCAAAAAGCTCAATATCTATTTTATAGTCAGCTTGTTGTTGCCAATACTTATTAGTTGGTTCTCCGGTAGCAGCTCTGTATTGATTTGGATCTGGAAATATTTCATCGAGCTGCCTAAATTTATCTTCAAAGCTACCTTTGCTTTGATCTACAGGATGAGCATTTAAGTTAGCCATAAGGCTAAATAAACATACAATCATTATCTTTTTCATAGCATTTAATTCTCAGTAATATTAATATCAGGATGATTCATAACTTAAGGATACGTATTAAGAAATGCAAATCAAATCTAAGAAATATAATTTAAGAGTTCTTAGCTTTATAGCTTTCACTATTTTATTTTTCAGCTCGACCTATTCAAAGGTATCACCCTTAACAGAAAATCCTTGGCAAGAAGTTGTAATTAGTGTCAATGATATTAAAAGAACTGCAGAATTTTTTATAAAAATTGGTGATTATCAAATCATCAATGAAGGCTCTATATCAATATCAGCTATAAAATCCTATGGTCTTAAAGCAGGAATGTCTGGTGAAGAATTAGTATTAAAAGCTAAATCTGATGATTCTCCATATATAAGATTAGTTGATTTTGATGTTGAGAATAAACAACCAATGAGGCCTGGATCTCATGCATGGGATACGGGGTGTTATTTCAGCTTAATGATTCGTATGAAGGGATTGGATGAAATATACAATGATCTGATACAAATGGGTTGGTGGACTGAAACACCAATTGCATCTTTAACATTTGGTGAATCGAAATTAAAAGTAGTTATTTTTAAAGGACCAGATGGCATACAAATACAGGGTTATGAAAGATTGGCACCACCTTTACCTGAGAGTTATCCGGAATTTACAAATATATCGCATCCTTTCAATATCATGCAGACCATCAATAATAGAGAAAAAAGCAGACAGTTCTTTGTTGATTTACTTGGATTTGATACTTTTTTCTATGGTAAGCCATATGTGGATCCAGAAGAGGGAATTACCCCACTTGGCCTACCTTTAAGCTTGACGACTGAATCCAGGTATAGAACTGCAATATTTTATCCAATACCAGGCGAGTTTGGTCGTGTTGAAATGATTGAGTTCATGGATCTTAGAGGTCTTGATTTTAGCAATCGCTGCAATGCTCCAAATTTAGGATTGTTATCTATCAAATATCCAGTGGAAGATATTTTTGAAACTAAACAACTTTTAGAATCAAGAAAAAATAATATTAGTATAGAAATTAAAACACTTCAATTGCAACCATATGGAAATATAAAAATGATTTCTTTAGAGTCCCCAGATGGAGCAATTATCGAATTTTTTCAAAAAATAAAATAATGCTTCTTGATATCTTCTTTTGAACCTGACAAGCTAAATTTATGGTTTCTTCAAAAGTACGGCTCTCGATCACTAAAGATTGGCTCCCTCGCTACACTGGGATGGAGATTGATGAATTTGGTGATTATATTTTATTAACCAATTTCAGTGATTATGTGATTCGTTTTTCTGAAATGTTTAATTGTGAAATCAAGGGTCTTAATAGACCCATGCAGGCCGCTACAAATTCAGATGGGTTAAGCATTGTAAATTTTGGCATAGGCTCTCCTAATGCTGCAATCATTATGGACTTATTGACTGCGAGAGATCCAAAAGGAGTTCTTTTTCTTGGTAAATGTGGTGGTTTAAAGGAGTCCTCAGAAATTGGTAACCTAATATTACCCATTGCCGCTATTCGTGGAGAAGGAACAAGTGATGACTATTACCCTCCAGAAATTCCTGCCTTGCCGTCCTTTAAATTGCATAAGTTTGTTTCTGAGAAAGTCATTGAACAAAATCTTGAGTATAGAACGGGTGTAATATACACAACCAATAGAAGGGTATGGGAGCATGATGAAGCTTTTAAAAATCGCCTGAGAGATACCACTGCTATCGCCATAGATATGGAAACAGCGACAATATTTATTGTTGGACATTACAATCAAATTGCAAGGGGAGCTTTGCTTTTAGTGTCCGATACACCAGTCACACCCGATGGAATAAAGACAGGAAAGTCCGATCAAGAGGTTACTGAAAATTGGCTGCAAAAGCACTTGGATATTGGTATAAATGCCATGACAGAAATCGGAATGACTGGTGAAACAATCAGACATTTTAGATATTAAATAATTTAAAATTAAGGAAAGCCCATTAAACTTATTACCGCAATAATAAAACCCTTTGCTTTAGAGAGAGTCAAAGAAAGTTTGATCAATATAGGTATTCAGGGAGTCACTGTTAGTGATGTTAAGGGTTATGGAAGGCAAAAAGGGCATACAGAATTATATAGGGGTGCCGAGTATCAGGTAGATTTACTTCCAAAAATTAAAATAGAAGTTGCTGTAACAGAGGAATTATTAGAGCAAGCAATAGATGCCATAATTGATTCTGCTTCCAATGATAAAATTGGTGACGGTAAGATTTTTGTCACCAGCCTTGAGGAAGTCATCCGAATAAGAACTGGTGAGAGAGGCAAAAATGCCATATAAGTTTAGAATACTTTTTATGGGTAGTTTTTATTTACTTTAAGGAACTATTTAAATGGAAAAACTAAACCCATTTCATTTAGCTATTCCAGTCACAGATTTAGAGGAATCAAAAAGATTTTATCATAATCTTCTTGGAGCCAAGATAGGAAGGTTTAGTGATACATGGATCGATTTTGATTTCTTTGGTCACCAGCTCGTGTGTCATTTATCTCCCAATAGTATTTCTGAGATATTAAATCCAGTTGATCAAGAGGATGTGCCTGTTCCTCACTATGGTGTTGTTTTAGATTGGAATCAGTTTGAGGCAATCATTAAGCAACTGGAAGAAAAAAAGATTAATTTTTTTATTAAACCAACCATTCGTTTTAAAGGAGAGGTGGGAGAGCAAGCCACAGCATTTTTAAAAGATCCTTCGGGAAACGCAATTGAATTTAAATCGTTTCGCAATATGGATAATTTATTTAAAGCAGAATAAATAGTCTTGTACTGTTCCAATAATGATCAGATAATAATAACCACTAATTAATAGGAGTAATGAAGTGCCTGATAATATTTTCTTCAATGGCGATATCTTTGGAATGATCGATAATGGTATTTTAGCTTTGATTTCAGTATTCGGTATAGATATTGAAAAAAGGCTAGGTGGGAAAGGAGTGTATGGAGCATTATTTGGAGCTTTGATTGGAAATGCTATCAGTGATTTTGTCGCAGCTCTCATAGATCCTTCAACCAGTGATCTTGCACTAGGTGTTTTTGCGGGTTGCATGTATGTGACAATTCTTACTTATATCTATCTGAGATTTATCAAGAAAGACAGTTTATGAAATTGAGTGCAATTGAGAGATGGCATCTGTGCATCAACGAAAAAACAGTTGATTCAGATGCTCTAGATGAAAGTATTAAATTTTATTCTCCATTTGTTTTCAAACCTATAGAAGGAATAGAGAAGGTAACTCAGTACCTCAATGCTGCTAACTCTGTGATAGCTAATGATGATTTTAAATACACTGAAGAGTTGGTTGGTCATGACACTGCTTTTTTATCATTTGAAACAAAAGTGAATGACCTTTTTGTTAATGGCATTGATTTTTTGACTTGGAATCAGGAACAAAAACTCACTGAATTGAGGGTATTCATAAGACCGTTTAAGGGACTCACCGCTGTCAGTGAGATGATGATGAAGTATCTTTAATCATCATGAAAGAAAAAAACACAAACTTGGATCAATATTGGAGAGCAAATATTCGCTTAGTATTGGGGCTTCTTTCCATATGGTTTTTGGTGTCCTATGGTTGTGGCATTCTTTTTGTTGATTTTTTAGATCAATACACCTTTTTTGGTTTCAAGCTAGGCTTTTGGTTTGCTCAGCAAGGCAGTATTTTTGTCTTTGTTATTTTAATTTTTATTTATATTCAGCAAATGAAAAAATTAGACCTTCTGTACAAACACAAGAATCGAGAAGAAGACTAAAGTGTCTGTTCAGTTATTAACTTATATTTTTGTGGGTATTTCTTTTGGAATATATTTATTTATAGCCATTCGTTCGAGGGCTAATTCTACCAGTGAATTCTATATTGCTGGAAAAGGTGTTCATCCTATTGCTAATGGAATGGCAACCGCTGCTGATTGGATGTCTGCAGCCTCATTTATTTCGATGGCTGGTATTATCTCTTTTATGGGTAGAGATGGATCCGTCTATTTGATGGGCTGGACAGGCGGTTATGTTTTACTGGCTCTTCTGTTGGCACCGTATCTAAGAAAATTTGGACAATTTACAGTGCCTGATTTTATTGGCACTCGATATTATTCATCGTTTGCAAGAATCGTAGCTGTGGTTTGTCTAATAGTTGTTTCCTTTACTTATGTTGCTGGTCAAATGAGAGGAGTAGGTATAGTTTTTTCTCGATTTTTGGAAGTTGATATCAATACGGGAGTTATGATTGGCATGGGAATAGTATTTTTCTATGCCGTTTTGGGTGGTATGAAAGGGATTACCTACACTCAAGTTGCTCAATATTGCGTTTTAATTTTTGCTTACCTAGTACCCGCTGTCTTTATCTCAATTCTAATCACAGGCAATCCAATACCGCAATTGGGTTTTGGAGACCAAGTCATAGATGACCCTCAATATTTATTGAGCAAATTGGATGGTGTCATGACTCAGCTTGGATTTGAGCCCTACACATCAGGAATTAAAAGTACCATTGATGTTTTTTGCATAACTGCCGCACTGATGTTGGGAACAGCTGGCTTACCTCACGTTATAGTAAGGTTTTTTACTGTACCCGATGTTGCTGCAGCCAGAAAGTCAGCAGGGTATGCTTTGGTTTTTATTGCCATACTCTATACAACCGCTCCAGCAGTAGCCTCTTTCGCTCGATTGAATTTATTTGAATCCACACATAATGTCTCGTATGAAAACGCACCTGAGTGGTTTAAGAATTGGGAAGACATAGGTTTGATTGCTTGGAAAGATAAAAATAATGATGGAAAAATTCAGCATGCCAATGGCAATGCCTTTGAACCTGCCAAACCAAGATTTAATGAAAAGAAAGGGGTTTACGGACAGCGACTGATCACTAATGATGCAAATACAACCAATAATAATGAAGTGTATATAGATAGAGATATTATTGTTTTAGCCAACCCTGAAATTGCTCAATTACCTCCATGGGTCATTGCATTAGTGGCTGCTGGAGCATTAGCAGCAGCATTATCAACTGCAGCAGGGCTTTTATTGGTTATATCTACAGCAGTTTCTCATGACCTTTTAAAGAAAACATTTGCAAAAAATATCACCGAGAAAAAAGAGCTTTTATTCGCAAGACTTTCAATTTTTGTAGCGATTATTATTGCAGGTCTTTTTGGTATCTACCCTCCAG
>CALMWC010000023.1 GCA_937801655.1 uncultured Gammaproteobacteria bacterium
GGTTTCTTGAACACATCCATAATTAAATTATAAACATATTTTTTAACTTCTTCGTCTAAATTTATTACAATCAATATGATGATAAAAAAAATCATAATCTTTTTGTTCCTAATTCTATTAATTGGATTTGGAATGCAATCCTGCAATGATATGGATCCAGAATTGATAAAAGATGAAGTCACCATCTCAGGTGAAGTGATAATTGATTCAACGTTAAACTTCAGTGAAATCAATTTTAGTATATTTCATGCAATATCAGGAATTGGATTTCAAGAACATCCACTCTATGAGATTGAATCCTTTACTTCAAAAAGTAAAACTTTTAGTCACACCTTTGGTTATGATTCAGCAGGCAATACTGGCTTAGTAGTCTATGCTTGGATTGATCTGGATCAAGATGGAATCTTATGCACTCCAGCATCAAGAATTGATCTTGCTGGTGTAGACGTTAATGAAGACTTTCCATCAATCAATTCATCATTTTCAGTCAAGATAAATACGCCTTGTGTTGGACCAGACTGGTTTTACCCAAGCAACCAATAAAGTTATAAATTAATAAGGATAATAAATGATTAAATTAATCTTTAAGAAAACATTTAAATGGCTTGGTATTTTATTGCTAGTAATTATTATTTCAGGCTTTATTCCAGCTGCCTTGGGCTTTTATGGTCTATTTTGGGAACGATGGACAACTTCGCTGCTTGGTAATCCATTGAATCCAAGACTTTCTTGGTATCAACCCCTAGAAATGACTAAAGGCAATTATGCAAATCCTCTGGCAACCCTTGACTCTAATAAAAGTGAAATACCTATGGAAGCTTTTCAAAAAGCCAGTGATTATGCAGAATCACATAAGAGCAATAGTTTAGTGATTCAGCATAAAGGTAATATTGTTTTTGAAAATTATTGGAATGATACTAATTTTGATTCACTTTTTGGACTGCATTCATTAACCAAAACTATGAACGGTATCCTTATGGGTCATGCAATTGCAGATGGTTTTATAGAATCAGTGGATATCTCAGCATCAGTATTTATTAGTGAATGGCAAGGAACTGAAAAAGAATCAATTACTATAAGAGATCTTCTAAATATGGCTGGAGGATTAAGAGAGGACTATGACTTCTCACCCACCAGTCAAAGAATACAAAGAATTATGGGCATGGATATAAAATCTGCAAATATCAATGTCTCTAGTGATACAGCTCCTGGAACTGTTTTTTCTCATGTGAATCCCAATAGTCAAATGCTAGGAATCATCATTCAAAGAGCAACCGGTCGAAGGTATAGCGAGTATTTTTCTGAAAAAATTTGGCAGCCTTTGGGAGCAAAAGATGCTTATTTCTTTGTAGACAAACCAGGAGGTATGGTACATACCGATTGCTGCATGTGGTCAACTGTTGGTGACATGATTAGATTGGGTGAAATGTTATTAAATAAAGGGACTTTCCAAGGGAAAGAAATACTTCCATCTGGGTGGGTTGATCAAATGATCGAACCCTCCAAAGCAAACATTAATTATGGTATGCAAATTTGGATGGGTAATAAATTTGAGCCAAAAAGACCTTATGATTCAAGATTGGAAGCCTTTGCAAATATCCACAGCGAAGCTTATAAAGCAGATGATCTTTTCTTTATGGATGGATTAGGAAAACAACGAATGTATATCATTCCGTCGGAATCATTAGTCATTCTAAGAACAGGAAGTCAGGATTCAGAGTGGGATGATTCTCGACTGCCCAATATCATTCTTGAAGCACTACAATAAAAAATAGGAGAACTATGAATATTGCAATACTGGGGGCTGCATACACAGGTTTAGCAGCGTGTCTTCATTTTAAAAAATTAGGGCATCACATTACTGTTACCACCACTAAAGAATCTAGAAAAGATGAACTGGAATCTGTTTCAGATAAAGTAATAGTCATGTATGGCAGTGATGAAGAAAAGATGGAAGAACTATTGCAGAACCAAGATGTTCTAATCCTGACTGTAGCTGGAGGCATGGTCGAACGAGACGGTAAAACAGTAATGGATCCTGAGCTATACAAAGATTCTTATGTCGGCACTGCTGAAAGCATTGTTGCTGCATGTAGATCCAATAACACATTGAGTCAAATTATTTTTACCAGTTCATTGAATGCCTATGGAGATGGAAATAATGAAGTAGAAATTACAGAAGACACCAAAGCAAATCCTTTAAACCCTTTTCAAGAAGTTTATATTGAAACAGAAAATTTATTAAATAATATTGAAAATCCTGATATTCAGAGTTGCATATTCAGAACGGGAACCATTCATGGACCTGGAAGGGAGTGGAAAAATCAATTAAAACAACTTTCTGGTCAAAAAGTACCTTTTGACGGTCAATCCGATGCCATGATTATCCATCGAGATGATGTTGTTAAAGCAATTGAGCTTGCAATAAATAAAAAGCTTAGTGGACTCTATAATCTTTTCAATGAAGTAAAAATAACCAAGTCGGAGTTTTTTGCATCAGTATGTGATCAGGAAAAATTAGACCATGTGGAATGGTTAAACCTCAGTCCCGGTCCAAAAAATGTATCAAACCAGAAAATAAAAGATGCCGGTTTGGATTTCCTTGATCCCGATGCAAAACTAGATACTATTGATTTACTGAATTAAATTATTTGGTAGTGCATAAGCAATAATTTCATCGCTGATACCTTCTCTGTAATTCCACATGTGGCCGCCTGTAGCAATCACTACATATTGTTTTCCATTTGCCATATAAGTCATTGGAGTAGCCATAGCAGAAGTTGGTGCTTTCAATTCCAATAATTTTTCACCCGTTTCAATATCAAAAGCTCTGAATCTTTCGTCAGCTGTAGCTCCAATAAAAATAAGCCCTCCTGCAGTAGTGATTGCACCACCTGCAAATGGCGTTCCCCATTCAAAGCCGATTGGCAAAGGACTGAGCTTGTCAATCTTTCCAAAGGGTTTTTTCCATAAAATCTCACCTTTAACCATATCAACTGCGACCAATGAAGACCATGGTGGCTTTGTACAGGGTGTATATAATGGTGACAGTAATGGCGCCTGTTCTAAACCATATTCAGTTCCTTTAATTAAGCCAGGAGGACCCATAGGATTGCCAGCCATGGGTGACTTTGCTAATTTCTGATCAACTTCGTCTTTTGGAATTAGCCGAACATAAAAAGGTACTTCTGAAACTGGGACAACTAAAATATTTCTTTCTGCATCAAATGATCCTCCTCCCCAATTTGCTCCACCTCCAACTTGTGGATACATGATAGTTCCTTTTGTAGACATAGGGGTGAACATTCCACCATATCGAGCACTCAGCAATTTTCTCACGGCAACCTTCTCTTTCAATTGGGGTAACTCCCCAAGCATCATCTGGAGTAATTCCCTGTCTTATAAGTGGTGGTGGTTTCACTGGAAAGGGTTGTGTTGGTGATAACTGATCTCCTAAAATACCATCAGTAGAAACAGGTCTTTCTTCTATCTCAAAATAAGGTTCGCCCGTGTCACGATGAAAAGTATAAACCATACCAGTTTTACCTAACTGAATCACGATAGGCTCTTTGCCTTCTTTTGTGGTGACATCAACTAATAGAGGATGAGTAGGCAAATCCCAATCCCATATATCATGATGTATCGTTTGGATAATGCCATACTAATTCTCCTGTTGAGGCTTTAATTGCAAGAACAGAATTAGCATATCGGTTATCTCCCGGCCTTAAACCACCATAAAAATTTGGAGATGCACTCGCAGTTGGAATGAACACTAAATCTCTATCGCTGTCTACAGACATAGTTGACCATACATTTGCACCCCCTACATCATATGGGAGAGACTCTGGATTAGTTTCATCACGTATCAATGTATCAAAGGCCCATAAAAAAGAGCCATCAACTGCACTAAAACCACGCACAGCCCCATTAACTGAGCTAGCATCTTTAAACTTATTACCACTACCCCCAATAATTATAACGCCATTGACCACTGCTGGTGGAGATTTTAATTGCATGGACCTAATTTGATTTGTCGGCTCCATATTTTTTATGATGGGTGTGACATCAACAACACCATTTTCTCCAAATGTTGGACATGGAGTCCCTGTTTTAGCATCAACAGCTATTAATCTCTTATCATTAGCAGCCAGAAAAAGACTATGGGCACATATCTCAGTTAGCTGAAGATTTGGATTCCTCCATTGAGCTAAACCTCTGCAACTGAAACGACCAGCAAAAGGCCTCAAGTCAATCTTTGGATCATAAGACCATTTTTTTGTCCCATTGATAGGATCAAGAGCAATAATTTCATTAAAGGGTGTGCATAAAATCAGCAAACCCCCTACATCGTTAGGAAGAATAATAGGTGTAACCTGAAAACCAACCATTTTTTTCAAAAAAGAAAGCTTTTCTGGCACTCGATCCAAATGACCTGTTTTATATTTCCAAGCAACTTCTAATTGACCCACATTATCACGATTAATTTGAGATAAAGTCGAGTATCGCCCTCCCCCTTCATCTCCTCCATATTGCATCCAATCGCTTTCTGAGGCTAGTGAATGGATGGATATAAATAAAAATAATAATAATGAATACATTTTTATACATTGTTTTGAAGGGACAGCTTTCATATGAACAGTATATATGTTTTTTAAGATCATATGGGTCATGGGTTACACGGCATAAAGCAACTGCCTCCATAATAAAAAACCTTCATAGTTGAATTAGTTTTTCTAAGATTATTGATGAGATAATCAATATATCATTATGATAAAATATCATCATTATAATGTGGCTATCCAAACTTTTTAGAATTGGGATTATGGGTTAATGTTTTTAAATTTTTTAATTGTCCTTACTGTTTTTTTTATTATGGAGGCAGTTGCTTTCTATACGCATAGGTATGTTATGCATGGTTTTTTATGGAATCTACATGAGTCACATCATAGGCCTAGGGAGGGCATGTTTGAAAAGAATGATTGGTTTGCAGTCTTGTTTGCTATCCCTTCAATACTCTGTATTTATTCTGGTTATCACAATGATACAGCTCTGCTTTGGGTAGGTGTTGGTATTGCTTCTTACTGTCCTGCATATTTTATCTTTCACGATATAATCGTTCATCGAAGAATTAAAATAAAATATAAATTTAAGAGTCGTTATATGAAAAGAATGATTCGTGCTCATCAGTTACATCATTCCACTTCTGAAAAAGATTATGCATCTTCATTTGGCTTTCTCTATGTTCCAAAAGATCTGAAATTAGGAGTTTAATTTTTCTTCCAAAGAAAAGGGTTTCTTTCCAAATGCTGTACTGTATTTTTTTTATTCCATATGAAGTATCTTAAGAAATACTTCATCGCTAGAAATATTTTATATGGACGCTTTATATAAACTCTTCGATTCCATGCATTGGACCCCAGTATTCTAATTTTAATACCTATTTCTCGGTATACCGATAAAGCTACTTTGATGCCCCATCTTATTCTCAATGGAAGATACTCAATTCCTATATTTGCAGATTCATAATATTCCTCTGATAAATCCAAGAGTCTTTTTATAACTAGAAAGAGTTTCACTCTATTTTTTATATCTAAAATTGTTCCTGGTTTTATATCATGCTCAGCTAGCCATTCACTTGGAAGATAGACTCTGCCCATTTTTGCATCTTCAATAACATCTCTTGCAATATTTGTAAGTTGAAAAGCTATGCCTAAATCCGCAGCTCTTTCTAATATTTTTGAATCCTTTATACCAAAAATATAAGCCATCATCACTCCCACTACACCGGCAACGTGGTAACAGTACTGAAGTGTGTCTGTGATGTTATGGTATTGTTTTTTCTCTACATCCATCCGATAACCCTGCAAATGCTCCATGGGATATTGTTCAGGAATACTATGCTTTTGAAGCACTCTTCTAAGTGCTTCAAATTCAATTTGTTCTAATGAAATATCATTTATAACATCCTGAGTGCTCTTCTCGATTGATTGAAGGATCTCTTTCGCATTCGGATTATCTTCTTTACTTTGTTTATTGAAACCTAGAATTTGGTTATCAATTTGATCGTCACAGTAACGACACCAAGAATACAATAATATTGCAGACTCCTTTGTACTTTTATCAAGAAGCTTAGATGCTCCTGAAAAACTCTTGGATCCTTGTCTGATCATTGCAGCACTATGAGAAAGTACTTTATCCATGATCTAACTTTTCAATCATGATTCTTGCTGTGGCTTTTGCAGAATTAACTACTCCAGGAACACCTGCGCCTGGATGCGTGCCAGCTCCTGTAAAATAGAGACCTTTAATTTTTTGATCACTATTATGAATTCTAAAATAAGCACTTTGAATCAGTAAGGGTTCCATGGAGAAGGCTGCACCTTCATATGCATTAAGCTCTTTTTGGAAGTCAATGGGGGTAAAGACTCGCTCCACCACTAAATCATCTCTTAAATTAGGCAAACAACGATCCTCAAGTTGTTGATAGATAATATTCTTATATCTGTCTTTTTCCTTTGACCAATCAATATCCAATTTACCTAAATTAGGAACAACAGCGAGAGCATAATAAGCTGAACATCCCTCAGGTGCCATGGTAGAGTCAGTCACCGAAGGCGCATGTAAATAAAGAGCATTATCCTCCGGCAAGACTCCATTCTTATATATATCCTTGAGTAACTCTTTCCACCTTGGGCCAAATAGAATGGTGTGATGTGCTAACTGTGGATGCTTTTTTCGAAGGCCAAAATGCAGAACAAATAAAGAAGGACTGAATTTTTTTCTCTTTAGTATCTTTGTTTTCCTCTGAGCAATTTTATTGTCAGAAAGCAGGTCATTATAAGTGTGGTAAATATCAGCATTACTTGCTACTGCAGAAACTTCAACTTCTTCTCCATTCTCATTAACAATGGAATGAATTTCATTATTTTTATTTGTTTCAATACTCTTTACTTCATAATTTAAATGCAAGGTACCACCCAAATCTTCATACAATCTTACCAAGCCTGCGATTAGAGCACTTGTGCCCCCTTTTGAAAACCATACTCCCCATTTATGCTCTAATGCATGAATCAAAGAGTAAATAGCAGAACTAGAATAAGGACTGCCACCTAATAATAAGGTGTGATAACTAAAAGCTTGTCTTAGTTTTGGATGCTTAATATATTTTGAGACCATCGAATAGACTGATCTAAAACTTTGTAGGAGTATCAATTGGGGAGCAACTTTTATCATACTCCAGATGGATTGAAAAGGATGATCAACCATTTTCTCATAACCTTCCTTGAAGACTGCATTGGAAAATTTTAAAAATTTCTTATAGCCATCAACATCTTTTGGATTTAGCTTCTCAATTTGAGAGTAAAGTGCATCCATATCAGAGTTATAATTAAAAACTTCGCCATCAGGCCAGATTAAACGATAAAAAGGATCTATCGGAATAAGCTCAATAT
This sequence comes from uncultured Gammaproteobacteria bacterium, assembly GCA_937801655.1. Taxonomy (GTDB): domain Bacteria; phylum Pseudomonadota; class Gammaproteobacteria; order Steroidobacterales; family UBA11654; genus CACPJA01. The sequence continues at coordinate 7,452 of CALMWC010000023.1, forward strand.
AATCCTCCATTTTCTTATCAGTTAGATCAAATAGTTCTTGAAAGATATGAGGTGCTGTAATAACTGTAGGTCCAGCATCAAAATGGAAGCCCTCTTCTTCATAAAAATAAGCTCTGCCACCTGGTTTATCTCTCTTTTCAAAAATTACAGTATCTAAACCTGAAGCCTGAAGTCTAATAGCAAGCGCCAGACCACCAAATCCGCTTCCTATAATTGCAACCTTTTTATTCATTCCTATATATTGCCTTTAGTGCATTACTAATTTTTATAGGTGGTTTAAAACCATCCATCATCCCAATCATCATTTTTATTTTTTCAAAAAATGAATACTGTCTAGAATAGAATTTAGCTATTAAAGATTCTGGCAATGTATAAACACGTTGTAAAATCTTATACCTAGCGGCAGGTTCACACCCCCAAAAAAGCATTCTATTTAGCATTCTAAAAAATTCGTCTCTTTTCCATGATTGGATTGAATATTGCTTAATATCAGCAGCAATTTCATTACTTTTATTGAAAAGTTTATCGGTAATAAGATCAGCAATCATGACAGCATGTGGCAATGAGTAGCCTGTCGTTGGGTGACATAAGAGTGCTTTCATCCCAATCATTTCAACCTCCTTGTCAATAAAACGAGAATAATTACCATTCAAGATAATAGGCAGTACTCCTTTTTCTCTATTTATAATCTTATAGTCTTGCCAACCTTTGTTATCCATATATTTGATGATCTCTGCTAAATACTCTTCTTCGTCTATCTGCATATTATCGCTGTATCTAGTGTCCTCAACTAACAATCTCTTATCAGTAAAAGGTAGTGTATAGATAAATCGGTAACCATCAGTCTGTTCAACTGAAGCATCCATCAATATAGGACTCTCCAAGTTATGAGGTTTATTTAAATTAATCTCAATTCCTACAAATTTTTGATACGCAATAGAGATATCTTCAGAAGGTGAGTAGCCCATTGCATCGATAATTATATCTGCTTCAATCAATGTGCCATCATCCAGTTTTGCTACTTTATTATTTAAATAGTTGATGGAGCTATTGAAAAGAACATGACTGTCAATGAGAGGCATCAATTTTTCATGCATATCAATCGAAGCGATCGTGTTGTATCCTTTTTTAATAGTTCTAGAGTAGCTTGGAAAAACAACATTATGCTCATTCCAACGATATGATATTAAAGGAGAGAGCCATTCCAATTGAGAGTTACTTATATCAGTCGTATGAAATGACCAATTATGATTACCTCCCAACTGATTATCTTTCTCAACTACTAAGAAGTCGAAATCAGATGATAATGATTTAATCCGGTAAGCAAGCAAACAAGAGGCGAGTCCACCTCCTGCTATTAGTAGTTTGGTCTTAATTGTCTTCACTAAAGCTAATCCGCCATATTTTACCACCTACATCGTCCGTAACAAGAATAGCGCCATCATTCATTTCAGTTATACCAACAGGCCTACCATGAATTTCTCCCTTATTAATGTCGGCAATAAAACCCGAAAGAAAGACCTCTATCTCACCCGTTGGGTAACCATCTTTAAAGGGGATAAAAATAACATCGTATCCAACCAACTGAGAAGTAGAAACACCCCCTCTCCTTGCAATAAAGGCTCCATGTTTGTACTTAGGATCAATATTTTTTCCACTATGAAACAATAATCCCAGTGGAACCGTATGAGCACCAATAGGTAAATCCGGCACTCTTGACTCTGTTAGTGCTTTTTTTACTTGTAAAGGATTTAGCTTCAACTGAGTTGGATCAGGATAGATCCCATAGTAAACGTAAGGCCAACCATAGAATTCTCCATCAATCACTTCAGTAAAATAATCAGGTGGTAATGATTCACCCAACCCATCTCTTTCATTAACTGTGGTCCAAAGTTTTTGATTAATGGGGTCATAGGCCATTCCTACTGGATTTCTAAGGCCTGTTGCAAGCAATCTTTTTCCAGAACCATCCAAGTTAATCTCCCAAATGGATGCACGTTCATTATGATCTGTTCCTTCTGCATTAACATTCGTCCCAGAACCAACTGCGACTAATATCTTGTTCAAATCATTATTTAAAATAATATTTCGCGTCCAATGATTATTAGGAGGTCCTGTTGGTATATCTATAATTTTCTGAGGTTCAGAATTAATTTTAAAATCTTGAAAATTAAATTTTAAGATTGCATCTGTGTTAGCAACATACAGTTGTTCTTGAAAATAAATCATTCCAAAAGGTTGATTCAAATCAGTGATTATCGGTTGAGCCTGATATTTTCCTTCACTATGACTGATTTCAATAATGTTATTAGGTGAAGGTCCAAATACATTCATTTTTGAGAGTATCTTTACTGTCTCTGGAGGCAAACCTGGTAATGATTCTGTTCTTGATTGAGCTACCAGTATACTGTCATTAGGAAGCACCAATAACCATCTTGGTGAGCTCAAATTATCTGCAAATAAATCTACCTTAAAGCCTTTTGGTGCTTTTAAATTGATGGGTGTTTGCTTAATTAATTTTGGTAGCCTCATAACTGAAGGCCCAACATCAGGTAATTTTGGTGGCATCGGTTGGCTTAAAAGGTATTCATTACTGAATACCAAGTAAATTATGACAGGCAGGTAAAGAAACTTACTTTTCATGGGTTTTTTTATTCATGGGCAACCCATCAGCTGCCCATGATTGTTTTACAAAGCCCAAATAAATATGGGCTTTTTTATTTACATATATTCTGCTCTATACCAATCATTAATGTCATCACCAGTAGTAAGTAATACATCATCATGGCTAGCAATATATTCAAAGGCTCTTTTTAGATGTTTGAATTTATTAGGCTGACCAACATGGAAGGTATGCAAACAAATTGGCATACATCTAGCATTGGTAGCACCTTCTTCATAAAGGACATCAAATTGATCAACGATCATATCACCAAAAGCTTCGGAAGAAACACCCACTCCAGAATGTCCTAGAAAAGCAGGAATATCATTTAATTCGACCGTATAAGGAACGGCAATAAGATTATTATTCGGTGTGTTAAATTTGAAAGGATGATCATCGGCTGTGTAATCGCAAAGATATTCAACCCCATTCTCCTCAAGAATTCTAGGAGTATTATCAGTGTGAGTAAGAAAAGGACTGAGCCAACCTTTTGTTTTTCTACCAATTGCTTCTTCCATTGTGTTACAAACGGTGCTGATGATTTCACGTTCTCTCTCTTCACTTAAGGGAGTATGACCGCCCTGGCCATCAGGAGCATTTCCGATAAAGTTTGCTGGTGCATTATTGATACCATGACCAATAAAAGCCCAATTGCTGGCTAATGCTTCCTCAACTATTCTAGGATACTCTCTAATAATTTCTGAATTCAAACAAACCGTTGCTCTCATTCCAAGTTTATCCATCAACTCTTTCATTCTCCATAAACCCACTCGATTACCATAGTCTCTCCAACCATAATTCAATGGGTCAGGAGAAAATCCAGCTGTACCAGGTATTAGAGATGTTCCAGCTATTGCTGCTGGAAAATGCTCAATATTAAGATAAGGCATTACTGCAACTCTTGCACCATCTGGTAACTTGAAAGGCTCACGATCAATGATCGGAATATAATCATAATGCCTACTTTGTGTTAAATCACTCATTCTAAATTCCTCTTAATTAATTAAAAACTATTTATAAATTATTGAGATAGTCCATAGCTACATCTTTACCAATCACATCTCCATACTTTGCATTGATATCAAATAAATTAGCTTCATGCGGTCCTTCAGCCCTATCTCCAATACACTCTCTTACACACATGGGTCGAAAACCATGTTGTACGCAGTCAACAGCTGTGGCTCTAATGCAACCCGAAGTAGTGCAACCGGTGATTATAAGTGTATCAACATCCAAGCCATTTAGTGTTGCAACCAATGAAGTGCCAAAGAATGCACTGGCATATTGTTTTACAATCACTAGCTCCCCTTCAGCAGGTTCCATGCCCTCACAAAACTCTGCATAAGGATTACCTAAAACGAGATCTTTGAGCACAGGCGCTTTCTTAATCCAGATACCACCTTCTGGATAATCTGGTGGTGTGTATAAAACTCTTGTATGAATAATAGGAACCCCTTTCGATCTTGCTAAAGCCAATATATCTGGCATTTGAGCTACGCAATCAATAACCCCTGGGGCATACAATGCAGAACCCTCAGTGGTGTAACCTTGTAATAGATCTATAACAATAAGTGCTGACTTTTTCCCAAAACCTAGTCCATGGTCCCAAACACCCGCATAATTATCTTGTGTTGATTCATCTGACATATTGAAAATCTCCTTTTTCTTTGTTAATAAGCCCACTAAATTTCTTTAAGGGTGAACTGTTAATAATAGTAGATATTTACTCTTTTGTTAATGTTTTGTTGAAATGAAATAACCCAAAAGATAAAGCCAAGAAAGCTAAAGGAGCAGATATAATATTGACAATCATAATAGATTGCCCAACATCTAGAGGGTTTTCAAAAATATAATCGGTAATAAAACCAATGCCTGTGGTAGCAATAGCTGCTGTCAATAAATTCATAAAGAGCATATAAATTGCACCCGTTTGTGCTCTTAGCTGATTGGGCGAAATAATTTGTAAGACAATTGGTCCAATTGCAAGAGGCATACTGACTAGGAAAATAAATGGGCACAGCAGAATTATTGTCGCGTCTATATCTGATATAGAGGAAACAAAAAGAGTAAAGGGCACAGGCGCGATTGCTGCAATTAAACCCACTCTAAAAAAACTGTCTTTATAATTTCTTCGTTTTAGGAAATCAACCAACCAACCACCAAAAAAAACTCCCGAACTGGAAAGAAAAAATAGAATTAATCCTAGAATTTTTCCACTCTCACCTATTGTAAGGTCATGAATTCTCTGGAGGTAAGTCGGATACCAGGTAAAAATAGTAGTAATAGGGATTGCAAGCATGCTAAATCCTATAAAAATAGAAATATAGACTTTCCAGTTTTTAATCATATATTTAATTGCATCTCTTATAGAAACAGTTTCCCCTAGATCCTTTTTAATGCCTGTTCTTTTTGGTTCTTTCACAGTTAACATTACAAGCGCCATTAAAACACCAGGAAGCCCCACTATGATGAATGCCAGTTGCCAAGGCTGTAGCTCGCCTAAAAAAGGCAATGAGGTGGCATTGGAGTTAACGATTAAACCAACAATCGCTCCCCCAATAATAAAAGCAATACCACTACCAAACAATGCTCCAGATTGATAAACAGCAATCGCTTTGCCCAACTTTTCTTCAGGAAAGTAGTCAGCAATCATAGAATACGCTGCTGGGGAAAGCGTTGCTTCTCCCACACCAACTCCGACTCTTGCTAAAAATAGTTCTATAAAGCTTCTAGCAAGGCCACAAACCGCTGTCATGATACTCCATAAAAAGATCCCTATAGAGACGATTATTTTTCTGCTCTTTGCATCAGATAATCTGGCTATGGGTATTCCAACTACGGTGTAAAATATTGCAAAAGCAAGTCCCATGAGAAGACCCATTTGAGTATCCGATATCCCTAAATCCTTTTGAATAGGGATCACGAGAAGGCTCATGATAATTCTATCCACAAATGATAAAACATAGGCTAATAGCAATACAATTACGGCATACCAGGCCGATAATGAGCTAGGAATTTCTCTTACAGAAACAGTATTCATTGAGGATTATTATTTGCTGATTTTATAAACATTGCAATGTCCTGAATTTCTTCTTCAGGCATCCAAGCAAAACCAGGCATAACCCCACCTGATAAAGTATCACTGGAATTAGGCATGCGTCCTTCTTTAAGAAAAATAACAATTTCATCAACATTCATCTTTTTTAGAAACATTGAATCTTTAATAGATATCCCTAAACCAGGTATACCTTCTAAATTAGAACCATGACAAAAAACACATCGATTGTCATAATTATCATTGCTAACATTATTATCAGACTCTTCAGTTTTTTCCGCATTGGCAGTGGCAATAATTTCGAACGATCTCGAAGACATACCAAAAGGACTGACTGGGTTTTTATCTTTTTTAATTAGATTTGCCGATAATACATCTTCTTTCAGAAAACCCGGTGCAGTTAAGCTAAATGCAGCAATGGAGAGAAATGCGATCATCAATGAGGAGGCCACTACAATAGAGTGCTTGGTAATATTGAGTTGAATTTTTGGTAGTGAATTAATGAATGTAATGATAAGAATACTGGTGCACAATAATACTCCAATATGCAAAATAAAGATGAGCATCTCAGGAGACCATTGACTGCCTTGATGATAGATATCAGTGATGCTTAATGCTGAGCTCTGTGACATTGGTTCAATCGATGAATAGGCCCACTGGAGGTCAAAATAATTTTGTATAGCGGTAAAAAGACTCGCTGTTATTGCAAAGCCTAGTGCATAACCTGATTGCCTCAGAACACCGAAGAGTCCAGAGACCATACCAGCTCTTTCTGGAGGTGCACTGGATAACATCAGATTGTTATTGGGTGAGAAGAATAAACCCGTTCCAGCTCCAATCAATGCCATGGCAGGCAATATAGAAAGCACTGTTGAATCAGCCGATACTAGGAAAAGACAAAGATAACCAATTGCAGTAATTAATGCACCCATCATGCATAATTTCTCAGGTCCAATTTTATCGGACTTTTTGCCTGCGATCGGACTAATTAGTAAAGTTGCCAAAGCAGCCAAGCCTAATGCTAGACCTGCATCCCAAGCTTTCATCTCTAGGCCACTGATCATAATAATTGGTAGTATAAAAAGATAAACAGGAAAACTGGCAAACACAGAAGCAAAAGCTATTGAAGCTTTTGAGAAATCATTGCTATTAGAAAAAAGTGTCAGATCAATTAATGGGTCACTGTGCTTACTTTCTTGCTTGATAAACAAAACAAAAAAAGCAAAGCCAAGAGTAAAAATAACCCAAGTTGAAGGGTCTAAATGATTGTCCTCAACTGGCAACTTATTGCATCCATAAAGTATACCAAATAGTGCTACAGTTAAATAAACTGCACCGAGATAATCATAAGTCTTTTTTCGTTCAGAGAATTGAAAAGGATGCTTAAAACCAAGAGCTAAAAAAGCCAATAAAATAGCCAAAATAGCAAAAGGAATTCTTGCCCAAAATATTGCTGTCCAATCATAAGCATCAATTAACCATCCAGCAAAAACGGGACCCATAACGAAGCCAACAGCATTTGCTGCTTGGAGTATTCCAAGCGCGCTCCCTCTTTTTTCTGGTCCATACATTGCTGTGGCAATTGCAAATGTAGTGGGCAAGAATAAAGCCATACCAAAGCCTTGTATAAAACGTATCGCAATCAGAGTATTAGCATCAGGAGCCCAACTACAAGCAATCATTGCGAGACTGTATATCAATGTGCCGATCTGAAAAAATCTTGCATGACCAATACCGTCTGCCATTTTAGCAGCCAGTAACATTGGTCCACTCGCAGCAATTAAATAACCTAGAGCAACCCAAACCACTTCACTGGTACTTGAATCAAGCTTATCAATCATGTCTGGAATGGCGATTGGAGTAAAACTAGAGTCCAGACTTGCCATCACGGAAGACAAGACTAATGATGTCATGATTAGAAAAATTCGACCTTTTGAAAGCTCCATAGGAAGTTTCCTTAAGAAATATTCATTGATTAATAAATCTTAACATCCGGAATTTTGAATAATGATTTCCATTCTTTTGCTATAAGAATATCCATTAACCTGGATTCTTTTCCTTCTTGTTTTTTCTCCATTTCATATTGCATCGTAATTAATGCTTCATCGACATTCTCACCAAAAAGACTTCTGAGATATTCCGTTGGAACTCTAGGCTCATCAGCAAACCCTCCTTTTTCATCAAATGTTGGAGGCAACATTGGAGGAACATAAAAAACATTAGGATCGGTTCCGTATTCTGGGTGTAAAGGCAGAGCAACTTTCCACTGATAGACTAATTCATTAATCGGTCCGTCTTCATCTTCAAGGTAACCAACAAATCTTAATCTGCCTGGGCATTGTCTTGCGCATGCTGGTGCCACCCCTTCTTCCAATCGAGGAAAACAAAAAATGCATTTCTGAGATTTTCCAGTGACATAATTAAAATATATTTTATCGTAAGGACATGCTTTATTGCATTCTCTAATTCCTTGGCATTTATCCTGATCAATAAGCACAACACCATCTTCTTCTCTTTTGTATATTGCTCTCACAGGACATGCCTCTAAGCATGCTGGTTTTGTGCAATGGTTACACATTCTTGGTAAATAGAAATGATAATTATTGGGGTAATCACCTGAACTTGTATCTTCATCCCAATTGGCACCCTTGCCTTTAGCCATGGGTTCTTCTTGTTGTAATCTTACCTCAAGACCTTTGAAGTAGACTTCATCATGATTCAAAGGAACTTCCCCGCCATGATCTTCTTTCTTAGGCATTAAGCCATCTCGTTTAAGATCGCCTTGCTCATCAAAACCACCTCCACCTTCTTCCCAATAACGAGGATAACCAGGTCCAGGCTTGGTTTCAACATTATTCCAGAGCATGTGCTCTTGACCGGGTTCATCGGTCCATAAAGACTTGCATGCCGTAGTACAGGTTTGGCAACCAATGCACTTATTTAAATCAATGACCATTGCGACTTGACCCATATTTAATCCCCCGTTATATGAATATTTTTGATTGTTTCTTTTTGCCAATTATTATCGATTAAAAGAAAGTTATTTAATTCTACAACAATTTTTGAATAGATATCACCATTGTCTAGACGATTAACTGTAGAAGATAAATCAGGCACCCAATTCAGTAAATGCTTCTTTGAAAAATCCAACTGACCTAATTGGAATGATAGCTTATTATCATTAGATTCTAGCTCTTGAAAACTGAGAAAATGCATAAATTCAAGCTCGATTGAAAGATGGTCCATTTGCCATTGAAATTCATCGTTTAAGGTGTATCCAAAATAATCATAGAAACGCACTAAATCCTCTCTTAACTTTGCTGGTTGTAATAAAAATAGATCTTCTCTTATTGGTGCCGGTGGTCCTTCATCACCCACTTCAAATAAAGCACTGTACTGACGCCTCAAATCCACTGCTTCAATCCCATTATATTGCTCAATTAAATCCCCAATCTCAAAGGAGTATGGCAACCCTTTTATCAAGGTGTCATTGAATGTTATTTTGGATTCTAATGCTACCTCATGAGGTGAGCCTAATAAAAGAGAGAAATAAGTGTATAGATTGCTTCGTGATTCAGCTGTTTTTTCTGATTTCCTTAAAGATTGATTGCATTCTCTTTCATAATTGATTGCAGTTGATAAGTCGTTCACGCTGACTTCTCGAAATCACAAGTAAAATCTTTATAGGTTTGATTGGGTGCAAAGGCCAGTGGTTGATAGCCTAAATGCCCATAATCTCCTGCCATTGAAGTGGGTTTAATCAACCCCCCTGTTGGTATGACTTCGCCAAAGTTTTTACCGCCTTGAAATACTTTAGGATCCCATCCATGATACATAAAAAGCATACCAGGCTGGATAGACGAACTGACATGGGCCATCGCAAAAAACTCTCCTGCAATATTAAATATTCTTACCATATCACCATCCAAAACATCCCTTTCTTTTGCATCATCTGGATTTATATAAATATCAGGCTCACCCCTTTGAAGACTGAGTAGTAAAGAGTCATCCCTCCACATACTATGAATACCATGGCGGGCATGTCCCATCATCATTCTCATGGGAAAATCTTTAATTGAGAGCGGTTCCTTGTAGGTTGGGAGTGTCTCCTCAAACTCTATAAACCATTCATGATCAATATAGAATTGCTGTCTCCCTGTAAAAGTCTCATACGGATGTTTTTCTCTGACACTTTTTACTACTTCAGTGTGATAAGGAGAGTCCTCATTATCCCACATGGTATTGTCCGATCCATCTACTCTAACCATGCCTTTTTCTGATAACTCTGCAAATGAAATTTTAGGAAGACCATGACTAGTATTGATAATAAATTGAGCAACATCAATCGAATTTTTAAGTCTTCCATTCATGGTGTATAGCTCTAGTGTCTTGGTGTAATCTCTCCTAATAGTTCTCCCATCAACTACATCTCTAATAGGCTTAATACCTCTTGCTTTAGCTCTTATGCTGATGGCTTCTGCAAGCCTCCTGTTTGCTTCCCAATCATCAACAGATTCGCCTAGTGGAGTGACTGCTTCGTTAAGAACCTGCAAATATGGCACTCTTGATTGCAGCATTAAATCATTTCTTTCGTAGTGATGAGCTATTGGGAGAACATAATCCGAAGTAAGAGCTGTTATCCCCATGTCCGGTGCCATCGAAACTATAACTTCAAGCTCTTCCAAAGCACTTTTTTTCCAATGGCTTCCTGTAGCTCGCCAATTTGCACCATTATTTCCAGCAAATATTCCCATTTTCCAGCCATTTTGGCTGTAATCTGGAAACCAATCTTCACTGACACTTTTTTTATAATACTTATCGTATGTATCGGCAAGCTCCTTGCCATATATTTTCTCATTCAGTTGCTTCATGTCTCCATGGTCATAATCCCATGTGGTAGCAGAGATCAATCGAAATGCAGGGCCAATATCAGAAAAGCCAAATTGATTTAATCCTCTAGTAACTGGTGCATTGGCAATTTGAAGGCCTCCGCCTTCTTTACCTGTACTTCCAGTCAGAGCTAACATCAGAAGCATTGCTCTTTGCAAGAGATCGCCATGAAGCCACTTACATGAAGCATAACCCGCATAAATCATGCCTGGTTGTGCATCAGCAAAAACTCGTGCTGTTTTTTTGATAACACCCGGGTTAACTCCTGTAATTTCAGATGTTTTTTCAGGGGTATACTGTTTGCATTCTTCTTTTAATAATTCAAAAACTGTGGTGATCTCGACTTCACCATCCAATGTCTCAATCTTCCAACTTCCTTCTAAGTTTGGCTTTATATTTCCTAGATCTAGGGTTCCATGTTTTCGTCTGTCTCTGCCCATAGGTTTGTCTGCTCTACCTGTTCCGGGTGCCTGAACGATGGAATCAGTTTCCTCATCCCACATGTAATATACATTGTCGTCTACAGCCAGCAAGCCATAGAGTGATAGATCCTCTCTTCTTAGGAATTCTTTTGTATCAGTCCTGACTAGGAGAGGTAAATCTGTTTGCTCTTTTATGTAATCTGATTGATAGAGTTTCTCATCAATCATCACACCGACCATTGACATAGCTAGGGCTGCATCAGTCCCTGGCTTTGGGTTAAGCCACATACTTGAATGCATTGCAGTAGGAGTAAATTCAGGAGAAATTGAAATCACCTGGGTTCCATTATAACGGGCTTCCCAAAAAAAATGAGCATCGGGTATTCGAGTCACAGCAGGGTTGCTCATCCAGACTAAAACACATTTTGCTTTATACACAGAAGCAAATGTATCGCCTGTATAGACTTGTCCCAAGGTCATGTATGAACCGGTTGGAAGGTCGCCAACACCAGAAAAGAACTCAGGTACAGTAACACCTGTGATATTACCAAACCTTAAGAGTGAAGAAAAAGAAGCCATCTTTACAGACATCTGAGTACCGCTTCCATAAGAAATGCATTCAGGACTATATTCAATTGCGTAATCCAGAAACTTATCTGCAATCTCTATAGTGGCTTGTTCCCAACTAATTCTTTCCCATTTGCCTTCACCTCTTTCGCCAACTCTTTTTAAGGGATAGAGTATGCGTTGCTTACCATACATATATTTATGATGACGCATTCCTTTCTGACAACCTCTGGGTCCAAAATCAGGAACATCTCCTAATTGTTCATACTCTCCTTGTTGCTCTTCTCGCCAAACAACACCATTCTTGACGTATACGTTGAAGGCACAAGTTCCAGCACAGTTGGTTCCATGTGTTCCTCTAACGACTCTGTCCCAAGTCCATTTTTTTCTATAAAGATCCTCAAAACCACGATAAGTTTCGTTTGAAAATGTTTTTTCCATAGACCCGTATTGCAATCCAAGCCCGAGACCAGCTGCGGCTGAACCTTGCAAGAAATTTCTTCTATTAATCTTAGTCAATGTGCTTACCTATTTTTAATTATTCTATCGTAAAACTGCCTTATGGTTTAAATTTAAAAAATTTTCCATCCCACAGTAAAACAATGCACAATAAGTTTAGATTCCACATAAGATATAAATGAATCATGATCACTTATAAAGAAGCATTAAATATTATAGAAAAAACTCTTACTTCGCTAGAGATAAAAGATATTGCTGTCCATCAAGCTTTTGGTGTTAATTCAGAAACTTTAGTATCAGCATCCCATGTCCCTCCTTTCTCAAATTCAGCAATGGATGGGATTGCTATCAAATCTAAAGAAACAAAAGCAACAACAAAAGAGAATCCACAACGCTTAGAGATTAAAAATACCATTTATGCTGGAGATAAAGTCATTACATCGAATGATAATCATGTTTGTTTTGAAATTATGACGGGAGCATTAATGCCCAAAAATTTTGATGCGGTTATTCCTATAGAACAAGTTGAAATTATTAAAGAAAATAATAAAAGTTACTTGCTTTTAAAAGAACCAATAAAAAAAGGCAGGAATGTTCGACTAGCGGGCGAGGACTTTTTACCTGGCGATATTATTTTAGAAAAAGGTAAGTCAATCAATCCTTATAACTTAATGTCCCTATTAATGAACAAAATTAATAAGGTAAAAGTTTTTCAATCTCCAAAGATAGGTATCGTCGCAACTGGGAGTGAGTTGGATGGAAATAGTGAATCCAGCATACCAAACACTAATGGGCCTTATATTGAAGCTTGCGTGAGAAGATTGGGGCTTGAATGCACCAATCAGTTGCATGCAAAAGATGATCCCTCTGAAATAAAAATGCAAATTAAAAAATGCATGGATGCTGGAGCAGACATTATTATTACCAGTGGCGGAGTGTCTGCGGGTAAAGCTGATTTTGTACCTTCTGTATTAATTGATATGGGTGCAGAAATACTATTCCATAAAGTAAGAATCAGGCCTGGAAAGCCAATATTGATGGCAAAATTTCCAGATGGGAAAATAGTTTTTGGACTGCCTGGCAATCCAGTTTCTGTAGCTGTTGGGTTTCGTTTCTTGCGTCCATAGTGCAATACGATTAATGCAAGGACAGAGACAAGAAGAAAAATCTTTGATTGCTATAAATCAATTAGAATTTAAAAAATCGGAAAAATTCTGTTTTTTTGCTAAAGCAAAAACAACAGTAAATGATCAAGGTATGTTAGAGGTCATAATTTTAGAAGGGCAAGAATCCTTCAAATTGAAACCGTTTAGGGAAGCAAATTCTTGGGCAATTATTCCAGAAGGTTTAGAGGTAATTAATAAAGATCAAAAGATAGAGATAGTGCCACTTAATATCGGTGAATCGATCAATATCTGAATTTATTTATTCAAGAATTAGAGGCTATTTGTTCTTCAGTCTTATTTCCAAATTTGATAGCTGCAAGTGAAACTACAAAAGTAAATATTGGCTCACCGGCATTACTAAGTATGGGGCCAATTGCCGTCGGCTGAGCTGCAAAAAACATAATTAAACAACCTACAGCAAGCCAAGGCCATTTATATTTTATCCATATTGCTATTCCCGATACCAGAAGTATTAGTGTCAAGAGTATGGCAGCTGCTGGAGATACTCTCATACCCATGCCTTCCATTCCTGGAGTGCATGCTTGCCCGATTGGAACCTTTGTCACATATCTGAGAGTATCGCCATAACAAGCGGGATAAAAATCTACAATAAAAATATGCCTAAAGTCTTCAATGATGAAAAACACCGTCAGAAAATAAAATAATCCCATAATGTATTTATTTGATGCAAATTTAAAATTAGCACCCCTCAATATCATTCCTGATGCTATAAAAAGAAGTGGCAACATCAACCAATGTGCTGAGTAGCGAATATATGTTGCACCTAAAAGGAGGTTTCCTTCACCCACAAATTGTCCCATTGCAATCACAAAGGAATCAAACCAAAGTAATGAGGTTGGGCAAAGTATTAAAAGAAGTATGTTATTGGGTTGTTTTAAGTAAGCATTTGCAACATAAACTAAGCATGCTGCGGCTAGAAATGCTATAAACATATATCCAATAGTAATCATTTAGTTAACTATGTTTTTGTATCAAAATATTCTATCTTTAATTGATCTTCATTTTATTAGATGTTTGTATAAAGTCAAAAACCAGATTAATTTATATTAAGTTATTAGTCTTAAAAAATTATGTTTCCAGATTATATACAACTTTATTTCATCAACCATCAAGATCTACTCTATGGAATTACACTAATTCTTGATCTTGGTTTTACCATACTAATGTATAGGTTCTTTGGTCAGAAAGGCCTCTTGTCTTGCATTGTATTGTCAATACTATTAGCCAATTTACAAGGTCCAAAGTTGACAGTGATTCTAGGCATGCAAACCAGTTTAGGGGTTATTTTTTATTCTAGTATTTTCTTTGCAACAGACTTATTGAGCGAGAAATTTGGTAAAAAAGCAGCTGATAATGCTGTAATGATGGGTTTTAGTATAAGCGTCATTGTTTTAATTATGCTAAGCATTTCACTTTTATTCCTGCCATCTACTCAAGGTAATCAAACTTTCTCAACGGAAGTTCATGACTCCTTTGTCAGAATTTTAGATTTTACACCTCGGTTTATTTTTGGTTCACTCTTGGCTTATCTCATCAGCCAACGTTTTGATGTCTGGTGTTTTCATAAAATTAAAGGATGGACGGATGGAAAACACTTATGGTTAAGAAATAATTTGTCAACAATGGCTTCGCAAACTATTGATACTTCCATCTACTCCTTAGTTGTTTGGTGGGGTATTGTTGATCTCAATACAGCAATTCAATTGGGCTTAGCAAAAATGCTTTTTAAAGTAGCAATAGCAGCCTTCGATACACCCTTTATTTATTGGGCTAGAAGTTGGAAAGATAAGTCAAAAATATAATCAATGACAAGCTTTCCCATATTTTTTCAACCGAAAGTAGTTATAAGGTAAAGGTGTAATAAAGCCTGCCAATAACATTATTGGAATCACCCACCAAGTAAGCATTGCACCACCCGTTAGTAAGACATCAACGACATTCATGGCAACTTCCATAGAGATCATTGAAATAAGAGACATCCCGATGGCTACTTTAAACGCTTCTTTTAAGATCATCTGTCGAGAAAGAATATATGTCTCCAACATTATCGAAGTAATTAATCCGTTCATTATCGCAAGACTCATAATTAGGAAAACTGAAAATTCCCATGGGTTACCAGTTATTTGAAAGAAGTAGATCGTACCAAAGTCACCAATGGAGCAACCAAGAAGGCACCACAATGTGTTGATAGATGCTCTTTTCCAAGTATGCTTGCATTTCCATGAAATCGAAGTCGAATTGGTAGTTATATTTTCCATCATCTCCCCTTAATTTTTTCTAACTAATAGGAATACTAAGCTTATTATTCAAAAGATCAATTAATAAGATTATTTTTCTAATGCTATAAGTTTTAGAATTCCATATCTTACTTAACAATTGGATTTTCCACTGTACCTAGAAATGTTTCGCATCTGGACTCAGCAAATACCAAGCATTGATTCTCATTAAGGTCATCACATCTATTTTTAGCTCTTTCAACACAATCGTTAAATTTAGTTTCAAATTTTTGATTAAATTCTTCAGGTGATTGACCTTCACAAGAAATTAGTAAAATTAAATAACTATGTTTAAAAATATTCTTAAATTTTTTAAAAAACATTTAGATCCACCGTCCAACTTTCTTTTGATAATTAAGATATTCCTGTCCAAATATTTTTTTCAATTTTGATTCTTCATAATCAATCCAAATCTTTTTAACCATGATCATAAATAAAATTGGAATTATAAAAACAGACAAAGAGTTATAAAGCATGGCCGAGCCAATTAAAATTATAGTCATAGAAATATAAATTGGGTTTCTTGAATACTTATAAGGACCCTGTGTTAATAATACTTCAGGATCTCCATCAGGGAGTATAGCTGTTTCCTCTTTCTTAAAAATACCAAGAAGATAAACAATTGAGCCTACACCTAGAAGAATAACAGTGCTACCAAAAATATTGGGAAAATAATTAATGCTATAAAGAGGCAGAAAAGCATTTAATAAACCTTGAAGAATAAGACCAATAAGGGTCAGAAATGGAGGGTATTTGAATCTCTTCATAAGCTTATTCATTAAATAAGAGTCATTATAGACCTCTATATACATAACTTGAAGTGTAATGCCCTGAGGGGCATTACACTTCAATATGAAAAAAGAATAAAAAAGTAAGCTAGATTTAGCTTCTGTCTTCTCTTGGTTTTGCTTGATTCACTTTAAGCGCTCTTCCTGATTGTTCAGAATCATTGAGTGCTTCAATTGCTGTCTCTGCAGCAGAATCATCTTCCATTTCTACAAATCCAAATCCTCTAGATCGACCAGAGTATTTATCTGTAATTATGCTTGCTGATACAACAGTTCCGTGCTCTGCAAAAAGTGCTTCTAGGTCATCTTCTGTCATTCCCCAAGCTATATTTCCAACGTAAATATTCAATGTAATTTCTCCTAATTAATTTTACAAGTGGCATCTTATAGGTTTCTACACAAATGTATAACCTTTTTTTACATTTTTTTTACTTTTTTTCATAAAGTCCACAATTGGGTCAACCCATTCATTTGTCTGCTCATCCACAATATCATGAGTGCCATCACTTAAAGCTTTGAAAATAAAGTCGGGTCTTAGCTCTTTTGCCCTTAATGCAGCAAAGTAAATATCATCCCCTGTATTTGTAAGTATCATTGCAGATTGTTTGATTTTTTTTATTGCATACTCTAAATCATATTCAAAAGCTGCTATAAATCCAAAATGGTCATTAGGTCCAGCTCTAAGCATTTGAATTACTCCATTATGCATGGCATTGATGTTCGTCCATCCTGGTGTGAAGCTTATTCTTTTTTCCCATAAATCTTTCAAGTGACTTCCATCTTTTATTGGAATAATTCTAGGCGCACTTTTTATAGCATTCATTATTTGTTCTTTTTCTTGAGCAGTCATCACTGGAGGTCCATTTAAAATCACTCTAGAAATAAGGTCAGGCCTTAAAACTGATAATTCAGCTGCAATGCATGCACCTGTATGATGACCTAAGATGGTAACAGGCTTACAATCAAGATGATTGATGACCTCTGCAATACATTCAGCATAGTCTTTGATGGATGGTTGAGTATCTGGTGCATCAGATTGTCCATAACCAGGAGTATCAACCCCAATGGCTTGAATACCATTGTTTGCTAATAAAGGATAAGCAGGACCAAACATCTCCAATGAACTGGGAGATTGATGACACAAAACTAATGGCTGGCCAATGCCATGAGATTGATAATGAATTTGTCCATATTTACATTCAACATAGCCTTTTATTTTTTTTGTTTTCATCTATGGTTTTTTTAAAAAATATTTTCAAATAATTTAACATGCTAGTAATCCAAAGGATATAATCATTCATTTGAAAAATATAATAAGTAGGGGAAAAATGAGTTCAGTCGATATTGCATTTGACCAAATTTCTGACATTGTTGGTAAAGATAACTTTATTCAGAATGAAGAAACTTTATCTTTCTACTCAACCGATGTCTTCGTATCATCTAAAGAAAAGCCATTAGCGGTAGCTAGGCCGCGTGATTCCTATGAACTTATAAAAGTTGTAAAAGCTTGTATTGCAAATGATGTTTCATTAATCGTTAGAGGTGGTGGGGCATCTTATACCGGTGGCTATCTTCCTATTAACAGTAATACGATAATTATCGATAGTCAGAATCTTAAGAAAATTGAAATTAATGAAGAAGATATGTTCGTTACTGTTGAGCCTGGTGTCACTTGGCTTGAACTTTATGAAGCTTTGAGTCCATTAGGCTTAAGAACTCCTTTCTGGGGACCTTTTTCAGGAAGAGTCGCAACCATTGCTGGCTCCATGTCATTTCATGCGCTTAGTCATGGGACGAACAATGCGGTATCGGCAGATTCGCTTTCAAGCCTTCAAGTGATAATTGGAACTGGTGAAGTGATTGAAACTGGCTCTCAAGGTGCCAATGAAAATAGTTCAAGATTCTTCAGACATTATGGGCCTGATACCGGTGGCTTATTCCTAGGTGACTCAGGAGCTTTGGGTGTAAAAACTAGGATTACTTTAAAGTTGAGAAAGAAGCCTGAAGGCTTTGCTGCAATCTCATTTGGTTTTCCAAATTTTAAAAATCTTTTTTTAGCAATGAGAGATATATCAAAAATAGGAGTTGTGTCCGACAACCACGGACTTGATCCTAGAAAACAAAAAACAGCAATCATGGAAATGGAAAATGCAAATCCATTGGTGGCAGCAAAATCTGTTTTTCTTTCATCTAAAAATCCACTCGATGGTTTGCTACAAATAGTAAAAATGGGATTTGCAGGAAGGGGGTTTTTAAAGCATGCCGCATTTTCTGGACACTTTACTACTGAAGGCATCAATAACAAAGAAGCTAAAATTAAAATAGCTGAAGCGAGAGATATTGCTCAACAATACGGTAAGGAAGTGGCAAACTCTATTCCTGTTTATTTGCATGCCAATCCCTTTATGGAACTTACTCCTATACTTGGACCTAATGGTGAAAGATGGAAACCCACACACAGTGTTCTCCCCTTCTCAAAAGTACTGAAACACGATAATGATTTTGAATCATTGATGTTGGAATACAAAGATAGAATGGAACAGCATGGTGTAGCAATGAATCGGATGTTTTCATTCATCGACAGTAATGCATTCTTATATGAACCAACTTTTTTATGGAAAGATGAGCAAACTATTTACCACAAAAAGGTTTACCCTCTGAATTTAGATGATGTGCCTGTTCATGATCCCAATCCTCAAGGGATGGAATTAGTCTATGAAATAAAACAAAGAATTGAGGACATGTGTGTGGCCAATGGCGCTATTCATTTTCAGATTGGAAAAGACTATCCTTATCTAAAAACAAGAACGAAAGAAACAAGAAATTTTCTCTGTGCTTTAAAAAAACAATTGGATCCCAAAAACCTAATCAATCCTGGTGCATTGGGATTTGATGAAACAACATAATTTTAAAAGGAAATTTAATGAGTGAAGAACAAAAATATGATCTGCTTATAAAAAATATTCAAGTGGTAAAACCTAATTCTGACGAAGTAGAAATATCCGATATAGCTATTAAGGATGGAGTATTTAAAGAAATTAAACCCAATATTAACTCAGAAGAAGCTAAAAATATTTATGATGGTAATAATAAACTAGCTTTTCCAGGGTTGGTTGATGCGCATATGCATACTGGAATATATAACCCCTTAAATGAAGATGCCATCATTGAAAGCCGAGCTGCTGCCATGGGTGGGGTTACTTCAAGTCTTAATTATATGAGGACTGGTGGCTACTATTTAAATAAGGGTGGCCCTTATAAGGACTTCCTTCCTGAAGTCCTGGAGTTATCAAAAAATAATTTTTTTGTTGATTATGCCTATCATGTTGCACCAATGGACCGATCACACATTGATGAAATACCAAATATCATAGAAGAATTTGGAATTACATCTTTTAAAATCTTTATGTTTTATGGTGGCCATGGTTTGCATGGTGCATCCTCAAGTCAGCATGAATTTTTGATGATTGATGAAAATGAAAAATACGATATAGCTCATTTTGAATTTGTAATGAGAGGTATTCAAAAAGCCATTGATATGTATCCAGATAAAAAAAATGACATCAGTTTGAGTCTTCATTGTGAAACGGCTGAAATAATGGCCGCTTATACAAAATTAGTTCAAGAAGACAATAAATTGGAAGGCCTGCATGCTTATAGTGCCTCAAGACCCCCTCATTCAGAAGGTTTAGCTATATTCATAGCATCTTACCTAGCCAATGAAACACAATTACCGAATGTTAATTTACTGCATCTGAGTTCAAAGAAAGCGGTGGATGCTGCTATGCAAATGCAAACTGTCTTTCCTCATATTAATTTCAGAAAGGAAGTAACCATTGGACATTTAATACTTGATGTCGATGCTTCCACTGGAAACTTGGCAAAAGTAAACCCGCCGATCAGGCCAAGAGAAGATGTTGAGTTTTTATGGGACAGTGTTCTAAATGGAGATATAGATTGGATTGTCAGTGATCACGCATGCTGCAAACATGAAGATAAAGTTGACTCCAATAATGCGGATAACATCTGGTTAGCAAAGTCAGGCTTTGGAGGAACGGAATACCTATTATCAGCTTTGGTAAGTGAAGGCTCTAAAAGAGGACTATCATTAAATAAAATGGCTGCATTAACGAGTTTGAATCCAGCAAGAAGATATGGCCTACCAAGTAAAGGTGATATTAAAATAGGTTTGGATGCTGATTTAGTATTAGTTGATCCAAATGAGACTTGGACAATCAAAGCTGAAGAATCTGAATCGGGACAAGGTTACACCCCTTTTGAAGGACAAGAACTGAATGCAAAAGTGACGACAACTTTTCTAAGAGGCCATAGAATCTATGATGAAGGCCAAGTTCTAGGTGAACCTAAAGGTAATTATCTAAAACGACCTTACTAAAAAAAAGCCCCTGTTAAGGGGCTTTTTAATTTACTCAAACTATTAAAGTTAGAATTGATAACTAATCTCTAATCCTAATCTTCTTTGAGGTCCAGGATGTGCAAACACACCACCAAACTCAGGTGCAGGAATTACCTCAGCTAGGTAATCTTCGTCAGTTAGATTTTTAGCAAAAGCAACAATAGTCATATTATCGCGCTCCACTCCTAATCTTAGATTGACTGTATCGTATCTTGCACGATCAGTTTTATCATAAGCCATAGGCGCGCCAAATAATGTATTTCTACTATTTTTAGTTTGCATCAGATGAAACCATGTTGGTCCAACAACAGCGTAATCGAGTTGTGCAAAGAAATTCATGCCATTGGACATTGGGTAATCAAGAGAAAGTCCTGAATTGAAGGTGTAATCAGCATGGTATGGTACATTATTACCAACACTATCAGTTCTAACTGAATTCTTAGTAACCTCACTATCAACAGAAGCTGCTGAAGCATAGACACTGATATTATCATTTACAATAGCTGTAATGGCTATCTCACCACCAGATATTTCTGATTCATCGATATTCTCAACAATTCTTAAAAGACCAAAAGGCCCTACTATGAATTCAAAGAACTGAAGATTCTCTGCATCTGTTTTATAAACTGATAAGTCAAGACTAACTCTATTATCAGCTAGCAGAGCTTTAAAGCCTACTTCCGTAGACCTATTCACTTCTTTGTTATAAGAATCTTCTAGATTCATGGGTGAGTTTGGATTAAGTGGGTTGATAAAGGTATCAATAGTTTGTCGAGCACCAGAGTTATTAAATCCTCCGCTCTTAAAACCTTCGCCCCAACTCACATAAAATGAAGCATTATCATCAATTGCCCAAGACAAACTAATCTTAGGTTGAAAATGCTCAAATGTCTTTTCTTGGTCTGGAATTGAACTTGCACTACACAGTCCAGTATTTAATGGTCCACCTGTGTATGGAGGTCCATCACAATCAATGTATGTTGAAGTTACATTGGTTGGCACTAAGTTATGCACTTTTCTTTTCTCTTTGTCATAACGACCAGCAAGAGAAAGTTCAATTGTATCGGTTAGATCAATATCAACGGATCCAAAAAATGCATGAACATTATTTGAAAAATCATCCCAAACCATTTGTTCAGTTGGATTCAATCCACCTTTAGGATCATACATAGCCATAACAACGCCATTGCCTAAATCTGTCCCTTGGTTAACTCCTACTTCTCTGTTTACATTAAGGGCATAAGCTCCCATGCTCCATCGTATTGCTTGGTCATCAGGAGAACTGATTCTCACCTCAAAGCTTAAATCGTCCTGATTTCTTCTTTGGTATTGAGTTCCATCACATCGTGTAGGTGTGTAAGGTCCTAACAATAAACCATTGGGAACAGTTGGATCTGATGTTGCAATATATTGCGGTGAAGGCAGTGAAAATCCCTGTCCAGCTGATACGATTTCATCCAATGATGCTAAACATGATGCATCAGCAAAAAAGAATCCAAAAGCACCACTGGTTCCATCAGCAGAAAACTCATTGTCAATATCACTGTATAAGGTCCAAGCTGTCAAATTGGCCCAACCCAAATCTTTTTCCATCTTCAAAGAAAACTCTAGAGATTCTTGATCATTGGTATGTGGGAAATTACTGACAAAATCAAATTTATGCGTATTAACATCTTCATAGAGTGTAGGAATACCTAAAAATGCCTCAAAGGCTGGCAACTGGAATACTGCATTAAAAACAATCGATGAAGTATCAACTTCACCATATCTAAGTTTTGCATCCATGGAAGTATTCTCATCCATGTCCCAAGTCATTCTTGCGTAGATATCTGTTGACTCATAATTATCAACACAATCGTCACAATTGATCCATGTATTTTCTCTAAAACCATCGGTTGAATTGTGATTAGCAATAATACTTAGATTGGAATTTTCCATAGGGATATCAGCACGAGCAGTAATAGCATAAGTGGCATCATCGCCTACACTTGCTTTAATAGCCCCACCTCTTTCTTCCCCTGGCTTAGCAGTTGTGATAATAATTGCTCCAGCTGATGCATTCCGT
>CALMWC010000024.1 GCA_937801655.1 uncultured Gammaproteobacteria bacterium
TGTTTTTTGATATTCTTGCTATACGTCTGAACCCAGAAAAAATTGATTCTTCACAATACAGAGTATGTTTTGCATTCAGTTCTGGCCTAAGAAGAACGATAACGCTCAGAAATAAAGTGGCTGAAGTTTCTTCAATCAATAGTGAATGCAATCTTGAAATTGAATCGGATGATCAAGTCTTCAAAGAAACCCTTGCAGGATTAAGAAAACCCATCATCACAGTTGCATCAGGAGCAATCAATGCCAATGGAGAGTCAATGGCTTTTCTAAAGTTCCTTGGATACTTTACTGACTAATATTGATTTCTCTTAACTTTTTTTCTCTGTTTCTTAAAAAAATCTTTTAATAGATCCTGACATTGTTCTTCTAATACGCCTCCCATAAAATCAATACGATGATTCTGATCAGGTGAGCTAGAAAAATCAAAAACCGATGTAGCCGCCCCTAATTTTTGATCGTAAGCTCCAAATATTAAAGTCTCTACTCGTGCATGAATCAGCGAACCCATACACATCAAACAAGGTTCTAACGTTACGTACAAAGTTCCCCCAATACGATAATTTTTTTTCTTTTTTGCAGCTTGGCGAAGAACCCTAATTTCAGCATGACCTGTTGGATCATTGAGTTGAATTGAAGCATTACCTGCTGAGGCTATCACTTCTTTATTTTCAACAAATATAGCGCCTACTGGCACTTCTCCCTCTTCTTCCGCCTGCTGGGCTTGTTCTATAGCAAGTCCCATAAAGTACTCGTGTTTTGGTGTGAGCTTAATCAATATTTGTTTAACCTATTGATGTGACTTAGTTTCTATATTCAATTGCCCTGCTAAACCAGCGCTGCGATGTATTTCACTTTTTTGATAGTCCTTGTTCATAATCATTTTAAGCATTGCTGCTTTATTTGGATACACAGCGATGGCAATCCAATCCCATAGTTCTTCAACTTCTCCTAAGAACAACCTACTTACAATTCCACTAAAAATAATTTTACCTCCAACATTTTCCAAATGCTGTTTAACTTCTTCCGAATAAATTTTATACGCTTCCTCACCAGTTAATTCTGTCTCACGCCCATCTTTGTATTCAGCCTTGGCTTTGAATTTTAATAAATTAACCATTTGAATTGGGCTCTTGGTATCACCCATAACAAAACCAGCCATTTGTTTTGCATTGGGTTTAAGCTTATTTTCAACCTTCATTTGTAAACCTCTTTTGTTGTTGTGCTTATAAAATTGATAATAATTTCTGAAATCTCCTCAGGTTTCTCCTCTTGAATGAAATGACCGCCTCCCTCGACAGTTGAATGAGTCTGTCCTTGTGCGCCTGGGACCAAATTTAGAAACTCGCGATCAGCGCCTCGGGTCACAGGGTCATTATCAGAGAAAGCACAAAGAAAAGGTTTCTCGAATGTTTTGTAAAACTCCCATGCTTTTTTTTGTGCTTCTAGTGAAGGATCGTCTGGCATCGTTGGAACTTGGCTTGGCATAGCTCTGGGGCCCATTTTATAGAATTGATTGGGGAACGGAGCTGCGTATGCTTTTCCCAGTTCAGTTTGAAAAGGCGATACGTTTTTGAGACCTAGATTGATAAATAATAAATCCAACATTGTAGATAATTTGCTTCTCTTTCGCTCTAACATAGAAGACATCATGAATCCTATAGGGATGTCCTTGGTTTCCCAACAATATTTCTGCCAGTAAGCAAAACTTAACCCCTGATCTTTATCGGTTGTCCTTAATTTTCTTGCCATTTCAGGCAGGGTTGGTGTTTTAGCATTTTCTCTAAACTCTCTAACTTGTTGAACAATCTCTTCTGGAACATCAGGCCTATACGGTAAACCGGTATTAGAGATAATGACACGATCAAATCGCTCTGGATGATCAGCAATCACTCTTAAGCCAATCAAGCCACCCCAATCTTGTCCAAAGAGATTCAAATTATTAAAGTCATTTGCTTCTAACCACTGACTGATCCAATCAACCTGTCTTTGATATGAATAATCTTTTCTGGCAGCTGGTTTATCTGATTTTCCATAACCGGGTAAGTCAGGTGCTATGACCCTTATGCCCTGATGATTCAGAAATGGAATCATTTTTCTATAGAGATAACTCCAAACTGGCTGACCGTGCATGCATAAAATAATGGGTCCATCTTTTGGACCTTCATCAATATGATGAATTCTCATATCATTGCCACACTCCGTTTTAATAACAGTGTAATTAGGTTCAAAAGGATAATCTTTCAAATTGATAAAACACTGCTCTGGTGTTCTTAATATTTTCATAAATATACTTCCCTTTATTTCATTACAATTATAGAGTATCAGTAGGTTTTATAGGGAGCAAATGGAGCTAGATATCACTAGTAAAACTAATGAGTATGGTATTAAAAATATTGCCTAAAGAGGCTAACAACAACTATCAAGGCAGTAAAATCGCATTGTATGGCTCGATATTATTTACAGCATTAATGTTTTTCAGGGGTTATATGCATTTGTTTGAAGCTGAGTATGCTGCAAATTCGATAGCTCATTTTATAATCTTTGAAGTATCAGATCCCAACCCAAATACACTTTTATATTTGTTGTTTGGTCTTTGGGGTCTTGAGCAAATGATACTGACTCTTTTCAGCTCTATTGTTTTGATTCAATACCGTAATCTAATTCCACTGAACATACTCCTTTGGATTATTGAGTGGTCGTTTAGACCATTGTTGATAGCTAATCTATACCCAATTGGTGAAGAATATTTCACTGGAATCACCCCTGGCAAAATGGGTACTCCCTATGTTGTTGTATTTTTAATGCTGATGCTTTTCTTATCTCTGAAAAAACAAAAAAACTCTCCGTAAAGTATTAGCCCAAAATATATTTATTGAGGTGATGGTTTGAATTACCAAACAGTGAATCTATAGCAACTAATTTTTTAAGATAATGGCCTATCAATAACTCTTCACTAACTCCCATCGCACCGTGAAGTTGAACGGCTTGTTGCGATACAAATTTACCTGAAGTACCGATTTGAGATTTAAGCCCTGAAACGGATTTAAATTTAGTAGCTTCATTTGAATCGCACTCAAGCATTGCTTTGTAGAGTAGTGATTTACACATTTCTGTTTCAATAAACATATCCACCATTCTGTGCTGAAGAACCTGGAAATTACTGATTGGTTGATCAAACTGCTGTCTGCCTTTAGTGTATTCAACGGTCTTTAGGTAACAGGCAGTCATGCATCCAATGCTTTCAGCACTGATGCATAAAGTTGCTAAATTAATGGCTTCATTCAATAAGTTAATAGCATCGTCGCCCTTTGCAATAATTGATTCAGAGGGGACACTAACATTCTCTAACTTAATTTCAGCACATGTTTGACCATCAACTGTAGAGTATGAATTTAAACTATAGCCTGAAACTCCTTGATCAATTAATACCAAAGCAAACTCATCATCAAGCATAACAGAAGTGATAATATGATCGGCATTACTGCCATTCAAAACGAGTGATTTCATTCCATTGACAATAAAATTATTGCCTTCGCGAATTGCTATTGTAGAGGGAGATAAATGATCAAACTTTTGATTCGATTCTATGTAAGCCAATGAAATGTGTTTCTCTCCACTGATAATGGTATCGATAAATTTTGATTTATTACCAAAATTAGAATTATCCAGAATGCTTCCTGAAATCACAACCGTACTTAAATAAGGCTCCACAACCAATACTTTTCCAAACTCTTCGAAAAGAATGGTCAGTTCCACTGGGCCATAACCCAATCCACCCGTCTCTTCTTTAAATGGTAAAGAAAGCCACCCAAGTTCTGAAAACATTTTCCATAAATTCAGGTCATAACCGTTCTCTGATTTTATAATCGCTTCTCTTTTTTCAAAAGAATAGTCTGATTTGCAGAATTTCTCTATTTGATCCCGAAGCATTTGTTGTTCATCTGAATAATTTAAATTCATGTTATAGACCTAAAATATATTTTGAAATGATGTTTTTTTGTATCTCATTGCTACCACCATAGATGGAAGTTTTTCTATAGTTTAAGAACTTAGACACTGACTTGGCTGCATGCTCTGGACCCGAAGGATGATTATCAGAATGTCCATGAGGCCCTGGGTATACGAGTGCAAATTCCCCTGAAGCTTCAACAAATAGTTCAGTAAGTCTTTGTTGAATTTCAGTACCACGGATTTTCAAAATTGAAGACTCTGCTCCTGGATGACCGCCGTTTTCAAGATCAGACAGTAGTCTTAACTCCATCATCTCTAACGCATTTAAATTAATCTCAAGTTCAGTAATTTTTCTTTCAAGGTTGGGATTATTCAACTCTGAAACAACTTCTTTAAGAATATTTAATTGTCGAATGGAAGCTCCAACTACAGCTATTCCAAACCTTTCATGGGCTAATAAAAACTTAGCATAAGTCCACCCTTTGCCTTCTTCACCAATCAAGTTCTCTGCAGGTACTCTGACATCAGCAAAGAAAACAGCATTCACTTCGTGTTCACCATCGATGGTTATAATGGGTTCCACTTCAACACCAGGTGTATTCATATCAATGAGGATAAACGATATACCTTCCTGTTTTTTCTCAGTCGTTTCCGTTCTAACCAAGCAGAAAATCCAATCCGCATGCTGTGCTAGAGTCGTCCATGTTTTTGAGCCATTGACAATGTAATGATCTCCTTCTTTGACTGCTTTAGTCTTGAGTGAAGCAAGATCTGATCCTGAACCTGGTTCTGAATATCCCTGGCACCACCATGTATCAAAATTCAATATGTTGGGTAAAAATCGTTTCTTCTGTTCATCATTACCAAAGGTGTATATCACGGGCCCAACCATGCCCACTCCAAAAGGTAGAATATTAATGCATCCCGCTAACCCAAATTCTTTTTGGAATATATAAATCTGTGTTGAAGACCACCCTGTTCCTCCGTATTCTGCTGGCCAGTTATAGCCCATCCAACCTTGTGCAGAAAGTGCCTTATGAAAATCAATAATATCCTGTTTGGATAATTCCTTTCCATTGTTTTGCTTCTGTTTTATATGTGCTGGGTAATCATTTTTAATCCAGCTCCTAACTTGATCTCTAAATTGAAGATCTTTTTCTGTAAAACTAATTTCCATAATCTACCTTTTCTATGAACCCAATATCTGATTTGGTAATATTATAGTATAAATATTACCAATATTGAATGCACAAAAACTTTTTTTAATAAAAAAATAATCAAACGATCAGTTCTTGTAGATTTTTCCTTCTTTGATCACAACAGTCACTCTTTTAAGACTGGATATATCTTCTAAGGGATTCTCAGATACGGCAATAATATCTGCTATTTTACCGCTTTGTATTGTTCCAATTGAATCGCTAATACCCAAAAGTTTTGAAGCGACTGATGTGGCTGATTGGATGGCTTCCATTTCACTCATTCCAGCTTCAACCATATAGATAAATTCTTGTGCATTATCACCATGGGCTGAAACACCGGAATCGGTTCCGAATGCTATCGTCACTCCACCTTCATAGGCTTTCTTAAAAGTTTCTTGTATTACAGGACCAATTGACAGTGCTTTAGGTCTCACAACCTCAGGAAAAAAACCCGGTTCCATAGCCTTTTCAGCTACCCAAAAACCTGCCATGATTGTTGGTACATAATAGGTGCCATATTCAACCATTAATGTAATTCCTTCTTCATCCATCAAACTTCCATGTTCAATTGAATCCACACCTGCTCGAACAGCACGTTTTATCCCTTCAGCTCCATGAGCATGTGCTGCCACAGTAAAATCATAATCTTGTGCTGCTTCAACGATCGCTTGGATCTCATCTTCTGTAAACTGGGGATTTAATCCATTCTTAGCCACACTTAAGACTCCCCCTGTGGCCGTAATTTTAATTAAATCGGCACCCGATTGATAACGAGAACGAACGCCTTTAAATGCCTCATCCCTTCCATTAATTACTCCATCAGATGGTGAAGGACTCTGAAAGATATCTTCTCTGACTCCATTTGTTGGGTCCGCATGACCGCCCGTTGTAGCAATCGATTTCCCTGCAGAATAAATCCTTGGTCCAGAAACAATTCCTGCATTAATTGCATTCCTCAAACTGATCGTCACATTATCAGAATCTCCCAAGTTTCTCACGGTTGTGAAACCAGCCATAAGTGTTTTCTCAGCATTCACTACTGCTCGTATTGCATTATCAGCAGCCTCAAAAGAGAATCTCTCTGAATATGAATTTTCATCGTATTCTCCATCCAAATGTACATGCATATCCATTAAGCCAGGCAGAACTGTGTGTTGTCTTAAATCCAAATAGACTTCATTTTCCTTTGGTACCTGATACCCCTCAGTGACTGAAATAATCAACTGATCTTCAATCACAATAGTTCTTTTTTTAAGGGCTTTATTTGACTGACCATCAATAAGGGTGCCAGCATGGATCACCATGATTTCTGAATAAAGAGTTCCAGAAAATACCAATGCTATTAATGAGCAATAAAAGATTATTCGGTTTTTTGGATAAAAAGACATTGGGTTACTCCTAAAAAGAAAATACTGATTCATGATTAACTATTAAATAATAGAACATAATTTCATGAACTAATCTAGATTTTCATATAAAAGGATCATAGGCCCATTGCAATAAGGCTTGCCGTTGTCTAGGTCTGCACCAAATGTCATTTGGTTCGCAATTGGCTTTGATACCACCAATGTGTCTTGGTCCAAATGCTTTCCATCTTTTAATTTGAAAATCATCCACATCTTCCAACCTTCTACCCATGCTATATCGACAATACCATTGAAACCAACCTAATGGATCATCGGCAGTAATCCAGTTTTTTTCAATCCATACACTCATGGGTTGGCCCGATTCAATCTTGAAGTAATTGAGTTTTTTATTGAAGCCATTTTGGCTTACTTTTGCATGCTCAAACCATTCTTTTGGAAGATCAGAGGTCTCTCCTTTGAAATACCAACCACCAAAGACTCCCAATTCAAGCATTTCTTGAGGTGTCAATTGCGGATTGAAATTGCTTTCAGTCAAATGCTTTAACTATTGCAAAGGGTCCGTAACTTGAAGAGGCACCATAACATGAACAAATTCACTGCCTTCCCACATTACATAAGGGCCACCAGCATATGGATCTTTAGGTAAATCTTTCATTAAACTCTCAGGAAGTAAAAGCATTAGATGTGGTCCTTCCGCTACCCAATTGCCTTTTGAAGTATCTAGATTAAATGCCTCATCATTATCCACTGGTATATCACCAATTAACATATAAGAAACCCCAAAAGCAGCTGTCTCTGAATTGTATTCATGAGATTCACCTACTGACCCTTTCATATATTCTTGTAACCAGTTTTGCCAAGCTGGGTCTACACACATTGGGTTTACATTCTCATTGGGTGGAGTTCCTGGCATACAAACCCATCCATTGCTTCCTTCTTTTAGAATGGTTCCATCGGATCCCATAATTGTGGCTTTACTGCTGACATTTAAAGGCCCAGCAGACATAGCTAGCTCAATAATTTCTTCATTGGAATAATGATTATGATCGGAATCATGAGAATGGGAATGAGAGCTTGCAAAAAGATTCGGGCTGATCACAAAAAGAAGAGCTATAGAGCTTTGTATAATTTTCATAAATAATTTCTCCTAATAAAAAGTATCCAGTTGGTTTAAAGATAATTGCTATAAAATTAAAAATCAAATATATAAATATCAATCATTTTATACAGTAATAAAACCTTGCAAATAACGAGCTGAAAAGCCACCAATCAGAACTCTATCATCTTTCAATTCACAATCTAGAAAACCGCCTCTCGATGATATTTGATGAGCCTGCAATCGATTCTTATTCATTCTTTTAGCCCAGTAAGGAATCATTAGTGTGTGTGCCGATCCTGTAACAGGATCTTCATTAAGACCGATTTCGGGAAAAAAACATCTGGATACAAAATCAACTGCTCTTCCTGGTGCACTAATAATCAAACCTCTTGAGTCCAATTGCTTTAATCTTTCAAAATCTGGCTCCATGGACTTAATGTCTTCTTCAGAGTCAAACAGAGCTAAGTAATCATCCTTTCCAAGATAATATTCAATAGGTTCTTTACCCAAAACTGACGTCACTAACTCCATATCATCAATTGGTTTTGGGACATCTATTGGAAAATCTAAATAAATCTTTTGATTGTCTTTACTGGCCTTTAACTCCCCACTTCTGGAATGAAAAATTACTTCGCTGATGTCTTCATCGAGATAATCATCAAAAAGTATCCTTGCAGTTGCCAGTGTGGCATGTCCACATAAATTCACCTCGGCTTCTGGTGTAAACCAACGAATGTTATATCCATTGCTTTCATTCTTTACAAATGCAGTCTCTGATAAATTATTCTCTAGTGCAATGGATTGCATAATGTCATTGGGCAACCAATCCTGAAGAACACATACCGCTGCAGGATTGCCGCTGAATAGCCTGTCAGTAAAAGCATCAACTTGATATATCGGTATCTTCAATTAAACCCTCTTTGAGGTTTTTGAAAGGGTTGTAACTATTGATGAA